>DASZLS010000056.1:0-29962 GCA_035552255.1 Acidimicrobiales bacterium | reverse complement strand
GTCGTGAGCATCATCGCCGCAATCGTGATGCTTGTGGTGGCGGACCGCATCGTGCGCGCCACTCGCCTCGGTCGGGGTATTCGTGCGGTCTCTCAAGACGCAGAGACCTCGTCACTGATGGGTGTCAACATTGACCGCACCATCACCATTACCTTCATCTTGGGAGGCGCGCTCGCGGGAGCGGCCGGCTTCCTCTATTCGCTTCAGAGCGGCATCGTCCAGAACGCCGGCACCGAGATTGGTATCTACGCGTTCACGGCGGCCGTGCTCGGCGGCATTGGCAACCTTCGTGGCGCCGCTCTCGGAGGTCTGTTCATTGGTCTCTTTGGAAGCTTCTCGGTTCCCTTCGCCTTTGAAGGCAACGTCCAGTGGACCGAGATCTACACCTTTCTTATTCTGGTCCTCGTACTCATCATCCGCCCGACGGGCATCTTGGGCGAGAAGTCGGGGAGGACCGCGTGACGTTCTTGTCGCTCACCAATCTGAAGCGGTTGTTCATGATTCTCATCGTCGCGGCCGTCGTCGCTGTGATGACGGGCACGCCTGGCTCGAGCACCGCGTCGCCGACGACGGGCGTGCACGGGTCGTTTCTCGAACGGGTGTCGTGGTTCGGGCTCTTTGCGGCGCCTCGCTGGTTATTGTTTCTGACTTTGGGCGTGATCGTGTGGCTACTCATGTCGCTGTATCGCCCGCGAGCTCGAACTATCCGTCGAGGCATAGACACGGTGTTTGCATTCCCGAAGGAACTCACTTCCAAGCGTTCGACCCGCATAGCGTTGATCCTGGTCGCCCTCATCATTGTGCTTCTCCTACCCAAGTTCGTGCACGAGTCGTTTTGGATGTACCTCATCGTCGAGCAGATCGGAGTGTGGATCCTTCTTGCACTCGGACTCAACGTGGTCGTTGGCTTCGCCGGACTGCTTGACTTGGGCTTTGCTGCCTTCTATGCGATCGGTGCGTACACCACCGCTTTTCTGACGGGTGCGCTGCCCATGCCAGCCCTTTTTCACCATCCGATTCCCACGCTCTGGGTCATCCCAATCGGCATCCTCGCAGCCATGATCTTTGGTGTCGTCTTGGGCACGCCGACTCTTCGCTTGCGCGGTGACTACCTGGCGATCGTAACCTTGGGTTTCGCGCTCATCATCGACGACTTCGTCGAGACGCAAAGTGGCGTGACGGGCGGAGGCGTGGGATCTTCTGCGGTTCCCCATCCATCGCTCAATCTCGGGTTCTGGCACTTTCATTGGGGCATATCTCCGACGCCCTATTACTACCTCTGTCTCGTGTTCGTCGTGGTCTTCATCCTCGTGTTCACGTCGCTTGAACATTCGCGCATCGGTCGAGCCTGGGTGGCCATTCGAGAGGACGAGGTCGCCGCGGAGTCTGTCGGCATCAACCCTCTGAAGTACAAGGTCATGGCCTTCGCCGTGGGTGCAGCGAGCGGCGGCTTCGGGGGCGTCATGAGCGCGGGATTGGTCGGCATCGTGAACCCGGGTCTCTTTACCTACCAAGTTTCGGTGAACGTGCTGGTGCTTGTCATATTTGGCGGTATGGGATCAATCTGGGGTGTGGCGCTCGGGGCGATTGTCATTCAGACTGCGACCAGTTACCTCGACAACTATCAGCCGTGGGGGTATCAGATTAATGACCTCTATATGTACATCGGGGCACTGCTGATCATCATGATGATTTTCCGCCCCGCGGGCCTACTGCCATCTCGTCGTCGCGCTCGTGAGTTCGCCGCCGCCGAAGGTGGCGAAGATATCCACACGGACGAGGTGTTGACGGGAGATCAGCCGTGAACGATCAAGCGACGACCGATCAAGTGACAACCGATCTCATCATCCGCGCCGAACACTTGACGCTGCGATTCGGCGGCGTGGTCTCGCTGCGCGATGTGTCGATTGAAATGCGCCGAGGCGAGATCTTGGCCGTCATCGGTCCGAACGGTGCCGGCAAGACGTCGCTGTTCAACTCACTGACGGGGGTCTACCAGCCTCAAGAGGGATCGATCATGTTTATGGCGCGTGACGCCGCTCCGCTGTCGGTGATTGGGAAGAAGGCGCACCAGATCGCCCAAGCCGGCGTCTCGCGAACCTTTCAGGCCTCGCGGCTCTTTAGCGCCCTGAACGTGTTCGAGAACATCAAGATCGGCGCCGAAGATCATCGAGGCATCGGACTCGTCGGCGCGCTCGTGCGCGGACCAGGAACCCGTCGCGGTGAACATCGGTCCGATGGCGTGGTGGTCGATCTGTTGGAGTTTGTCGGGCTCACGAGCGAAGCAAACCTGATCGCTTCGCAGCTCTCGTACGGGGCGCGACGCCGTCTGGAGATCGCGCGGGCGCTCGCCACCGATCCGGAGGTGATCCTGCTCGACGAACCAGCCGCGGGCACGAACCCGTCCGAAAAGCTAGAGCTCGCAGAGCTCATTCGCCGAGTGCGTGACGAGCGCGGCGTGAGTGTGCTACTGATTGAACACGACATGAAGCTCATTATGTCCCTCGCGGAACGGCTCTACGTGCTCAACTTCGGTTCGGTGATCGCCGAAGGCTCCCCGGCGGAGATTCGCGCCAATCCAGTTGTTATTGACGCCTACTTGGGCAGCTCTCACGAAGAAACGAAGGCCTGATGCTCACT
This sequence comes from Acidimicrobiales bacterium, assembly GCA_035552255.1. GTDB lineage: Bacteria > Actinomycetota > Acidimicrobiia > Acidimicrobiales > RAAP-2 > RAAP-2. The sequence continues at coordinate 27,322 of DASZLS010000056.1, read as the reverse complement.
GTCACCGACGCGGTCGTGCGGTACGGATCGATTGAGGCATTGCACGGAATCTCCTTCAACGTCGAACAGGGAGAGATCGTCACGCTGCTTGGAGCCAATGGCGCCGGCAAGTCCACGACGCTTCGCATGATCTCGGGGTTGCACGCCCCTTCCAGTGGCTCGATCACCTACGAGGGTCGCGATATCACGGAAGTCAAAGCGCACGAGTTCGTCTCGATGGGCATCAGCCATGTGCCTGAAGGGCGCCGCGTCTTTCCTCAAATGACGGTGGAAGAGAATCTCGAGATGGGCGCGTTTCGCCGTAGCGGACCGCTGCGTGACGACATCGAAGAGATCTACACGCAGTTTCCCATTTTGAAAGAGCGGCGCAAACAGCCCGGAGCCAACCTCTCGGGCGGCGAGCAGCAGATGCTCGCCATCGGACGTGCCTTGATGTCCAAGCCGCGATTGCTGCTCTTAGATGAGCCCTCGATGGGACTCGCTCCCATGATCGTCGAGACGATCTTCTCGATCATCGGCAAGATCCGTGATGCGGGAACCACCGTCTTCGTCGTTGAGCAGAACGCGACCCAGGCTCTTCGGCTCGCCGACCGCGGCTACGTCATGGAGAACGGTCGGATCGTCTTTGGCGACACTTCGAGCAATCTCCTGCACGACGAGCGCGTGCGCGCCGTGTATCTCGGCGAATCGGTGGAGAGCTAACACAACCTCCGCACCGCGACCTTTGGGAGACCACTTCCAAAGGAGTCGAGATGGTTGACGAGTTAGGTCCGTGCTGGAGAGATTTCGACGACGTAGTGCGAGCGGGCATTCGCCGGGTCTTGCTGTACGGTCCGCCCGGAACTGGCAAGACGTTCGCCGCGCTTCATCACGGGGTGGCCGACGCGCCGGCGGAGCGACTGATCTGCACGGAGGATCTGACCTCGGGAGAGATCACGGGCACGTGGATGCCCACCGGCGAGCAGCGCTTTGAGTGGCGCGAGGGCCCGGCTATCCGTGCGTGGCGCGGAAAGAACGGCCGCGGCACGCGGCTGGTGCTCGACGAAGTTGATCGCGCGTCGGGTGACGCGCTCGCGACGCTCCTCGCTATCACCGACTCACCGGAGTCTGCCCTGTGGCGAAACCCCGACTCCCTCGAGTGGGTGCGTCCAGGTCGGGAGTTCTCCGTCGTGATGACCTCCAACGTGGACGACCTCGAAGAGATCCCCGCGGCGCTCCGCGACCGTTTTCCGGTCACCGTCCGAGTGGACCGTCCTCACCCACACGCCGTCGCGCAGCTGAGCCGCGACCTGCGCGCACCAGCGCTTGCGGGTTCGCTCGGCCCTCGAGATCGTCGCATCTCCATCCGGAGCTTCTATGCGTTCGACGAGCTGCGCACGCACCATGGGGCCGAACGAGCAGCGTCCCTCGTGTTTGGCTACGACGTGGCTCAAGGCGTGCTCGACGCGCTCGCCATCAGCGCCGTGTCGTGAGCGGATCGTCGGTCTATCCCGAGCTCATTACGGGGCGAGACGATGAGGGCGCCTCGAGAGCGTGGACGGTGCATGAAGGCTCTACGATGCGCGGGGCCGCGAGCTGCAATCTAACCGATCGAATTCTCGAGGTCCCTCTCGGCCCGGGCGAGCAAGCTCGAGTGGTGCGTGCCCATGAGCTCATGCACGCTCGAGTGAGTCCGCATCCCCATCACTTGCGCCGCGCACTGTCCGAGGTGTCCGCGCGCGCACTCGAGTGCGCCGAAGAGCTCCGCGTGAACACCCTGGTCGCCCGACTGGGCTTTGACGTGTCGCTGCTGTGCGACGGGACCGAGAAGCAAGGCGCGAGGCGACTCGCGGTCGAGGGGGCGTGGAGCGAAGCGGTGTGCTTCCTGATGGCCGTCATTGGCACGGGCGCAGAGCGCGAGTACTTCGCAGGCATCCGTTCGGGCAACTCGTCGTGGTTAGGAGCGCTGCGAGCGATACGAAAGCGCGCACTGGCCATTCTCGATCAGAGCACGGTCTCAATTGGGGCGACGAGGCTCAACGATGAGGACCTGCCCGCGGGCTACGCGACATCGACCTTGGCGATCGCGCGGATGGTGACCGGCGCACTCGCGGCGCGCGTGCCGACCACGCCCGACGAGCTCCGTGCATTTCGCCGCTCCCTCGAAGTAGGAGGACGTCGACCACCGACCGGAGTCTTCGCGCCGCTCGTCATCGATGATTCCCGTTCGAGAATCCGCGAAGAGCGACCTTCGACAACACGACGGTCACGTCCAGCAACGAACGGCACCGCACTGCGCTATCCGGGGCGTCTGCTCACCGACGATCGTCGCAGAGCATTCAGTCGGCGCGCCACGACCAGAGGGGGCATCGTCATCGTCGATCAGTCGGGATCAATGGATATCGATGCGGAGAGCTTGCAAGCATTGGTGCGCACGGCGCCGGGCGCGCTCGTCATTGGCTACAGCCATCGGCCCGGCGACAAGGGAGTGACGACGAACTGTTGGGTCCTCTGCGATCGCTCGACCGTCGCGACGTCGTATCCCTCAGGCAACGTGGGGAACGGGGTTGACGGCCCGGTGCTCTCGTGGGCGCTCGGTCGGCGACGAGAGCGCGAAGTCATTATCTGGGTGACCGACGGACAGGTCACGGACTCCAATGACCATCCTGATGACGCACTGACCTCGTTCTGCGCCGCCGAGGTGCGGCGTCATCGAATTCGCCTCGCTCGCGACCTCGTCGAGGCGACAAAGGTGTTGCGAACTGATCGTCCGCTACCCGCCTCGCGATTGACAGAGTTTGGCCGTGTTGGCCGGAAACTGATGGAAAAATCCGACTTTTAGCCGGGTTGTTACAGGCGACATTTACTCTTGCAATCGAACACCTGTTCGCCGTAGGATAGCGAACAAGTGTTCGTAGAGCAAGGGAGAATGACATGGCCGCAGTTGAACTGCTTGAGTCCCCGGAGTTCACGACCGAACCCTATCTTCGGCTCGTCTCGTACGAAGATCTCAATCGCCCGATCCGCCAGGGGGTACCGCTCCGTCAGCGTCGCCTCGCTCGCGATCTTGCGCGCCGCCGTCGCCACCGTGCACTCGTGGCCCTTGTTGTCTGCGGCGCGCTGGTGGTGCTCGCGATGCCGGGCCACCTGCTTGGTGCGACGAGTGGCACCGGTCTTTCCAACGACCTCGCGAGCTCCTTGGTGCTGGCCTCGGGCATGGACTATGTGGTCCAGCCCGGCGACACCGTCAACACGATTGCCCGCGATATGAACCCCACCAATCCTGGTGAAGCCCGCCTCGTGCTCATTCGCGAGCTCGGATCCTCTGTCGTCGTGCCGGGTGAGCACGTCCTAATCCCCTGAAAAAATGGGGTTTTAGGTGTATCGTGAGGTGGTGCGATGTCCTTTTTGCTCGGCCGATGACGACCGTGTGGTCGACTCCCGCTTGGCCGAAGATGGCGTGGCGATCCGTAGGCGCCGCGAGTGCGCCAACTGCGCCCAGCGCTACACCACGTTTGAGCGCATCGAGGAAATCGGCCTGTACGTGGTCAAGCGTTCGGGCGAACGCGAGCCCTTCAGCCGCGAGAAGATCCTGCGCGGCGTGCGTTCAGCCGCAAAGAACCGTCCAGTCGATGACGAAGTGTTAGACGGCGTGACGGTCGTCGTCGAAGAGTCCATGCGGTTGCTCAATCGAGACGTCACGAGTGAAGAGGTCGGGATGGCCACCCTCGAGGCGCTGCGCGATATCGACGACGTTGCCTACGTGCGCTTTGCGTCGGTCTACAAGGGCTTCGAGGGCACCGACGACTTCGCTCGTGAGATCGGCATGTTGGTAAAGACGACCGCCCCCAAGCTTCGGGGCTAGTCGTGCGGCTCCTCCGGCTTCAACCCCACTCCGCACTCGCGGTCTACGCCCATCCCGATGATGCGGACGTCGCCGCCGGCGGGCTCATGGCTCAGTGGGCGAGCGAGGGCGTCGAGGTCCACCTCGTCGTGATCTGTGACGGCGCCAAAGGCTCGCACTCACCCCATCTCGAGTCCTCGGTCGTGCGCGAGACGCGACGTGAAGAGCTCGAAAGCGCCGCCAGCGTGCTGGGCGCGGCAAGCCTGACCTCGCTTGATTTGCCCGACGGCACCGTCGACAACACGCTGGAGCTGCGAGAGCGGCTGGTCGGACTGGTGCGTACGTTGAAGCCCGAGGTCGTGCTCGGACCGGATCCGACGGCGACGTTCTTTGGCGAGGTCTACGTGAATCACCGCGACCACCGCGAGACGGGCTGGGCGCTGCTCGACGCCGTTGCGCCCGCTGCCGCGATGCCCCTCTATTTTCCCGACCAGGGTCCGCCCCATCAGGTGAGCGCATTGCTTTTGAGCGGCACCCATGAGCCCGACGTCGTCGCCGATGTGTCGCGCACCATCGACACCAAGGTGAAGGCGGTCCTCGCCCACGCCTCGCAGCTCGGGGGTGACGCGAGCGCCATTCGCGACGTCGTGCTCGAGCGGGGAGAACAGGCCGGTCGTCCCGTCGGCGTCGCCTACGGTGAAGCCTTTCGCTGCATTGAACTCGTCTTCTAGCAACCCGACGGTCGACGAAGCGCCGATCCTGCACGTCGACCTCGACGCGTTCTTCGCGTCGGTCGAGGTGCTCGACGATCCGACGCTTCGTGGAAAACCGGTCGCCGTTGGCGGCGCGGGGGACCGGGGCGTCATTGCGAGCGCCAGCTACGAGGCTCGTCGCTACGGCGTGCGCAGTGCCATGCCGAGCGTGGTGGCGCGTCGCGCGTGTCCCGAGCTCATCATCTTGCCCGGGCGATTCGATCGCTACGAGGTGTACTCGCGCCTGTTCCACGAGATCGTGCTCGATCTCACGCCCGACGTCGAACCACTCGGACTCGATGAAGTCTTCGCGGACCTTCGCAGCCTTCGTCGTCTCCACGTGCGACCGATCGAAGCCGGCAAGGAGTTGCGTCGGCGCATCAACGACGAGCTCTCGCTGCGCTGTGGGGTCGGACTCGGTCGCAACAAGCTGTTCGCGAAGCTCGCGTCAAAGGAGTCCAAGCCGCGCGTCGTTGAGCGAGGACTCGTCGAGGGGCCGGGCGTGTTCTGGGTGAGTCCCGAAAAGGAGATCGAGTGGCTCGACGTCCTGCCGGTGCGATCGCTCTGGGGCGTCGGACCCGCGACCGCCACCAAACTGGCGCAGCTGGGACTCACGCACGTTCGCGATCTCGCGCGCGTCGATGAGACGACGCTCGCCCAGCACGTTGGCCCCGCCATGGCGGCGGCGCTCAGCGCGTACGCGATTGGCGAGGACTACCGCGAGGTGGTCTCGGACCGCCAAATGAAGTCACTCGGCCATGATCAGACCTTCGCTCGCTCGCTGGTGGGCCTCGGCGAGATCGAAGAGGCGCTCAAGGTCCACGCGGGCGTCGTGGCTCGAGCGCTTCGGGGAAAGTCGAGTGTCGCGCGCACCATCAGCGTCATGGTGCGCTTCGACGACCTGACGAGTGTCTCGAGGTCCCAGACGCTGCCCTTTGGGATCGACGATGAGTACGCGATCGAAGCCGTGGCCGACGCCCTCGTTGGCTCCGTGGAGCTGTCAAACTCCGTGCGGTTGCTCGGGCTGCACGCCTCGGGCCTCTTGGAGCGGAGCGACAATCAGGTCCAGCTCAGCTTCGGCATCGAAGCAACGTCGAACGACGCGAAATCGCAGGCCACGGCGGTATCGCGCGAGCGTCAAGCGGAGAACGGCGCGCTGCGCGACGCGATCGACGAGGTGCGTCGTCGCTTTGGGAGAACCTCCGTCGGCACTGCGAGCGAGCTCGGCGAGCGCGGGGTCGATCCCGCGACGCAGCGTGGCCGTCACGCGTTTGGACCCGAACCGCGAACCTAAGTATGGACGGTGACGAGGGTACCGATCGGCGTGAAGGGAAAGACGGTCTGGGCGGACGCGAAGGGCATCTCGACGCACCCGAGACTCTGTGGGAAGCCGTAGGAGGAGCGGATGAAGCCGTGCAGCGCGTCGCCGCCGTTGAAGTAGGAGACCCAGGGGATGTCCGGATCGCTGTACTTCGTGCCGTTCGGGTTAGTCCCCGTCATGGTCGTTGAGACGAATCGCTCGTAGACCGGAAAGGTGCCGGTCTGGGTGGGCACGGGCTCGATGCCGGTGTTGACGAGCGTCCGGAACTTGACTTTGCCCGCCACGTAGAGGGTGAGCGTCTCGGGCGACCCCTCGCTCACGTCAACATAGTTGTAGGTCGCGGGATCAACCTGTTTGCTGTTGACGGCATTCAACAGTTCGTTCCACGTCGTCGGGTCGGCGACGCCGGTGACCGGCAGGTTGTGCTGACTTTGGAACGTGCGCAGCGCGCCGCTCAGGATCACGTTGTCCGTGCCGACGCTCCACTGTGAGGTCAGGTCGGTCGGCAGGCCCGGGTAGGCCCACGTGTAGGTACCGTTCACTTGTGCGGACGGTTGGCTCTGCGGCGTACCGGGCGTGAAGTTGAGAGGAAGGTAGTTGAGCTCGGCGAGGAGTTGGTCTTCCCAGGTGAGATTTGTCGTCACGCTCACGACGGTCGTCGTGTAGGCGGTGAATGAGCAGACCTTGGTGCAGCTCACGCCGGTCGGGGTTTGGAACTGATAGGTCGTCTGGGGACGCAGCTTGCCAAGGGCGATGGCTTGGACGTCGTTGGGGCTGATCTGCTGCCACTTCGTCGAAAGCGCGGGCTTGGTGACGAGCGGGGGGAGGGACTTCGCTTTGGTCGGCACACTGAAGTGAAGGCGCAGGAGCGGGAGATTGGCCGACAGCGACGTCGACAGAGTGGCACGGACTCGATAAATGGTGGCAGCCGACGCGCTCACCGAAGGAATTAGCGCCGCGCCCGCCAGCACGACGAACAGCGCGCTCATCATGCGCACGCGTCGAATCACTTCTCTAGATTACAGACTGCTCTTACGTATTCACCTTACAATTGCTTGAAGAAAGAGGTGGTCAGATGGCAGTCGTGAAAACAATGGGCGTGGTGATTGCCGTCTTGGTTGTCCTCTGGTTGATTTTTGCCGTGGTCGGGGTGCTCACGGCGATTCTGAAGTCGGTCTTGGTGGTACTGATCGTGCTCGCCCTCATCTACGCGGCCTACCACTTCGTCAAGAAGCATTAGGCCACTTCGAGCGGCCCAGTAGGCTTGTTTCTTCTGGCGGCGTGGCCGAGTGGTTAGGCAGGGGCCTGCAAAGCCCCGTACTCCGGTTCGAATCCGGACGCCGCCTCAAAGAGGCTCATCGGATTTCACCGGGTCTGGTGGCCTGACGGTACCGGTGCTCGTGACTGCCGCGCCCAGAGAGGCGCCGCGGGAAAGCAATTTGCGGAGTGGAGGCACGAGGGTTCAGCGTTAGGTCACCCCGCAAACCCGCGATCGCCGGGCATGGGTTGCACTCTGACCCCGGCGGTCCCGAGGAACTGGCGTATCTGGGATGCGTGCTCAAGGACGTGCAGCGGCATGCCGCCGACAATCACTCCGTACGGCATGCCTCGGTATCGGTGGGCGTCAGGGAGAAGCCGGGCCGCCGTTTCCTCGGAGAGCGCATCAAGCGTTCGGCGCACCCTCGCACGGCAGTAGTCGACGTAGCCGAGGAGCTCAACTTTGGTGAACACACGGTGGGGAAAGGCATATGTGTTCTCGTCAAAGGGTTGCGGCGGAGTCCACGGCTCGAACTCGGCGGTGAGGTCGTAGTCGAGGGTCAGCAGCGCGTGGTACGCCAGAAACCACGGCGCTGAACCGTGCAATCCCCCGTGGGGTGTTGGACCCGTGAGCGCCTCGTCCGGCCACAGGTCCGTCTCCCACAGGATGTCGGGACAATCCGTGAGCGAAACCTCCAGGAGCCGTAACGCTTGCTCGAAGTTGCAGGCCATGCTTTGCACAAATGGGTTCACCACACTGTACGTACTAGCGCAAATCAACCAATTTGGATGTTCCACGATGGAATCGAGCAAAATCTTTCGCGAAGGTGCACCCCGCTGATATCCGATGAGCCCTCAAAGAGAGCATTCCCCCTGACAGTCAACCCCCAACGTGGGATAGGCGCAATAGGGCTGCAGAGTTCTCACTCAGCGGGACTGAGTTCCGGCTGAATGTCTGGCCGTTGGACCGCGAGATAGGCGACGAGCGCGAGGACCGCCACGGCAAAGACGATGGCGGTTTGGGCATCGCCGAAATTGATCCCACTCAGGTCGCGCGCTTTGCTGATGTAGTCGGCGAAGGATGCGCCGAGCGGCCGGGTGATGACGTAGGAGAACCAGAAGGCGGCGATGCTGTTGAGGCCGAATCGCCACCAGGCAAGACCGGGAAGACAGAAGACCACTGCGAAGAGAATTCCCGATCCGAGGTATCCGAGGTTAAGCGAGGTCGCGGTGAAGTCACCGAGCGCCGTGCCCAGAGCGAACGTGGCGAAGACCGTTGACCAGTAGAAGGCCTCGCGCCGCTGCGTCGTGATGCTGTGAATGGAGAGCGTCCCCTCGCTGCGATACCACAGCGCAAAGATGGCCCCGAGTATGACGGCCCACAGCACGGTCGTCCCGGCGTAGGGGATGTGCACGTCGAGGTGGAGAAAGTCGGCGACGCCGGTGCCGAAAGTGGCGATGGCGTACGCCAAGAACCAGTAGGCGAACGCTCGATAGCGACGGGTTCCGAACTGCCACACGAGTCCCACGGCAAACATTGCGATCTCGACTCCGCCGCCCTTGATGTTGCCCAGGGTCTTTAGGTAGTCCGAGGTGGCCTCACCGCCGGCGGTGGTGAGAATCTTCACCACCCAGAAGAGCAGAATGATCTCGGGGACCTTGGCGGCGAGAGGCGCCGGAAAAATGCTGCCGATGAGCGGCAGTTGGCCATCCGAAGGTTGGGTCTCTCGGCCTCGTAAGCACGAGGAAGGGCGGCGGTGACGGGCGTGTTTCATATCAGCGTTCATTTCTGCGTTGGACAAGACCGACGTCGTACGCGAAGACGACGGCCTGCACCCGGTCGCGTAGACCAAGCTTTGCGAGGACTCGGCTGAGGTGCGTCTTGACCGTTGCCTCGGCAACGAAAAGGTGTTCGGCGATCTCCGCATTCGAGTGACCACCGGCCACTTCAATCAAGATCTCCCGTTCGCGGGTGGTGAGCTCGTCAAGCTCTGGGTGAGCATCACTGTCTTCGAGCTTCAAGTTCGGCAGCTTGTGCGCGTAGGCATCGAGGAGACGACGCGTCACACCGGGTGCCACGACCGCGTCCCCGCTCGCGATAGCGCGTATCGCTCGCACAAATTCGGCCGGAGGAACGTCTTTTAGTAAGAATCCGCTGGCCCCAAAGCGCAGCGCGCTGAACGCGTACTCGTCGAGGTCGAACGTGGTGAGGATCAAGATGCGTGCGTGAGGCTCCGCGGCCACGATGGCTCGCGTTGCCTCGATACCGTCCATGCCAGGCATCCGCACGTCCATCACGACGACGTCGGGATGCAGACGACCGACCAGTTCAAGGGCCGACGCGCCATCGGAGCCTTCGCCGACCACCGTGATGCCTTCTTCTTCCTCTAACACCATGCGAAAGCCCATCCGGAGGAGCGGCTGATCATCGACGAGCAGGACCGAGATCGGGCTGTCTGCACCAACGACATCGCTCACGATGCGCCTCGGTCGTCGGTGGGGAGCGTCGCGGAGACGACCCATCCGCCCGAGCGGAGGGTGTGAGCCGACGCGCTGCCCCCGTACAGTGCAGCACGTTCGCGCATCCCGGCCAGACCAAAGCCGCTCTCAGAGGTTTCGCTTGTGGGTGCGCCGCGGCCGTCGTCGCTCACGCGTATCTCGAGCTGACCCGGACTCCACACGAGCACGACCGCAATCACCGTCGCCCCTTGGGCATACTTCAGCGCGTTCGTGATTGCCTCTTGCACGATGCGGTACGCGGCGAGTGAGAGACCCGTGGCGAGTGGAGTGGGCGCTCCTTCGCTGTGCAGAGTGGCGACGATGCCGGTAGAGGAGACTTGCTGCACAAGGTCCGTGATCTGCGCCACACCTGGCTGGGGCGAGTGGCTCGCCGCACCGTCTTCGTCGCGCAGAACCGAGAGGAGCCGACGGGTGTCGTCGAGTGCCTGACGACTGAGATCGGACACTGACGCCAATGCATCACTGGCTTGATCGGGGTCGCTCCGCAACTTCGCGCTCGCGCCACCGACCAGTGCAATCACGACCGCGAGACTGTGGGCGATGATGTCGTGCATCTCTCGGGCGATGCGAGCGCGTTCCGCCGCGGCGGCGAGGCGCGTGTGTTGATCTCGTTCGATTTCCAGACGCTGTGCTCGCTCCTCAAGGCTTGCGACATGGGCTCGACGCGCCCGGACGTAGATGCCCGAGACGAGCGCTGCAACGACGACACCGGACAGCAACGCCAAAGTTCGAAGGGCGGAGTGGCTCGTCGTCCAGCGAGCGGTGGCGAGTACGGCGCCGCATTCGAGGATGATGCTGGCGCCGATGGCGGCGCGAGGAGATCGGTCGTCGGCCACGGTGAAGAGCGCCACCAGCAGTGCGACATCGCCCGCGAGCTGCACGTTCGACAGCCATTGGACAAACGCCACGGCAGCGATGACGAGAAACACGGTGATCGGGGCGCGTCGGCGCCAGACGAGCGGCAGCGCGAGGAGCACGGTGAACACTGCGTGAGAGAGTGACAGCGATACCACTTCGCTGGCGAGCAGACCAAACACGAAGACGACCGCGGCGATCGCGCCGTCGGTGATCAGGACGTGGGTGCGCGCAAATGAGGTGATGTGGGCAAAGAGCTTCGCGATCGGTCCTGATTCTCCACCGCGCTCGGGCACATCAAGCCATCTGCCCGACCAGGCGCGAGCGGATTGGAGACGTCTGGCCATCACCCCACGAGAGTCGAACGCCATGTTGTCCTCTGGTCGCCACGAAGCGGATGTCACGACGGGCTGTCGCTGTTCCTGGTCGCCGGAAGGCGCCGCAGTACCAATTATTGTCACAGACCTCAACGCTACGACGCCTCAGAGGACGCTTCGAGCGACCTCAGAATGATTCGCGAAGGCATGACCTGCAACCTTTGGATGACTGTGTCTTTGGCGAAATCATCTCGACGGGGGTCGCCGGACCCCATGCGCAGGCCGTACGGTTCAAGGATGACTCTCGACTCGACGGATCATCGCGTCCTGGTGGCACGTTCGCGCACGGATGTGACTGAGTGACGCACCTTTTGCTCCATTGGGGCTACCTTGCGCTATTCATTGCCACGTTGCTCGCCGCGATGGGCATTCCGACGGGTTCAGAACTCGTCATTGCACTTGCAGGCGCCCTCGCCAGTGGCAAAGTCACCGGGTCGAGCCATCACCTCTCACTCGTCGGTGTCATTGTTGTCGCGACGGTAGGCGAAGTCATTGGCTCGATGCTTGGCTACACGATCGGGCGCGTCGGCGGCAGACCGCTGGTCGAACGCATTGGCCAGTACGTGCTGATCACGAACAAAGACCTTGATCGCGCCGAGGCAATGTTTGATCGTCACGGGCAGCCGATCGCCTTCTTCGGTCGCTTCATACCGCTCGTTCGATCCTTCGTCGGACTCGGCGCCGGCCTCGCAGAGATGGCCGTCGTTCGGTTTGTTGCGTGGACGGCGGCAGCGTCCGCGATTTGGTGCGCGCTCTTCGCGGTGGTCGGATACAAGGTCGGAGGTCACTGGAGCAAAGACCTCCACGACGTCTCGCTGGTGACGGATGTGATCGCGGTCCTAGTTGTCGCGGGGATCGCGGTCCTGGTTGCCAAGCGTTGGCGGGACGTGCGTTCAGCGCGTGAGAGAGATTCAAGAGCCACCGAGGGCGAGTAGGGACAGAAAGCCGGAGACGGGGGAGCGACCGCACTTCGCCGGCGCGATTTCAGAAGCCTTTCGAACCAGGTGCACACCACCGCTCAATGACTGGAATGCCGAACAAACGTCGTCGAGGCGCGAGACCAGGACCAGCACGCTTGACACGCTTCCGACTGTCGTCTAGTCTACAAGCATGTACTTGTACAAGTAAGTACTTGATAAAGGAGCCGCTATGACGACTACTCCCACTACTACTGACTTTCGCGCGACGAAGTCCTTTAACGCGGCTCCCGACTTGGTGTTCTCCGCGCTCACCGACATTGATGCCTTGACTCGCTGGTGGACTCCCGCAGCGGGAGGCACCCTCGCGGGCGAGACACTTCGCTTCCTCGTGGGCGATTTGGAGGTCGTCATGCGAGTGGACGAAGCCGATCGCGCATCACGGCTCCGCTGGAGCGTGCTCGTCTGCGAGCCCGTTCCCGATTGGGCTGGCACGGCCATCACGTTCGATCTGACGCCGACTGACGATGGCACGGAGCTGCACTTCCGCCACCACGGCCTCAATCCCAGCCTCGAGTGCTTCGACATGTGCAACGCCGGATGGACGCGCCACCTCGCACGACTCGTCGAGTACGTTGACCGAGGCACGAGCAACCCCGTCGAGCCGGCTGAGCGGTTCGCCGCGTGGCGCGCCGAGCACAACGGCAACTGAGCACATCCGTTCAGCGAAGGGTGCAGTTCGTGAGGAGGCAGCGATGACGATCAAGACCGCAGAGTCCGCGTCACCCGTTGGTACTGACGCGGTCCTGCGCGCGCTTGCCGATCCTCATCGACGCCAGATGTTGCGTCTGGTCCAGTTTGGCGAGCTTCCCGCGGGCCAATTCGCTACCCATTTCGATCTCACCCAGCAGGCGGTGAGCCAGCACCTCACTGTCCTCAAGCGAGCTGGGCTGCTGGCTGAGCGCAGAGACGGCACACGCCGGATGTACACGTTGCGATCCGAGTCGCTCCAGCCGGTACGAGCCCTGCTCGACGAGCTGTGGCCCGACGCCCTCGCACGCTTGAAGCAGACTGTCGAGAACGACCATCCCCGAACCGAGAAAAGAAGGCCAACGTGATCAGTGCCAGCGTGCGCATCGCTGCTTCCCCGGAGATAGTGTTCCCCTACTTCACCGAACCCCAGCTGTTGGTCTCCTGGATGGGAGAGAGCGTCGACATCGACGCCCGACCGGGTGGGATGTTCTCCGTCGACTTTGGCGGAGTGATCGCCAAAGGCAGCTACGTCATCGTTGAGCCACCCCACCGGATCGTCTTCACCTGGGGCATCCCAGGGGATGACGAAATGCCAGCCGGGAGCAGCACGGTGGAGGTTGAGTTCGTTGCTGACGACGCCGACACGATCGTCAACCTCACGCACCGCGACCTCCCGCCTGATCGCGAACCCGCGCATCTAGAGGGCTGGAACGGCTGCTTTGCCAAGCTGGCTGCCGCCGTTGGCGGTTGAACGCACTCAACGAACGCGACGGTCAGATTGCATTGACTCGAGACACGCGACAACGCATCGACAGGTCGCATTCATACTCTGAGCCATCCCTGACCGCATCGGGTGAGCTGACGTGCATTTATGGGGGTGACGTATCGGTGTCATACTGCTCGCGTGAACCTTCGCTCCAAATTTCAACTTAAATCAGGCCAAGCAATCGACGTCGTGGGCGCACCCGACTCGATCATCGGACTTCTCTCGGAACTGGAAACTGATGAGACCAGCGACGTGGGACCGGCCCTGTTGGCGTTCGTCGCAAATTTCGCGGCGCTGAAGAAGCTCGACACGATGATCATCAAGGCCGCAACCTCCGACCGCCTGACGTGGCTGGCGTACCCGAAGGCCGGCCAGCTGGGCACTGATCTCAATCGCGACACGCTGGCGGCATCACTCATCGAAGGAGGCGCACGGCCAGTTCGTCAGGTCGCGCTGGACGATGTCTGGTCCGCGCTTCGATTCCGCTCTGCTTGAGAACTGCGTAAAGGCGATTGTTTGCAATTGAACGAATAAAGTGATATCACTTAGATATCGCATTAACCGGATCAATGTCAAGGAGGCTTTATGAGCCAATCCGATCTGCCCTATCAACAACCTGACGCCGTGCCCGTCGGTCCCTCGGCGACGCGGGTGAAGATCAAAGAGCATGAGGCGTGGAGCATCAACGGCTGGTACGGCGTCCTGGTGATCGCTGTCTGCATTGGCGCCGCGGTCGCGATCGCCAATACGTCGGTGAAGGGCTTGGTCACGCTGCCAATCGTGGTGGCGATCGTTGTGCTGGCGTCGCTCGTCATTGTGCAGCCGGGCCAAACCCGGGTGGTGCAGTTCGCCGGTAGCTACGTCGGCACGTTGCACAAGACCGGTCTCTCCTGGATTCGCCCGCTGACTAAGCACCGCGACGTCAGTATTCGAGTGCGGAACTTCGAAACGAACCACCTGAAGGTAAACGACGCCGACGGCAATCCCGTGGAAATTGCGGCGATTGTTGTCTGGCAAGTTACCGACACCTCGAGAGCGCTGTTCGCGGTCGACAACTATCACGATTTCATTCGCGTGCAGGCGGAGTCCGCGTTGCGTCACGTCGCGACCACCCACCCCTACGACAACCCGGCCGAATCGGGCACCTCACTTCGCGGCTCGACCGATGTGGTCGCAGGTGAGCTTGCCGTCGAGGTTGCCCAACGCGTGGCGATTGCGGGCTTGGAGATTGTCGAGGTGCGCATCAGCCACCTCGCCTACGCCCCCGAGATCGCTCAGGCGATGCTCCGACGTCAACAGGCGAGCGCCGTCGTGGCCGCTCGATCACTCATCGTCGATGGCGCGGTGGGCATGGTGGAGCTGGCGCTCAGTCGCTTGACCGAGCGCGGAATCGTCGATCTTGACGAGGAGCGTAAGGCCGCCATGGTGAGCAATCTCATGGTGGTGCTCTGCAGTGACCAGCCGGCGTCGCCCATCGTCAACGCCGGAACGCTGTACGCCTAAGTCGTGAGCGAACGCAAGCCGATACTGCTGCGAATCGATCCGGCCGTCCACGACGCCCTGGCTCGGTGGGCGGCCGACGACTTCCGCAGTCTGAACGCCCATTTGGAGATGTTGCTCCGCAAGGCCCTCGTGGACGCCGGTCGAATGCCAAAGAAGGCCGGGCCGATGCCCAAGCGGGGCCGACCTCCTACGGCTGATGGGTCGTAAAGCCCTGCTCAGACGTCGCCGCTGACCAACGATACGCTGGCGAACGATGGCAATCGCAGATAACGAATCGAGACCACCAGCGGAGAGCCACATCACCTGTAGGGACTGCAACGAGCAGAACAAGCCGGGCTCGACTCATTGCGCTCGCTGCGGAGCCGTGTTGCCGGACATCGAGGGCGCCAAGACCGACAGGGAGCTTCGCGCCTTCAACGCCGCCCAGGCGGAGCTCGCAGAGAAGCTGCTGCGGGAACGCCAGCGAACGGTCATGATCGACATACTGCAAACGGGCGGATCCGCGTTCAAACCTCGTTAGCCGAGACAGCTCAGATCTGGTCGCGAAACCGCTCGATGAGGTCGTCGAGGGATTGACGGAGAAGACTCGCTTCTGTCCGATTGGTTGCCGCCGAGATCTTGGCGAGACGCTCGAGATTCGCTCGGCTGTAGTAGTTGCTCTTGAGCACCATCTTCTCTTCGACGTAGATCGCACTGCGATTGCCGCCGTCGCGTTTGGCGCGCATGAGCGCTTGCCCGGCCGCTTGAAAGAGCGAGTCGGCGGTCGTTCCGTGCGGGGGATTGGCGGCGACACCGATTGACGTGGTGCACGCCACACCGAGGGCCCCCTCGACGCGGCGTGCGAAGTGGCTGCGAATCTCCTCAAGGACGATGAGCGCGTTCTCGACGGAGAGCGCGGGCAGGATCGCGACGTACTCATCGCCGCCGAGCCGCAACACGGTGGCGTCGCTCGGCACGTTGCTCTGGAACGTCTGCTCCCAGAGCGCGAGCACCTGATCGCCGAGTTCCTGCCCGCGATTGCGATTGATGTCGGCAAATCCGTCAAGATCGGAGAGCGCGAGGGCGACGGGCGCCGTCCCACCGCGCAGGATCTCCTCGAGCGCAGCAGTGAGTGTCTCTCGGGAGCTAATTGGATATGTCGTGGCTGGCGTAGTAGTCATGACATATATATATCAGCGCTCATACGTCCAGTCAAGCAAAATCAACGTGATGTATTCGGCCGTACGCGTCACGTTTTCGTTGAGCGTCTGACCTTTTCTTCCAAGGCAGCAATACGTCGATCCCAGGCGTCGGCGTGGTCGATGAGCCACCGCGACGCGCCTTTAGTCCCTTCGGTCGCCACGAAATATCGCACGTCGCGCCCGTCGCGCTCCGGTTCGGCAAGTCCCGAACGCTCGAGTACTTGAAGATGTTTCACGATGGCCTGACGCGACACGCTCGCCGATTGGGAGAGCTCGGTTGCGGTGAGTCCATTTACGTTGGCGAGCAACCGCTCGTAGATTCCGCGTCGGGTGTCGTCGGCGAGCGCCGCGAACACCTCAGAGATGGCGTCTCTCATCGAAGAGCGAGCGAGGCCCTCATGGAAGCCTGAAGTGGAGATTCAATGATCTCGATTCGCGTTCCTTCACTTATCGGAGAGAATTCGATTTCCACTCGACTCGGCTCGTCCACGAAACTCGCCCAGCGATAGACGAAGCGCTCCTCGTCGATGACCTCTTCTACCAATAGGAATTTGGTGTCGTCGCCGTCTCGTACCCAGCCTTCGCCACCTTCGTGGACGTCGACTTCTCCGTCGTCGCCGAGCCAGGAAGGATCAAGCACGTGATCCCACGCTTCCTCGACGGGGCAGGGCAACTCAACCACACGGTGCAGTATGTCTCTCATGCAACCAATCTATTGCACTAGATGATCCGGGCGTATAGCATGCAATCATATGGTTGCACATCAGATACTGAAAGCGAATCGAACCGCGAGCGGACTCCGTTCGTCTCGCGAAGAGGGGGAGGCGCCGCGGCACTCATTGGTGCCCATGGTGCTCGAAGAGTCCTCGCGGGGTGAACGCGCCTTTGACATCTACTCCATGCTCCTGCGCCAGCGCATTGTCTTTCTCGGACAGGAAGTGGATGATCAAGTGGCCAATTTGATCATCTCGCAGATGCTCTACCTCGAAGCAATCGATCCCGAGAGCGACATCTGCCTCTACATCAACTCACCTGGCGGTCTCGCGTACGGCGGCATGGCGATCTACGACGTGATTCAGCACGTGCGACCCGACGTGTCGACGATCTGTGTCGGGATGGGCATGTCCGCCGCCGCGATGGTGCTCTGCGGGGGTGCGACGGGCAAACGCTTCGCGTTGCCGAGCGCTCGGATCATGATTCATCAGGGGAGCGCCGGCGCGCGAGGCGCTCCGAGCGACATGGAGATTCAGCTTCGAGAGGTGCTGTCGCTCACGAGACGAATGGCGGAGATCATCGCGCACCACAGCGGTCGCCCTCTCGACGAGGTGTTGCACGACATCGAGCGCGACAAGTTCATGACGCCCGAAGAGGCGCTCGACTACGGGATCATCGATGCGATTATTCCGCCACGCCGCGGGCTTGCGATGCCTGGGAAATGTCATGAGGATTGATCCGCTGGTCGAATCGATTTGGGCACCTTGGGATCACCAGGGAAAAGTATCTATGCTTAGATAGGTAAGTTTGAGAGAGGAACTTGCCCTATGCCCAGCGGTGCCGAGTCGATAATCGAAGTGCTTCGCGCTGGTGGTGTTCGTCGCGCGTACACCGTGCCCGGAGAGAGTTTTCTCGGCTTATTGGATGGAATAGAACAGTCTTCAGATCTTCAACTCGTCTCCACGCGACACGAGTCCGGTGCATCATTCATGGCCGAGGCCGACGCAAAGACGACCGGCGTACCAGCGGTAGTGATGGCCACTCGCGGAGTCGGTGCGGCAAATCTTGCCATAGGAGTGCACACCGCCATGCAGGACTCGACTCCGATGGTGGTCATTCTCGGCCAGGTCGAAAGCGAGTACTTGGGTCGAGAGGGATTTCAAGAGGTCGATCTAACTGCGTTCTACTCGCCGATAACAAAGGCGGCGTATACGGTGACTCGCGCTGACCGGCTCGCCGAGTTTACGGCGCGAGCGCTTCGACAATCTCGATCCGGACGTCCCGGACCAGTTGCGATAGCGGTGCCCGCCGACCTCTTTGAGCAAGAGTCGGGTGACGCAAACAGAGAGGGCGCCCTCGACTCCGCTCGGTCTCCGATCCCGCTTGCATCAATTACGAGCGACCTCGCGAGCGTGATCGCGCAGCGCTTGCAACAAGCCGCGCGCCCCGTCATCATCGAGGGCGCGGGTGCGCGGAATGCTCGCGCGGAACTGATCGAACTCTCCGAGCGGCTCGGGCTCGGTGTCTTTGCATCGTTCCGACGACAAGACGGATTTCCCAATGAGCATCCGAACTATCTGGGTCACCTAGGTCTTGGGACTCCCGATTCCGTAACGCTGCCGTTGAGGAATGCCGACCTCGTATTCGTGGTCGGTGCACGATTAAGCGAGGTCACAACGCAGAGCTATTCGTTGCCGCGAGCGACGTCGAAGATTATCCAGATCGATATTGAGCCGAGTTCGCTGGGTGCGATTGTGCCCGCCGATATTTCGGCCATATCCGATTGCCGCCTTGCGCTTCGAGAGATATTGCAGCACGTAGCCGCTGAGTACGTCCCGCGATCGTGGGATGAGGAACACGCGGCTTACCTGAGCTGGAGCAGCGTCCCTGCCTCCGCCGCCGATGAGCCCGAGGGCATTGATCCCGCGCTCGTGATAGGGGAGATGATGCGAGTATTGCCGAGCGACACGGTCATCGCGAACGACGCTGGCAACTTCGCTAGTTATCTTCATCGCTACTGGAGATATCGAGCTCCGCGCTCACAGTTGGCACCGACAAGCGGTGCGATGGGGTACGCGATCCCGGCTGCCGTTGGCGGAGGGCTCGCTGACCCGTCGCGACCCGTCGTCACACTCGCAGGCGATGGTGGTTTCCTCATGTCAGGACAGGAACTGGAAACAGCGGTGCGCTATCGCGTACCTATGACCGCCGTCATCTTCAGCAACGGCGTATACGGGACCATCGCTATGCACCAAGCCCAATACAAGAGGCGACTTGCTGGGGTGGACATCGGAAGAGTTGACATTGCGGGATTCGCTCGGAGTCTCGGGGCTGACGGCATACGCGTTGAGAGGATTAGTGAACTCGGTGACGCCCTCTCGTCGGCGGTCGAGAGCGACTCTGTCTCGGTGATAGAAGTCCGCACCGATCCAGATCTCATTGCCCCCGGCCGTCGGTTGTCGGAAATGCTTGATTAGCAATTCATGTAGGACGATCGATAAGAGCGGAAAATCGGGTGACTATGAGCGACGAGATAGAAGCGGGCGGTTATCACTGGCAAGAGCAAGCGCGGGTTGAGCGAACGGCTGAGTTTTCGACAGAGCGCGCCGCGGGATTTCGCCAGCTCATGGAGCATCTCCCTGACAGCCACGAGGTGCCGATTCGTTTCGTCGATCTGGGTGCGGGCGATGGCATCGTGGCGTCAATCGTTCTGAGCGAATATCCATTCGCCGTTGCTGACCTTGTTGATTTTTCTGAGTCGATGATCGAGGCCGGCCGCCGGAAGATGCAAGAGTTCAGCGGTCGTTATCGCTACGTCATTTGGGACATGAATGACGGACCATGGCCGGACGATCTGTGTGGCCCCTTTGACGCCGCCGTCTCATCGGCGGCGATTCACCATTTGGCCAATGATCGAAAGCGCTGGCTCGCGAGTGAAATATTCGAACGGCTGGTACCAAGAGGCGTTTTTTACAATTTCGATCTCTTTCGTAACGCTGATGCGGTCTTCGGACCTGACGACGTCCATGGCGCGACGTGCGCCAGCGTCGAAGAAGCGACATCGTTTCTGGTGGAAGCTGGCTTCGCAGAGGTTGAGCTCGATGCGGCGACATCGCGCACGCAGCATCAGGCTGTTCTCGCGGTGATGAGCGGTTGCAGACCGTGATTACCGACTTTGAGGGAAAGCTCGGCGTCGTCAGCGGAGCAGGAGGCGGCATCGGACGTGAGATCGCGCGACAGTTGCATGGACGTGGCATGCGCGTGGGACTGCTCGACATCGATGAACCGACCCTGTTCGAGACGCGCGCCCTGCTCGGAGCCGGCGCCGCCGCCTTCATTTGCGACGTAAGTGACCAGCGAAGCGTCGAGGCTGCTGCGGCTCGAGTGCGCGAAGATCTTGGTGCCACTGACATTCTGATCAATTGTGCGGGTCGACTCGGACCATTTGAGAAACGCATCTGGGAGTACGACAACGACGAGTGGGCTGGCCTCCTTGATGTCAACCTTTACGGAGTGATCAATTGCGTGCGTACTTTTTTGCCCGTGCTGCGCGCATCGACGAGCGCCGCGCACATCGCGATCATCGCTTCGACCGCTGGTGTTCTTCCGCAGCACTGCGCGGGTGCCTACGCCGCCAGCAAGCACGCCCTCGTCTCATTTGGCGAGACGCTCTGTTTGGAGTTGGAAGCGGAGCATGCCAACGTTGGCGTCTCAATCGTCTGCCCGGGGGCCGTGCGCACCAACTTCAACGCCGCGGTGCGAGCATCTCGTCCTGGCGTCGGCGAAGGCGGCGCAGGTTGGCAAGGGCCCGACGACGTCGCGGCGTGCGTGCTGCGCTCCCTTGAGAGTGGCAGCCTCTACGGCTTCACGCACGGCGAGTCGAGGGCGAAGCTCGAAGAGTACCATCGCCTCCTCGCATCATTCGCATAGGCGAATGGCGGCTCCGCTCACGAATGGCATGCCAAGATTGCTCTGGATAGTATCTATAAAACATCCTGTTATTGAGAGCGTATAGGGGAGTCATGAAAGCAGTTGTCATCTCTGAGGTGGCGGCGAAGTCGCAAGCAGAAGTGGGGTCCATTCGGCCCGGTGCCACGATTCGCCAATTCATTTTCAACGAAGAGGGCTATGACGGGCTGAACTTCAAGTTGTTCCGTAGCCAGTTCCAACCGGGCGAGAGTGCGCATTCGACTCCGCGCCATCACCACGCCTTTCAGCAGATTCGTTGGTCGGAGTCGGGCTCGGTGAACTACGCACCGGATATGTTTATCGATGAAGGAGACGTCGCCTATTTCCCTCTAGGCGCCTACTACGGCCCTCAGCTCAAAGACCAGGGTGTCACGGTAACGCTTCAATTCGGGTTTGGGGACGAGCATAAGGACGGTGGCGCGAAGGGTTCTCAACTACGTGGCGAAGCGACCGAACGGTTGATCGCGCGAGGAACCTTCGCCAACGGAATCTACGTTGACGAAGATCCCGAGACCGGCGCGCGGCGCGAGCGCGACGCGGTTCAGGCTCTCTACGAAGAGATGAACTCGCTGACCTCGGGCGAAGCATTCGTGGTCCCGTCCGCTGGCTACGAAGAGCCAATTTTGTTGCACACCGAAGCGTTCGAATACTACGAGGTTGGCTACGGCGTCGAGATGAAGCGGTACGGTCGTTTTTACGATCATCCGGGACCTCATGGTGACGTCGCGATCTCTCGCCTGCGCATATCTGACGGCGGTTCTTACACCTTTGGCGACGAGCGTGCTCAGGTCGCCTGGACGAAGTCGCCGGGACTGCGTGTCGATGGAAAGGTCTTCCCCGAGCTTTCGTGCATCTACAGCGCGCGTGGCGAAACGCTGGTGATTGAGAGCGACGCTGTCGTTGAGGTCAACGTTGCCGAGCTGCCGCGCCTTGACTAGTCCATCCCTGACCTTTGCGACGGTCGCTCTCGTGGGGAGTCCGCGACATGGATGATTCCAGACACGTACGAGTGAGGCGCTCGCTGCTCATTGCCCCCTCTCACAAGGAGGCGCTGATAGCGAAGCTGGCGACATCTGCTGCCGACGTGTGCATCCTCGAATTGGAAGATGGGGTGCACCCAAGTTTGAAAGGCGTCGCGCGAGCGAGCGCGGCGAGGCTGCTCGAATCCATTGATTGGGGTGGGCGAGAGCGAATCGTCCGGATCAATCGGGTTACGACCGAGGACGGCCGAGAAGATATTGCCTGCGTCACCAAAGGTCGCCCCGACGGCATCCTCCTGCCCAAGGTCGAAGACGTCAGCGAGATCCACCTCGCGAGCTCACTCCTCGGAGACGCCGAGTGCGACGCCAACCTCCCTGAGGGCAGCGTCCAGCTGTGGTGCATGATTGAAAGTGCGAAGGGCCTGAGTCAGATTGAATTCATTTGCTCGGCGGATCCCCGGATGACGGCCGTTATCTTTGGTGCGGGCGACTACGGCGCCGATATTCAGGTAAAGCGGCTCGGCGTTGGCACCTTCCGGCGCTTTCCCGCCCCCAGCCACGAATATCTCTACGCTCGCGGACGCGTTGTGGTTGCCGCGCGAGCCGCGAGCATCGATCCAATCGATGTCGGTCACTCGACCTTTGGAGATCTCGAAGGGACCCGCCACACGGGTGAGATAGCGGCACAGATGGGGTTCTCCGGATGTGCGGTCTTTCACCCGAAGCAAGTGCCCGTCATTAACGAAGTCTTCAGCCCGGCGCCAGAGGATCTCCTCTGGGCCCGAGAGATAATCGAGCTGTTCGAGGCGGAGGGTGCGAAAGAGGAGGCCGGCACTGTCGTCGTCGTAGATGGCGACATGGTGGACGGTCCGTTCGTTGTCAATGCGCGTGACATCCTGGCACGCCAAGAGCGCATCGACGAGCTCGAAGGGCGAAAATCGCTCGGCGCATCTGCGCATGCCTGAACGTACCCGGCGAGCCGTGATGGCGCGAACGCGATGAAATTGCACACCGCCATCGCGGCGACACTGCGAGAGCTTGGCGTGACGACTATCTTCGGCGTCCTCGGCGATGGCAACATGTTCTTCGTCGATCGTTATGTCGACGAATGCGGCGGACGCTATCTCTCCACGTCCAATGAGGCAGGCGCTGTCTTGATGGCGTCGGGGTTCGCGTCCGCAAGCGGGGAAGTGGGCGTCGCGACGGTGACGCATGGTCCCGGTCTCGCCAACACGATGGCCTCGCTTGTCTCAGGGACTCGCGAGCATGCACCCATCGTTCTGCTTGCCGGCGACACGGGTCGAGACGCTCGTGGACATACGCAAAAGATCAATCAGTCGGCACTGGTGGCACCAACGGGCGCTGGCTGGGAAGACGTCACGTCGGCGGCTCGCGCCACCGAAGCACTCGTGCGCGCGTTTCGCCGAGCCGTCTCGGAGCGTAGACCAATCGTTTATAACGTGCCAGTCGACCTCATGTTCCAGGACGCTGATGCGGCGGTCGGTGCGACCTACCGACTTAGAAAGTCGGCGGTGTTGCCGGATCCAGAGGCGATGGACGACGCGGTCGGAATCATCGCGGCAGCGAAACGTCCGATTGTGTTGGCGGGCGCTGGTGCTCTCTCCCTCGACGCGCGCGACGCGCTGGTCCGCCTCGCTGCCGTACTCGGTGCACCAACCGCGACGACGATACCGGCGAAGGGCCTCTTTGGGCGTGACGAACACGACCTCGGCGTATTCGGATCACTCTCGTCACCGCGAGCGGCCGAGGCGATCTCTCAGTGCGACTGCATTATTGCCGTAGGTGCCAGTCTCAATCGCCTGACTGGCGGCGGAGATGGTTGGCCGTTCTTTCGAGACAAGCGTGTGGTGCACTGTGACATCGATGTGGCGGCGCTCGGTCGTGAGTACGTGGCAGACGCGTCGATCCTCGCAGATGCGGCCGTCTTCGCCGGAACGGTCGTCGAGTGGCTGGAGCAGGCTGAGTATCAAGGCAGCGGATTTCGTGATGCGCTGGGCTACGAGGAAGATGTCGTCACCGATGAGCCATCAGCGAGTGCCGGTCAAGTGGACCTGGCGTTCGCGCTCGCAGAATTGGACCGAATACTGCCCGCGCAGCGGTCGCTCACCGTTGACGGCGGGCGCTTCACAAGTGAAGCGGTACGACGTATGAATGTCCTGAGCTCCCGGTCATGGTCATTTTCCGGTCGAGGGTTCGGCGCCGTCGGCAACGGTGTAGCGACCGCGATCGGCGTTGGCTGCGCGCTTCGCGACGCGCCTTCGGTTGCCGTCGTTGGTGACGGAGGTTTCATGCTTGGCGGGCTCGCGGAGTTCAACACTGCGGTACGTCATGGCGTCGACCTCATCGTGATCGTGTGCAACGACGGCTCCTACGGCGCGGAGTATCGAAAACTGCGCTCACGGGACTTTTCGAGTGAGATCAGCATGTTCGAGTGGCCGAGCTTTGCCTCGGTGGCGGCCTCGCTCGGGGGCATCGGTGTCAGCGTTCGATCGGCGGAGGACCTCGCCGAGGTAGCAGCTGTGCTTGAAAAACGTGACCGTCCCGTGCTCATCGATCTCAATCTGGATCCGGCAATCGGGTCCATGGACCACTGAGTAGAAGGAGACGCCGTGAGCGCGCCACTTGAAGGCATCATCGTCATCGACTTCACTCGTCTCATCGCGGGTCCGAGCGCGACCGACCTGCTCGCATCCCTCGGCGCCCGGGTGATCAAGGTGGAGAGCGTGGGCGGAGATCCCATGCGCTACATGCGCTCCAAGGAAGGCGGCTCGGGTCCCTCGTCGCCCACGTTCAATGCGTACAACACGCTCAAACAGTCGATCGTCCTCGATCTAAAAGACGAAAGTGACCGAGAAGTTGCGCTCGCGCTCAGCGCGAGAGCAGACGTAGTCGTCGAAACGTTTCGCCCCGGCGTCATGGAGCGGCTCGGTCTTGGGCCGAGTGCAATTCGGGCACTCAATCCGGGGGTCGTGTACGCGTCGCTGTCGGCGTTCTCCGCGTCCGGATCTATGGCGACCCGAGGCGGCGTCGACATCGTTATGCAGGCAGAGAGCGGTCTCATGTCGGTTACCGGCGAGATGGGTGGCGGACCACTCAAGGTGGGAGTGCCTATCGTAGACGCGGCGGCGGGCTATGCATTGGCGCTCGGCATTGTTGCGGCGCTCGTGGGCCGAGCGCGAACGGGCGAGGGAGATGACGTGACGGTGTCCATGCTCGACGTGGGCGTTCATCTCCAAGCGCAAACGATGGCCGAGTTCCTGGCGACGGGAACGGCCCCCGTTCGAGTCGGGAACTGCGCACCCTACGCGGCCCCCGCCGACGTCTACCCGACCGCCAAGGGTGATCTGGTCTTGTCGGCCCATCTGCCGGAGCACTGGCGACGGCTGTGCCGACTCCTCGATGCGCCCGCGCTCTTCGACGATCCACGATTCATCGACACGGAACACCGCGTTGCGCACCGCGATGAACTCAGTCAGGTCCTCACGGAAGCACTGAGCACTCGAACCGCTGGCGAATGGGTTGAACTCTTGAGTGCGGAAGGTCTGACCGCCGGTGAGATCAGGAGTTACGCCGATGTGATGGCGAGTAGCGACGTGGTCGAACACGAGACCATCGCGGCGGCCGCGAATGTGGACAATTCCTCGCTCACCGTTGTGCGATCGCCGCTGCGATTTCGCGGGTGGAGCGACCAGACGCTGACACGAAAGGTGCCACGGCTTGATGAGCACGGCGTCGAGGTTCGTGCGTTCGCGATCGATCCCGAAGCGCTGGACTCGTCTCGCTGAGCGGGCCTACGACTGGACCGTAGTCGGGGATTCGAGCGCGCGAGCGATGAGGGGATAGACAACCTCGGCCCAGGATCTAACGAGCTCTTCGACACGACCGAGGGACGCCTCGCTGATGAAGAACGAGCGAGTCGGGACGGTCGCTCCCAACTCAACGAGAAGAGGGCGAAGGAAAAGCTCGGGGGCCAGTGCATGTTCAGGTGTGGCTCCCACCATCACGGGTACCGCGGCCGCGCCATTGAGCGCGTCGTTCGAGAAACGATCGAAGAACGCTTTGAGGAGGCCGGTGTATGTGGCCTTAAACGTTGGAGAGGCCACGATCAAGAGCTGGCTTGTCACAACCTTCCTGACGACATCAGCGAGATCCTCGTTGAAGGGGTCGAACATGTGCGACCCGAAATCGCTGAGGTCGATAACGACTTGCTCGATCGCGGTGCCGTGCCGACGGGTGATCTCGGCCGCGACGGTTTCGGCGACGTGGAGCGTGCGCGAGTTGGGCTTGGGATTACCAGCAACGATGGCCAAGCGCGTCATTTGGAGTGACAGCCTCCTATGAGCCAACGTCGAGCGATGCGGCAAGGAGGGGCATGACAGTGCTGCCGAATCGGCGTAATCCTTCTAGGTAATCGGGGAAGATCAAAAGGATGCTGTCGATGTTGCCTTCATACGCAAGACCAATGATCTCGTCAGCGATTTGCTTGCCGCCACCGACGATCGCTCGACCGGTGTGAATCTTGGGTCGGTCATCCAGAAGCTGAGCCCCTCGCTCCTTGATTTTGTCACGTGTCTGCTCACTGAACGCGTTGCCCATGTTGGTAATGCCCTCGAGGTCCGCGCCTTCGATCAGGTGTTCCCAGCAGGCGTCAGCGTCATCCTTGGTCTCTCCGATTGAGAGAAGCGTTGAAACGGCGGTCTTGAACGTCGACCCTTCCTCGGCGGCAATCTCCTTGGCGCGTAGCGACTTGGCTTTCACGTCGGCGAGGTCTTTCCCGTTGATGAAACTGTATTGGGCTTCACGGGCGGTAAAGCGCAGTCCTTCTTCGGAGGCGGCGGCGCACACCAGAAACGGGTGGGGCTTCTGCACGGGCTTTGGCTCGGACACACAATCGACAAGGTGAAAGTACTCGCCATCGTGAGTGACGCTTGTTTCGCTCCACAGTCGCTTGAGCACGTGAACCCACTCGCTCGCGTAGGCGTATCGATTGGCGTCGTATCCCCCGGGCAGTATGCCCATCTGCTCGTACTCTCCGAGGATGGCGCCAGTGATGATATTGAGTCCTAGCCGTCCTGCGCTCACGTCATCGACCGTGGCTGCCATCTTGGACATCAGCGTCGGATGGAAGAGCAGAGGATTAACGGTCGCGATCAGCTTGATGCGTGATGTTGCCGCCGCGAGTGCGGCCATGAGCGAAAAGGACTCGAGCGATGAATCCCAGAACTCAGTCGCGCCGCCGAAACCGCGCCATTTGGCCATAGAAAAGGCGTAATCGAGTCCCAGATCCTCAGCGAGCCTCGTGATAGCCAAGTTGTCGGCATACGAGGGGTAGTACGCGGGCGTGTTGGTAGAGAGAATGAAACCGTTCTTTCCCACGGGCAAGAAGACGCCAATTTCTAGTCGTCTCATTCGCCGCCCGCTTCGGTCCGCGCGTCACTTCTCTGCGCTACTATTCCCATTCCCGCCCCCCGGTTTTTGGCACGATCCTGCGCCCGTCACTTGCAAGCACCTTAGCAATATACTTATAGAAAAACCATATAAGTATGAGAGGATCACCGCGGCTAGATCGACGAGCTGGATTCAGCTTCGGCGAGCTCGCTGCCCCCTTCGCCT
>DASZLS010000055.1:0-14133 GCA_035552255.1 Acidimicrobiales bacterium | reverse complement strand
ACGTGGATTCGCATGCTGATGTCCGAGCTCAACCGCATGAGCTCGCACCTCGTGTGGATGGCCACCAACGGCATGGACCTCGGCGCGACGTCCATGATGATCTACGGCTTTCGCGAGCGCGAGCTCATCCTGGCCTTCTTCGAAAAGACGGCCGGACTTCGCCTCAACCTCAACTACGTCCGTCCCGGCGGCGTGGCCGCCGACCTGCCCGACGGCTGGGAAGACGACGTGCTCGTCATCTGCGACACGGTCTACGAGCGCACCTTCGAATACGACGAGCTCCTCACTGGTCAGCCGATCTTTCGTAACCGCATGGTTGGCGTGGCTCCGCTCAGCGCGGAAGAAGCGCTCGCGCTCAGCGTCACCGGACCGCTGCTGCGCTCAACCGGCGTGCCCTGGGACCTCCGTCGCACCATGCCGTACCTCGCGTACGACCAGGTCGACTTCGACGTCATCGTCGGCACCTACGGCGACAACTTCGACCGGTACGCGATTCGCCTCAATGAGATTCGCGAATCCGTGCGCATCGTGCGCCAGTGCCTTGAGCGCATGCCGAGCGGCGACTACCGCAGCCAAGACTCCAAGATCACCCCACCGCCGCGTGCGCGCATCGACGAGTCGATGGAGGCTCTCATCCACCACTTCAAGCTCTTCACCGAAGGCTTCCACGTGCCCGTGGGCGAGGTGTACAACGCCATCGAATCGCCTCGCGGTGAGATCGCCTGCTACATCGTGTCCGACGGCGGACCGAAGCCCTATCGCCTTCATGTGCGTGGGCCGAGCTTCGTGAACCTTCAAGCCGTGCCCCTCCTCATGCGCGGTGGCATTATCTCTGACGCCATCACCGTCATCTCCTCGGTCGACCCGGTCATGGGCGAGGTAGACCGGTGAGCCACTTGCGAAACGATCTGCGCCAACGCGCCGAAGAGCTCGTCGCCCTCTATCCGCGCAAGCGCTCGGCCATGCTGCCGTTGCTGCATCTGGCCCAAGAGCAAGACGGCTGGCTCACCAACGAGGGCATCGCGGAAGTCGCCGAGCTCACGGACACCACGCCCGCCGACGTGCGCGGGACAGCGTCGTTCTACGAGATGTTCCACTTGGAGCCGGTCGGCAAGTACATGGTCTCGGTCTGCACCAACATCGCCTGCCTTCTCCAAGGTGGCGAAGAGATGTTGGAGCACGCCAGCACCTCTCTCGGCTGTCCCGTGGGGTCAACGTCCGACGACGGGCTGTTCACCTTGGAAGAGGCCGAGTGCCTGGCGGACTGCAACATCGCTCCCTGCATTCAGGTGAACCACCGCTACGTGCGCACGACGACGCCCGAGACGTTTGACGCGCTCGTCGCCGAGCTTCGAGACGGCAAGCGCGACCACGACATTCCCGCCCACGGCACGCTCATTCGCGTTCGGCGAAGTGGGGGACTGCGCGCGTCAAAGTCCGACGTGGCGACCGAGCGAGCGGACGCCAAGGCTGCGCGCGCGAAGCGTGATGAGGAGAACAAGTAGTGGCGACCCTCGACGCTCCAAAGATCGTGATGGCCCGCGCCGACTACGACGACTCCTATACCCTCACTCGCTACCTTGAGACGGGCGGCTACCTCGGGTTGCGCAAGGCGCTCTCGATGTTCCCCGAAGCAGTCGCTGGCGAAGTCGACGCGGCGTCCCTCCTCGGACGTGGCGGCGCAGGATTCCCTGCGGGACGCAAGTGGTCGATGCTGCGCAAGTCGCCGATCTCCTATCTCGTCGTCAACGGCGACGAGTCAGAGCCCGCAACCTTCAAGGATCACTACCTCGTCGAGCGTGACCCGCATCAGTTGGTTGAAGGCGTCATCATCGCGGCCTACGCATTGCAGGTGAGCCAAGCCTTCATCTATCTGCGCGGCGAGTTCGCCCTCGGCCTCGAGCGGGTGCAGCAAGCCTTGAACGACGCCTACGAATACGGCGCGCTCGGCAATAAGATCTTCGATTCAGACTTCTCGCTCGACATCGTCGTGCACCCCGGGGCGGGTGCGTACATCTGCGGTGAAGAGACCGCCCTCATCGAGGGCCTCGAAGGCAAGCGCGGTTTCCCGCGCATCAAGCCGCCGTTCTTTCCTGCCGTCACCGGCCTCTACGGCGAGCCGACAGTCGTCAACAACGTGGAAACCATGTCGAACCTGCCCTGGATTGTCATGAACGGTGGCGCAGCATTCGCGGCGCTGGGCGGGGGACGTTCTGCGGGCACGCGACTCTTCGCACTCGCCGGCACCGTGAAGCGTCCGGGCGTCTACGAGATCGAGATGGTGAAGAACACCTTCCGTGACCTCATCTACGATCCCGCCCTCGGGGGCGGCATCACCAAGGATCGAGCTATCAAGGCCTTCATTCCGGGCGGTGTGTCCGCGCCGTGGTTTGGACCCGACTTGCTCGATCTGCCGCTCGGCCAAGACGAGGTCGCAGAGAAGGGCTCGATGCTCGGCTCGGGTTCGGTGGTCGTGTTCGACGAGACCAGCTGCGTCGTGCGCGCGGCGTGGCGCATCACCAAGTTCTTCTCACGCGAGTCGTGTGGCCAGTGCACGCCGTGCCGCGAAGGATCCGGTTGGATCGAGCGCGCGATGTACCGCATCGAGCACGGCGGTGGCCGCATGGAAGACCTCGACCTCTTGCTTGACCTCTGTGACAACATCTCACCGGGACTCGCCTGGCCGCCGCAGCAGACGACCATCTGCGTGCTCGGTCCGTCGATTCCCTCATCCGTGAACTCCGCCATTTCGATGTTCCGTGACGAGTTCGCCCAGCACGTCAACGAGGGAGGATGTCCCTTTGACTGACGTAAAGTCCACCGTGACTATTTCCGTGAACGGGCGCAGCGTCGAAGCCGCGCCAGGGGAGCTGCTCATCGAAGCGGCCGAGCGCGCGGGCAGCTACATCCCACGCTTTTGCTATCACCCACGCATGGAGCCGGTCGGCATGTGCCGCATGTGCCTCGTCGAAGTCGACGGCCCACGTGGCCCGACGCTCCAGCCTGCCTGCTACATCAAAGTCAACGACGGCATGAACGTCGTCACCGATTCAGAGAAGGTGAAGAAGGCTCAAGACGGCGTCTTAGAGTTCCTCCTCGCCAACCACCCGCTCGACTGCCCGGTCTGTGACAAGGGTGGCGAGTGCCCCCTCCAAGACCAGACGCTGAGCCACGGCTCGGGCGAGACGCGCTTCATTGAGGAGAAGCGCCACTTCGTGAAGCCCGTCGAGATCGGCGAGCTCGTACTGCTCGACCGTGAGCGCTGCATCCAGTGCGCGCGCTGCACCCGTTTCAGCTCTGACGTCGCGGGCGACACCGAGATCGCCTTCGCCGGTCGTGGTGATCAGATCGAAGTGGCAACGTCGCCGACGAAGCCCTTTGACTCCGTGTTCTCTGGCAACACCGTCCAGATCTGCCCGGTCGGTGCACTGACCGCAAAGCCGTATCGCTTCACCGCACGCCCCTGGGACTTGGAGCAGGCCGAAAGCACCTGCACCACGTGCGCCGTGGGGTGTCGTGTGGCGGTGCAGTCTTCGGGCAACCGACTGACCCGTCTGCTCGGTGTCGACTCCGAGCCGGTCAATCACGGCTGGCTCTGTGACAAGGGACGCTTTACCCTCGATTCCATCGACGGCCACGGCGAGGCGATTGATCCGCTCAACGCCGAGACCCGCATTCGCGAACCCCTCGTGCGCGACGGCGACGTCCTGCGTCCCGCCAGCTGGGGCGAAGCGCTCGAGCGTGCCGCGACGATTTTGAAAGATGCGGCCTCGAGCCCGAATGGCGTCGGAGCCATCGGTGGAGCGGCGCTCACCAACGAAGGCGCGTTCGCCTGGGAGCGTTTCGTGCGCCAGGTGCTCGGCAGCGATCACGTGGACGCCCAGTTCGGCGACGGACTTGACGGAGGTCTCTTGCAGGCGCTCCCGAAGGCCACCATCGATGAGGCAGCGAACGCTCGCGTCGTGATGACGCTGACGGGCGATCTCCGCGAGGAGCTACCGGTCCTATTCCTGCGCCTTCGCGAGAACTTTGTCCAGCGCCACAACAACTTGATCGAATTCTCTTTCGGCCCGAGCGGCCTGCGTCCTGTTGCCGCGGTCACCATGCCGGTGCGACCGGGAGAAGCACACGTGGTCGCGAAAGCCTTGACGACGAACGACGCGCGTGTCGCGAAGGAGTCGACCGTCACGGACGCACAGCTCGACGAGGCGCGCGCGCTGCTCGGTGAGAGCGGCGAAGGAGTGGTCTTCATCGTCGGCCGTCCCAACTTCGCTGAATCGGCCGTGGTGATGGAGACGGCGATTCGTACGCTCGCCGAGCGATTCACGGGCGCGAAGTTTCTTCCCGCGCTGCGCCGTGGCAACGTCATGGGCGCGCTTGACATGGGACTCGGGCCTCGCCTGCGTCCCGGCCACGGTTATGACGCGAGTTGCGAAGGTCGCGACACGTTGGCTCAGCTTGAGGCCATGCGTAGTGGCGAGCAGACGGCCGTCCTGCTGCTTGGAGGGGGCCTGCTCGGCAACGTGCTCGACCCCGACGCAGCGGTCACGGCGCTTGAAACAGCCAAGGTCGTCGTTGTCACGGGACACGGTGGTCGCACGCTGGCGCACGCCGATGTCGTGCTGCCCGCCGTCGTCCAACACGAACGCCACGGCACGGTCACCAACATCGAAGGTCGCGTGACGAACGTCACGCCCAAGATCAGCTCGCCCGGTTCCGCTTGGAACGACGTCGCGATCGCCGCGGAGCTGGCCGAACAGTACGGCCAGAGCCTCGGGCTCGACTCGGTCGAGCTGTGCGCCAAGGTCATCGAAGAGACGACGGGCTACCCGGCACTTTCGGTGATGAACGATCTCTCCGACGAAGGCGCCGTCGTCAGTCGCGTGAAAGAGCGCATCGAGCGTCGCGCGCTTGACCCGATGGCCTTTCCCGGCATCAAGTCAACGAACACCGTCGGGCTCGCCGAATTCTCCGGCGCCCTCGTGGGCGGTCCGGTCACTACCGGCGCGCCACGAGCCGTCGCCACGCTCGAGGGCGTCGCCGCCGGACGCGGTGTCGAGGTTGGCCACTACGACGCATACGGGCTCGCGCTCCACGTCTCGCGCCGTCTCTACGACCACGGCATCGCCGTGCAGGGATCGCCGGCGCTCGCCAACCTCGTGGCACGCACGACCGCGCTGATTAATCACTTCGACCTGGACCGACTCGGTCTCGTCACCGGTGACGTCGTGCAGGTCAATGCACCGAAGGGCCCCTTGAGCCTTCAGGTCGCGATGAGCGACGAGACGCCTCGCGGGACCATTGGTGTGGTCTTCGGCTCGCTCGACGAAGAGGGTCACGACGGCACGACGAGTGCGCTCTACGACCCGACGTCAGTGATCATGCAGATGAAGCTGGAGACGAAGTGACCTGGCTCGCTTCGATCGATCCGCTCTTCGTGAATGGCCACGTCAGTGGCGTCGACATCCTGATCGTGGTGATCAAGGTGCTGGTCGGCTTCGCAGCGCTCATGGGTGCAGTGACGCTCATGATCTGGTTCGAGCGCAAGGCGATCTCCGATATGCAGAGCCGCATCGGTCCGCA
Source organism: Acidimicrobiales bacterium (assembly GCA_035552255.1). GTDB lineage: Bacteria > Actinomycetota > Acidimicrobiia > Acidimicrobiales > RAAP-2 > RAAP-2. The sequence continues at coordinate 8,550 of DASZLS010000055.1, read as the reverse complement.
GCGTTGGGGGCCCTTCGGTCTGCTCCAGACCCTCGCTGATGGCATCAAGCTGTTCTTCAAAGAAGACCTCATCCCGGCCGAGTCGGACCAATTCGTCTTCAAGCTCGCGCCCTACCTGGCGCTGGTGCCTGCACTGATCACCTTCTCGATTGTTCCAGTCGGCGGCACGATGCGTATCGCGGGTCATGTCGTCTTGCTCCAGATTGCCAATCCGCCCATGGGCATCCTCGTCATGCTCGCCATGTCGGGCATCTCGGTCTACGGCGTCATGTTGGCTGGTTGGGCGTCGGGCTCCAAGTACCCGATGATCTCCTCGGTGCGCGCGAGCGCCCAGATGATCAGCTACGAAGCGGCCCTCGGCATCACCATCGTCACCGTGGTCCTCGTGACGGGTTCGCTGAGCACCCACAACATCGTCACCTCCCAGGGCGGCGGCATCTGGCACTGGAACGTGATCCGACTCGGCATTGTGCCCTTCGTCATCTTCTGGATGGCGATCACCGCCGAGCTCAACCGACCACCATTCGACGTGGTCGAAGCGGATAGCGAGCTCGTTGGTGGCTTCAACACCGAATACTCGTCGCTGCGATTCGCGCTCTTCTACTTGGCCGAGTTCATGAACACGATCACCATGTCGGCGATCATCGTGACCCTCTTCTTTGGCGGTCCCGCGGGCTGGGTCCCGCCGGTCGCGCATCTGAAATGGATCTTCCCGATCATCTGGTTTGTCTTAAAGACCACGATCTTCTGCTTCTGCTATATCTGGTTCCGCGCCGCCCTGCCGCGCTTTCGCTACGACCAGGTCATGGACCTCGGCTGGAAGCGACTCATTCCGCTCAGCCTCGGTTGGATGCTCGTGGTGGCCGGTTTTCTCGTGCGACCCGCATGGGGTCTCATCATGGCGGCCGCCGTGCTGCTCGCGTCGGTATTCCTCACGAGAGCGTTCCAGCTCGGTCAGACCCGTGAGACCGGACCGGAGTCGGTGCTGCCGCCGGTCGGTCAGCGACCGCTGCCGGGTTACGTGCTTCGCGCGTGGACCGACCAAAGTGACGAAGAAGAGGAGGAGTAATGGCCAGGCCCTTGAACTTCTTCGGTGGTTTCAAGCTCACCTTCCAGCACCTCACCCGTGCGCGCGTGACCGTGAGTTATCCGCAAGCGAAGCGCCCCAAGCAACCGCGCCAGCACGGACGCCACGTCCTCAACCGCTACGAAGACGGCATGGAAAAGTGCATTGGCTGTGAGCTGTGCGCTGGCGTCTGCCCCGCGAACTGCATCTACGTACGCGGACTCGACAACCCGCCCGACCACCCGGTGAGCCCGGGCGAGCGCTACGGCTACGTCTACGAGATCAACTACTTGCGCTGCATCCACTGCGATCTCTGTGTCGAAGCGTGCCCGACGCAGGCGATCACCGAGTCGAAGATGTTCGAGTTCTCCTTCACCAATCGCGCCGACGCCATCTATACGAAAGCCGAGCTCGTGGTTGATGACCAGGGCTACCCGAAGCACCTCCCGTGGGAAGACTGGCGCGCCGGCGAAGCCGAGATGACCGGCGGCTGGATGCGCGCCACGTCGCCCGCCGGCGACGCGTCCTTTGAGGGCGTCGAGCAGTGGACCGGGGACCTGGGCTTTGGCGTCAAAGCGGCCGAAGGCGGTCAGAGCGGGAAGCGCGATGACGAGAAGACGGGTTCGAAGCCGCTCCGCCGCGCGTTCTACAAGCACCTCCAGCCGGTTGACATTAACGAAGACCAGCGCGGCGTCCAAGGCAAGATCGCTGAGGCGCGCGCGAAGATGGAAAGCATGCCGAAGCCGAAGTTCCTTCGTCGGGGCGAGAAGTAATGCTGGCGACTTCCTACGCGGTCCCGAGCATTCTCATCTTCATCACCTCGGCGGTGCTCATTCTCGTGGGCGCCGTCGGTGTGATCTCGGTGAGAAATCCGGTCCACGCGGCCATCTCGCTGATCATGACGCTCTTCGGCGTGGCCGTCGCGTTCATCGCTCAGGCGGCTGACTTCTTGGCGGCCGTCCAGATCATCGTCTATGCGGGCGCGATCGTCGTGCTCTTCTTGTTCGTCATCATGTTCCTCGGCGTGGGGTTCAAGCACATTCCCAACATTGAGCCGCTCGTCGGACAAAAGGCCTTCGCGGCCGTGGGCGTGCTCGTTACCGTCGCGGGGCTCATCGCGCTGATGGCGTCGTCGAACTGGGTCACCGGCGCGACCAAGGTCTCGGGCAGCGCGCTCGCCGGCGGCAACGGCAACGTGAAACAGCTCGGCACTGCCGTCTTTACGACCTATCTCTTTGCGTTCGAAGCAACCTCGGCGCTCCTCGTCATCGCCGTGGTGGGCGCCGTCCTGCTCGCGCGTCGAGAGCGGGCGACCTTGAAGGACGTTCCTCAGGGCCAGTCGGACGATGCCGACGAGGAGGTGCAGTCATGAACGTGCCCGCCGCGTGGTATCTCGTACTCGGCGCCTTGCTCTTTGGCGTCGGCGCCTTCGGTCTGCTCACCCGCCGTTCGGCCCTCATCATGTTCATGTGCATCGAGCTGATGCTGAACGCCGTCAACCTCACCTTCGTCACGTTCTCGCGCACGCTCAATGACATTGCTGGTCAAGCCAGCGTCTTCTTCGTCATGGTCGTGGCCGCGGCGGAAGTCACCGTGGGGCTGGGCATCGTCGTTGCGGTCTTTCGACGCCGCTCGTCGACCTCTGTCGATGAGATGAACGAGTTGAAGGGCTGAGATGGCACACATCGCCACGTTGATACTCCTGCTGCCCCTGCTCGGGTACGTGCTGGTCTTCGCGAACGGTCGGGCGCTTAAAGAGCGCGCCATCGGCGCTGTCGCGACTGCTGTCGTGGCATTGAGCTTCGTGCTGACGGTCGTCGCCTTCATCTTGCTGCTGCACCGCACGAACCGTGAAGTAACGGTGCATCTCTTCAACTGGATCTCGGTCGGAAGCTTCCACGTGTCAGCGGCACTGCTGGTGGACCCGCTCTCGATCACCATGTGCCTTTTCGTGACCGGCATCTCCGCACTCATTCACCTGTACTCGACCGCCTACATGCACGGCGAGCGTGACTATCGCAAGTTCTTCTTGTATCTCAACCTCTTCGTCTTCTCGATGCTCGTGCTGGTCCTCGCGAACAACCTGCTTATGACCTTCGTAGGCTGGGAGGGCGTTGGCGTGTGCTCTTACTGGCTCGTGAGCTTCTACTTCGAGCGCGATTCGGCGGCCTCGGCGGGGAAGAAGGCCTTCCTCTACAACCGGGTCGGCGACTTCGGTCTGCTCGTGGCGATGTTTTTGCTCTTCCACTACACCCACACGCTCAACTATCTCGGCGTCTTCCACTTGGCGGGCACGCTGTCGCCGACCGTCGCCACTTTGACGGTCCTCGCGTTGTTGCTCGCGGCGACCGGTAAGAGCGCGCAGATTCCGCTCTTCAACTGGCTACCCGACGCGATGGAAGGCCCGACACCGGTCTCGGCGCTCATTCACGCAGCCACCATGGTGACAGCCGGTGTCTATCTGTTGGTGCGCATGTCGCCGGTGCTTACGATGTCGCCCGACGGGCGCCTTACGATTGCCTTTATTGGTGCGATCACCGCGTTCGTCGCGGCGACGATTGCGACCTCGCAGCGGGACATCAAGAAAGTGCTGGCCTTTTCGACGGTCTCCCAGATCGGCTACATGGTGCTCGCCGTCGGCGTCGGCGCGTACTCGGCGGCGATCTTCTTGATGGTGGCCCACGCCTTCTACAAAGCGTTGCTGTTCCTCGGCTCCGGATCAGTCATCCACTCACTCAACGGCGAGCAGGACATGGGCAAGATGGGCGGGCTCGCGAAGTATCTTCCGATCACCTTCCCGGCATTCCTGGTCGGTTGGCTCGCCATCTCGGGTATCCCGCCGTTCGCGGGGTTCTTCGCCAAGGGCGACGTGTTGACCAACGCCTTCGAGCACAACAAGCTGCTCTGGGCGATTGGCGTCATCACCGCGATCCTGACCGCCTATTACATGACGCGTCTGTTCGTGCTCACCTTCCGCGGCAACGAGCGCTTCCACGAGATCGAGGGCGTGCACGAGCCGCACGAATCGCCGTGGCCGATGACTGTTCCCTTGATCGTCCTTTCGGTCCTCGCCATCGTCGGTGGCGTCATCGACTTGCCGTGGGCCCACGGTGCGACCCTGGCGCACTTCCTCAATCCCGTCTTCGGCTTCGTGCCCGCCGTCGCTCCCGCCAGCACGGGCGCGCAGTGGGGGCTCGCGCTGGTCGACGTGGCAGCAGCCGTCATTGGCTTGCTCGCCGCCTTTGCGATTTGGCGCGACACGAGCGAAAATCCGCGCTTCGAGTCGAAGTTTTTCGCGCACGTCTGGTACTGGGATGACTTCTACGACGCCACGATTGGCAAGCCGCTGACACGAGCCGCGCAGTTCAGCGATGACGTCGTTGAGCCGAAGATCATTGACGGCGCGGTGGGCGCGGTGGCGGTCGGCATTCGCGACAGCGCCGAAGGCCTACGCAAGATCCAGTCCGGCTTCGTGCGCCAATACGCGCTCGCGATGGTGCTCGGCTTTGCCGTGATCGTCGTCTACTTGTTGGCGAGGGTCCACTAGATGCATTCTTCGATCTATCTCGGCGTGCTGATCGTCATGCCCCTCGTCGGAGCGCTCGTGGCGATACTGACGCGCAAACAAGAGAACATCTCGTACTACGTGGCCGTGGTCACGGCCACGTTGGAGCTCGCGCTCGCCATTGTGGTGGCGGTCCTGTACAACAACCACCTCGCCGGTGACGGCACGTACGACTTCATGTCCCGCCACGTGCTGTCGGCACCGCTCGGCCTCGCCTACGACGTGGGCGTCGATGGCATCTCGCTCTTCATGGTGGTCCTCACCGCCTTGGTGCTGTTCGTGGCGCTGCTCGGGGCGCGCGAGCGTCGCCGCGAAGCCTCGTTCGTTGGATGGCTGTTGCTGCTGACCTCGTTCACGTTGGCGAGCTTCGTCTCCCACGACGTGCTCGAGTTCTTCATCTTCTTCGAATTCACGTTGGTGCCGAGCTACTTCATCATCGCCAACTGGGGCGGCGCCCAACGTGCTCGCGCGGCGCTCAAGTTTTTCATCTACACCTTCAGTGGCTCGGCGTTCTTGTTGGTGGGCATCTTGTACCTCGGTTTCGTGCATCAGCACCAGACCGGGGGAGCGCTCACGTTCGCGTACTCCGCGCTCGCCAACACCCCGATCAGTCACGGCGTGTCGGTGTGGCTCTTTATCGCTTTCGCCATTGCGTTCGCGGTGAAGTCCCCGATTTGGCCGTTCCATACCTGGTCGCCCGTCACGTACGCCGAAGCCCCGACCGGCGGATCGATCGAGCTCTCCGCGCTGCTCGCGAAGCTCGGCTCGTACGGACTGCTGCGCTTCGCGGTCGGTCTCTTTCCCTTGGCGCTGCCCGACATGCGACCCATTGTCTTGACCCTGGCGGTCATTGGCATCCTCTACGGCTCGCTCGTGGCCTGCGCGACGCCGGACCTCAAGCGCCTCGTGGCCTACTCCTCGGTGGCTCAGATGGGCTTCATCACGCTGGGCATCATGTCGGGCTCGGTCATCGGCGCGACCGGTGCCGTCCTCTTGATGTTCAACCACGGCGTGATCACGATGGGCTTCTTCCTCATCATTGGCTTCATCGAACAGCGTCGCGGTTCGTACCAGATCAAGGACTTGACGGGACTCCAGGGTCCCGCGCCGGTCATGGCCGCGCTCTTCACGGTCGTCATGATGGCTTCGCTCGGCCTGCCGGGTCTGTCCGGTTTCGTGAGTGAGTTCTTGATCTTGGTCGGAACGTTCGGCACCCACGCCTGGTGGGGCGCCATCGCCGCCATTGGTGTCATTGCCGCCGCCGCGTATCTGCTCTGGGCCTACCAGCGCGTCTTTCACGGCAAGGCCACGGGGGTCAATGCCGCGATCCCCGACGCTTCGACGAAGGAGCGCTGGGTCCTCGTACCTGTCGTGGCGCTCATCCTCGTCCTCGGTGTGTTCCCCAAGCCCGTCCTCGACCGCATCACTCCTTCGGTTGACGTGTTGATCCATCACGTCGCACCTACGGGGGTGAGCAAGTGATCGCCGCCGCGTCCTCCGTGACCATTCCCAGCATTCACTATCTGGCGCTCCTGCCGGTCTTCACGTTCTTTGGCGCGTCGCTGCTCCTGCTCGTCCTGAGCGCGGTGGTGGCTGACAAGGTTCGCATCAATCTCGCAACGGCCATTACGGCCCTCGCGTCGATCGCGGTCATGGTCTACGCAATCTTCCAGTGGGCGTACGTATCGAATCACGGCGCGACGACGACGGTCGCCCACGCCATAGTCCTTGACGGCTTTGCCGTGGTGGGCACGTTCGCCATTGGCGCCGCGTTGCTGATGAGCACCTTGGTGGCGCACGACTGGGCGAAGCGCGAGCGTATTGCGGGCGCGGACTTCCACATCCTGGCCCTCGCCTCATCAATGGGTGCGCTGTTGATGGTTCAGGCCAACGACTTGATCGTCATCTTCCTCGGTCTCGAGATCCTCTCGATCGGGCTCTACGTGCTGGTCGGCTTTGACCGTCACCGTTCGACCTCGGATGAAGGGGCGCTCAAGTACTTCCTCCTCGGCGGATTCGCCTCGGCGATCTTCATCTACGGCGTCGCCCTTACGTACGGCGCCACTGGATCAACGAACCTTTCTTCGATCTCGTACTTCTTGAGTCAGAACGTGGTGCTCCACCCGGGTCTGCTCTACGCCGGTGGTGGATTGCTCCTCATCGGCTTCGCCTTCAAGGTGGCGGCCGTTCCGTTCCACGCGTGGTCACCCGACGTGTACGAAGGAGCGCCCACACCGGTGACCGGCGTGATGGCATCGATCGTGAAGGTCGGCGCGTTCGCGGCGCTCCTGCGCGTCCTCATCTCCGCGCTCGGCACGCAGTTGGACACCTGGCGTCCGATCCTCTTCGTCCTCATCATCCTCACCTGTGTGGTGGGCGCCAGCGTCGCGCTCGTCCAGCGCAACGTCAAGCGACTGCTGGCTTACTCCTCGATCAACCAGGCGGGCTTCATGTTGCTCGGCGTCTGGGCCGGAACGCCGCGTGGCGCCGCCGCCACGCTGTTCTACGTCCTCACCTACGCACCGGTCGTGATCGCGACGTTCGCCATCGTGACGCTGGTGGGTGGGAAGGGCGACGAGCACCACTCGATCGACCACTATCGCGGTCTGGCGCGTCGTCAACCGTGGCTCGGTGGCGCGCTCGCCGTCCTCTTGTTGACCCAGCTCGGCGCGCCGCTCACGGTGGGCTTCTACGCAAAGTTCACCGTGCTCGCCGCGACCATCGACGCCGGCGGGGGAGCCCTCGCCTTGGTGGCACTGCTCTCTGCCGCGATCGCCGCCTACTTCTACCTCCGCTTCGCGCTCACGCTCTACGCCGATGATGATGTCGAAGGCACGCGAATCCACGTGCCGTGGCTCACCGGCGGCACCATCGCGTTGGGCGTCATCGTCGCGGTTCTCTTCGGTCTCTGGCCCGGCCCGATTGCGACCTGGGTCCAGCACGCGACACTCCTCTTCTTGCCGTGAGCCGTATTGCAATCGCTACCTGCGAAGGTGCGGACGACCCGGATAATCCCACGCTCTTCAGCGCCCTCGCGGCGTCCAATTTGGATGCGACACTCGTCAACTGGGACGATGCGTCAGTTCGCTGGGATGAGTTCGATCTGGTCGTCGTGCGCTCGACCTGGAACTACACCACTCGGCGTGAGGACTTTCTCGCGTGGACGCGCTCGATGCCGAACATTGTGAATCCGGCTGCGGTCATTGAGTACTCCTCAGATAAGCACTATCTGGCTGACCTCGAGTCGCGAGGGCTGCGCATTATCCCGTCGCACTTCTGCAACGTTGGAGAAGAACCAGAGTTCTTTGACGTTGATTTCGTCGTGAAGCCCTGCGTCGGTGCGGGATCGCGGAACGTCGAGCGCTACCGCCCGAATGATCTAGAGCGCGCCCGTGAGCACGTGGCGGCCCTCCACGACGAGGGACGCGACGTCCTCATCCAGCCCTACATCGACAGCGTCGACACACTCGGCGAGCGCGCGGTGATCTTCGCCAACGGCGTCTACTCCCACGCTATGACCAAGGCCGCCTTGCTGCACGTGCCTCCGGCGGAGCGCGATTTCCAGTTTCGTCGCGAGCAGATGTCGCTCGTCCAGGGTGAGGCGGATGCCGTGGACTACGCGACCGAGGTACTGGCAACGCTCGGGTACTCAGATCTTCTGTACGCGCGCGTCGATCTTGTTGCCACAATTCGAGGCTGGCTGGTCATGGAGCTCGAGCTGATCGAGCCGTCGCTCTTCTTGACGTTTCACGAGGAGGCCGCACTCGCTCTTGCGGCTGGAATCTCTGCGCGCGTCGCCGCCTGTTAACTGGACATTAAAACTCGGCGTCACGACGCAGCGTTGTTCGAACGCCGTCACCGAATCAAGTGATCATTAGAAAACCACAATGCCGAGAGATACCAAGGGTTGTCGGTCATC
>DASZLS010000054.1:0-3059 GCA_035552255.1 Acidimicrobiales bacterium | reverse complement strand
GGCAACACGGTCGTGATTAAGCCTGGCGAGCAGGCGCCGCTGACGGTGTTGCGACTCACCGAAATTGCCAATGAAGTTCTGCCTCCAGGCGTTATCAACGCGGTGAGTGGCATGTCCGCCGGCGCCGCGTTAGTGGCGCACCCGCGAGTCGAACGTATCTCCTTCACGGGATCGACGGCCACCGGTCGCAAAGTCATAGAAGGCGCGGCGAAGAACTTGACCTTTGCCACGATGGAACTCGGCGGAAAGAATGCTCTGCTCGTGCTCGACGACGCCGAACTCGACAGCGCCGTCGCCATAGCGATCGAAGGGATGTTCTACAACCAGGGCGAGGCCTGCACCTCGACATCGCGAATACTGGTCCATGAATCGATTTACGACGAATTCGCCACGAAGTTCGTCGAGAAGGCCGCACAGTTGAAAGTTGGCGACCCCCTCGAAAGCGCCACCGATATCGGTCCCCTCGTCGACGCCAAACAACACCAGCGCGTGCAGAATTTCGCCGACCTCGGTGTCGAAGAGGGCGCGACGCTACTTTTCAAGGGAACCATCCCCGATGAATCACACCTCACTGATGGCTATTTCGTTGCGCCCTACATCTTTGGAGATGTCACCAGGAAAATGACGATCGCACAAGAAGAGATCTTCGGACCGGTCGCCTGCCTGATGCGTTTTGAAAACGATGATGAAGCCGTCGAGATCGCGAACGACTCTCCTTACGGTCTTACCGCAGCCATCTGTACCCGCGACGAGACGCGTGCGGGTCGATTGGCCCCACGCCTCGAGGTCGGAATGGTCTTCGTGAACAACTACACACGGCGTAACTTCATCGGTTCACCCTTCGGCGGCGTCAAAGGAAGCGGCTATGGCCGCGAATACGGTCCCGAAACACTGCACGAATTTGTCCGCGCCAAGAACGTGCGCTACCCCTCTGGTCGCGGGCTAATTCCTGGATGGCCGCCTTCTGGCTCGTGAGGGCTTCCGTGATCTTCAGGCGTTGTGGACTCCTCGCGTGATGCGTGAAAGGATTTTGGAGGCGGCTGCCCACGAAATTGAGCTCAACGGAATGGTCCAATTTCGCGTGAAGCGAGTGGCCTACGTCGCCGAGACGTCAGTTGCGTTGCTCTATAGCTATTTTCACGATCGCGAGGATCTCATCGCGTGTGCCGTCGTGCACCGATTTCGTGAAGTCCTGCTCGGTCTCGCCGAGACGTTCACCCGTCCGCTCGAGACGGTCACAACATCCGATGATCTCCGCCAAGCCCTTCGGATCATTATCGCGGAGGCGCAAGCACCCGCACGAACTGAGGCGCGGATCCAGCGCATCGAAAGCATGTCGTTCGCTCGACACAATCCCGCGGCTTCAGCCGGCGTCGCCGAAGCGAAGAAGGAAGCCGCTTCGCGTATCGCCGATCGCGTAAAACCACTTGAGGATAAGGGCCTCCTCGCCGAAGGTATGAGTGCCGTTGCGTTCGCACGCATTTGGTACGCGCTTTTCTTTGGCCAAATTGAACTTGAGGGGGAACACGCGCTGTCCGTCAGCGCCGGTGATTGGATCCTCGCACTAACGGTGCTCGCCGAATCCGCAATTCGCCGCGAGCCGAGTGATCTCTCGGTTACATAGTTTCTTCGACCGAAGACTTCCGTATGTGTACATTCACCAGCCTGAGAGTGGCAGCGGCGCGATGACTCCACCCGCGCATTGAGGCGCAGGTAACAAGGCGCGGTACCGAGAACGTAGCTGAGTGCACAAGAACCGGGGCGTCGCGCATGCCATTGCGCGCGTATGCGAAACCCAGGGCCGCCTCAGGGTCGAATGAGACTCATGACCTTGGAGATCTTGGTGGGTCGCACCAGTAATTCGAGTCGGCATCGTCGTAGTCGCAGTTCGACCAAGATCGGCGTCGCATTGGGATCTTCATCGAGCATGTACACGCCGCCCGACGACTCAAAGATGCTCGTCGAAAGGAAACGCCTCGCTTTCTGCGGATTCCAGGACTGCAGCTTTCCGTGAACCTGCTCTACCCACTGGACAAACAGCAGGTTCCAGTAAGGACTGTCTTCGTAGCTGCGTTCCAGTTCGTCGCATCGTTCTAGTTCCAACGAAAAGTCCGGCACTAGCCGCCCATCGCGTCGCGGCGACCCCTCCACTCCAATTGCTGCCACCGGTTCCCCCCTGTGTGCCGCTTTGAATCCCTTGTAGCGATTCACACTAATGCGCTCACTGGGCCTTGGACGGTTCGTACTAGTCGGCAAGCGCGCCGGCTCTCCATGCCGTTGTGGACAGGGGCCGCCTCGGGTAATGGAATCGGTGGTCACATGTGCAACACGAAGTTCACCTTCGGCAACGTTTGTCCACCACGTCGGCCTCATGTTCATCAGATCAACCCAACGCGACGCATTGACGGCGCTTTATGTCCGCGTCGCGCGGTCAACGTTGCTGAGGCCAGGAACTGTCGATCAAGCAACGATTCCCAATCGCGGCGAAACTCAGGACAACTATCCCCCCAGGAGCTCCCGCACCATCGGGGCCACCTTCGAGCCGTAGAGCTCGATGCAGCGAACGAGGTTCTCGTGCGGCAAGCGACCGTCGCTGTACTTCATGTCGAATCGAGCCACCCCGAGCGCGCTGACCGTACGCGTAATTTTGCGTGCGACCGTTTCGGGTGAACCGATATAGAGCGAGCCGTGCTCGCTCGCTTCGCGGTCGTAGCTCTCGCGCGTCATTGGTCCCCAACCGCGCTCAGCTCCGATGCGATCCCGCGTCATCTTCATGTGCGGCCAAAACTCCTCGATCGCCTCTTTGTCGGTATCGGCGACGTAGCCCGGCGAGTGCACGGCAACGGGGAGCTGCTGTGCTCCCGCTGCGTCGAGCGACTGACGATAGAAATCAACGAGCGGCTTGAAGCGAAGTGGATTGCCGCCGATGATGGCAAGTGTGAGGGGTAACTGGTAGCGCGCGGCTCGTGCCACGGACTCGGGACTGCCACCCACGCCCACCCAGGCGGTGAGGGGCGTCTCGAGCTCGGGATACACGTGTTGATCGGAGAGTCCCGAGC
>DASZLS010000053.1:0-51469 GCA_035552255.1 Acidimicrobiales bacterium | reverse complement strand
CGGTGCTTTCGCACCGACTCTGACCTGCAGTTATCTTCGTGGCGGGGGCAAGATTTGAACTTGCGACCTTCGGGTTATGAGCCCGACGAGCTACCAGACTGCTCCACCCCGCGATGACCTTTACACACTAGTAGAAAAAGCTCCGTCGCTCTACGAGAAGTATTTCGATCACCACACCACGTGACTTGATTAGCGCAAGGTATAGCGAAGCGACGTGCGCTGACCCTTGGAAAATATGATCGTGAAACGGTACCGGCCGGAGCGAGTGCCCCGAGCGACAATGACCCGAATGGTCAAAGTCCGACCGTTGTCATGAGTGACGACAGCACTCGTGCCAACCAGGTTGCTCACGATGAGCGGGCGACCATAGAAGCCCGAACCGATGATTCGTGTGGTCATTGTGCGACCAGACCAGAGAACGGTGCTGACTCGTGTGGCGTGAGGCGGACGCGCAGCGATCTTGATCGTCGTGGCCAACGATGACGTCGCCGCGTACGTCCCATCTGCCGCCTTGTTCGCGGTCACGACGCACGTTCCCGCGCGCTTACTGGTTAACGCGTCGCCATTGATCGCACATCCTGCGGTACCGGTTGAGGTGACCGAGTAGGTCACTGCGCCGGTGCCCGATCCACCGGTCGACGTCAGCGCGAGCGTGTGTCCATACGTCGTTGACGTGCTCGTGATCGTGACCGCACCTTGTGATTTGGGATTGCCCGAACCGACGGTGATCGACTGCTTGATCTCCGGCGCTGCGGCGAAGGCACCGGTGCCCGCGTCATTGAACTCGACGACACAGACGCCGTTGCCAGTAAAGGTAACTTTGCCACTGCTCAATGTGCACCCCGTTGAAGAGCTGTTGAGCGAGATCGCAACCTTGTCGCCTGACGTGGCGGAGGCGGACGGCGTGTACGTCTGGTTGGCCGTACCGGCCGCCGGTGGCGTGCTCGCAGAGATGGTATTGGACGAGTACACCTTGATCGACCTTCCCACCTCGCTCGCGGCCCCGAAGGGTCCGTTACCAGGATCGTTGAAGTCAACCTCGCACGTGCCTGACCCGGTGAAGTCGATCCACCCGCCGTTCAGTGCGCAACCCGTTGACGCCTTGGCGAGAGTCATGATCACCTTGTCACCCGACGTCGCATTCGTCCCAGGTGCGTACGCACCGCCGGTGCTGCCCGCCGAAGGAAAGGCGCTCGTCGTGATGGTGTTGGCGGAGTAGACCTTGATGCTTTGCGTGACTTGGGCAGCCGCGGCGTAGGTGCTATTGCCCGCATCGTTAAAGTCAACCTCGCACGTACCCGAGCCCGTGAAGGTCACTTTGCCATCGCTCAGTGAGCATCCCGACGAGTTTTTGTCGAGAGAAATCACGACCTTGTCGCCCGACGTGGCGGTCGCACCGGGGGTGTAGGTCCCGTGCGTGCTGCCTGCGCTCGGTGCGGCGCTTGCGCTGATGGTATTCGACGAGGTGCCCGCGGCGAATGCCGGCAGTGCCGTCACGCCGATGGTACCCACTGCGAGGGCGACGCCAACAGCGACTTTCGTCGCTCGCAGCGCGCCAGAACGTTCTTGCTGAATGCGGTAGTTGTGTCTCATGGGGCCAGCATGTACCCACACGCGCTACGGCGTGCAGTCAGTAAACCATCTCTCAGGCGACGCACATAAATCACGAAACCTAATAAACGAAACGTTTTGAACAGTTTTTCGCTTCGAGTGGCCGTTCGATTCAAAGGCGTCTCTAAAACCGACTCGTTGCGAACGCGACCCCCCGCGTCGGCATCTGCCGCGAAGACGACGATGAGCGTATCGTCCAACCCGAGTCAGTCCAATGAGACTGCATATCGACCGACAACTAGACTTAGGTTAGCCTAACCTAACTGAGAAGACGCCTGAGCCCGACGACGAGCGAAAACGCGATGCGATTAGTGAACGGATCGAGAAAAGTGATGCATTCCCCCAAACTGTGGCGAGTCGCGGGGGCGTTCGCGATCGCTTCGATCGTGCTCGCTGCCTGCGGTTCTGGCGCAGGATCTGCGTCAGGTTCCTCATCGAAGACCACGATCACGCTCTACAACGGACAGCACGTGCAGACGACGGATTCACTCGTTACGGCTTTCGAGAAGGCCAATCCCTCGATCAACGTGGCGGTTCGCAGTGATGACGAGGACACCTTTGACGCCGAGATCGTGCAAGAAGGTTCGCGCTCTCCCGCTGACGTCTTCTATACCGAGAACTCCCCCGCACTCGAATATCTTCAGCAGCGCGGACTGCTCGCCAAGGTCGACACGTCAACGCTCGCGAAGACGCCAGCCAAGTACAGCTCTTCGAATGGCGACTGGGTCGGCGTATCAGCGCGAGTGAGTGTCCTGATCTACAATCCGAGCCTCATCAAGAAGTCGCAGTTGCCCCAGCACATCCTCCAGCTCGCAAACCCCAAGTACAAGGGCAAGCTCGCGTTCGCTGCGGGTGAGACCGACTTCCAGCCGATTGTCACCTCGGTCATTCAGGCTTACGGGAAAGCCCGCGCGCTGACCTGGCTGAACAGCATCAAGGCGAACGCTGGTGGCCACGTCTATCCCGATAACGAGACGATCACCTACGACGTCAATCGCGGCCTCGTGGCCTTCGGTCTGATCAACCAGTACTACTGGTATCGGCTGCGCTCGCAGCTCGGTGCGTCGAGCATGCATTCTGATATCGCGTACTTCGCCCCGCACGATCCCGGCTACGTCATCGACGTGTCGGGAGCCGGGGTGCTCAAGTCCTCGAAGCACCGAGCGGCCGCCCAGAAGTTCGTGGCCTTCATCGTCTCCAAACAGGGACAGGAGATCATTGCGCACTCCGACAGCTTCGAATATCCGGTCGCGTCGGGGGTCACGACCGCCCAACCCGAGAAGCCCTTTCAGGAGCTTGAGCCGTATCCGATCAGCACGGCGGAGCTCGGTACGGGCTCGGCCGCCATCTCGCTGCTGCGCGAAGCGCAACTCCTATGACCACGGGGCTCATCGAGCACGCACCCGTTGAACGTGACCTGAAGCCCCGCAAACGCCCGCGCCCAAAAGCACTCAACACGCTCAGCGCAGTCGTCGTGCTCGCCCTGGCGCTACCTCTCGTGTTCCTTCTCTTCGAGGCCTCCGACGCGGGGGTGGCGAACGTGTGGCACATCATCTGGCGCTCGTACACCGCGACGCTGTTCTGGAACACGATTCGTCTCACGGTCGTCGTCACGGTGCTCTGTGCGATCATCGGCACACTCTGCGCCTACTGCGTCGAGCGCACCGATTTACCCGGGCGACACGTGTGGGCGGTGCTCGTCGTCGTGCCGTTCGCCATTCCTGACTTCGTGGTGAGCTTCGGGTGGTCGTCGCTCTTTCCCTGGGTGTCGGGCTACCACGGCGCCGTACTCGTCATGACCTTGGCGGTCTATCCCCTCGTCTATCTCCCCGTTGCCGCCAGCTTGCGTGGCGCAGACACCTCACAAGAGGAGATCGCGCGCAGTCTTGGCGCGAGTCGACTGTCCACGTTCTTTCGCATCACGATTGGTCAAGCCCGCCGTGCGATTCTGGGCGGCTGCTTGCTGGTCGCGCTCGTCATCCTCGCCGAGTATGGCGCGTTCGAGATACTCGGCTACCAGACCTTCACGACGGAGATCTTCAGCGAGTTTTCAGTGGGCTTTGATACCGCATCGGCGTGCGCACTGTCGCTCGTGCTCGTGGTGCTGTCGCTCGTGGTGCTGGTGGGTGAGAGCTCCGTGAACGGGGGGCGCTTCGGTGCACGCGTGGGCATGGGATCCTCCCGTCCTCAGTTGCGACGCCCACTCGGTAGAGCAAAGTTTCCCGTGCTGGCCGGCTTCGCCACGCTCGTGGGTGGAGCCCTTGGCCTCCCGATCGCCTCGGCGATCTACTGGATGACCCAGGGCAGATCCGACGCCATCGCCGGCGTCTCGCTGGCCGGCGCCGCCGGCTACACGGCGCTCTACAGCGCGTCAGCCGCGCTGCTCTCGACGTTGATGGCACTCCCGGTGGCGCTCCTCGTGGTGCGCAATCCCACTCGTTTTCACCGACTGCTCTCAAAGACGACGTTCCTCGTCCTCGCAATGCCGGGTCTTGTCGTCGCCCTCGCGCTGTCGTACTTCTCCGAGCAGCACGCCAATGGGTTCGGATACCAGTCCGCTCCTATGTTGATCTTCGCCTACGCCCTCATGTTCTTTCCCTTGGCGCTCGTCGGCGTGCGCGCGTCGATAGCCCAGGCGTCCGTGGGGCTCGAGGAGGTGGCAACCTCACTCGGCGTTCCACGCAGCAGGGTCCTACTTCGCATCACGCTGCCACTCGTTGCGCCCGGCCTGGGCGCTGCCTTCTGCCTCGTGTTTCTCTCCGCGGTCACCGAGCTCACGGCGACGCTGATTTTGATTCCGACTGGCGTGCAGACACTCGCCACGCAGTTCTGGGCCTATCAAACCAACCTTTCCTTCGGCCAAGCCGCGCCATTCGCGCTCGTGATCATTGCGGTCGCGGCGATCCCCGCCTACCTGCTCGGTCGCTTCTTTGATCGACTACCGGCTCATCGAGGGTCGGCGAATGTCCCTAGCCTGATGACATGAGCGAACTCGAAGTCAAAGGACTCCGCAAGGCGTACGACACGCAGTCAGTGCTCGAAGATCTCGACCTCACCGTCGAGGCGGGTTCGTTCGTCTCGATTCTCGGTCCCTCGGGCAGCGGTAAGACCACGCTGCTCCGCGTGATTGCGGGCTTTGACCGAGCCGATCAGGGCACGGTGCGCCTGCACGGACAGATCGTTGACGACGAATCGCACTTCGTCGAGTCGGCGCAGCGTCGCATTGGCTACGTGCCTCAAGACGGCAGTCTCTTCCCGCACCTCTCGGTCCAGGCGAACGTGGGCTTCGGGCTCGCCCGCAAGGACCGGCACGGCAAGCGCGTGCTCCAGTTGCTCGAGATGGTGGGCCTCGAGGGCTTCGCACAGCGTTATCCGCACGAGCTCTCCGGCGGCCAGCAACAGCGAGTCGCACTCGCGCGCGGTCTCGCGATCGAGCCTTCCCTCGTGCTCCTCGACGAGCCGTTCTCTTCGCTCGACGCGAGTCTTCGCGCAGCGGTGCGCCGCGACGTGCGTCGGGTGCTGAAGGAGTCAGGCACGACCGCGATACTCGTCACCCACGATCAAGATGAAGCACTCTCGCTCGCCGATCAAGTGGCCATCATCAGAGACGGTCGGATCCGCCAATGCGCCGCGCCCTCGCACCTCTACGCGAAACCCGCGACGCCGGAGCTCGCTCGAGAGTTCGGAAATAGCAATTTCATCAACGGTGTCGCGAACGCAGGCGCCGTGGAAACCTCGATCGGTGTGCTGGAACTCGAAGACTCATCGTTTCTGGAAGGATCCGTCCGCGACGGCGCGAAACTCCTTGTACTGGTTCGCCCGGAGCAGATTGTGCTCTCGCACAATCTGCACGACGGTCGCGCGACGGCGCGCGTGCTCGAAACGGAGTTCTACGGTCACGACGCCGTCGTCAAGCTGCGCGCAACCAGCAGCGAATCGCTCCTCCTCAGTGCACGCACTCCGAATCCCATACAGCTACCGCACGTTGACGATGAGGTCTGCGTGGAAGTGCTCGGCCCCGTCATCGCCTGGCCGCGCGACGACGACAACAAGTAGACGTCGCTTCTCGCGCGCCGCATTTTTCACGATTGATCGTGAGTGACCGATGGAAGCGTGCGTCGCTCCTGTACGTATGCGTCGCAGTCACCGGGCACGTGGCGTCGAGCGCGACTCACACCTCGCATTGCGCACGCACCAAGCTGATAATTGAGTGTGAAAACTTTCCAACAAGCAGCGGTGTCTATGTTGTGTAATGCCAGTACTGACGAAACGGAATTTCGGTGTTTACATGGCGTCGCAAAAAGTGCGCACATCACTCACTAACTCTCTCGCGCGCGATGTCAACGTTCGCAAATGATTCACATCGTTTCCTAACGCGAATTCGACAGTCCGCGTCGCGATGCTGAACGTATAGTCCTACTGACGACGGCGACGCAGTTGCGCGCCTCGTAGCAATCACATCTCCACTACTCCCCGGGAGGATCTATGAAACATCCAGTTGGTAGTACGAACGCGCGTCCCACGATAAATCGTTGGACGTCGGTGGTCGCTTCGCTCGCCATCGTGGCGGGCGTTGCTCTAATCACCGCGGGCGGTGCGTCAGCGGCCGTGGTGCCAAAGGCCGCGGCGCCCACATTGCCCTGCACGGTATCGGTATCCGGTGGCGGACAGCTCGCCGCCGGCACGACGCTGATCACCGGCGTCGTCGCGGGGACCACGCAGATCAAGTTTGACTGCAACGCATCGTCCGGCGCGGCCGTCGTTGCCGAGGCGTCGCTGCTGGCTGGTCTCGGGGCGACGAGCGTCGTTCCCACCACCGAAGCTGACACCACGTCGCTCGGTACCTTCACTGCGAGTGCGACCGACACCGGGTGTCCCGCAGGCACTGCAGGTTCGTGCACCGTGGCGACGTTCGCCGTGCCCGCCACCTTTACGGCGACCGACGCGAACGCGAAATGCCCACCGACCCAGACGCAGATCAATGAAGGCATCTTCGGCTGCGCGGTCGCGGTAGCGAACTCGACGGAAGCCGAAGTCGCGGGCGGCGAGTACCTCGTCCAGTACGCGAGTCAGACCACCGCGCCCAGCGCGCCCACCATCTCGGCGCAACCGGCGAGCGGTTCGGCGAACAGTCTCATCAATGTCTCTGACGCCACCGGCGCCACGGGCTACTGGTGGGGCGACGCGATCCAAGCAGTCCAGGCCCTCAATACCGGGGGTACGACAGCAGTCGCACCATCTACGTGCAGTGCCGGCGGTGGCTATGGCAACGTGCCGAGCTCGATGCTCGAAGAGGCGTGGTACGTCCCCGGTTCGTCGACTCCCGTGAGCTCGGGTCCCGCTACCGGCGTCACGATTTCCAACGACTGCTACACCGGCAGCACCTTGCAGCCCCCGGTCCTCAGCGGCACCATGACGGTGCCTGCGGCCGTGACCACGGGCACGTCGTACACGGTGTATCTCTGCGAGGTCAACGCCACCCCGTACCCGAGCAATGACGCCAGCGCCTCTAAGGTCTGCGGCTCGGGCGCTCCCTCGTACATCGACGCCTCGTTCGCCTTCAAGGCCACTGCCAAGACCCTGAGCCAGAACCTTCCGGTCGCGGCTTCCGTGACCACGGCGGCCTCGACGGGCTTTACCGCGCAGCTGGCCTCCAGCGGCAACACAGGTACGGTGACCTACACCCAGACTGCCGGCACGCCGAACATCATCGTGTCGGGTAGCGGAGCAGTGACCACCAAGGGCGCACTCGCAGCCGGAACCTACACCGCGTCGGGCACGACTGCTGACCCGAACGGGGACAGCGGCACGTTCACCTACGCGTTGACCGTCACCGGCACGACCGTCGTCACGACGCCGGCACCCAGGGCCACGCGCGTCGTTGGCTACGGGATCGTCGGGCGCACTACGACCGTGACCATCACCGGTAAGAACTTCACCGCGGGTCCTCGCATCATCGGACACGCGGGCACCGTCGCTTCCGTCGTGCGCACCACGCCGACGCGAATCGTCGTCAAGGTGCGCGTCGTGAAGACCGCAAAGAAGGGTTCGTACCGTTTCACTATCCAGTTCCGGAACGGTAAGAAGACTTCGGTCGTCTACACCATTCGCAAGTAACCCCAACCAACACCACCCAACGGCACGAGGCCCTCTCTTCGGAGAGGGCCTCGTGCCGTTCATCATCGGCGTCATGCGACCGTCAGTCTCGTGCACGTCTCCACACGATGAGACCGAACGATATGGTCTCGGTGATGGACACCGTCGCACTTCGCGCTGAGCTCACCGAGACCTTCCGCGGGACCATGTCGTTCGAGGCCGCGCACGACCCGAGCGACCTGCACGACGAGTCATTGCACGTTCGAGAGCGCGAGCCCTTCGCGGTCGCCCGACCCCGATCGACGGCCGAGGTCGCCACTCTGCTTCGCTTCGCGTACGAACACGACATTCCCGTCACGCCGCGAGGATCCGGAACGGGCCTTTCCGGTGGTGCGCTGCCGGTGAGTGGTGGACTCGTTATCTCTTTCGACCAGATGCGCGCGGTGTTGCATATCGACGAGCGCGATCACGTCGCCGTGGTCCAAGCGGGCACCACCCTCCGCGAGCTGAATGAAGCACTCGCGCTCAGCGGACTCCACTATCCGGTCTATCCCGGAGAGCTCTCGGGCTCGCTTGGTGGCAACGTCAATACGAATGCGGGTGGTATGCGAGCCGTCCGCCACGGCGTCACTCGTCAACATGTACTGGGACTCGAAGTGGTCTTAATGGACGGCACGGTCGTGCGGACCGGCGGTCCCGTCGTGAAGAGCTCATCGGGTTACGACCTCACCCAACTCATCGTGGGCAGCGAAGGAACGCTCGCGCTCGTGACCGAGGTGACGCTCAAGCTCGCGCCCGTGCTCCCCCACAGTGCGACGTTGCTCGTCCCCTTCAGCGATCTCGTAACCATCGCGAACGTGGTACCGGCCCTCATCTCCTCGGGTCTCGCCCCTTCGCTGCTCGAGTACCTCGAGCCGGTCACGTTGGCGGCGCTGGGTCGTGGCACCGACCTCAAGCTCGGCGTCGATCCGACGATCGCCGAACGCGCGTCGGCCTATCTCGTCATCGTCCTCGAAACCAGAACACCCGAACAGCTCGCCAGTGATCTCGAAGGGGCAGCGTCACTCGTCAACGAGGCGGGCGCGCTCGAGATCTACGTGCTCGAAGGTGCGGCCGCGAACGACCTCATCACGGCTCGCGAGAAAGTCTTTTGGCTCACGAAGGCGGCCGGAGCGAACGACATCGTCGATGTGGTGGTGCCTCGTTCGAGTGTGCCAAAGTTCCTGGACGAGGTGTCCGCACTTGCCGGTCGCTACGGCGCCTACGTGGCAGGTTGCGGTCACGTCGGGGACGGCAACGTCCATCTGTCGGTTTTCCAGCCCGACGACATCGTGCGCGAAGAGTTCTTGCTCGAGCTGTTTCGTATTGGCGTCGGTCTCGGCGGCGCGATCTCTGGAGAACACGGCCTCGGCATCGACAAGAGCGCGGCGTATCTCGCGCTGGCGGATCCTGCGCTCGTGGCGCTGCAGCGCCAGATCAAGGACGTCTTCGATCCAAAGGGATTGCTGAATCCGTTTCGCCACCTCGACGCGCGAGGTGGCACCGTCCTCTAACTCGACGGCGTGGTGGTCGTCGTGGTAGTCGTCGTGCCGGTCTTCGTCGACGTGCCCGACGAGAGTGCGGACTGAGCGAGCTTCAGCTGCTGGTTCATCTTGTTCACGTCTTGCTGATAGGTCCCCAGATGGCCGTTCGCGAGGGCCGTCTGGGCGGCCGCGTAGTCATCGGAAGCCCGCGTCAAGTACTGCGCGACCGTCGAGTTCGTGGGCGGCGGAGTAGTGCCGCCTCCGCCCGAATTGCCGGACGGCGAGCTGCCACTGACGCTCGTGCCAAGTACGTGGGAGAGCGCGCCATCCAAGGTCGACTCGATACTCACGTCTTGGTTGAAGACCGCGATCACGTAGCGCAGCTGGGGCATCGGGTTCGTGGAACTGGTGACGTAGAGCGGGCGAATATAGAGGACAGACGAGTCGAGCGGCACCGTCAGGTTGTTGCCGAGCAACACTTCCGACCCGTGCTGGTCGAGCAGGGTGATGGTCGAAGAGACATTCGAATCCTGATTGATCTCCGAGTCAGCCTGGAGTGGGCCGGTGACCGTCTGGCCCGGCGGGGTGTCGTAGACGTCCAGCTGTCCGTAGTCGTCCGGATTGCTCGTCGCGATCATGAACCCCGTCAGGTTCTGCACCGTGTTCGAGTTCCCCGAGGGCACAAAGTCAATGGATTCGAGCAGTTGCTGTTCAGAGGTGTTCGGCAACGAACCGACGGTGTACACGGGGCTCATCGGCGTGTTCGACGAGGAGGTGATCTCGCCCGCCGAGTTCACGACGTCGGTTTTTGCGAGCGTGCTGGACGGTTTGCCGGCACCCGTCGTCGGCGAGACCTCCCAGCGGTCTGAGGCTGAGTAGAAGGCGCTGGCCTTGGTGATGTGGTAGCGACCGTAGGTGGCGGCCTGCACCGAGAAGAGGTTCTGGGGGTAGCGCAGGTGCGTGCGAATGGTCTCGGGCATCGCACTCATCGGTAGGAACATCGAAGGAAACGCCGAACGATAGGCCTTGATGATGGGGTCGTTCGGGTCCATGACGTAGTACTTCATGGCACCCGAGTAGGCGTTCACCACGACCTTGACCGAATTGCGCGCGTAGTTGAAGCTGCCGGGCAGTCCGCCCATGGTGATGTTGAGGTTGCTCGCGTTCTCGCTGTAGGGATACTGGGTGGTCGTGGTGTAGCCGTCCAGCACGTAGTCCACCTCGCCGTTGGCAATGACGGCGTACGGCTGAGAGTCGAAGGAGAGGAACGGAGCGGCCTTTTGGGCCATCTGGAGCACGTTGCGCTCAAACATCACGCGGCTCTTTGAGGTGATCTGATTCGAGATCAAGAAGTTGAAGTCGCCGAGGCGCAGCGCCAGCGCCGCGCGCGAGAAGATGTTCCCGACCGCCACGCCGCCAGTTCCCTCATAGTGGGACTCAACCGGCGTGCCGGCTTTCGCGCCCGAGTTGACTTGATAGTCGAGTTCCGGCTGCTTCGTGTCGCCGACAACCCAACCCGAGAGTCCGAGTCCGAAGTAGATGTCGGGCTGCGTGAGGGTCGGCATGCCATTGGTCGACTGCGGTGGCACGTTGGAGACATCAAAGACCGGATTGCCCGTCGTGCCGTCAACTTGGTTGGCGGCGACGACCGCAGCGCCAATGCCGTGGGTGTATTGGAGGTGCTCGTTCACCCAGCTGTTCGAAGGAAGGTTGTTGCTGTTGAGCTGACGTGCACCGATGAGGACGGGAGTCAGCTTGCCGTTGATGTAGTAGCGATCGACCGACACACTCTGGAAGTCGTAGTACGAGCGGATCGACTGACGCCTCGTCACCGTCTCCAAGGCGATGTTGGCCGATGGGTCCCAGAGCCGGATGTTGTTGAGCGTCGGCATGTCGGCTTTGACCTGAGAATCCGTGACGGTCGTCGAGCCGCCGAAGGGATAGTTCGCCACCTTGTCGAGGCCGTACGCCGACCGAGTGGCGTCGATGTTTCGCTGGATGTACGGCGCTTCCAGGGACTCCTGGTTAGGGCTCACCTTGAGAGCCTGGAGGAACGTCGGGTAGAGCACGCCAATCACCAGCGCGACGAAGGCCCACAAGCCAACGGCCACCGCAGGCAACGACCAACCCCGCAACCGCACGTTGTACAGCAGAATCGCGGCGGCGGCGAGTGAGAGCCAAAAGAGAATGGTGAGGGCCGGCATGCGCGCGTGGAGGTCGGTGTAGGTACCGCCCTGCACGATGCCGTTGGTCGAGTTCACGAGCTCCCACTTGGCGATGAGGTAGCCCGCCGCTTTCATGAGCGCGATAGCGGCACCGATGACCGACAGGTGCGCTTTCACGCGAGGCGATACTCGCGGGGTGGCTCGCGTGGTGCGGATGCCGCCGTTCAGAAAGTGAAAGCCCGTCGTCACGATCAGCGCGATGATCAAGACAACGAGGAACCAGGTGATGACGAAGGACACGAAGGGCAGCGTGAAGATGTAGAACCCGAGGTCTTTGTGGAAGAGGGGGTCAACCTTGTGGAACGACTCGTAGTGCGTGAACAAGATGTAGCTCTGCCACTGCCCGGTCGCGTTCAGCCCCGCGATGAGTCCCATAAAGAGGGCAATGACGGCGTAGATTCGCTTCGCGTAGGGGCGCACCACGTTTTGGAAGCGCCGCACCACTTCGTCTTCGGGATCAAAGGAGAGGTCACGCGCCCCGAATCGATCGGTCAATAGGAGATTTCCCCACATAATGAAGAAGAAAATGGCCCCAAAGGTTAGACAGAGCCCCACTTTGATGAAGAACAGCGTCGAAAAGACGTTAGAGAGCCCCACCGATGAGAACCACATCTCGTCAGTCCAAAGGACTGCCAGGTTCCGCAGGGAGAGAAACCCGACGAGAATCACAACAATGATGATGGCTATCCAGAATCTCCTGGAGAGCCGTCCTACGCGACGTGGGCGAGGGGGAACGTCGGTTGGACTGCGCACAGATCGAGCCTAGGTCAGTTCTAGACGGGTATAACAGTGCACGCGCAGCCCGCGTGCAGTGGAGGATAGGGCGAGCCGCTCGGGAAGTTCTCTCCCGCTAAACGCTCGCCCGCTTCGGAATCGTACGCACACATGTCACACGGCGCGTCGTTCGGCACCGCGAAGAATCGAACCGAGCGACCCTTCGAAGCCGTGACCACGCCAAGGTGAAAGGCTCGTCGAGCAGCGTCGGTGCATAGGCGTTCAACCCGTGCGCCGCGCCATTCGCGATAAGCAGCGTTGACGCGCTCTGGGCCATCTCCGCTCGATTCTGAGAGGATGCGCTTACGAAGCGCCAGCACGATCGTGACAGCCAGGTCGGCGGCGCAGTCGTCAACCAGTGACGCGTCAACATCAGTGACCGCGACACCGCCCTCTTCTCGAGCGAAGTTGACGCCCGCCTTCGCAGCCAGATCAAGCGACTCGTTGGCGGCCTCGGCGTAGCGAGCTCGCTGGGTGAGCTCGTCTTCGAGCTCGTCGGTGATCATCGCCTTCACGTTACGCAGGCGCTCAAGCATGACGTTCTGATCGTCCTGCAGGACGCGCTTGACCCGACGAGTGAGCGCCGTCAGCGACTCTTCGAGCGCGTCATCGCGGTGGCGAAACAGCACGCCGACGGGCGTCTCTGGTTTGTGGGCGGGTGCCTTCTTAGGTCCGAGCGCTGTGGCGCCGCGCTCTTCGAGGGTCGCCTTGCGCAGGCGCGCGAAGATCTCATTGACGACGTCGGTCCCTGAGGGATCGTCCTCCAGCAGGGTTTCGCCTTCCGCGTCTTGGATTTTCGCAGCAATTTTGTCAATCCGAGGCTCGGGTTTCGTGGGCGAGGCGCCCTTGTCGCCCTTAGGAGTCTCGCTGGGCGCAGCGTTCGCGAGCGGGGGCGTTTCGACCACTGTCGACACCTCGCGCAGCGGCGTGCCTGCGAGCAGTTCCTCTTCGGTGGGCTCCGGCGTCGCCGGGTGTGCACGCAGCGCTTCGAGTGCCGCCGTACGAGCAAGCTCGTCTGAGCTGTTGATACCGGCCAACACGTCGTCGACTTGTTGGCGCAGAGTCGACACAAATTGACCCAGCGTGTCTCGCGCGGCGCGAAGCTGTTCGATCTGCAGATGGAGCGCCTTGCGCTTGATTGCGAGATCGTTCAAGACCGTGCGGCGCGCTTCGTTGGACTGTTCGACGATCGCTCGTCCCTGTTCGCGGGCGCGTTCAATGAGCGCTTCGCCGTTGACCTTGGCCGAATCGATGAGGCGCTCGGCCGCGAGTCGCGAGTCGTGGTCGATCTGTGCGGTGGTGTTCTCCGCCTCGGTGATGAGTGCAGTTGCGCGTTCCTGGGCTTCGATGAGTTGGGTCGCGCTGCGCTGCTGGGTCTCGGCGAGGACCTGCGCGCTGCGCTCTTGCGCTTCGGCCGTGACTCTGCCGGCTTCCTCGTGCGCGGAGCGCAGAATAGTAGCGCTCTGCTGGCCGAGCGCCGTCGCGAGCGTCGCCTCATCGAAAGTTGGGTTGGCGGCCCGCCGCTGGGCTTCGGTGAGCTGCTCTTGGAGCTCTCGAATGCGATTTTCGAGGTGGCCCATTTCGCGAGCGGCGGCCTCTAAATGAAGACGGACTTCGTTGGGATCGAGGCCTCCCTTGCGCAGCGTCGTGAAATTCACCCTCGTGATCTCACTCGACGGCTTGCGCGTCGCAGATATGAATAGGCGGTCGTCCATTCCTTCCAGACTACGGTGTTGCGGGCCTAATTCCCGACTTAGGGCGTCGTGATAGCCACGGGCTTGGTGCCACCAAGCTTGCGAAGGTCTTTCAATGCCTGGTTCAAGGACGTGACCGGCAATATCGTGAGTCCGGGCTCGTTGGCGGCGCGCGCCGCATCCACGTCCCCGTCGCCGTTGGGCACGATGAAGTACTGCGCGCCGGCGTTATGTGCCGCCACCGCCTTCTCCTCGACGCCTCCGACTGCGCCCACCTGACCGTTGGTTGCCATGGTGCCGGTCGCTGCTACCACGTGACCGCCGGTGAGCGAACCGTGACTCAACTTGTTGATCAGCGTGAGAGTCATGGCGAGTCCCGCCGACGGCCCTCCGATGTTGGCGGTATTGATGTTCACCGTGGCCGGGAGCACGTAGTCATTCCCGTTTTCGAGTCCGATGCCGAGAAACGACTTGTCGGGTCCCGAGACGCCTGGGCACGCCGACGTGGCATCGGCACTGGGCGCGGAGGTGGTCGTGACATGCACCGTGGTGACCGCGGCGTAGGACAAGTTGCCGATCGCAGAGATCTTCACTTTGCTCACACGAAGCGCCACCGCCGTGCCCGGCGCGAGGTCGTGCACGTAGGAGACCAATTGACAACCAGTGTGGATCGCGGTGCCGTTGACACCGACGACCTTGTCGCCCACTGCAACCTTCGCGCGCGAGGCGGGCGAAGGGTTGACAACCGCCGTCACCACCGCACCAGTCGGCGTCGCCGGTACCTTCCAGCCGAGTACGCGAAACGCGGCAACCTCGGCCGCCTGCTTCGCGTCGCTCATCTCCAAGAACCCCTGTGCGCCGAGTTCACTCGTCGACACGCCGGGCTCGACGAGTTCATCACCGGGCACGAACTGCACGTGCGACTGGAAGTGCATCGTGATCCACTGCCAGGCGCTCAGCGAGCTCAAGTACACGTCGACGAGCATGATCTTGGAAGGATGCGCGTTGGTCGACACGTTGCCTTTGATCGTGACGAGTGGCGCGACGGGCGTGGCGTCCCCGGGGGTGAGTGCGTACTCGTTGGTCGACGCTGTCTGGAGCACGACGATAACGGCGATGAGGAGCGCGAGCGCAGCGATAAACAACCAGAACCGTCGTCGTGGAGGTTTCGGTGATGAAATGGAGTCGTGCAAGGTGATGATCCAACGCTAGTAGAGCCTCTCGACCGAGAGCTCCTGCGGGCGAGTTTCGACGCCAGCGACGAGAGCATGACCACACTCGTGACGAATCTGAGCGCACCGGTCGCTCGACACCGTGTGTTGGCGCTACGAGGGCTCGTTCGTCGTGGAGCCATGGACACATCACGATGGGAAGTGGTGCTCGGCGACACTGACGTCGAGGTGCGCCGCGATGCGCTGGAGCAGCTCGCCCACGCGAGCGATATCGATCCGACCGTGCTCGACGAAGCGATGCGCATGCTCGGCGACGATGACGCGCTGGTCGTGGACGCTGCCGTGTTCGCCCTAGGCGAGCACCTGTACGTGGCCTCCGTGCCCGCGCTCGTCGAGATCGCATCGACGCACGACGACGCACGCTGTCGCGAATCCGCCATTGCGTCGCTCGGCGCGATCGGCGACGACGCCGCACTCCCCACGATCATCGCCGCGCTCGACGACAAGGCACCGATTCGGCGCCGAGCGATCGTGGCGCTGTCGAACTTTGAAGGACCTGAAGTGGAGGCGGCGCTCGAACGGGCGGGCGACGACCGCGACTGGCAGGTGCGTGCCGCGGTCACCCAGCTGCGCGACGAGTAGTTAGCGTTCGGCGCTTCGAAAGAGCGCGTGCAGCGAGGACATCTCTTCGAGGCACGCCGCGAGTCCGTTGATCACGACGAGGTCAGCATTTTCCGCGACGCTCACCTGCACACCCGAACTGGTGGCAACCAGCTCGTCCAGATCGCGGATGCTGGCGCTGCCGCCGACGAGCGTGATGCCCCTCGCGCTGACGTCCTGGGAGAGGTCGGGCGGCGTATCACTCAAGCACTCTTGAACCATGCGCATCGTCGGCACGAGCACCTCGTGCACGGCCGCGTTCACGAGCTCGGCCGTGACCTCTACCTCTACGAGGCGGCCGCGATCGACGGTGCGTGCAGGCACCACTTCCACGAGTCCCGCGGAGCTTCCAAGCGCCGAGGCGAGCGTGCATTTGAGCGATTCGATGACCGCCGGAGCAACCACTACGCCCATCTTGAGACGCAGCAGCGTGGCGATGCTCGCGTCGATATCGATGCCCCCGAGTCGGCGGGCGGCGCCCGTGACGATGCCCCCAAGCGAGATGATCGCCGCTTCCGAGGCGCCGGCTCCGATCAGCGTCACGGCCGAACCAACAGGATCCTGCACCGGCAGGCCCAGGCCAATCGCGGCGGCGAGCGGGGCTTCGATCAGACTGGCTTCGCGCGCGCCCGCTTGGATTGCCGCCTGGCGAAGCGCACGACGCTCAATGGCCGTCGCGAGCGAGGGCACGCTCATGACCACCCGTGCGCGAGAGAGCTTGGAGACGCCGGCGCGCTCGAAGAGCGCTTCGATGAGTCGCGCGGTCACGTCAAAGTCGACGGTCGCACCTTGGTTAAAGGGCCGAAAGACGACGACGTGACGCGGGGTGCGGCCGACAAGCTCGAGTGCGCCGTGGCCTAATTCCTGTACTGCGCCAGTGTTGGTGTCGATCGCCACCATCGTCGGCTCGTCGAAGAGCACACCACGTTGGCTCGTGGCGAGGCGCGTGTGCGAAGTCCCAATATCCAGCGCTACGTCAATTGCCACGAGCGACAATTCTAAGCCGACCGTATAAACAATGCCTTATTCACTAGCCTTTCGAGGGTGGCTGCGTGGGAGTGGTTGAATTCGTGGCGCCCTCAGCGTCGGAGACCTCCGGCCGAAAGCCGTCACTGGGTCCATCCCAGCGAGCTGCCGAGTTTCGAGAACTTGGCGACCACGGCGAACGCGCGTCCCCACGCAAAAACCTCTCGAATGGTCATCATCACGATGGCGCTTCTCCTGATCGTGGGCGGCGTCGTCCTACTGGTGAACCGGGGCACCATGACGCCGGCGAACGACCAGCCTGCCCACCTGGCCTCGACGTTGGACAAATTGCCGGCGTCGACGCGGGTGGCCGCCGCGCACACGGTGGAACTGACCGTGACGACGCCCGGACACGTCGTCAACGTGGCCGCCCTCGTTCTCCCGAACGACCTTGCGGTCACCACGCTCGCGATTCCCGTCGACGCGGAGATGACGGGCACCTCCGCGACCAAGTCAAACTTTCGCGTTACCCTCGAAGGCCGCGACGACGTCATGGGCTTTTCCATCGTGCACCTAGGGATCAGCATCGCTCCCTTGAAGCTGGATGCCATGCCGGCGAGCGCGTCAGTGGTCGCGGTCGCGCCCATCGTGAAGGGGCCCGCCAACAAGCCCGAATACGACTGGACCATGACGACCCTCGGTGACCCCTCCAATGACTCGCACGGCGTCGTCCGTTATCTCACGACCAAATCCAACTCGAGTCTCAACAAGTTCGTTGACGCCATTGCCGTCGACCCGTCAGGTCACGTGGTGGCCGTGCTCTCATCGACGCACTTCTGGTACCCCGCGTTGTTCGTCGCGCAGGTAGCGAACGTCGTGGCGACGGGTCACGGCTGTCACGCCATGCTCGGCGTCGAAGGAAAGAGCGAACAGGGTGGCGGCATTCTCATCACCAAGGTGCTGCGCTACAGTCCGGCCGCCCACGCGGGACTGAAGGTCGGCGAGGTCCTCACCAGCTGGAACGGCACCGAACTCGATACCTGGAATCAGCTTGTCTCAACGCTGTATTTAACACCCGCTTACACAAAAGCAAACATCACCTATGCGAAGAGCACGGCCGTGCACAAGATGACCGTGACACTCGGATGTCCCTCTAAGTTGGTCCCGTGACGACCAATCCTTTCGGCGACATGTTCGGCGATATCTTCTCCATGTTGAACCAGCAGGGCCCCGATGCCTGGTACGCGACGGCTACGCAGCTGGCGCTCAACATCTCTCGTGGCGAAGACGGCGATCCCAATCCCTCGCCTTTGGAGCGTCAACGCCTCGAAGAGCTCGCACCGCTCGTCGGTCGACACGTCGACGCGCTCTTTGGCGTCTCGATCGAACCAACGGTCACCGCGGTCAATCGCTCCGCGCTCACGGTGGCTGCTCTCGAACAGTGGCGACCCTTGATGGGGCCAATCGTCAGCGCAAGTGCGACACCGCCCGCGAGTGAAGACCTCGAGGTCAGTGAGAACCAGCTCCTGGCCCAGCTCTCTTCGACCATCGGACCACTCTTCGCCGGCTTTCAGATGGGATCAGTCGCCGGTCACTTCTCCGAGCGCGCCTGGTCGCTCGCCGTGTTGCCGCTGCCGCGCGAAGATCACCAGCGTCTTCTCGTTGTGAATAACCTGGCCGCGTTCGCGAGCGCGTGGTCGCTCGAGCACGACGAGGTCTACGTCTTCGCGCTGGCTCAGGAGTTCGTCGCCTCACTAGTCCTGACCCAGCCGGGCACCAGCGACGCCTTGCGGGCATTGCTGATTGACACAGTCAACGAGACCAACGCCATTCAAGGCGACCTGATGGAACGTCTGCAATCGATGATGGAGACCGGCAACCTGAATGACATGATGAACGACCCCGCGTCGCTGCTCGACGGCATCTCGGTGCCGGAGGACACCAACGCGACGCGCGCGATCAACGCCGCCGCGAGTGTGCTCCTCGCGTTCTTCAGCGCGGCGGCACAGAACATCACCGAGACATTGCTCGGACCCCGTCCCGCACTGTTCGAGGCCTACGCGCGCCACCGTCGCAGCGACGCACGCGGCGAAGACGCGGCCGCTGCTCTCTTTGGCATTGCGACGCAGGGACCGCATCACGACGCGGCGACGGAGTTTGTCTCGTCGCTCGCCGAACAGCACGGGCTCAGCGTCTTTGGTGCACTGCTTCGAGTCGACGGACTGCCGACCGCGAGTGAGCTACACGATCCCAAGGCATGGTACGAACGAGTGACGAACTCCCCGCTCGCTTAGTTACTCTTCGTCGTAACCGAGGTTCCACTCCACGAGCAGATTCTCGCGCTCGGCGTCGCGGTTCACGCGCTCGCGATTACGACGGAACTGTGGGTCGTGGGGAGGAAGAAAACGCAGCCGCGCGTCGACGCGGTCAACGAAGGCCTGAATCTGCTCTTCGTCGCCAAACACCATGCGGCATTCCCAGTGGGGCGCGACCGGGCCTAGGTAGATGACTTGGACGTGGCCGACCGGGTCGACAACCTCGGTGACTTCACTCGTCGGGACCTGGCTCACGGGACTCCTTCAAAAACACGGACTTTTCGCTATTCTACCGGCCCACGCTGCAACAAATCCTTGGTGACTCATAGCGCCCGTTAACTCGAGATTTAGGGGGTTCTTAGAGTATTTGCTGAACAGGAGACTGTCAGCGAATCGTAACGCTACGTGGCGCGAAAGTCTGTACTGTGAGAAGAGAATTGAGGAAGGAGGTGCGTATGGGTTCCGAATGGATGGCAGACGGAAAGTGTCGAGAGTATCCGCCAGAAACCTTCTTTCCCCGTGACGGCATGGGCGTGATTGTTGCGCAGCGTATCTGCGCAACCTGCCCGGTCGCTAGTGAATGTCTGGTGTACGCACTCGACAATCACATCGACCACGGCGTCTGGGGCGGAAAGAGCGAGCGCGAGCGTCGTCGCCTGCTGCGAGAGCGCCGCCGCTTGCGCCTCTTTAATCGCGACTAGGACACACCTTGTTCGAGTGCGTGGTCAACGTGTCCGAAGGGCGACGTGTTGACGTACTCGACGAACTAGCGCTGGCTGCAGGCGAGGCGTTACGCGATCGCCACATCGACGCCGTGCACAACCGCAGTGTCTTCACGCTGATTCATCACCGCACCGAGTTGCGTCGCCACGTCCAATCATTCGTCGTGGCGACGATGAAGCGCCTCGATCTCCGCGACCACGAGGGCGTCCACCCGAGGTTCGGGGTCCTCGACGTCGTTCCCTTCGTGGCGCTCGATCCGCGAAAGGCCGAAGAGGCCATTTCTCTGCGTAACGAGATCGCGGCCTGGGTCGCCGACACCTTTGACGTGCCCGTCTTTCTCTACGGACGACTGCGAGACGGCTCCAAGCGCTCGCTGCCCGAGGTTCGCCGTCACGCCTTCCACTCGCTCGTGCCCGACCTAGGACCGACGAAGCCCAACCCGGAACGAGGATCCAGCGCGATTGGCGCGCGGCCGCTCCTCGTCGCCTGGAACCTCTGGGTGCGCGGCGTGAGCCTCGGCGAAGCCAACGTCGTGGCGAAAGCGCTGCGTCGAAGTGAAGTGCGCGTGCTCGCGTTCGCGATGCCCGATGATTTCGTTCAGATCAGCTGCAATCTGATCGATCCGCTGCGCGCTCCGCCCTCAATGGTCTACGACGAGGCGGCGGACCTCTTGAGCGTGGGATCGATTCACCACGCGGAACTCGTCGGGCTCATCCCCGAAGCGCTGCTGAGTATCGAAGACCCGAAGCGCTGGAAACAGCTGGGACTCAGCAAAAACGTGACGATCGAGTCACGCCTCGCCTAGTACAGACGTTCGGCTCAACCAGCCTGCGCGCGACGTTCAATGGCTCGCGCCCTGCGCAGCCGACGGCGCTCACGCTCACTCATACCGCCCCAAATCCCGAACTTCTCACCATTGTCGAGCGCGTATTCCAGGCACTCCTCGCGTACGACGCACCCACGGCAGACCTCTTTGGCCTCGCGGGTGGAGGCACCGCGCTCTGGGAAAAATAGGTCCGGGTCCACGCCCATGCAGTTCGCACGAGCCTGCCATCCGCGATCTTCCATGCCGCTTAACAGCTCGACTATCTCCACGTTGCGATCCTCCCCGCCAGTGATTCTCACCGATGTAATTACAACGGTGTCATTGTTGCGGGGTTTGAGCGAAAATGCAAATTGAATTTTGGAACTGCCTGGTGGGACCCTGATTGGATCAGCTCGCGCGACGGTGTTTTACGAAGTCGTCGAGCGCGTACGTGCCGAGATCGTCGACGTCGGTGTAGAAGAGTCGGCCGCCATTGACCTTGGCGATCTGCTCGACGAAGGGGAACTGGCTGCGCTCGATATCAAGGGCAAAGGTGTTGATCGTGATGCCAGCCTTGGTGCAGCGGAGCACCTCGGCCATGGTCTTTTCCAGGGTTTCGTGGACGGGGGGCCAGGAAAAGAACGGCTCGCCCGAGGCAGTCAAATGGGCCGTCGGCTCGCCGTCGGTGACGACGACGATCTGGCGCTCGCCTCGTTCGTTGCGCAACAGGAACCGGCTAAGGGCGAGTGCGTGCTGGAGGTTGGTGCCGTAGTTGTAGTCGATCGTGAGGGCGGGGATGTCCTCGATCTTGAGCTCCTGGGCCTTTTCCCCGAAGCCCACGACGGCGACGAAGTCGCGAGGAAACTTCGATCGGATCAACTGGGTGAGCGCCAGCACCATCTTCTTCGCCGGCACCAAGTTGCCGCGCATCGCCATCGACAACGAGAGGTCAATCGCGAAGACGGTCGCTGAGCGACGAGTCGCTTCGTACTCTTCGACTTCGAAATCATCGGGATGCAACTGAATCGGCGTACCGGGTCCCTGACGCAGCAGCGCGTTGCGCAACGTTCTCGGCAGGTGGAGCGCGAAGGCCTCCCCCGGCTCCCACGGCTTGGCCGTCTCTTCACGATCTCCCCCGCGCGCGAGGGTTGCCACCGGGTGTCCACCTATCGTCGGCGAATCACGCAGCTGCTTGAAAAGGTCACGCAGCGCAATCTGACCGATTTTGCGAATTCCCTTCGCGCTCAGTGTCAATCGATTTGAGTGCCGATCGATGAAGCCTTGGTCCTTCAGGCCTTGCAGCGCCTTTTGGAGGCGCTGGACGTGACGCGCAGCGTCGTCACCGAGGTTGCGGCGAACTGCTTCAATGTCAACCTCGGGCAAGCTCTGGGCCGCGCGACTCTGGCCGAGGAAGTCCTCCAAGCCCTTCAACTCCCCCAGCTGCTCGGCGATCGAGGTCGCTTCGGAGAAGGGCGATCCGTCCTGTCCGCGCATGCGGTGCGCCCGGTTCCAGTCGATGTCTGGGGCCGCCATGCGCAGGTTCGACACGAGCCGGTTCATGGAGAAGTTGAGGTCCATGTCTTGCATCATCTGATCGAAGAGCGAGCGCAGCTCATTTTGCTGCTCGGAGGAGAGCGAGTTGAACATCGCTTCGGCGGCGGCCGCGCGCTCTGCCATCATGCGCACGACGTCTTCGAGATTCTCCGCGCCCGGGAAGAAGTCACCGAACTTCTCCATGAAGTTCTCGAAGCTCGGATCGAGCTCTTCGCCGCGACGATCTTGTTCGATCATGGCCGACAGCGCGTCCATCATCTCGCGCATGCGTGCGATCTCTTCGGGATCCGGACGACCCATGAGCTCTTTCGAGCGCTCGAAGTAGGTGTCGAGCACGTCACGCTCCAGCTCGCTCAAGAGCTCCTCGAACTCCTCGCGTGCCTCGGAAGAGACGAAGTCGTAGTTGCGATACTCCCCGAGCCGCTCGGGCAAGCGGTCGCTCATGAGTTCGCGCTGCATCTTTTTTTGGTCGACAAGATCGCGCGTGACTTCCTGGCGACGTTCGTCACCCGACGTCTCGGACTCTTCGAGCAGCTCGTCCAGCTCCGCAGCTTCGGTCGCTTCGATGTCGTCCAGCCAGTCGCGATAGCGCTGCATTTCGCCCTCGGGGTCGGCTTGCTGCTCGAGCTCGCGACGACGACGTCGTGTCTGCTCTAAGAGCTCGCGAAGTCCCTCGACGCGATCGCCGTCTTCGTTGGTGTAGCCCTCTCGCAGCAGGCGGTCCATCGCCTCATCGAGATCGCCGCTCTCCATGAAGTCGTCGGCCAAGTGCGAGAGCAGCTCTTCGACGTCGAGATCGTCGAAGTCGTCGTCCTCGCCGAAGCGACGGTAGCCGTAGCGAACGGGCACCTAACGGTTCCTCGAGCGGTAGAGGGCCCGTGCGCCCGACGCGTCCTTCGCGAGGCGCTTGGTGAGATAGAGACCCTCGAGAATGAACTCGACGGCTGACGCCTTCTCGCCATCGCTCGCGCCCGGTCCGGCGATACGCGAGACGGGCTCTTCCAGCGCCGGCATCGCGGCGAGGACGTCCATGTAGTTCGCGTCTGAAAGGTCGTCGCCCGTGTGCACGATCGCTTCGGAGTTGAAGGCTTCGACGATATCGGGGGCCTCTTCCAACAAGACCTCGGCGAAGCACTGACGAATGGCGAGCGAGACCAGCGCCGCGATGACTTGGTCCGCGTCACTGTCGTCCATCGTGTCGAACTCGATCTTGCCCTGCGTCGACTGGACCACCGAACTGAGATCACTGACGCGTGGCACGACAGCCTGATCGTGCGTGCGCAGCGTCCGTCGGAGTGCGTTCGCGACCACCGTCTCGAGGTTGGCGATCGAGAGGCGCACCGAGACGCCCGAACTCTGGCTGATCACGTGACTGCGTCGAGCGACGTGACTCACGCGCGCGACGATGTCGTCAATGAACCAGGGAATCGTGATCGGCACCGAGGTGACGGGAAGGCGTGCCTCCTGGTGCATGATCTCGATCTCGGTCTCCACCTCGAACGGGTAGTGCGTGCGAATCTGGGAGCCAAAGCGGTCCTTCAGCGGCGTGATGAGCCGTCCGCGATTGGTGTAGTCCTCGGGGTTTGCCGTTGCAACCACCAGCACGTCGAGCTCGAGTCGCACGAGGTGGCCGCGGATCTGCACGTCGCGCTCTTCGAGGACGTTGAGCAAGCCGACCTGGATGCGCTCGGAGAGGTCGGGGAGCTCGTTGATGGCGAAGATTCCGCGGTTCGACTTGGGCACGAGACCGTAGCTGAGCGCCTTGGGGTCATCGAGGAAGAGCCCGCCCGCGACCTTGATGGGGTCGACTTCGCCAATGAGGTCAGCCATGGAGGTGTCGGGTGAAGCGAGCTTCTCGGCGAAGCGCTGGCTGCGGTGCACCCAGGTGATCGGGGTCTCGTCCCCGTGCTCCGCAACGAGGTCGATGCCGTGGGCCGAGATGGGCGCGAAGGGGTCGTCGCGAACGTCAGAGCCCGCGACGATCGGCAGCCACTCGTCGAGCAGCTCGACGAGCGAGCGGATGATGCGGGTCTTCGCCTGGCCGCGTTCGCCGAGCAGGATGATGTCGTGACCGGCGAGTAGCGCCGTCTCGAGCTGGGGCAAGACGGTGTCTTCGTATCCGAGGACCGAGACCGTCAACGGCACGCCGTCGGCGAGACGCTGCTCGAGATTCTGGCGCAGCTCTTCGCGGACTGATTTGGGCTCGTAGGTCGACGCGCGAAGCGCGCCCAGGGTCGACGGAAGACTGGAGGGGGCAATTGGGGTGCTCATAGGAGCACCTTAAAGGATTGGACGTGCCAGATGAGCCCGGCGTCGTGCGCGTCAGTGCGACTTCTTCGCGCGACGCGAGGTTCCTTCACCGAAGGACGCGCGACGCATCCAGATGTAGGTGCCGGCGTAGAGCGCGCTGAAAAATACCATCACAATGATTGGGATAACGAAGCTCATCGGCGCTCTCTTCATTGGTATTATATAGTTAGTGGTCTATTACTTCGTGCACTAACTATTATAGCATGGTGTGACGCGAGCTACTCATCGCGACAATTAAGGAGGTCGGATGGGCGAGATCGCTCGGCGCGGGAAAACGGCACACGCGGACGCGACCACCGATCCCCTCTCGTTGGAGCGTCAAGTCTGCTTCGCACTAGTCGTCGCCTCGCGCAGCGTGCTCTCGGTGTATCGCCCGCTGCTCGAGCCGATGGGACTGACGCACCCGCAGTATCTCGTCATGTTGGCGCTGTGGGAGCAGTCGCCGCGTTCGCTCGGAGAGATCGCCGGGCTCTTGCAGCTCGATTCGGCCACGCTCTCGCCACTCCTGAAACGCCTCGAAGCCTCGGGGCTCATCACCCGCACGCGAGGCAACGATGACGAGCGGCGCCTCGACGTCGAGCTCACCACGAGAGGTCGGGAGCTTCGTCGTGAAGCGGAGAAGATTCCCCCTGCCATTGTTGCTCGGCTCGGGGTCGAGATCAGTGAGCTCGAATCGCTGCACGGTTCGTTGACCAAGATCATCGCGGCGGCGAACGCCGCCGACGTCGCCGCTTCTTCTTAAGGGCTCACGGCGCGGGTATAGAGATCGAAGCGCCAGCCGCCCGTCATGTCGTAGTCGCACAACGTTTCGGTCATGGAACACATCACCTCGAGCACTTGGGCGGCGGGCGTGTCCAGGGGAACATCGAGCAGCACGCCGCGATTGCTGTGGTCTTGACGTATGACGAAGGGTGCGCCCGCCAGCATCAACGTGATGCGCTCCTTGCCGAGTCGGCCTCTCGTGTGCAGAATGCCGAGCGAGGACGGTTTGATCACACCCTTTCGTTCGCCGAAGGTGACAAATGTCGCTTCGGTCGCTCCGTGACTGACCCAGAGTCCCGTGAACTTGACGCTGATGTCGGGCACCTCGTCGGCGACGCGCGGCACCACGTTGCACCACCCGCGACCCAAGGCGATCGAGTTGATGGCGTCAACCGCTTCGTCGCGGTCGGTGTCGAAGATGAACTGACGCGACACGCTCACGAGCGAGCCCTCGTGCGCGTCGACGCGTTCACGCCCAGCCCAACTCTTCGAGCCGGGGATCGCTGATGCCAAAGTGGTGGGCGACTTCGTGCAAGACGGTCTTTCGGATCTGGGCTCGCACTTCTTCCTCATTCGAGCAGTAGCGCAGAATCGTCTGCTGATAGAGGGTGATCCGGTCGGGCATGACGCCGCTGTAGCTGGTGCGACCGCCTCGCTTGGTAAGCGGTATCCCCTCATAGAGACCGAAGAGTCCACCCGGCGGACGATCGTCGACGATGATCGCGACATTGTCAATCTGGGAGGAGAGATCCTTCGGCAGTGACGCGAGCGCCTCGTCGACCAGCTCGTCAAAGCGCTCAGCGGAGATTTCAAACACAGTTCTTCAACCCTAGGCACTCATTCAGGTGCGTCACTCGGCAACGGATGAGGTGCTGACTACGAAAGGTTGGCGTGCGCTTCGCGCCAGCGTTCGTACCGTCCTCGACCGGTGAGATGGGAATCTTCTGGTGCCGCGTCATGCACCCTCGCGATCAACGCCGACGAGGACAGGCCCACCGCGCCCGCCACCATCATGGCCAGCGAGAACAACTCCAACGAGACGTAGAGCGGTCCACCTCGGAGCGTCTCGTGGAAGAGCGCGTGGCCAATGATGATCGAGACGAACGGATTCACCAGGATGAGCGAGGACTGCGAGGCCGCGAGCGGTCCGACTTGAAACGCACTCTGCATGATCACAAATGAGACAGCGCCAATGAAAGCGAGAGCGTAGAGCGGCCAGGAGGTGAATGCGGCGCCCCAACCGTTGAGCAGCACATTCGTAAAGGTCTTGGTGATGGCGGCGAGGAGCGCGAATCCGACCGACGCGCCCGCTCCCAGCAGCAACGCACGCCGCCAGGCCGGCCCACTCGAACCGAGCACGACGAAGACCGCCATGACGCCCGCCGTGGCGACGCCCACGGTGAGCCAGCGACCGTCGCCCGGCGTGGCCGTACCGGGAGACCCGGCGGAGAAGGCGAGGAACAGCCCGAGGCCGGTGGCGGTCGCAAAGGCGAAGAGCAGATCGCGCGCGCGCAGCGGCGTCGA
This sequence comes from Acidimicrobiales bacterium, assembly GCA_035552255.1. Taxonomy (GTDB): domain Bacteria; phylum Actinomycetota; class Acidimicrobiia; order Acidimicrobiales; family RAAP-2; genus RAAP-2. The sequence continues at coordinate 24,755 of DASZLS010000053.1, read as the reverse complement.
ATACCAGAGCCACAGGATCACCACGAGGATCACGAGCTCGCTCACCATGAGAGGCTGGACGCGATCCAACGTGCCGAGGTGCAACGCGACCGCTTGGAGGACGTAGGCAATCGACATCACCACAAGACCGGCGAGCCAGATGGGTCGCTGGATCATGTGGCGCACGAGTCCGACGGAGGGACCGTTGGCTGCGGGGGCGTCTTCTACCCCGAGGCGCTGGAAGATGCTCGCGACCGCATTGGCGCACGAGGCGATGAGGGCCAAGAAAACGACCATCGTTGGAGCATACGACCAGTTTGCGGATGCCTTGCGGACTAGGTTCTGGGCAATGGCGTCGACCATTTGTACATGTTGCGGAGAGACCGGAAAACCGACCGTCCAACTGCACGCTCATCAAGAGATTCAGATCTGTTACGACTGCCTCGCTTGGCTCAACGCCATGCGCGACGAGCAGATGAAAGCCCACGGCGGCGGATGGCGCGTCCGCGGCTTTGAGCCGATTTTCGCGGTCGATGACGTCGCCCGTTCTACGGATCACTACGCGAAGCTGGGCTTTGAGATCTCATTGCACGATGAGACCTACGCGTTTGCCCACCGTGACCGAGATTTGACGATTCACCTCACCCTGCGCGAGGGTGACGATGTATCGGGAGCCGGATCGCTCTACATCCACTGTGATGATGCGGATGAGCTGGCGCGCGAGTGGCGCAAGGCCGGCCTCGAAGTGACCGGTCCGAAGGACGAAGAGTATGGCAAGCGCGAAGGCTCGCATACTGATCCTGACGGAAACCTCATTCGCTTCGGCTCCCCCCTTCGCTAGCCGGTTGACGGAATTTGCTGCTTCGTCCTGAGCGCCGTGTTAATTGAAGGGTTTTTCGCACCGCGCCCCGATCACCGTAACGAATGACCATTTGCCAAGTCGCGCGCATCAGGTATTTCGATTTAGATTGTGAGGGACAGCAAAGGAGAATCGTGCCCTTTAACCTCACGGAATTGATGCAGAGCCGTCACGGCGAGAACTTCCAGCTGCACACCGAATACGTCAATCCCCAGCTCGCGAAGGTCCTCAAGACCCTCGGCATGGACCGTTTCTACGAGCGTGCAGAAGGCAGCTACCTCTTTGACGAGACGGGCAAGCGCTATCTCGATCTTCTCAGCGGATTCGGCGTCTTCGCGCTCGGCCGTAGCCACCCCGTCATCAAGGACGCGTTGCACCAGGCGATTGACGCGGATCTTCCCAACATGGTGCAGATGGACTGTGCGCTATTGCCCGGGCTCTTGGCGGAGCAGCTGGTGAAGCGCAGTCCAGCCCAAATAGAGCGCGTCTTCTTCTGCAACTCCGGTGCGGAAGCGGTCGAAGCAGCGATCAAGTTCGCGCGCTCCGACACCGGCAAGACGCGAATCCTCTATCACGCGCACGCGTACCACGGCCTCACGTTGGGTGCGCTGTCGCTCAATGGCTCGAAGGAGTTCAAGCACGGCTTTGGCCCGTTATTGCCCCAGACCACCGAAGTGCCCTTTGGTGACGTGGACGCGCTCCGCAAAGAGCTGGCGCTGGGCGACGTCGCCGCGTTCATCGTCGAACCAATTCAAGGCAAGGGTGTCTACGAGCTCGACACCGACACCTGGCGCGCAATGCAGGCGGCCGTCAAAGAAGCGGGCGCGCTCTTCATCTGCGACGAAGTCCAAACGGGCGTCGGGCGCACTGGCAAGATGTACGCCTTCGAGCACTACGGGCTCTCCCCCGACATCATCACGGTCTCGAAAGCATTGTCTGGTGGCTTCATACCGGTCGGCGCAGTGCTGACCGGAGATCGCATCTATCGCAGCGTCTACAGCACGATGGATCGCGCGCTGGTGCACTCGACCACCTTCAAGGGAAATCAGCTCGCCATGGTCGCAGGTCTCGCGACGCTGTCAGTCTTTGACGACGAAGGTGTCATCAATCACGCGGCCGCGATGGGTGACCTGTGGCACGCGCGACTCGCCGAGCTAAAAGCGCGGCACGAGTTCATCCACGACATCCGCGGACGGGGCCAGATGATCGGTATCGTCTTCGGACCACCGACCTCGACCAAGGCGAAGATGCGTTGGCGCACCCTGGAGGCGGCTCGCACCGCCATGTTCTCCCAGACCATGGTCGTTCCGCTCTTCCAGAAGTACGGAATCTTGACGCAGGTGGCCGCCGACAACGTCAACGTCATCAAGCTGCTGCCGCCCCTCATCGCGGGCGAAGCGGAGATTGATTACTTCATCACTGCGCTTGATGAGCTGCTGACCGACGCCGAAGAGAACGGCGGCTGGCTCAGGGACTTTGCCGTCTCGATGGCGAAGGGCACGTTCAAGCGCACTCGTTCACTCTCGAACGTTCACGCCAGCAAAGTCACGACCTAGCGACGAGTCGCCAAACGGCGCGGAAACTAAGGAATTAGCAGCTCGTCGATCAGCGCCCGCACGCGCCCTTCAATGTCGTCGCGAATCGGACGGATCTGCTCGAGCGTTTTGCCCGCGGGATCCGGTAGCTCCCAATCGACGTAGCGTTTGCCGAGATAAGCGGGGCACGCGTCCCCACAGCCCATCGTCACAATGACGTCGGCACTGAGACCCATCGACTCCGTCAATCTCGTCGGCATTTCGTTAGAGATGTCGAAGCCACTCTCTCGCATCACGTCGACCACCGCCGGGTTGAGCGTCTCGCCGGGAGCAGAGCCCGCAGAATGCACGACGACGCGAGGCCCGCCAATTTTCCTCGCGAAGGCGGCCGCCATCTGCGATCGTCCGGCGTTGTGCACGCAAAGAAAGAGGATCTCGGGCGTGGTTCGCTTCTTGGAGCTGTCGATGGACGTGCTCATGATTGATCGGGAGACGATGCGTCACTGGGGACGAGGACGCTCGACGCCACCGCACTGGTCACGTCGGAGTACAGCGCACGAATGAGCGCGATGGCGACACCGCCGCCGAGTAGCTCGGCCACAATGAACGCGGGTGTCGACGAGGGCGCGATGCCGGCAAAGGTATTGGAGAACATGCGACCGATCACGATCGCGGGATTCGCGAAGCTCGTCGAACTGGTGAAGAAGTACGCCGACGCGATGTAGGCACCGACGGCAGCGGGCGTCACGGAGCTTCGCCCGCTTCTCGCCAGCGCGAAGATGATGAAGATGAGCCCCGCGGTTGCCACCACTTCGGACAGATCGTGCGCCGACGTCGCGCGCTGATGTGTGGAGATGGAGATGGCCGCGCGCGAGAACATGAGGTTGGCCAGCACCGAACCGCTCATGCACCCCGCTACTTGGGCACCGCAGTAGAGCGACGCGTCTTTCCACGTCAGCCCGCGAAAGGTCGCATCGACGAGCGAGACGATGGGGTTGAAGTGCGCTCCAGAAACAGGCCCGAACGCGACAATGAGGACGAAGAGTCCCATTCCGGTGACCAGCGCATTCTCAAGGAGCTCGAGACCGACCGCGTGGGGCGACAGCGTTTGAGCGGCGATGCCGGACCCGATAACCACCGCGGCGAGGAGCGCACTACCTACGTACTCCGCGAGCAGTCGGCGCCAGAGAGCGGGACGAACGATCATGAAGGCTGATGTCGCTTAGCAGCAGCTGGCGACGGCGGGGTCGTTGAGCGACGCAGAGTCTGACGTGCAGCATCGACCGTCGCCAGCTATCTTGTCTGCGGTCATCGAGTCGGAGAGGACGGTATAGACCTCCCACGGCACTCCATCCACGCCATCGACCCACACTTTGTCCTGCACGGCGTAGCAACACGTCGTCTCGTCTTCAACCTTTGTCGAAAGGCCCACGCCCGCGAGGTAGTTGGTGGCGTCGGTTACGTCGGTCGTCGAGAAGACCTCGACGCCGAGGTGATTCAGCGAGCCGGCGTCACCCGGGTTCTCAATGAGCACGAGCTTGAGCGGCGGCTCGTCGATGGCGAAATTGGCGTACCCCGCGCGGACCTTCGAGGGCTCGGACTTAAAGAACTTCGAGTAGAAGTCGATTGCTTCGTCGAGGTTTGAAACATTGATTGCGAGCTGGACTCTGGACACGGGATCCTCCATAGATTGATGTTCGTCAATGCGTAGAGTAGCCGTCATATTGATGTCTGTCAATGTTAGAATCAGACTGTGCCTACCTCCAGGATCGCGATCGACAGCTCACTGGTCAGTTGCTGCAGTCCCTTGGGCGACAGCGAACTGTCCGAGGCCGAAGCAGTCGAGACGGCGCTCATCTTCGGGGCGCTGAGTGATCCCGTTCGACTTCGCATGCTCTCGCTAATCGCGTCGGAAGACGAGGTCTGTAGTTGCGCGCTCGAGGGACCGCTCGGAAAGAGCCAGCCGACGATCTCGCATCACACGCGCATTCTGAGCGAGGCCGGTCTCATCGAAGGCGAGAAGCGAGGCCGGTGGATGTGGTGGCACGCAGTCCCCGATCGACTGAATCAGGTCGCGAGAATTCTGGCGGCGCCACTCCCGACGAGCTAGCTCGTTGTCGTTCGATACGTCTCAGCGACTACGCGCCCACCTGGCCGGTACGCGAGATGCGCAGCACGCGGTGCGTCAAGCACCGCAAAGTCAGCCTGCGCGCCAACGCCGAGGTGACCGACTTCACGACAGCGAAGCGCCAACGCCCCACCTTTCGTCGCTGCCCACAGTGCCTCGTCGACCGTCATGTTCATTTCCCGCACCGCAAGCGCAATGACGAAGCCCATGCTCGTGACGTACGACGAGCCCGGGTTGCAGTCGGTCGCCAGCGCAACCGTAACGTCCGCGTCGAGCAGGCGCCTCGCCGAGGGGTAGGGCGAACGCGTCGAGAACTCCGCCCCGGGGAGCAGCGTCGCGACGGTCGCCGAGCCGCTCAGGAGATCGATGTCGCGGTCGTCCAGGAACGTGCAATGGTCGACGCTCGCGCAGTCCAGATCGACCGCGAGGGCGATCGCGCCACCGTGGCCGAGCTGGTTGCCGTGGAGGCGCAGTCCGAGACCCTTTGATCGTGCGGCTTCGAGAATCGCTCGCGCTTCGTCCACGCTGAACGCGCCGCGGTCACAGAACACGTCGCCCCATTTCGCGTGCGGCGCGCACACGTCGAGCATCGTGGTCGTAAGCAGCTGAAGATAGCCGTCGCGGTCAGCGGCGTACTCGGGAGGCACGACGTGGGCTCCGAGCCAGGTCACGTCCTCGCTGAACTCGGACGCGACCTCCAGCAAGCGGTGCTCGCCATCGACGGTGAGTTCATAGCCAGACTTGATCTCGATCGTCGTCACCCCGCCTGCGACCAGCTCGTCGACGCGACGTTGAGTACCCGAACGAAGTTCTTCGTACGTGGCGTCGCGCGTCGCCGCCACGGTGCGCATGATGCCGCCCCCGTCGTACCGAACGCCGGCCATCCTCGCTTCGAACTCGTCGCTGCGCTCTCCAGCGAACACGAGGTGCGTGTGCGAGTCGACAAAGCCCGGGATGACCGCGCGACCCCTCGCGTCAATCACCTCGTCTGCGTCGGGCGCGTCGCCATTGCGTCCTACCCAGAGGACCACGTCGTCGTCCACGACCATCGCGGCGTCACACAGGCGACCGAGCTTCGTCTCGTCACCGAGCGACGGGTCGTTTGTCGTGAGCTCTGCGATGTTGCGGACGAGGCGCGTCGTCATCTACTCGCGCATGGGCACGCGCAGGCCCGTCTCGTCAGCCTTTTCTTCTGCGATGTCGTAGCCCGCGTCAACGTGGCGGAGCACGCCCGTCGCGGGGTCGTTGGTGAGGACTCGACGTAGCTTCTCTCCCGCAAGCTCCGTGCCGTCGGCGACGCAGACTTGGCCCGCATGAATCGAGCGTCCGATGCCCACTCCCCCGCCGTGGTGAATGGAGACCCACGTCGCACCCGAGGCGGTGTTGACGAGTGCGTTGAGGAGCGGCCAGTCGGCGATCGCGTCCGAGCCGTCGAGCATGGATTCAGTCTCACGGTAGGGCGAGGCGACGGATCCGCTGTCGAGGCGATCGCGGCCAATGACGAGGGGTGCCTTCACTTCGCCGGACTTCACCAGTTCGTTGAACGCGAAGCCCGCCTTGTCCCGCTCCTCGTAGCCGAGCCAGCAGATACGCGCCGGGAGTCCCTGAAAGGCGACACGGTCTTGCGCCTTGGTGATCCAACGCCGCAGCCCGTCGTTCTCAGGGAAAAGGTCGAGCACCGCCTTGTCGGTGGCGGCGATGTCGCTCGCCTCGCCAGAAAGAGCGGCCCAACGGAAGGGACCCTTCCCCTCGCAGAAGAGCGGACGAATGTACGCAGGCACGAAGCCCGGATAGTCGAAGGCCCGCGCGTAGCCACCCAGCTGCGCCTCACCGCGCAACGAGTTGCCGTAGTCGAACACCTCGGCGCCAGCGTCCATGAAGCCAACCATCGCTTCGACGTGATGAACAATTGAGACGCGCGCCCGATCGGTGAACTCCTCGGGCTTCTTCTCCGCGTAGTCGTGCCAATCGTTGAGATCGATGTCCTCAGGCAGATAGCTGAGCGGATCGTGGGCGGACGTCTGATCCGTGACGATGTCGACCTCGACGCCGCGGCGCAGAATCTCCGGCAACACTGTCGCAGCGTTCCCAACGAGTCCCACGCTGAGAGCGACTCGATCGCGCTTGGCCCCGAGCACTCGCTCAAGCGCCGCGTCCAGATCGCTCGTCCACTCGTCGAGGTAGCGCTGATCCACTCGTCGTTGCAGCCGCGACGGATCGACATCGATGCAGAGACACACGCCATCGTTCATCGTGACCGCAAGCGGCTGCGCACCGCCCATGCCGCCCGCGCCTGCCGTGACCGTGAGCGTGCCCAGGAGCGTGCCGCCGAAGCGCTTGGTGGCAACCGCAGCGAAGGTCTCGTACGTTCCCTGCAAGATGCCTTGGGTGCCGATGTAGATCCACGAGCCCGCCGTCATCTGGCCGTACATGGTGAGGCCAAGCGATTCCAGTCGACGGAACTCCGGCCACGTCGCCCAGTCGGGGACCAGATTGGAGTTGGCGATCAAGACCCGCGGCGCCCACTCGTGCGTCTGGAGCACGCCCACCGGCCGGCCCGATTGGACGAGCATCGTCTCGTCAGACTTGAGCGTCGTCAGCGTGCGCACCAGCGCATCGAAGCTGCGCCAGTCGCGCGCCGCTCTGCCGGTGCCGCCGTAGACGACGAGGTCATCAGGGCGCTCCGCTACTTCGGGGTCGAGGTTGTTCGACAGCATGCGCAGCGCCGCCTCCTGGGGCCAGGCGACGGCGCTGATCTGCGTTCCCCGTGCTGCTCGAACCGGTCGGGCGCCTTCCATGCTTCTCCTCGTCCTAGTGCAACGTCACGTACCGTGACGCTAGGTCCAGTAGCTCGCGTGACGCCACGAGCTCACTGACGGCGGCAATCTCCGGGGAGAGCCAGCGATCGTGGCCGGGTCCGCCCGAGAGCGCATTGACGCGATCCGTGACAGCGCCTGTCACTGCTGACGGCTCGAGCGGTGCACGCAGCGCGGTCGCCCGGGCGCTGGCCAAGAGCTCGATCGCGATGACGTCGCGAAAGCAGTCCAAGGCCTTGCGAAGCTTTCGCGCGGCGTGCCAGCCCATCGAGACGTGGTCTTCCTGCATGCCCGAGGAGGGTATGGAGTCCACGCTCGCCGGCGTGGCCAGGCGCTTCATCTCCGTCACGAGTCCCGCCTGCGCGTACTGAGCAATCATGAGTCCCGAGTCGACGCCCGCCGTCTCCGCAAGGAATGGCGGCAGTCCGAAGCTGCGGTTGACGTCAAGTAGGCGGTCCGTTCGTCGCTCGCTCATCGACGCCACGTCGGCGAGCGCGATGGCGAGAAAGTCGAGCGCGTAGCCGACGGGTGCGCCATGGAAGTTGCCATTGCTGACGAGTGAGCCATCGTGCAAGACCGACGGGTTGTCGATCGCCGACGCGAGCTCGATGTCGGCGACGCTCGTCGCGTAGCTAAAGGTGTCTCGCGCGGCGCCGTGCACTTGAGGCGCACAGCGAAGCGAGTAGGCGTCTTGCACCTGAGAGGGATCGTCCAGGTGCGAGCTCACGATTCCCGAGTCCGCCAAGAGGATCGCGAGGTTAAGCGCGCTCGCGCGCTGTCCCGGGTGCGGGCGCAGTGCGTGGATCTCCGCCATGAAGACCTTGTCCGTGCCGCGCAGCGCCTGGATCGAGAGCGACGCCGCAATATCCATCTGGCGCATGAGGGCCATGCCGTCATCGAGCGCGAGGATCAGCTGTCCGAGCATCCCGTCGGTCCCGTTGATGAGGGCCAAGCCTTCCTTCTCCGCCAGCTCAATGGGCGCGAGGCCCGCGTCACGGAGTGCATCACTCGCGCGACCCCGTGCACCACCGGCGTCGCGCACGTCACCCTCACCCATCAGAGCGAGCGCCACGTGCGCGAGCGGCGCAAGATCACCCGAGCAGCCGAGCGAACCGAACTCGTGCACGATCGGCGTGATCCCCGCGTTGATGAGCGCGGCGTACGCAACGGCAGTCGAGGGGCGCACCCCCGAGACGCCGCTACAAAGATTGGTGAGGCGAGAGACCATCATCGCGCGCACTACTTCGTTCTCAACCTCGGGTCCAACACCCGCCGCATGCGAGCGGATGAGCGAGCGCTGTAGGTCACGCCGCTCATCGGGCGAGATCGACGTCGTCGCGAGCGAACCGAAGCCGGTCGAGAGTCCGTAGATCGGATCGCCGGAGTCGACGAGCGCATCGATGGCCGCGCGCTGGCTCGCGAGCCGCTCGATCACCTCCTCGCTCAAGCTGATCGGCTCAAAGCGTCGCGCGACGGCGATGAGTTGGTCTCGTGTGAGCGGTTCTACTCCAACAACAACCGTCACAACAATCTCCTTTGCACGCCCAAGAGCGCTTCTAATACGAGCAGCGCCGCCAAACGCACGGTGCGCTCGTCGGGCGCGTCCTGTTCGACGTCGACTTCGGTGAAGTCGATCGCCGTGACGTGAGGAGACGACGTGATCTCGCGCACGAAGCGGCGCACTTCGTCGGCGCTGAGACCGCCCGGTACCGATGCGGGACAGCCCGGCGCGACCGAGCGATCGGCGACGTCGAGATCGATGTCGACGTAGACCTTGCGACCGCCCTGTCGAGCGACTTCGAGCGCACGGCGAGCGATGACGGCCACATCCTCGCGATGGAAAGCATCGCGTTCGATGATGCGCACGCCACGCTTTAAGGAGTCGCGCGCGTAGGCAGCGGAGTTGGAATACTCGCCGAGTCCGACTTGGACCACGTGGCGCGGATCGAGACCTTCGTCAAGGAGTTGACGCACGGGAGATCCGTTGGAGCGACCGTCGCGCATGTCGAGGTGCGCGTCCAAGGTGATGAGACCGAACTCGTCGAGACGTTCGCCCGCGAACGCGCCCATCGCGTGCCAGGTTGTCGCGTTGTCGCCACCGAGAAACATGGTGAGCGGTGCGTCGACGCCCTCCAGCATGGCAGCGAGGCGTTCGCGAGCCCCGTCGCCATCAGGGTCTTCGACATCACCGTGATCGACGATGGCGACATATTCGGCCAGATCCACTCGGCTCGCCCACGACCACGTCGAGAAACGCTCGAGCGCGGCGCGAATCGCCTGAGGCGTGCTCGTTGACGAACGAGGAGAAACCGACGTCTGGTACGTCGACAGCCCGAACATCGCGACGTTACGTCGTGCCTCGATCGGTCGGTCAAAGACCATCGTGGCGGCAGAGCGCCATTTGGAATCGTTCGAGGCCGCCACAAACTTCACTCTACGCAGACGGCATCACCTGACGAGGCGCTCCGAAGAGACGCCTCGCAGAGAAGCTACCGTTCGACGGTTCTCACGCCGCTTTCGCGGACTTCTTCAGGTTCAGGCTCAATGTAGGTGGGTATGGGAGTCGGGTCGAGTTCGTGTCCCACGTCCTCGCCGTAGGCCGGGCTGGGCATCGCCACGTACTCGCCCTCGGCGGTGCGCACGACGATGTTGTGGGTCTTGCGTTTACCGGCGTCGTCCACACCCTGGAGCTCCTTGCAGATCTTCCAGGTGAGCGGATACGAGATAGCGGGTATCGCAATCACGAGCACGCGCATGACGATGAGCACCGTGTTGAGGGACACGTGGAAGAAGTTCGCCAGGACGTCGGTCGAGCTGGCAATGAAGAGCATCGCCATGAACGTGAGTGTCGTCACACCCGCGGCGGTGCGCTTCGGGCGGTTGCGCGGTCGATCGAGCAAGTGGTGGATCTCATTGTCGCCAGTGAACTTTCGCTCCAGGAGCGGCCAGACATACGCCAAGTTGAAGGCGATGCCCGGGAAGATCACTGCCGGTATCAAGACCTCGAACGGGATCGTATGACCCCAGCCCGTGAACTCCCAGGACGGGAAGATACGGAGCGCCCCGTCGAGCCAACCCATGTACCAGTCCGGCTGCACGGCGTAGGAGATGCGCGAGGCGGTGTACGGACCGAACTGCCAGATCGGGTTGATCTGCGCGAACGCTCCGAGCAGCGCCGTGACGCCGCCCACGATGAAGAGGAAGCCGGTGGTCTTGGCCATGAAGACCGGATACATCGGCGAGCCGACGACGTTCTTCTCGGTTCTATCCTTCCCCGGAAACTGGGTGTGCTTTTGTCGCACTAATAAGAAGAGATGCGCACCGACCAGTCCCATGATGACCAGAGGGATTATCAGACAGTGGATGATGAAGAATCTGGGTATGACCGCGGTGCCCGGGAAGTTACCCCCAAACACCCAGAAGGCGAGATACGAACCGGCGAGCGGGATCGACTCCAGGATTGAGTAGGCGATGCGGATACCCGTACCTGAGACGAGGTCGTCGGGTAACGAATACCCGAGGAAGCCGTTCAGGATCGCCATGATGAGCAACGTGACGCCGATCGTCCAGTTGAGCTCGCGGGGCTTGCGGAAGGCACCAGTGAAGAAGATGCGCGCCATGTGCACGATCATCGAGCCAATGAAGATGTCCGCCGCCCAGTGGTGCATCTGACGCATCAGCAGTCCACCGCGGACCGAGAAAGAGAGGTTGACCGTTGAGGCGAAGGCTTCGGTGACTCGCTGTCCGTCGAGCGGCTTGTAGGGACCGTGGTAGATCACAGTCGCCGAGCTCGGCACGAAGTAGAGCGTCAAGAAGACGCCAGTGACGAGCAGGATGACAAAGGAGTAGAGCGCGATCTCTCCGAGCATGAAGGACCAGTGATCGGGAAAGATCTTGTCCATGAAGGTGCGCCCGCCCTTGGCAACACCTAAGCGGTCGTCGAGCTCGCCGAGCATCTTGCCGACCTTGCCGTAGGGTCCTTCGGCGCGCTGCTGGGCTCGCTTGTTAGTGGGAATGGCGACGTCGGTCATACGTTCGTACGCTCCCAGAAGCCGGGCCCAACGGGCTGGTTGTAGTCATCTTGTGCGCGGATAAAGCCGTCGGCGTCGATGTAGATCGGGAGCTGCGGCAGTGGTCGCGGCGCCGGCCCGAACTGCGGGATGGCGCCGTTGGTCACGTTGAACATCGACTGGTGGCACGGGCAGACGAGGAGCTGGAGCTCTTGTTCATACAGTCCGACCGGACAGCCCAGGTGCGTGCAGACCTTGGAGTAGGCGACGTAGCCCTTCGGACCCCAGGACTCGCGACCCTTTTGCGTCGTGAAGTTCTCATTGGAGATGCGAATCAAGACCGTCTGGTCAACGGCCTGTCCGCGGTCCGTGTTCTGCTTGCCCTCGGGGTAGATGGTGAGGATCGAACCGACCGTGAGTTCGCCTTGGCTGATGCGACGACCGGACGAGTCGACGGCGTAGGAGCCCTTGCGCCAGTCCGTGTGAAAGAGGGTGCCCTTCGGGAGTGGTCCGAGACTGCGCAGCAGCGGAAAGATCGCCACGATGCCAAAGATGCCGAGCCCGCCGCCGAGCAGACCAGCGAGGAGCTTGCGTCGCTTGACGACGCCACCACCGCGCTCAACGATGGCCGCCGCGAAGGCGTCGCGATCCGCCTCGTTGTTGGCGAGGGTGTGTCGTTCTTCCACGAACGGGCCGCGTGGCATGAGGTACTTACCCCACGCGACGAGACCAATGCCGAGGAAGAACAACCCAATCCCCATCGTCGCGCCGATGATCCAGGGCTTCGCGTTGACCCAGTAGGCGGCGCCGAAGGCGGCGACGCCCAATATGCCAAGGACGAACAGGACGGCGATGACGCCCTGAACCGTCTCGGGATTTTTCGCCGCGGGCTGCAGGTGCGGATCATCCTGAGGCAGTCCTTGCAGTGAAACCGGCGTGCGGTGTTCCGCGTCGCTCACGAGCGATCTCCAATCCAGTAACAGATGAGGGCTAGGAAGCCCACGCCAATCAGCAGCGCCACGAAGCCCTCGGCGACCGGACCGAGGCCACCGAGACCGAAGCCTCCGATGTTCTGGGGGTGCTGAATCTCGGTCGTGACGTACTTGACGATGTCGTCGACCTGCTGGTCGCTCAGGTTGCCGGTGAATCGCGGCATGTTGGCGGGGCCGGTGCGGATAGCTTCGGCGACTTGGAAGGCCGGGATGTGGCGAAGCGACGGCGCGAAGGTAGCGAACGCGAGTGCGTCCCCGTCACCTTCGATGGTGTGGCAGGCAGCACAGTTGAGCGCGAAGAGTGCCATGCCGTTCGCGACGTTCGCGTTCTTCAGATTCACGGTCGGAATGTAGGGATAGCTCGGGTCGAGCGAGTTGACCCAAGCCGAAATCGCTTCGCCCTGGGTCGGGGTCAACGCGGGCTGACGACGAGGAGCCTCGACCGCAGTCGTGTCTTTGTCGGGCATGCGTCCCGAGTCAATCCAAAAGTCGATCGTCGCCGGCCCGAGGCCGACGAGGTTCGGGAAGGCACCGTGGACGCCGCTCGCCGGTACGCCGTTTGCTTGCACGCCGTGGCACGACGCGCAGTTCTCCGAATAGAGGGCTTGGCCGAGCTTGATGAGCTTCGATTGCGGCTCTGAGTAGGTGATGTATTTGTTGCCGTACTTGACGACGACGCCCTTCGAGTTCTTCACGACCGTGGTCGAGTTCGGGGTGCCGGAGTTCTTGCGGGTCGTCTGGCCGTAGGAGGACGCTTGCGCGCTCCCGACGAAGACGGCGAGTGGAGCGAGCACGAAGAGTCCCGCGACCACGACGAGAGGCATGCGCCTGAGGAAAGATGAAGTCACTGCCCCACCTACTTCAGCAAGAAGAGGGCCGAGTACAGCCCAATCCAGACGACGTCAACGAAGTGCCAGTAGTAGCTCACACCTTGGAAGGTGGCGAGCTCACCGGGGTCGCCTTCGCGACCACGCATACGGTACAAAAGGAACGACATGGCGACGAGGCCGAGAAACACGTGAAGACCGTGCAAACCCGTCGTGATGAAAAAGATCGATCCGTAGGAGTTGGTGTACCAGCGGGTGGTGATGTGCGTCCACTCGTATCCCTGGTTGCCTACGAAGAGCGCGCCCATGATGATCGTGGCGATCACCCAGTTGCGTGCCGCCTTTCGGTGTCGATGCTCGATGAGCCACACGGCTCGCTGCATCGTGAACGACGACGAGATCAGGATGATCGTGAAGATTCCTGCCTGGATCGTGTCGAGCTTCGTACCCGCGGGAGGCCACGAGGCCAAGTGGGCACGAATGGTAAACAAGGCGGCGAAGAGTCCCGAGAAGAACATCAGCTCGGAACCGAGCCAAATCATCACGCCGATGGCCAGCATCGGCGGTCGATCGTGAATTATCTTCTCTTGCTTCGCCAGGCTATTGGGGGAAACTGCCTGACTCACGCCTACCTTTCTAGTAGAAATCGCCACCCCCCTTTGTCGAAAAGCGGGGCGGACTTTTTCAGCGAAGGGTGTCGGGAAGTTCGTGGCTCGCGATCACGGCGAGTCGCCTCGTCGGGCGCGTCAACGCCACGTAGAGCGTGCGCAGGCCGCGCGGCGTGACGCCGGTGGGATTGTCCGATCCACGATTGGCGATCTGACCAGGCTCAACAACGACGACCGCGTCGAACTCGAGACCGTTGGCACCTTCCGCCGACAACACCACGAGATCGGCTGAGAGACCCTTCGATTCCTGATCGCGCGGATCAACTGCTTCGAGTCCGCCGTCGCGAAGTGTCGTAACAACTTCATCCACTCGCGCAGAGGTGACGATGACCGCGACGCGACCAGGTGCAACGTCATCGATCTCGCGTCGCGTCAATTTGACGAGTGATTCGGCGAACTCGGCCTCACTCACGATCGAGATCGTGGGTTGCGCGCCGGCGCGTCGCACCGGACGCGGCGGTTCCAAATCGGGTGCCGCAGCGAGCAGCGTGCGGGCGGCGAAGTTGAGCACCTCTTCGGGTGTGCGATAGCTCACGGTGAGATCCACCCGTGCGGGCGCGCGTCGAGGCGCGAGCACCTCTAGCAGCGCGTCCCACGACGCGGATGACGATGCGGTCGTCGCTTGACCCATATCGCCGACAATGGTCATGGAGCCCGTCAGGTCGCGCCGCTTCAAGACCCGCAACTCCATTGGCGAGAGATCCTGGGCTTCGTCAACGACGATGTGCCCGTATGTGACGAACTCTGCTTCGTCGAGCTCTTGGGACTGGGCGACCGCCAGGCGCTGGGCTTCGCGCAGCGCGGCCGCACGATGATTGCCCGCATACGCATCGAGGTCGACGCCATCGAGGACGTTGTCGGTCGGCTTTGGCGCGGGACGGGGACGGCGGCGAGGTCCGACGAGGACTCGCGCTTCATCAATCAGCGCGGCATCCGCCTTGGTCCACGCAATATCTTCGAGCGAGGTGAAGCGCGGACGATAGAGCAGCTCGATCTCGTGATCACTCAAGATGCCCTTGCCCGCCGCGCGCAGCAGTGCGGGCGCGCCCAGCAGGTCATGGAGTAGCTCCTGGCCCGAGATGCGCGGCCATATGCGCTGCAACGCATCTTTGAACTGGGGCGTGTTACGAATAAGGTCGGCGAGTTCCGCGGCACCATTGACCTCGTCACTCACTTCGCGAACAAAACGTGACTCGTATTCATTGGCGAGACGAGCGGCGAGCTCGCGGCCTACGGCCGAGCGGCGCTGGTTGTGATTACCGGGCCGACGCCGCGCTCGCTCGACGGTCTCTGCGGTATAGGAAGCCTTGAGCGTCAAGATCGCGCGTCCGACCGGAATCTCGACGTCCTGGCGGAGAGGACGCTCTCGAGTGCGTAGCGCTTTCGCGAGCACGCGCACCATGCGAATGTCGCCCTTCAGCTGGTCGACCTCTTCCGATTCGGGTGCGCGGACGTCGACGTTGGTGACGAGTCCGGCAATGGTCGAGAGCGTCACGCCCGACTCGCCGAGCGAGGGCAGCACGTTCTCGATGTAATTGAGAAACAGTGGGTTCGGTCCAACGACCAGCACGCCCTGGCGCTCAAGCGTGGCGCGGTGAGTGAAGAGAAGATATGCAGCGCGATGCAGCGCCACGGCGGTCTTGCCGGTGCCGGGGCCGCCTTGGACCAGCAAGATGCCCGCGAGCGGGCTGCGGATGATCTGATCCTGTTCGCCTTGGATAGTCGCGATGATGTCGCCCATGCGCCCGGTGCGCGCACGGCCAAGTGCGGCGAGGAGTGCGCCCGGTCCGCCGAGCGCGAGTCCGCCGTCGACAAGGCCTTCTTCGGTCGCGGCGCGCGCTTCGCTCTCCGGCAGGTCAATGTCGCCATTGGCGTCGGCAAAGTACTCATCTTCAACGCTCGTCACTTCGTTCGCGCGGATCGCGACGTGGCGACGTCGAGAGAGGCCGAGCGGCTCGACCCCCGTGGCGCGATAAAACGCTTCGGCGACGGGCGCTCGCCAGTCGATGACGAGAGGATTGAGCGCTTCGTCTGAGACGGCAAGGCGGCCCACGTGGTAGGTGTCGCCCTCTCCGTGGCCGTTCGCCTGATAGTCGATTCGCCCGAAGAAGAGCGATTGGTCGCCAATGGCGAGTTGGTCGAGCCGATGCAGCGCCGTTCCCATGACGACGTCTCGCTCGACGAGGTCACCGGCGCCGCGCATGTTGGCAACGGCGGCGCTGTCGCGAAGCTCCCGGGCTCCTTGACGCATGTGATCGAGTGCGCTCAAGGCAACGTCAAGGAACTCTTGTTCCTCGGCGATTTCTCGCTCGTGCGACATGGACGACCTTCTTTCCATCTTCCCAAAACGGGAATTATCAATTCTAATCGGACCACCGAGGACCCCCGCGATGGGCGGATTCGGCGCATTTCCGAGGGGCGCGAGCACTCATCGCGTCACTCGACAGCGGTTCTGGTGCGACGATCACGCTCCGACGCAGCGCAGGCGTGCTCGCGGCATCCGACGGCCGGGATGCCGCCAACGACGAGTCCGGTGAGCGACGCGTGCGTTGTCGATTCGACGTGTGGGGCGCTTCGGGCGGCGAATTCGGGGAAGCCGAGACCGTTAACCTGACCTGATGTCGCCGACCTGCACCGCCTCCGATGTCGCAGGCCTGATGCGAGCAGGCGCGGAAGCCACGAAAAGGGCACACCGAGTGAGCCGATAACGACGACGTCCTCTGGCCCTACCGCACGCTCGTCCCTCGCACCTGCGAGACTTCGCACCGTCTGGTTGGACCGTTTTCTCGGTTCCGACCCCGGACTCAACCGATTTCGCAGCGCGCTCCAGTCCGTCCTCACCATTGCCATCGTCCTCGAAGCCGAATGGCTCTTCGTGCACTTCACCCACGCCCTGCAGAATCCGGCCAGCACGGCTGCTCTCACCACTCGAGCGGCAGCGGCCATAGCCATCGCGAACCACGAGTTCTTAGTGATCGCGATGCTGCTCGGCGCGATCATCGGGATGATCTCGACCTTCAGCGTGATGGATCAGACAGCACGAGGCCAGCTCGTCACCATGGTGTTCTTGCCCGTGCCGATGATCCCCCTCCTCGCGCTCGGGCTCGCCGTCACTGACCGAACGCTCTCACTCGTCGTGCTCGTGCTCGTGTTAGCGCTCGGCACGTACTGTCGGCGCTTCGGTCCTCGGGGCTTAGCGGCCGGACTGCTGATGTTCATGGGCTACTTCTTGGGGTTCTTTCTGCACGGAGCCGTCGGTGTCGGTGACGTCGGTTGGCTGGCTGCAGAGATTGGTGTCGGTCTCGTGGTCGCGACCCTCGTGCGGTTCCTTCTCTTTTATCCTCGTCCCGCCCGGGCTCTCGCGCGCACGCAGCGTTCCTACGCGGCTCGGGCGCGCAAGATCGTCGTGCTGGCCTTAGCGCTGTTCGACGACCCCGCCCACACCCCGCGCGAGGTGCGCCGCCTTCACCGCCAGCTCGCTCGACTCAACGAGGCCGCCCTCATGATCGACGCGCAGCTCGGTGATCCGAACGCCGTCGCCGACGGCTCGTCAGGTCAACTGCTCCATCAACGCCTCTTCGACGCCGAACTCGCATTGACGAACATCGCACGCTTTACCCAGGCCATGGCACGGCTCGACTTGTCCGAGAGTCAACGCGCAGAAGTCCGTCTCACGCTCGAGTCGGTCGTCAAACGTAATCGCGACGGCGTGTACGCCCACGCAACAAATCTGCTCGGCTTGTTGCGTCGCGACAGTGACGACGATCGGCTCCCGGTTGTGATCGTGCACCGCTTCGCGGGATCGGTCATCGCGATGGCCGACGCCATGAGCGAGTGGTTAGCCCTTGGACAGACCGACGGAGAGAAGGGCACGTTCCAACCGGCAGTTGCGCTCTTTGGCGGATGGCTGCCCGGTTCCGCCCAAGTAAGTGCCGCCGCCTCGATCGAATCCGGTCGGGGTTGGAGCGAGCGAATTCGGATTGCGCCCTACACGCGCACGGCTATCCAGATGGGCGTCGCGGCGGGCGGAGCCATCGCGCTCGGTGTCGTGGTCTCGAGCTACCGGTTCTACTGGGCGTTGATTGCCGCCTTCATCACCTTCATGGGTGCGAACAACTCGGGAGAACAGGTTCGTAAGGCCCTCTTTCGAGTGGCGGGGACTGTGGTCGGCATCGTGGTGGGCTCACTCCTCGTCAAGGCGGTGGGTCACCACACCTACTGGTCTGTTGCCGTCATCTTGCTCGCGCTGTTCTTCGGTTTCTACTTGATGCGCGTCAACTACGCCTTCATGGTCGTGGGCATCACGGTGATGGTTTCCCAGCTCTACCTGCAGCTCGGCGAGTACTCGAACTCCTTGCTCGTGCTGCGCCTTGAAGAGACGGCGCTTGGTGCGGGGGTCGCCATCATCGTGGTGCTCTTCGTGTTGCCGCTACGAACGCGCCGAGTTCTTCGCGTGGCCCTGCGCGACTATGTGCACGCAGTCGCCGATCTCATTGACGACGCGACGAGTCGTCTGCTGCACGACAGCCCGAGCGCCGTGCAGAATTTGCGCTCCGATGCGCGCAGCGTGGACGCGTCGTACCAAGCCCTGATCGCTACGGCCCAGCCCCTGCGACGCGGCCGCTTTGGCCAGGTCGATGACGTCATTGATCGCGCGCTCCGTGTGGCGGGCGCGTCTCGTTACTACAGCCGTAACCTCATCGTCGACGTGAGCAGCGTCGACTCGCTCGACGACGAGAGCCAGGGAGACCTCGAACGGGGAGTCCAAACCTTTCACGAGTCGCTCAAGATTCTCGGTGACGCCTTTACCGGTTCGCGCAACGTGACGTACACCCGCTCGGCCTCACTGTTCGACTCGGTCGAGCGCCGTCTCGCCAAGGGGACGACCGTCCTGAGCGACGGCGAACTTGCTGTGCGCGATCTCAAGCTCCTGGACGGCACGATGGTGCAGATGGCCGACGTCTTGGGCCTCGACGTCACCGATTTCGATACCGCGCTCGCCTAGAGGCCGCTTCGCTCCATTGGGTACTGCTCGCCTGACCGATTCACTCACCCTTTCACCCGAACGGTGACTCTCCTAGATTGGGGGGGTCTAAGGGAGCAGTGTGCTAAATCCAGATTTCATCAAGGCGTGCCGAGGCGAGGTTGTAGATCACGTCCCGGTCTGGTTCATGCGTCAGGCGGGACGCTCTCTGCCTGAGTATCGTGCCCTTCGCGCGACGGGATCGATTCTCGACGCGATCGCGGACCCCGAACTCGCCGCCGAGGTCACGCTCCAGCCCGTTCGTCGCTACGGCGTCGACGCCGCGATCCTCTTTTCTGACATCGTGGTGCCCTATCACGCCATCGACTTTGGCATCGACGTCGTGCCTGGTCGAGGTCCCGTTATCGCCGAGCCCTTCGGCAGCGAGGCCGACCTCAAACGTCTTCGCAACTTGGAGGAAGAGGACATCGCCCACGTGATCGAGACCGTCGATCGCGTCGTCGCAGATCTCTACGCCACCAATGTCCCCGTCATCGGTTTCGCCGGTGCCCCGTTCACCGTGGCGAGCTACCTCGTCGAAGGAGCACCGACCCGGGAGTTCGCGATCATCAAAACAATGATGCACCGAGAGCCCGCACTCTTCGACCAGCTCCTCGATCGCCTGGTCGAGATCACGATCAGCTTCCTTCGAGCGCAGATCACCCACGGCGCTCGAGCGATCCAGCTCTTCGATTCGTGGGCGGGCTCGCTCACGAAGGCGGAGTACCAGCGCTACGCGCTGCCGGCCACCCAGCGCGTCTTTGAGGGCATCGCCGACCTCGACGTGCCCACGATTCTTTTCGGCGTCGGCACCGGTGAGCTCCTCAATCTGATGTCAAGCTCGGGCTGCACCGTCATGGGCGTTGACTGGCACGTGGACCTGGACGATGCCCGTCGCCGGGTCGGCGACAAGCCGGTCCAGGGCAATCTCGATCCCGCTCGGTGTCTCGGGGGCGAGGAGCTCGCCATCGAAGCAGCTCGTGAGGTCCTCGACAAGGCCGGCACCTCACCCGGGTACATCTTCAATCTCGGCCATGGCGTACTGCCTGCGACGGACCCTGATGTCCTCGCCGCAGTCGTGCGAGTCGTTCACGAAGAAGGTAAGGCAGGTCTGCTGTGAAGATCGGTGTGCTGATCATGGCGCACGGCACTCCGTCGTCGCCCGACGGCATCGAAGCCTTCTACACAAGAATCCGTCGCGGACACCCGCCGACCCCGGAGCTGCTCGAAGATCTGACGCGTCGCTACCTCGCCATTGGGGGCGTCAGCCCCCTCACCGAACGCACCGCAGCGCAGGTCGCGGGCATCACGGCCGCACTCGAGCGCGAGGCGCCCGGTGCCTTTGACGTTCGCTTCGGATCGAAGTTCGAGCCACCGATGTTGGAAGAGGCCGCCGCCGCATTTCGAGACGAGGGCTTCGAGAAGGTAGTCGGCATCGTGCTCGCTCCGCACTCGTCGACCATGTCGACCGAGCAGTACATGAGTCGCGCGCGCGAGACCCTCGGTCCAGACGTCACGTTCATCGCAATCGGTGCGTGGTACGACGCACCGGGATTCTTGGAGCTGATCGCGAGCCGCGTCAACGATGCGCTCGCGACCATCCCGTCGTCGCGACACGAGACGACGGAGGTGATCTTCAGCGCGCACTCGCTCCCCCAACGCGTGGTGGAGATCGGTGACACCTACCCCGAGCAGCTGCTGGAGAGCGCGACCCTCGCGGCCGCGCTTGCGGGCATTCCCTCGTTCGACGTCGCTTGGCAGTCGGCCGGTCGCACGGCTGATCCGTGGCTCGGGCCTGACATTCTCGTGGCGCTTCGCGAGAAGCGCGCCGAGGGCTTTACGGACGTCGTGTCGTGTCCGATCGGTTTCGTCTCCGATCATCTCGAAGTGCTCTTCGACATCGACCTCGAAGCCCATGCGATCGCCGAGGAGATCGGCCTCCATCTCGTGCGAACCGCATCGCTGAACGATGATCCCGCCTTCACCTCCATTCTCGCGAACGTCATTCGTCAAGCGGCTGCGTAAGTGAGCCGGGCGTCGGTCGTCGTCATCGGCGGGGGCATCGCGGGGCTCGCTGCCGCGTGGGAGCTCTCTGGCGGCGCCGAGGGCCCGACGTCCGACACACCGCGCATTGAGATCCTTGAAGCCAGCGAGCGTTTGGGTGGTTCACTCGCGACGACGACCTTCGCCGGGCGAACGATCGATCTCGGCGCCGACGGGTTTCTTGCGCGTCGCCCCGAAGCGGTCACGCTCGCGCACGAGCTCGGACTCGCAGACCAACTCGAACCCATCGCCGCGAGTGGCGCCTCGCTCTGGTCCCTCGGCGCATTGCACGAGCTACCAAAGGATCTCGTCCTCGGTGTGCCGACCAACCTTCGCGCCATCCTCGAATTCAAAGGCGTCTCCTGGCGCGCGCATCTCGCGGCGAAGCGTGACGCGTATCTGCCAAAGCGACTCCGTGTCGGTGAGGATGCCACGATCGGTCAGATCGTGCGCATAAAGCTCGGCGCCGAGCTTGCCTATCGCTTCGTCGAGCCGATGATCGGCGGCATCCAAGCGGGACGCATCGACGACCTTTCGGCCCGCTCGGTTTTTCCGGCGCTCTTCGAGGCAGCAAAAAAAGGCGGCTCCTTGATGAAGGCGCTCCGACCGACCGTATCCGCGGGCCCGAGCCCCACGAGCGAAGCGGCGGCGGACGGCCCGGTCTTCTATTCGATGCAGCACGGTGTTGGTTCACTCGCGGCAGAGCTCGCGATACGGCTCATCGAGCGGGGCGTGGTCGTTCGTCGCGGGATTCCGGTGACGGCCATCCGCCGCACGCCCGCGGGCGGCTATCCGCTCGAAGTTGACACCTATCGCACGACGACGTCAGCGAACGGCGTCGTGTTCGCCACACCCGCGCCCGTCGTGAGTGCGCTCGTTGGTCCGCTTGATCCCGCCCTTGAGGAGTTGCGCACGATCACCGCGGCGAGCGCCGCCATGGTGACCTTTGCCGTGCCGCGCAGCGAGATCGAGCTGCCGATCCACGGTACGGGAATACTCGTGCCGCTCAAGACGCCCTGGCGGGAAGGCGACTCGATGATAGTGACTGCAGTCACCTTCCTCGACCGCAAGTGGCCGCGACTCGTGCGCGAGGGCGACGTGATCCTTCGTGCGCACGTCGGACGAATCGACGACGCACGTTTTGCGGAACTCTCAGATGAAGAGCTCACGCAACGAGTCAGCGAGGAGCTCGTCGTGCTGTTGCCACGATTTGGAGTTCCCACAGACTCAGTGGTGCAGCGCTGGCTCGAGGGTCTCCCCCAGTATCGAGTCGGACATCAGCAACGGGTGGATCACGCGCGTGCGGCGGCGCGCCGATACGCATTCGCCCTCGCGGGCAACGCCTATGACGGCGTCGGTATTCCCGCGAGCATCGGGTCCGGGCGTCGCGCGGCCCGCGAAGTGATCGAGCAACTGTCCTCGAGCTAAATCTCGCTCCGTTACGATTTGACGATGCCCTACACCCCGCGACAGATCGACGACGCCGTCTCGATTATTGATCCCCTTCTACGCCTCTCGTCGATCTACGGGCGCGTGCCCGGAGTGGCCTACGGTCTCTCCTACGACGGCGACACCGTTCTGCTTGGCGGCCACGGTTTCGCCAACGTCGAGACCGACGAGCCCGTAGATGCGACTTCGACCGCGTTTCGCTGTGCTTCCATCACGAAGACCTTCACCGCAACGGTCATCATGCAGCTCGTGGAGCGCGGCAAGCTGCGTCTCGACGACCCGGTCGTGTCGCACCTCCCATGGGCGAAGAGATCACTCGGCCGCGACGTCACGGTGCGTCACCTCCTCGTCCACTCCGGGAGCATCATCCGTGATGGCTCCAACGCCTGGCACGGCGAACCGATGCCCGATCGCGCGACGTTGCGACGAGAGCTCGCGAGCGCCGCGACGTTTGGAGAGCCCGCCGAGCGGTTCCGTTATTCGAACATTGGCTACTCGCTGCTCGGCGAGATCGCCGAGACCGTCTCTGGACGCACCTTCGAGACCCTCGTACGCGCCAATATCGTGCGACCCCTCGGCCTTGAGTCGACGTGGCCCGATCTCACGCCCGCCGGGGCGCACCAGCTCGCGATGGGCTACACCAACGCGCGGCCCAATGAGCAGCGCGCAAAGATCGGCCACGTGAAGGCTCGAGCCATCGCGCCTGCGGGAGGACTCGTCTCGACGGTGCCCGACCTGCTCGAATACATGCACGCGCAGATGCCCGGTGACGAACGACTGCTCAGCGACTTCTCGAAGCGCGAGATGCAGCACCCCCAGTGGTTACGCGCCGAGGAGCCGAACTTCGGTCTCTCGTGGATGACCTGGCACGTAGCGGGTGTCTCACTCGTGGGCCACAGCGGCGGATTTCCTGGTTTCTCGACAATGATCGGCTTCGCTCCCGAGGAGCGCGTGGCAGCAGCGGTTCTCACGAACGCCGTCACGCCGAACGCCGGTGCCGGCGTCGATCTCATCTACGAGATGGTGGCGGGCGTACGAGCGAAATGGTCGGACGCCGCGGCGACAACCAAGTGGCACTCACGGGGTTCGCTCACGCCCTACACCGGCGTCTATCGGCTATCAGGCAGTGACCTGCTCGTCTCGCGAATCAACGGTTCGCTTTACCTCCTCGAACCCAGCGAAGCCTCACCCCTGGCGAACCCGATTCGACTCGAGCCGCGAGGCAAGCACACGTTCTTGATCGCCGAAGGCGACGACTTTGGATTTCTGGGCGAGACGGTCACATTCGGAGCCACCCGCCAGGGCGCTGTCGAGACCCTCAGCATCGGGGCCAACCACTACCGCAGGGAAGACCTGTAGTCAACGCGCGATGATCAGAGGTAGTAGCCGGAGTGAATGTAGACGCACGGCACACCTTCGCTCACGTACATCGCGTGGTTCTTCGGATCGTCGTCGAGCGCGAGCCGAACGTCGAATCCCTCTTCCAGCAGCTCGTGCAGCGTCTCGCGCTTGAAGCGATCGACCCCTGAATAGTCTCCGTAGTCGCGCATGATGAGTAGATCCCAGCGAATCGAATAACGCTCCAGCCAGGCGACCGTCTGGGGTTGGACGCGGCGCGGTCGACCGGTCACCAGAATCACGTGCAGCGACGCATCCAGCAGCTCGAGCAGGCGTTCAATCTCTTCGATGGTGGGATCGTCACCTACTGCGTCAAAGAAGCTCTGCCAGTCGCCCCAATCCAAGAAGTGCTGTCGTCCGGCGGCGTCAGCCAGAACGCCGTCGATGTCGAAAATGACTGCCGGACCGGGGCTGAAGGGCCCGTTTCGCCAATGCCAGTTGTGGGGTGAGTGTTCCGTCATGAAGAGCTGCAGTTTCACGGCGGTTGAATACAGTCGCCTCTGCGAGACTGGATTGCGTGACCGCCGCTGAACGACGAACTTACCCGGTTCCCTTCGGTCAACATGTGTACGTCATGAGCGACCTCTCGCTCTCCCCGACCACGGACACCTCGAGTCGCCCGATCCGAGAGCTCCTAAATCTCCTCGGCGACGTCGATAACGCGTCAATTGTGGTGATAGCGGGCAACCTTTTTCACCCCGACCATGGTGACGACCTGGTGACACACATCGACGACACCCTCACGGCGCTGCCACGTCTGCGCAACGCGATACAGCGATTCTGCGCCGTCGAGGGTCACCGGCTTGTGGTGTTGCCGGGCTGCGACGACCGTGCGCTTCGCGATGAAGAACGTGCGCAATCGAGACTTCAAGCCCTCGGGATCTGCCTCGCGAGTGACCTGGTGCTGCAAGTGGCAACGGCGAACGGCGTGCGCGATCTGGCCGTAACGGTCGGGAACTACGACCTCAACGTCGAGCACGTCAATGGCAAGGACGTCGCCGACGCCGATCGTCTGGAAGACCCTTCTG
>DASZLS010000052.1:0-44247 GCA_035552255.1 Acidimicrobiales bacterium | reverse complement strand
CTCGGACCGACTTTCTGCCTTCGATGTCGTGATGAACGAGACGATTCCCGACAAAGGTCGCGTCCTAACCGGTCTCACCGACTACTGGCTCCACGAATTTGCCGACGACGTCGCGAGTGCGCTCGTGAGTTGTGACCCGCGCGAGATAGACCGGGCGGTGGTCGGATTTTTCGACCGGCCCGAGTTGCACGGTCGGACCATGCTCGTGCGCAAGGCCGACATGCTCCCACTGGAGTGCATCGTTCGTGGACGACTCGCGGGCCAGGCCTACGACGAGTACGTGAGCGCGGGTACGGTGCACCACATGCCGGCGCCCGCGGGGCTTCAGCTGACCGATCCGTTTCCCGAACCCATCTTCACGCCTTCGACCAAGGCCGAGTCGGGACACGACCTCAACATAAATCTCGCCGACGCCGCAGAGATCGTTGGAAACGAGCGACTTGACGAAGCGCAAACGCTCTGTCTCGATCTCTTTGTCCGCGCCGCGAAGAAGCTCGAAGGTGTCGGTCTGGTGCTTGCCGACACGAAGTTCGAGCTGGGAGTTGTCGACGGCGAGCTCGTCGTGTGTGACGAAGTGCTGACCCCGGATTCGTCGCGCATCTGGCCCGCCGATGAGGTGCGACCCGGTGAGGTTCCCCCCGCGTTCGATAAACAACCCTTTCGAGACTGGCTGACCGAGATGCAGTGGGATAAGAAGCCGCCCGCACCACGCGTACCCGACGAGATCGTGCGCGAAACCTCCTCGCGCTACGTCGCCGCCTACGAACGCGTGACCGGGCACTCGCTTCGAGAATGGTACGGTTTTTCTCAGTGAACTACTCCGTGATCGTGGACGTCACCCTTCGTGAAGGGATCGCCGATCCTGAAGGCGCCACCATTGAACGGGCTCTTCCGGCGCTCGGTTTCAGCGGCGTCTCCGAAGTGAAAGCTGGCAAATCGTTCCGCATGACGATCGACGCCGACAGTGAGAACGATGCTCTGGATCGTGCGACATCCCTCGCTGAGCGCCTGCTGTCAAACCCCGTCATTGAGGACGCCACGGCGCGCCTGTCAGGCGTGCGCGCCTCGTGACGCGCGTTGGTGTCGTCGTTTTTCCGGGCTCCAATTGCGAGTACGACGCGGCCTTGGCCGTCAATGCGCTGGGTGCGACGTCAGAGCTTGTGTGGCATTCAACGACTGATCTTTCTAGCTACGACGCGATCATCCTGCCTGGCGGATTCGCCCACGGTGACTACCTGCGCCCGGGCGCGTTGGCCCGCTTTTCACCGGTCATGGATTCTGTCGGTCGCTTCGCTAGCGATGGCGGCGCAGTATTAGGGATCTGCAACGGCTTTCAGGTGCTTACCGAGGCGGGTCTCTTGCCCGGTGCGCTGCAGAAGAATCGCGGTCTGACCTTCCTCTGTCAGCCCACCACGCTCACCGTCTCGTCCTTAGCGTCCGTGCTGACTTCGCGGGCGAGGCTGGGCCAGGAGCTCGTTATCCCCATCAATCACTTCTCGGGCTCGTATACCTGCGATGACGCCACGTACCAGGAACTGGTAGCGAACGACCGTATCGTCCTCACCTATAAGGACAATCCGAACGGTTCGCGCGGTGATATCGCGGGGATAGCGAACGAGCGCGGCAACGTCGTTGGTCTCATGCCCCATCCCGAGCGCGCAATGTCGACGTTGCTCGGCAGTGACGACGGTCGGGTGCTCCTCGAGAGCTTCCTCAGCGCCTCCATGGCGTCGCTCACGCCGTAAGCAAACTTTCCTGGACCACTTCGCTCGACCGCTGGGCGCGAGGGCAGTACCCCGTGCAGTAAACGAGAATGCGAGGAAAGCGATGAAGCTCTGGAGAACTCTTGTAGCGACCACGGGGGCGGTCGCGCTGGTAGGAGCCGGAATGGCCATCGCGAGCGCCGAATCTTCGAGTGCTCCGGTCGTCAACTACTCGGCGTGTCTCAGTTCCATCACGAAGACGCTCTCCAAGGTGACCATTGACGGGACACCGAAGTGCTCCGCTCACTCGCGAGTCATCTCGTGGGATGCGCAAGGCCCCTCTGGTGCTACCGGCCCCGCTGGGCCGCAAGGAACCACTGGCGCGACAGGTCCCGCGGGGGGCGGCTCCGGCGCGACCGGCCCCGCCGGCCCGCAAGGCGCAACGGGTCCAGCCGGAGCACCCGGACAAGTGGGGCCAGCCGGAGCGGCGCTTGCATTTGCAGAGTTTTACGCCCAACCATCAACTGACTTCAGCAACTTCGACGAAACGGACGCGCCAGGCGAATCGGTGCCCTTTCCTGACCCAGGTCCATCAGACGGGAGCGGAGCGATCATTCCCTCGACCGTGTCCTCGTTCGTGATGGCTGCAGTGGGAACGTATGAGATCTCGTTTCAGGTTCCGGTGGACGAAGCAGGCCAACTGGAACTCGCCGTGAACGGCACTCCACTGCCATATACCACCGTCGGGCGGGCAACTGGAACCTCGCAGATAACAGAGACGACGCTCGTGACGACGACCGACGTCAATAGCTTCCTTCAGGTGCTCAATCCCCTGGTAAATGGAATCACACTCACCATCGGAGCCAATTCGGGAGGTCAACTTCCCACCAATGCAACGCTCCTCATCGAACGCCTGCAGTAGCACGGAGCGAACGTTTCGTGCGTTGAGCGACGAGTTGGTGTCTGGGCGTCCGTTCGTGCCGGGTAGTTTTGACGCGTGAATCCTCCCGCGAGTCTCCACGGAGCCCTTGGGCTGAGCGACGACGAGTACGAAGAGATCAAAGTTGTCCTTGGTCGCGACCCCAATCACTTGGAGCTGGCACTCTTCGGCGTGATGTGGTCCGAGCATTGCTCGTATAAGTCCTCACGGCTGCATTTGCGTCGCCTCCCGACAACCGGCGCGCACGTGCTCGTGGGGCCGGGCGAGAACGCCGGCGTCATCGACGCTGGCGACGGTATTGCGGTCGCCATCCGAATCGAGAGCCACAATCATCCGTCCGCGATCGAGCCCTACCAAGGTGCGGCAACCGGGGTCGGCGGCATTTTGCGCGACGTCTTCACTATGGGCGCTCGTCCCCTCGCCGTGATGGATCCGCTCTTTTTTGGTGAGTTGACCGACGCGCGTCAACGCTGGTTGGTCGAAGGAGTCGTCTCGGGTATCTCGGGATATGGCAACTCGGTGGGCGTGCCAACCATTGGCGGAGAGCTCACCTTCGATGACTGTTACAGCGCGAATCCCTTGGTAAATGTGCTGTGCGTCGGCGCACTCCCGAAGGAACGCCTCGTGCTCGGGATTGCCTCGGGCGTGGGCAACCTCGCCGTGCTGCTGGGATCTCGTACCGGGCGCGACGGCATCGGCGGGGTTTCCGTATTGGCGTCGGCGGGCTTTTCGGGCGACGCGGCGGCGAGCGATGACGCGAAGCGACCGAGCGTCCAGGTCGGCGACCCCTACGAGGAAAAGCGTCTCATCGAAGCGTGCCTCGAGCTCCTCGACCGGGGTTACGTTGTCGGCATCCAGGACCTCGGCGGCGCAGGGCTCGTCTGTGCCACGAGCGAAACGGCTGCTCGTGGCGGCGTCGGCATGGATGTCGACGTCAACGCCGTGCCGTTGCGCGAGCGAGGCATGGTGCCCTACGAGATCATGACGTCAGAATCCCAAGAGCGCATGCTGGCGATCATCACGCCCGAGAATCTCGACGCGGTCCAGGCGCTCTGCGAAAAGTGGGAAGTTCGCGCGAGTGTCGTCGGTCATGTGGTCGACCCGGTGATTGGACTCGACGGGGTAGCGCGAGCCATGCTGCGCATCCGCGACGGCTTTGACGGGGAAATCCTTGCCGATGTTCCTGCCTCCGCGCTTGCCGACGAGGCGCCTCTGTACGACCGAGCACGCGAACGCCCCGCCAACCTTGACGCGATCCATGCGGACGATCCGTCGTTCGACGAGCCCGTCGGCTCGCCCAACGATGACCTCCTGGACCTACTGGTGGACCCCGCATGGGTCTATCGCCAGTACGACTCGCAGCTCTTCTTGAACACCGTCGTCGGACCCGGCCGCGACGCCGCGCTGTTGCGTCTCGCGGGACCCGGCTTGCCAGCATCGCAGCGGGGCATCGCACTCTCCACCGACTCCAATCCGCGCTGGTGCGCGCTCGATCCGAAGAAGGGGACCGCACTGACCGTGGTTGAAGGCGTCATGAATCTCGCCTGCGTCGGAGCCACCGCGAAGGCGGTCGTTAACTGCCTCAACTTCGGCAACCCCGAGCACCCTGAAGTGATGTGGCAGCTGAGCGAGTCGATTGACGGGATGGCCGAAGCCTGCAACACGCTCGGACTTCCCGTCATTGGTGGCAACGTCTCGCTCTACAACGAGAGCGCGGGAGCGGACATCGATCCGACCCCCGTCATCGGTCTCCTCGGCGTCGTTGACGAGCTGGTTGCCGCACCTCCTGGCTGGAACTGGCGTGCGGGCGACGCCCTGGTGCTCGTGGGTGCACGTCACGCAGACGGCGAGTCGCGGTTTCCTCTCGCCGGATCGCAGTGGGCGACCCGCCGGGGTCGTCGCGGAGGAACGTTGGGCGGCGCCCAACCCGACGCACTCCTTGCGACCCTCGACTTTGTGACCAAGGAAATAGCGGCTATTTGTGCGGGTGGCACGAGTGACGTCACTGCGGTGCACGACGTGCTGGGCGGAGGACTCGCGTCGGCCGTCGCCGAGATGGCTGCCGTTACGAACGTGGGAGCGGTGCTGGAGGAGTTTGAAGCACACGGAGAGCTCTTCAGCGAGTTCCCCGGACGCTTTGTGGTGGCGACGAGCGACATCGACGCCTTCACTCGTCGAGCGGACGCCTCGGGCGTCCCGGTCGCCGTGCTCGGTACGTGCGGCGGTGATTCCCTCGTGATTGGTTCCACGATCAACCTCTCGATCAAGGAGATCGCCGCTCGCCGCGAGGGTGCCCTCGTCGGCGCGCTCGAAGCGAACTAGCGAGCCGCCTTCAGCTCCTCGAGAATCTCGTCGGGCACCCGTAGGTCGCCGGAGCGTCCATGTCCGAGGGAGACATCTTCTTTGTAATGGCCGTGGTAGTCCGATCCGCCAGTGGGGATCATGCCGGCGTCGCGCGTCAGCTTCACCATCAGCGCCCGAGTCTGCTCGTTCGTGCCGCCGTAATACGCCTCAATACCCTTGAAACCTCGCTCTCGCAGTGAGGCGAAGATCTTGGGCATCGTCGACTGGATGGCCGTGCTCGATCCTTCGCCGACGTAGTTGACGAGCGGATGGGCGATTGAAAAGACGGTCGACGATCCCTTCGCCGCGTCGACGAACTGCTCGATCGGCATGCTGGTCTTGGGAATGTAGGCGAGGCCGGCGCTGCCGAGCCAGTCGACGAAGACGCCGTTCCAGCGCTCGTCGGTGCGCTCGCCCACGATCTCTGGATGCAGCTCGAACATCGCTCGGGCGAAGTGGGGGCGCCCGATGGAGTGCACGTTCCCCGACATGGCGGTGAGATAGTCAAGGGTCAGGCGAGTGAAGCCTCGACCCTGGAGGACGTCGACGAGCTCGAGGTTTCTGACGTCCCGGTCGTGACGAAGCCGCGCCAGCTGCTGCTGAATCGGGTGGGTTGCCTCCATTGGCAGGAAGTACGCGAGCACGTGCACATTGCGAGGAACGATCCGCCCGTCACGGGTCATCGGAAATTCGTTATCTCGTAGAGAAACCTCGACTCCGGGCACGAGCTCGATGCCGTGAAGCCTGGTCGCCTGGGCCATCTCCTCATAACTCGAGGTCGTGTCGTGGTCGGTCAGCGAGACCGCGCGCAACCCGAGTTTCGCCGCCTTCGCCGCCAGCTCGCTCGGCGTGTCCGAACCGTCGGAGAATGTCGAGTGGAGGTGGAGATCAATCATTCAGGAAGCGTAGTAAACGTGATCAGAGCGGTCGGGGGACTGTGCGAGACTGGCTCGGTGCGCAGCCGCCTTCAGACCGTTAGCCTGCTCTCGTTATGAAAGAAGCCTGCGGCGTTGTCGGCATTGTGGCGCCCGGACGACAAATAGCGCCTTACTGCTACGACGCGCTGTACGCGCTCCAGCATCGCGGCCAAGAGTCGGCTGGCATGGCGACGTTTCAGAACGAGCAGATCACGGTCGTCAAGGACAACGGACTCGTCAGCCACGTTTTCGCGGACTCAACGCTGCGGGCACTCGGTGGATCGCTCGGCATTGGCCACACTCGCTACTCGACCTCGGGCTCGGCGAACTGGACCGCAGCGCAGCCCGTTTACCGCTCCGCTGGCACGTCGGGATTTGCTTTGGCGCACAACGGCAATATCACCAACACGAACGAACTCGCCGCGTCGATCGGTATGGAGTTCACCTCATTGCTCTCGGACTCGGACCTCGTCGCCGAGATGCTCGCGCTTGAAGTCGACGGAGGCACTTCGCTCGATGCCGCGCTGAAGACGGTCCTGGCTCAGGTTGAAGGCGCCTTTTCGATGGTCTTCCTCGAGGCCCACAAGGTCCACGCGGTCCGCGACCCCTACGGCTTTCGCCCCCTCTGTCTCGGCCAGTTCGGCACGGACGACGCACCCGAGGGCTGGATTGTCGCATCCGAGTCGCCCGCGCTCGACGTGGTGGGCGCCCGCTTCGTGCGAGAGATCGCTCCGGGCGAACTCGTCACGATCACGAAAGATGGCGTCACCTCCGTGCAGCTGCTCGAACCGGCCGCCGGCAAACAGAAGCTCTGCATCTTCGAGTTCGTCTACTTCGCTCGTCCCGACGCCTATCTGATGGGCCATCAGGTGCACACGACGCGCCGGCGCATGGGCGAGCTGCTCGCGTCCCAATCCAGTGTCGACGCGGACCTCGTGATGGGCGTGCCCGATTCGGGCATCCCCGCCGCGGAGGGTTACGCCAAAGCCTCGGGTATTCCCTTTGGCTACGGGCTCGTGAAGAATCGCTACATCGGACGGACGTTCATTGCGCCCGATCAGAACGCGCGCTCGGCGAACGTGCGCCGCAAGTTCAATCCGCTGCGCGAGAACATAGAAGGACAGCGACTCGTCGTCGTCGACGATTCGATCGTGCGTGGCACGACGACCAAGGCGCTCGTGACGATGCTGCGCGACGCAGGCGCCGCCGAAGTCCACTTTCGAATCTCGTCGCCACCGTTCATGTCGCCGTGCTACTACGGCATTGACACGCCGAACCGCGAGGAGCTGCTCGCAGCGAACCACACCATCCAAGAGATGAATGACTTCATTGGCTCGGACTCTCTCGAGTACATCACGCTCGCGAATCTGCGCTCGGCGATTCAGCTCAACGGCGAGTGCTGTGACGCATGCCTGACGGGTTCGTATCCGGCGCCCATCCCGGTCGCCATCGGCGCGGTGGGTAGTCGCTGGTGAGTCGACTGCTTGATGTCGTCGGCGCACGAACGTACGCCGGCGCGGGCGTCTCGATCGAAGCGGGTGACGAGGCCGTCGAACGAATGAAAAAGAGCGTCGACTCGACGTTTCGCGACGGTGTGCTCGGCGGCATCGGCGGATTCGGCGGGCTGTTCGCGCTCAGCGACAAGTACAAAGAACCTGTCCTCGTCGCCTCCGCGGACGGTGTCGGAACAAAGTTGGAAGTGGCCCGACTGCTCGGACGTTACGACACGGTCGGTATCGATCTCGTCGCAATGCTGGTCGACGACCTCGTCTGTGTCGGTGCGGAGCCGCTCTTCGTGCTCGACTATCTGGCTGTCGGCTCATTGAACCCAGAGGTCATCGAAGTGCTCGTCGCCGGCATTGCCGACGGCTGCCGTCAAGCACACGCGGCGCTCCTCGGCGGCGAGACGGCAGAGCACGGCGGGGTCATGAAGCCCGACGACCTGGACGTGGCCGGCTTCGCACTCGGCGTCGTCGAACGCGATGACGTGCTCTCAAAGGACCGCACGCGTGCGGGTGACGTATTGCTCGGTCTGCACTCGCCGGGACTCCGCTCGAATGGCTACACCCTTGCGCGCGAGGTGCTCGTGAGCGACGTCTCCTCACTTGATCTACCTGCGTTCGCAGGTTCGGCGCGGACGCTCGGAGAAGAGCTGCTCCTTCCGTCAGTGATCTACGCGCCCTTCGTCGTGGCGTTGCGTCAAGAGTTCGGTGCGGGTGTCCACGCGGCCGCGCACATCACCGGCGGCGGCATCGTGGGCAACGTGACGCGCCTGCTGACCAACGACCTCGACGCAGTGATCGACATGGCGGCGTTCGTTACCCCCGAGATCTTCTTTGAGATTCAGCGGCGAGGCCCGGTGAACGCGGAGGAGATGGTGCGGGTCTTCAACTGCGGGCTCGGCATGGTCGTGGCACTCGATCCGAGCGCCGCGGAAGCGGCCCTCACGCTCGCGCGCGCGAGTGGTGTTGACGCCTCGCTCGTCGGCACGCTCCGCCCCGGAACAGGTCAGGTCTCGCTCACGTGAGTGACGCGCGCGAACGAATCCGTGAGCATTTGCTCGAGCACTCTGTGAAGCGCGGCGACTTCGTGTTGAAGTCCGGACGGCGCTCCACGTGGTTCATTGACTCGAAGCAGACCATCTGTGCGCCTGAGGCCATGGTCGATCTCGCGACCTTGGTGCTCGAGGCAGTGCCGGACAACGCGACCGCGATCGGAGGACTCACCATGGGCGCCGACGGAGTGAGCTTCATCACTGCCGGGGTCGCCGCCACGCACGGCCGTGCGCTGCGGGCCTTCAGCGTGCGCAAGGAAGTGAAAGACCACGGCGGCGGTGGACGTATTGCGGGGGTTCTCACACCGGGCGATCGAGTCGTCATCACCGAAGACACCGTGACCCGCGGCACGAGCCTCCTCGAAGCGGTGCACGTCGCTCAGGCGGCCGGCGCCGAGGTGGTCATGATCTTGGCGGTCGTTGATCGCGGCGGCACGGCCGGCGCTATGACGGCCAAAGAAGGACTCGAGTTCAGGGCGCTCTTCAGCGCACCGGACCTCGGCTTTGACTACGAGGGCGCGTAAGCGCTCGCGAGCACGTCCAACACGCGACGCCGCCATTCATATAGGAGCGGCGCGTTCTCTTCGGACGTGTGCCCGAAGCGCAGGATCAGCGCGTCGAGTGCCGGGACAACACTGATCTGTTGGCCCTCGTAGCCGCTCGCCCAATAGGTGCCATACTCGTCACCGGTCACCCACCACTGCCACGAGTAATACGCGCCCGTCTCGTCGACACTCAGTGGAATCTGGGCGGTCCGCGCCCACGCGCGCGAGATGATCTGACGACCATCCCACTCGCCCCCGCGCAGATAGAGCAGGCCGAACTTTGCGAAGTCGAGCGCCGTCGCATGGACGTAGCTCGACGCCACGAAGACGCCGTGCTCGTCGAACGTGGGATCGGCGCTGGTCATGCCCAGTGGGCCGAAGAGGCGCTGGCCGAGGTAGCTGCGATAGGCGTCGCTGTAGCCAACGACGTCAGCGACGATTCGGCTCAACACGTTGGTGGTCCCCGAGGAGTAGTTGAACACCGTGTTCGGTTCGTGGGCGAGGGGCAAACTTGCCGCGAACGCTGCCATGTCGTACTGACCTTCGCCGAACAGCATCTCGATGACGTGACTCGGCTCGCCCAGCACGTAGGACTCGTTGAAGGCGAGGCCGTCGCGCATGGCGAGCAGGTCGCGCACTCGTATGTGGTGGCGCGGGTCGTGCTCGTCGGCCCACTCGGGCACGGGCGCCAGGTCATTGGGATCGAACTCGCCGGCGTCGACGAGCGTGCCGATGACGCAGTGCAGCATCGACTTCGCCATGGACCAAGAGATGAGTGGACTCTCGTTCGTGATGGGTTCGGCGGGGCGGTCGAAGAACTCGCGAACGCCGCCGTATCGCTCGGCGACCACGCGTCCGCCCTGAATGACGACCACGGCGTTCGTGATGGCGAGCTGCTCGTCGGTGAACATCTCGTCAACGACGGCGTCGAGCACGTCGTGACGAGGGTGCCTCGCTCGAGGCCACTGTGCGGTCGGCCAGTCGACCCCGGGCGTCGCCGGCGCGAAGGCGGGTGTGATCAGCGGCAATGTGGTGTCACTCATGGTCGTACCCATTGATACACGATTCGCTCAACGGAAACGTCACAACCACTTTCTAGTTTTTGGTCATGGACCAGTCTGACCACGTGATCGCGCACTTCGTCTACCGCTCGATTCCCAGCTCGAAGCGCCATGGCGTGAGCATCATGTTGGTCGCTCGATTGCAGGGTTCCAACGTCGTCGCTCGTGTGAACCCTCTCGGGCGAGGTCCGAAAGAGCCGGCGGCGTCGCGTGCGCGGGGAGGACTTGACGTCCTCGGACCGTGGACGACGACCGCGAGCCGACGCTACGCGAAGGCGCGCGTTGCCCTTCGTCCTACATGACGGCAGTGGCCGGAGCCACGAAGTGGTCGAGACCGGCGTCGATCCGGTGACCTCACGCTTTTCAGGCGCGCGCTCTACCAACTGAGCTACTCGACCTCCTCGTCACCCCACGGGGGTGTCGAGCGGACCTGACGGGATTTGAACCCGCGACCTCCGCCTTGACAGGGCGGCGTGCACTCCGAGCTGCACCACAGGTCCTCGGTGTTCTCGGAGCGAACCCCGAGACGCGAATCAACATCCTAGCCCTTGACGGCGGACCACTCCCGAGCCGCCACTATTCCTCTTCGTCGAGCTGCTCAGATTTGAGGACGAGGCAGAAAGGGTGACCAACGGGATCGAGATAGACCCGAAACGTCTCTCCAGGCTGATAGGCGGCCTTCGCCGCTCCGACGCGCATCGCGTGCGCTTCTCCCTCGTCGAGGTCGCTCACGTAGAAGTCGAGGTGCAACTGCTGGGGGACGGGACCCTCCGGCCAGGTGGGCGCC
This sequence comes from Acidimicrobiales bacterium, assembly GCA_035552255.1. Taxonomy (GTDB): domain Bacteria; phylum Actinomycetota; class Acidimicrobiia; order Acidimicrobiales; family RAAP-2; genus RAAP-2. Next base: position 33,397 of record DASZLS010000052.1, on the reverse strand, counting down.
ACGTAGGCGTCGATTTTCTGGAACGCGAGCACGCCGCGACCGTCATCCAGTAGTTCAAGCCAGTCGACGTCCGCGGGGTCGAAATCGCCAAGCGGCTCAATGTCGAGCCCGGTGAGAGCCGAATAGAACCCCGCGAGCGCGATCGGGTCGGGACAGTCGAGAGCGATAATGCCCAGTTCGAGGCTTGCGGGCGCGTTGCTCATCTCGTCACTGATCCGGGTGCTCACCGCCGCGCATGACTGTCATGATCGTGCCATTCACGGGTTCGGTAAACACCGTGAGCGCGCTTCCGGGCACGGGCATCTCTTCCACCAGGATGGCCCCGCCGTGGCGAGTGACCACCTCGCGGGCGCGCTGGAGCGAATCAACGATGTAAATGGGCTTCCACTGAGCTGGCTCACCGTCGACCTTCGTCAGACTCGCGTACCACTGCTCACCGTTGGCGATCACCCGCATCTCGTCGCCGGGCGACGTCAGCTGATGTCCGCTCCACTTCGTGTAGAACTCGGCGGCGCGCTCAGGGTCGGCGGACGCCTCGTCGAACCAGCCCGGCGTATTGAGTTCGTACATCACGCCGAAGCCATGGAAGGTGGCCGGCTGCCAGAGCCCGAAGGTAGCCCCGACGGGATCGATCAGGACGGCCATCGCGCCGATATCCATGACGTCCATGCGCGGCACGAGCGTGGACGCGCCGTCCTCGTTGGCGCGCGAAATGGCGTCATCGATGTTCGACGTTGAGAAGTACGTGTTCGCCGCTCCGTGCGTACCTTCCGATATTCCGAGTCCGAACACCGGTAGGTCTTGGGACATCGCGAGTGAGTAGCTGGCCATCTCGGGACCGCCAATCTGCCACGTCCAGTCGAACAGAGCACTGAGGAACGCCATGGTCGCCTGGTGTTCCTCGTTGGTCGCCACCATCACGTCAACCCAACACGGCATTGCCTCTTCGAAGCTTGAGATTTTCGTCATGGCGACATCATGTCAGGTTCGCCCTTCGTCGGCCAGCGAAATTTTTGTGACACGCGGTACCCACGTCCGACCGGTATGAGTGGTGTCTAGGATGCGTGAAGTCCTCAACGCAAGGAGTGAAATGCCAACACGCAAGGCACGTACGACATGGACCGGCGGTCTTCAAGACGGATCCGGTCGAGTAGAGCTGCTGAGCAGCGGAGCGGGCGCGTTTGACGTGTCGTTCCCGAAGCGCGCGGCCGAGGACGCCGACGGCACGACGAGTCCCGAAGAGCTGATCGCCGCGGCGCACGCCGCGTGTTACTCGATGGCGCTGTCCAATGGCATCGCGACTGCGGGCGGCACGCCCGAATCGCTGGTCGTTGAGGTTGAAGTTCGTTTAGGACCGGACCCGGCGGGTGGTTTTCGCATTCCTGACATCACGATTCACGTGCGAGGCAAAGTGCAGGGACTTGATGAAGCGGGCTTCGTCAAGGTGGCGGAGGAAGCCAAGGCCGGATGCCCCGTGAGCAAGGCACTGACGGGTACCACGATCAACCTCGACGCTGCGCTCGCCTAAACACATGCGGCGTTGGTTCGTCGAAGCTGCTGCTCGGCGTCAGCCGTCTCGGGCAATCTTTTCCAGCGCTGGCAACGCGGCCTCGATGGCCTGACGCTCTTTTGCGCTGAGCCGCTCGAGCAAGCTTGAGATTTCGAGTGTGCGTTCGCGCTTCAGTTCTCCGAACTCCACGTGGCCGCGCTCGCTCATGCTAATCAGCGACGCGCGCTTGTCTTCGGGGTCGACGGAACGTTCGAGGAGATCGAGCTCTTCGAGGCTCGCAACAACCCTCGTTGCTGCCGACGGGCCGAGTGACTCGTACACGGCCAGCGCGCTGATGCGCATCGGCCCACACTCTTCGAGAGTCGAGAGAGCGGAGACTTGTGAAGGCGTGAGTCGCGAGCGACCGTGGCGACGAAGAGTGCGCATCAGACGAACGAGGGTGAGCCGCAGCCGTTCAGCGCTTGCGATATCGGGCGACATCGTGACCGCGCTCATCGAACCACCTCTCCTTCGATCGCCACCTCGCCGGGTACCGCGCCCGAACTGGTCGCGAGATCCCCTTCGTGGTGGGCAAGCGACGACTGCTGGGCGACGAAGCGCTCACCGCGGAGTCCCGACGCCAGCGCGCCTAAGAGCGCCATCACGATCGCGACCGTAAAGACGATGTCGAGGCCGTGGTGAAAGGGGGTCTGAAGAAGGTCGGGGAAGAAGCGTTTGCCCGTCAGTGTTGTCCACTGGGCGTTTGATACCTTCGTCGCCGTCTGGGACACGAGGAGGCTCTTCAGCGGGTTGAAGCCGAGGAAGGAGGAGAACAGTGTGCCGACCGCGGGCAGATTCGCGACGCTGTGTGCCTGCGCGGCTGCGACGCCGTGCGTCGTGAGCCCGTGGTACATCGCCTTGGGCAAGGTGCGGGTGAGTCCCACGATCATGAGCGAGAAGAAGACGCCAATCGAGAGCACCATTCCGGTATTCATGAAAGCCGCTTGAATACCCGCAGCACCACCGCGCTGCTCCGCCGGCACGGAGTTCATCACCGCAGCGGAGTTCGGCGCAGAGAACATGCCACCACCGATGCCGTTCGCGCCAATGAGGAGTGCGAAGACCCAGTACGGGAAGTTCGTCGGGACCAGTAAGAGCCCAAAGAAGCTCGCGGCGAAGACGATCAGTCCCGAGGTCGAGAGTACGCGCGCGCCGTGGCGGTCGGAGAAGTAGCCCGAGATCGGACCCGCGAGTAGGAATCCGACGGTGAGAGGGAGGAGTGCAATGCCTGCCCACAAGGGCGTGTCGGAATAGTTGTAGCCGTGCAGCGGCAGCCAGATGCCCTGGAGCCAGATGATGAGCATGAACTGCAACCCGCCGCGTGCGATCGCCGTCAAAAAGCCCGCGGCGCTGCCCATGAAGAAGGCCCGGATCTTAAAGAGGCGAAGGTTGATCATCGGAGCCGTGACCTTGGATTCGATAACGAGAAAGGCAGCGAGAAACACAATGGCGATGGCAAAGGCGCTCAGCACGAGGGGAGAGGACCAGCCCATGCCGCTATTTCCATACGGCTCGATGCCGTAGACGATGGCGACGAGCAGCGAAGTAAGACCGACCGCGAACGTGAGGTTGCCCGACCAGTCGATCTTCGCTGCCGAGCGCACCCCGTTGTCACGCAGGCTCATGTAGCTCCAGATCGTTCCGATGATGCCAAAGGGCACCGACACCCAGAACACGAGGCGCCAGTCAACGATCGAGAGAAGTCCACCCGCAATCAACCCGATAAACGAACCGCCGATCGCGGCGATCTGGTTGACACCCATGGCAAGACCGCGCTGATTGACTGGAAAGGCGTCGACGAGGATCGCCGCAGCATTGGCGAACAGCATCGCGCCGCCGACTCCTTGGACGAGGCGCCAGATGACCAGCCAGAGGGCCCCCGAGCTGCCATTGAACGGATCGAGGGCGAGCAACACCGAGGCGAAAGAGAACACCGCGAAGCCGAAGTTGAAGATCCGAACTCGTCCGACGATGTCGCCGAGACGTCCGAGGCTGATCACGAGCACGGCAGTGACGAGCAGGTAGCCCATGAGCACCCACAGCAGGTAGCCCACGTTGCCCGACGCCAGGGGATTGATGTGAATACCGCGGAAGATCGCCGGCAGCGAGATCAAGATAATCGACGAGTTGATGGTCGCCATGAACATCCCGAGAGTGGTGTTCGTGAGGGCAATCCACTTGTATCGATCGTGATGGGATTCTTTGAGTGCGTTCATAGGCGATGCCAATCGATCATGGGGAATTAGTTGCTTATTAACAAACAATTATACGGGCGCAGCCCGGAAATGTGACTGAGAAACGCTCAGATTCAGGGCAGCGAGATAGAACCGTCGGTGCCGAGGGTCCAATCCGGATTGTGCGCGACCTCCCACGGGTGACCGTCAAGATCGACGAACACGCCCGAGTAGCCGCCCCAAAATGTCGCCGCTCCCGAGCGCGTGATGGTCGCACCGGCGGCGGCTGCCTCTTCGAGCACGCGATCGACCGCCCCTGGAGACCCAACGTTGTGGGCGAGGGTGATCCCGCTACCTCCGCCATGGTCGGCGACGCCGGAGTCCTCGGCGAGCGAGTCCCGATCCCACAGTGCGACGACCATGCCGCCCGCTTGAAAGAACACGACCTCGCTGCCTTCTGAGTCGCTGGTCCATCCAAGTGCTTCGTAGAACCCGCGGGCTCGCGCCACGTCGCGCACGCCCAAGGTGACCAGCGACACGCGTTGCTCCACGCTTTTATTATGACGTCGATCGCGAGCGCTCGCTCGAGGTGCGCTAGAACCATGAGCATGACAATCACCCGAATCCCGGTCGTCTCCGTACCGGTATCCGATCAGGATCGTTCGCTGGCCTTCTACGTAGACGTGCTCGGTTTCTCTTTGGTCGACGACGCATCGATGGGACCGCTTCGCTGGGTGCGGGTGGCGCCCCCGGGCGCGCAGACCTCGCTCACGCTCGTCACCTGGTTCGAGACAATGCCGCCGGGATCCCTGAAGGGACTCGTGCTCGAGACAGATCAGCTCGAGGAGGATGTTGGGTCACTGCGCTCGAAGGGTCTCGACGTCGGCGACATTGAAGAGGCGTCGTGGGGAAAATACGTCACGTTCGACGATCCTGACGGCAACGGCATTGTCCTGCGCGAGTCCGACGGTCGTTGATGTCGAGCCATACTTCCACCGTCGACAAGTATCTTGAGGCGATTTACTACATCGCCGCAGAAGGTGAGGTCGTTCGACCCAGCCGACTCGCCTACTGGCTCTCGGTCAGCGCGCCGACCGTGAGTGACGCTCTCGCGCGCATGAAACGCGACGGCTGGATCGAAATCGGATCCGATCGGAGCGTCACACTCACTGAGGACGGCCTTGCAACCGCCACCGGACTGGTGCGGCGCCACCGCATCCTCGAACGTTGGCTCACGGACGTCCTCGACTTCGATTGGGCAACCGCGGACATCGAAGCCGATCGCATCTCCTCGGCGATCTCTGACGCCGTGGTCGATCAGATCGATGCGACGATGGGCTCGCCGCGCACTTGTCCACACGGCAATGCGATCCCGGGACGAGAGGCGCCATACGGGGTGCTCGTCGCACTAGCCGACCTCGAAACCGGCACGCCCGCAATCGTGCGACGGATCTCTGAAGTGGCCGAACACGACGCGCCGGCTCTGCTGTCGATGCTCGCCGATCACGCGATCCACGAAGGCAGTGAAGTGCGTGTCGCCCAATCTGACGTTGCTCCCGATGAGGTCGCGCTCAGCGTGGGCGGCGAGCCGTTTCGGCTCTCTTTGGACGCGGCGCGCCTTATCTGGGTTGAAGCGTTGAGCTGAGGAAGACTCGGATCTCTCTGAGCCATACTGTCTGGCATGGAAGAGTTTCCCAGTCCGATGATGCCCTTCGCCTCGAGAGCCGAGGTGTTCGTCTCATATCTTGACTTCTTTCGCTCAGTGATCATTGGGCGAGTCGAGCAGCTGAGCGAAGGCGAACTTCGCGCCAGTCGCGTGCCCACCGGCTGGACGCCACTCGAATTGGTACAGCACCTCACGTTCGTGGAGATGAGATGGCTGGAGTGGGGCTTCGAGGGCGAGCAGGTGGAGGACCCGTGGGGCGACAATCGAGATGGCGAATGGTTCGTCGAGGAGAACGAGTCGCGTGAGGACCTCATCGGACGGCTGCGCGCACAGGGATTCCGCACCCGCAAGATCATTCGGATGAATCAGCTCGAGGCAGTCGGTAAGCCCGGCCCTCGCTGGGACGGCGGCGACCCCCCAACGCTCGAGCGCATCTTGTTCCACCTTCTCCAGGAATACGCTCGCCACCTGGGACATCTCGACATCGTTGCTGAGCTCGCGGGCGGACCTACTGGCGAATCGGTCTGATTCGCTCACGGATTGAACATTTTCTCGTCACGCTCGGTACTCATTACTACAGACGGTGCGAGGAAGGAGAGTGAGTGACTATGTCGACGTCGATTGAGACGTGTCGTGCATCGTGACGCCGCGTCATCTCGCTCCCGCACGCGTTCGCGAGAGCGACGTGGCGAGTAAGCGAGCAGCCGTTGGCGCTGCGAGGTCGCAAGGTGGTCGAATGGACTCAATGAAGACGACCCGCGACGGCGCCCTGGAGGCAGCCGACGAAGCAGGGCTCCGCGAGGCGTTCCTCACGCACGGAGGCGAACTTTTTGGCTTCGCTCGTCGATCGCTCAACTCGACTCAGAACGCGGAAGACGTGGTGCAGGAGACCTTCTCGCGGGCCTGGCGCTCACGAGCTCGATTTGATCCGACGCTCGGCTCGCTGCGCACGTGGCTCTTTGCGATCGAACGACGGGTCATCTATGACGTGAGCGCGCACGTTGCGAAGAACGCGGTGACCTCGATCGATCGGGTGAGCGAACCCGCAGGCGAAGACAACATCGAGCGCGCGATGCTCGGCTGGCAGATTGAGTCCGCCCTCGAACGACTTGACTCGGACCACCGCATGATCGTCACTGAGCTGTACTTCAACGGTCGAAGTGGCCGCGAAGTGGCCGAGCTCTTTGGGCTCCCCGAGGGTACAGTGCGCAGTCGAGCGTTCTACGCCTTGAAGATGCTTCGGCTCCTGCTCGAGGAGGAGGGATGGAACCAGTGAACGACGGATCGTGCGAAACCTGGCGCGAGCTGCTCGCGATGCAAGTGTTCGGTGACGTCACGCCCGAAGAGCTCACGGGGCTAACCGCGCATCTCGAAGGATGCCTCGCGTGCCAAGACGTGGCGCGTGAACTCCGCGAAACTGCCGGCATGCTGCAGTTCGTTGACCCCTCAGCGGTAGAGTCCACCGCGAACGTATCGCCGGAGCTCAGTGAGCGGGTCCTGGGCGATCTTCGTCGAGTGGGTGAGCGCGAGCGACGCCGTCGTCGCACGAGCGTGATCTCGATGTGCTGCGCCGGTGCCGCCGCCGCGGCGCTCGTGATCGTGGTGCTGCTCTCAACGGGAAGTCCGACCGTGACCTCGCGCACGCTTGCCCTCAAGGGAACGTCCTCGGTGACCGCAAAGGCGGTGCTCGTCGATGAACCGTGGGGGACGTCGCTGACCTTGAGCGAGAAGGGCCTGCCCGGTGGCGGGATATACACGGTCTCGATGAAGACAGCGAAAGGCGCGTGGTGGACCGCGGGCACGTATCGATCGGTGTCGGGCGCAATGGTAAAGGCAACGATGTCGTGCGCCGTGTCACTCCAGCACATCACCGGACTCCGCGTAGAGAACGCAGAGGGCGACACCGTGCTCACGAGTTTCCCATCCACCGCAACCTATAACTGATCTCGTTCTTCGTCCGATAGGCGCTATGGGAGCATGTGTTGTGTCGCGCCGCAAGAATCTCAGCGTTTCGACGGGCGTCGCGCTGCTTGTCGCGCTGCTCGCTCCGTTGGGTCAAGTCTCCGAATCGAACGCCGCATCGCCGCCTGGTCAGGTCATCACCGTCGAAGCGTCCACGTCGCTCTCCCAAACGGCGGTGCTACGCACCTGGAGGCTCACGTCGAGCGGCCGATACGTCCAAGTGTTTCCACCCGACGTCGCCTACGTCGGCGTGAATGGCGTTCGCCCGACGAGGGAGGGTCTCGGCCGTACTCCGGTCGGGGTCTTCACACTGACCCAAGCCTTTGGCAATCAGCCAAGCAATGGAACGCGCCTGCCCTATACGTTCGTCGGTCGCAGCGACTGGTGGGATGAGAACCCCGCCTCGTCCCGCTACAACCGCCTTGTCGTCAGCAACGTCTCACCTGGCGGGAACTCGGAAAACCTGTACGACGCGGGCGAAGCGTACGCCCACGCGGTCGTCATCAACTACAACACGAACCCGGTCGTGAAGGGTGCGGGTAGCGGATTCTTCCTTCACGTGAGCTTCGGCGCGCCGACCGAGGGCTGTGTCTCGATTCCGCTGGCCGACCTCAATCGGGTGATGCGCTGGCTCGAACCCTCGGCCCATCCCGTGATCAGCATTGGTGTCGGCGCGGTGGCGACAACGATCGTGCGCAACGATCATTAGTGCGACGTGTCGATCTCGGAAGAAGCGATCATGGATGCCAAGTACGATGACGCGATCACGGTGCTTTCTTGGTTCGTGTTGCGAGAACGCCACAGATCGTGTTCCCCGTATTCATCCGTGGTCACGCCGCCGAAAGCCCATCAGACGGCACCTCCGTGCCCTGTCGCCGACATCGATGGGTGGCCAAGTCGTGATACTGATTGCATCCGATGTGCGCGAACATAATGATCGCAGGAGAGACATGACAGGTCGACCGTCGATATATGAGTTCGTAGGCGGTGCGCCGGCGTTTTTGACGCTGGCGTCGGCGCTCAACGAACGATGCCTCGCGGACCCCGTGCTCAACCATCCCTTTTCGCACCAGGGTCATCCCGAGCACCTTGAGCGACTCGCTGAGTATCTCGGAGAGGTGTTCGGTGGCCCCGCTTTGTATTCGGCGCTCGGCGGACATTCGGCGATGCTCACCATTCACGCGAACACGGGCGCCGATGATGACCTCGGTGCGCGATTCGTCGACTGCTTTGATCATGCGGTCGATGACGCAAAGTTCCCCGATGAACCCGCACTGCGTCGGCTGCTCCACCAGTACATGACCTGGGCGACCAGCGAGGTTCACCGGTACTCGCCCCACGGCTCTTCTGTGTCCCCAGATTTGGAGATGCCTCACTGGTCCTGGGATGGACCAGTGAGTAGCGTGGTCGACTCACCCCCGCGGAGGCTGACGTGACCACACCACATCGTTCTGAGATCTTTGCCTTCGCCCACGACGTCGTTGAAGACGACGCCGCCCGCGACCCTATCTTCGCGACTGACGCCGGCATCACGGCCTACGACGATCAGCTGCCCGACTTCTCGCCCGAGGGGACTCGTCGCCAGGTGGAAGCGACGCGCGCCGCGCTCACGCATCTGGCGACCATCAAGGTCAATGATGACATCGATCGTCTTGCGCTCTCGGTCATGGACGAGCGGCTCACGACTCGCCTGTCACTCCTCGAATCAGGCGAGTCAGAGCGCGTCTTCTCGGTCATCTGGTCGCCACTCTCGGACATCCGTCAAGTCTTTGAGCTGATGGGCAGCGACAGCGACGACGAGCGCGACGTGATCGCGCGGCGTCTCGACCGCGTCCGTACGTCGTTGGCAAGCTGGCGACGAACCATCGAAGCGCTCGCCGATCGACACGAACTTCCCGCACGCCGACACGTGCTTGGTGTCGCGGAGCAGGCGACCACGTACGCGACCGGCACGTTCCAGCGATTCGCCGAACGCGTGGCGCCGGGCCTCAGCGACGATGGTGATCTGGCGAGGGCTGCGCGCGGTGCGGACGCCGCCTGCGGAGAGCTCGCTCGCTGGCTCAGCGACGTCATTGCGCCGCGCGCGGGCGAGGTGGACGCGTGCGGCGTCGAGCGTTACCGCGTCTGGTCGAAGAACTACAACGGTGCTGAGCTCGACTTCGAGGAGCTCTACGCGTGGGGCTGGGAGGATCTCCGGCGCATCAACGCGCGAATGTGGGAGATCGCGCGCGAGCTGCTACCCGGCGCGAAGAGCCTCATTGAGGTCTCAGACTTTCTCGAACAGGACCCTTCTCGTCTCGTACAGGGGACCGATGAGCTGCTTGCGCGCCTCGTCGCTTTTACCGAGCGCAGCGTGGAAGAGCTCGACGGCGTGCACTTCGACATTGATCCGCGTATCCGCTTTTGCGACGCGCGACTCGCGCCCGAGGGATCTGCCGCCGCGCCGTATTACATCGGACCGAGCGAGGACCTCTCGCGTCCGGGCACGACTTGGTTTCCGACACTCGGGGCGACGACGTTCTCATGGTGGAGCATTCCCTCGACGTGGTATCACGAGGGCGTACCGGGGCATCATCTGCAAGGCGCTACGTCCATTCTCAAAGCCGATCGTCAGAGTCGTTTCCACCGGCTCGAAGCGTGGACCAGTGGTTACGGCGAAGGTTGGGCGCTCTACGCCGAGCGCCTCATGGACGAGCTTGGGTTCTTCGATGACCCCGGCGAAGAGATGGGCTTCCTCTCGAGTCAGGCGCTGCGCGCTGCGCGCGTCATGGTGGACATCGGTCTGCACCTGCAGTTGGCGGCGCCGAGCGATCTGGGCGAGCTTGAGGGCCTCGGCGACTGTGCCGGTCAGGTCTGGACGCCCGAGATGGCGGTCGCGGTGCTCGACCAGCGAGCGCTGCAGACCCATGAGATGTCGGTATCTGAAGTCGAGCGCTACCTCGGGATGCCCGCTCAAGCCATCTCGTACAAAGTGGGCGAGCGAACGTGGATGCGCGCCCGTGAGGAGGCGAGGGCGCGTTTGGGTCGCGAGTTCTCACTGAAGCGATTTCACGCGCACGCGCTGGCGCTTGGACCGCTCGGGCTCGATGCGCTCGAAGATGAGCTCCGACGCTGGAACGGCGACTGACGAGTCAGTCTCGAGCGACGTCCCATTGATGGTGCACCACGTCGTGGATGGCGTAGCGGATGAGTGTTTCGACCGTGAAGCGGCTGCCGTTCGAGCGTGTACCGGGGCGTGACCACTGGTTGGGCTCGATCGTGTCGACTCGTGTAGCGAACTCTTGCGCCGACAGGAGTAGCTCATCGCTGACTGTGGCCGGATCTTGCTCGTTGTATCGCTCGCTGATTGCGGTCTCGTCTTGATCCCAGTTTTGAAACGGCGGATTGTCGTCCGCCAACATGAGGGCCAGGCGCCCATCCATAACGCGAAATACGTCACGCACGTGACAGCCGTACTCGAGATCCGACCATCGATCGTTGTGGGTGCGGACGCCGACGTCGTCGCGAGACAGGACCGTCGTCCACGTGCCGGCACAGTCGGCGATGGATTCGGTGAAGCGTTCTCGGGAAAAGTCGTCGGGATTGAAGCCACACTCGGGACACGGCCGCTCGAGCACCCACGTCCAGTCCTTGGAGTCGGGTGTGAGTGGCACGATCGGCCTAGTCCTCGTCAGTCGATTCGGGATCGCGGGTGCGTCGACCGAGGAGCTTCAGGAAGGCTCGACCAAATGGCCCAAGGTCGCTACTACGGTGTCGGGCCTTGTCGTGGTCCACGCGCGATCCGTACACGCCGCCGCTCGTCTCGGAGAGCCCCGCAAGCGGCGGATTGTTCGGCTCCAGTCCCCGCGGTACCTTCGCCAGTCGGCGTCGTTCTTTGCGTGGCTTCTCGTCAGCTGCTCCCATGTCGGAGAGTCTCGCACACGCCGCGGCGCGTACGAGTGGCGCCTGGTGATGCACGCGTCACCGAGGAAAGAGATGCAGGCCGACGAATATCGAGAGCAGCTACGAGGCCACGCGACCGATGATCCGCGTCTACGACGCTTGGGAGAGGAGACCCTTCAGCAACGACTTCGTAATGATCGTCGCGCCGCTCGGCGTCGCCACGCTGTCGCTGTTGTGGGTGACGGTTGCCTGGAGTCCTACACTGGCGTTGCCTTGAGTGCCGTTGGGAGCCGTGATCGTGATTGATCCTCCGGTCGCCGTCGCTCCCGACATGGTGAGCGTGATGGTGTAGCTGCCCTTCACGCTGGTCGGGTGCACCGACGTACCCGCCACACTCTCGATAGCGGGTAACACAGACGTCACCACCTTCTCGAGTGAGCCGGTTTGGGAGAAGCCACCGTTTGGCAGCGTCGTATAGGGCGTCGTATTGATGAGATTGGAGATCGCGTCGAAGATCTTTTTTGCGGCTGCCTGATCCTTCGCCGTGGTCGCGGTCGACGCGCTCACGGGGGGAGTGTACGAGTCGATGAAACTCTTCGGCAACTCGAACCAGCGCCCGCCGACGAGCAGCTGCAGGTCGTTCAGCTCGGAGGAAGGCAGCGTCAGCGATGGGATATTTGACAGCGCCGTGACATCGATCATGACGTAGACATTGCCGCTCACTTCGCGGAGGTCGGCCAGCGCCTCGGTGCCCACGTTGACCGTGATTTCGGAGTCAACCGCCGCACCGGCTTGGGAAAGTGCTGCGCCGCTTGGATTCGAGTACTTCATGTCGATCGACATTTCACTCAGTACCTGTTGGGCTTGTGCGGTGCCGGTTCCCGACACCGTGCCGGTGAGGTGAACCTGGACGTCGGGCGATGATCCGAGGGACGAGACCGCGGAATGGATGGTGGCCGTCGCTCCACACGCCGAGAGACCGAGTGACGCTACGACGACACCCGCGATCCAAGACGCCTTCACGTCGACCTCCCCACCGACGCCCACGATGCGGCGCCGGCGTCTCCGAGTGACGATACCACCAGCAAATATCCGGCCAGTGTGTTCCGGAAGGAGTCCGCAACGGGTCTCCCAATGTGAAGCTTGAACTGGGACAAGCGCCGGGCTCGCAGCGCCGTCCTTTCGAAGTTAAAGTCCCGGAAGGGTGGATATTTGAATCGCCCAACAAAGGGGTGGAACCGTGAAATCTCAAGAAATCTGGCATCATATTCACACCGAGCGGGCCAATCTGATCGATGCGTGGATCGGATTCACGACCGACCAATGGTCGGCACCGTCGCTGTGCGAAGGCTGGACGATCCGGGACGTCGCGGGTCATCTCGTGGCGAGTGCAGAACAGACACCCGGCAACTTCTTTCTGGAACTGGCGCAGGCGGGATTTAGTTTCAACGCCTTTGCCGACCGCGGCGCGAAGAAGAACGCGGGTGCGGGCTCCACGGAACTGGTGCGTCGACTGCAGGCTCGCACGACCACGACGAACCATCCGCCGGGGCCGACCTCCGCGATGCTCGGTGAGGTCCTCGTACACGGAGCGGATATCCGCCGACCCTTGCACGTGCACTATGACTATCCGTCAGCGGCAGTCGTGGAGGTTGCCGACGCCTGGAAGAACTCGAACATCCTCATCGGGGCCAAGCGTCGGATTGCGGGCGTGACGTTGAAGGCGAACGATGTCGATTGGACACACGGGGAAGGTCCCGAAGTAACGGGTCCGATGATCGCGCTCTTGCTCGCAATGACCGGGCGCAAGGAATCTCATAGTGATCTGTCCGGCGAGGGACTCGCCGTGCTTGCCAGTCGCAGTTAGCGGCCTTAGCGGCGCGCGCGTCGCCACACGAATCGAAGCGCCGTCCACGTCTCATCGACCGCGCAGACCTTGTTGTCGACGAGACCGAGTGGGAGAGCTACGTCGCGCACAGCGTGATCCGTCAGATCGGTCGTGACGTCGGAGGCGCGCTTGGGCCACGCGAGCCACAGCGAACCAGCGGGCGCGATGAGTTGGGCGAGCGCGTCGATCTGGCGCTCCAGCACGGCACGTCTCGTGAAGAACGCGAGGATGACGTCGGCTGGCCCGCGAGCGCGACGCGTGAGGCGCAGGCCGGGCGGTGGCGACCAGTGGAATTCGGTGGGCGCGTGCAGCAGTGCCATCGAGATTCCCTCGGTGACACCAAGCTTGGTGCTGAGCGGCACGGTTCGGTTCTCCATACGCGCGACATCTTTTCACGCGGCGGCGTTCTCGTAATGTTGGGCTGTGCACGATCCCCACCAGCCGAGTACTCATCTCGCTCATCTTTCTGCCCACGAGATCCTCCAGCGATTGAGCGCCGGCGGGCTTACCTCGCTTGATCTCGTCGACACCCTGCTTGAGCGGATCAATCAGATCGACGCGCCCGAGACACTGGTTGCGCTCAACTCCATCGCGGCGGTGAGCGACGACGCGCGCGCGATCGCTCGCGAGCGTGACGACGAACGTACTGCCGGTCGAGTGCGCGGTCCTCTCCACGGGGTCCCCGTTGTCATTAAGGACAACATTGAGGCACTCGGTCTGCCGGGTCTCGCCGGATCAACGGCGCTCGTTGGTCGTCCCTCTCGTGAGGCGCCTTTGGTGGCGCGTCTTCGAGAGGCGGGAGCCGTGATACTCGCCAGCACCAATTTGAGTCAATGGGCGAACATTCGCTCACCGCGTTCGACCAGCGGCTACTCCGCGACTGCAGGTCTTGTAGCGAATCCCTGGGCGCTCGACCGCTCGGCCGGCGGGTCATCGTCGGGTTCGGGTGCAGCGCTCGCGGGCGGACTCGCGCCGCTCGCCGTCGGCACCGAGACGGACGGGTCAATCGTGGCGCCGGCATCGCTCAACGGCGTGACGGGGCTTAAGCCGACGGTCGGCACCGTGCCTACGACCCACGTCGTGCCGATCAGCGCGAGCCAGGACAGTCCTGGGCCAATGGCTCGCAGCGTCGCTGATGTGGCCTTGATGTACGGGGTGCTTGCCCAGTCGACGCCGACGGCGTTTACGTCGCCACCGTCGTTCGTCGTGGCGCAGAACTGGCGCACAGGCAATCCCACGACCGACGCGCTGTTCGACGATTTCGTGAAGCTGTTCCAGGCGGCACATCTTTCGTTCGACCTGCGCGACGTTGCCGAACCCGGCGAGTCCGAGGGTCGCGACGAACTCACGGTGCTCCTGAGCGAGCTCGTGGATGACCTTGGCGCATACCTCGCCGGACGCCCGGGCGAAGGGGTGCGCTCACTCGCCGACGTGATTGCATACGAAGACGAGCATCGCGACATCGAACAGATCTGGTTCGGACACGAGCATTTGACCGAAGCGATTGAGACGGGCGGGCGGAGCGGTCCGCACTACGCCGAGGCGCGCCGACGAAACCTCGAATGGGCGGTCGAGACCTGTCTCACGCCCGCGATCGAAGGTGCCGACGTCATCATCGCCCCTGCGTATGGTCCGAGCTGGAAGAGCGACCTTCCGGTCGGTGGTCATCCGGGTCCCGCGAGTCCTGTGACGACACCCGCCGCAATCGCGGGGTGGCCGATCCTCTCGCTGCCCATGGGGCTGGTCGACAAGCTGCCGGTCGGTCTCGCCATCGTTGGTCGGCCGGGAAGCGAATGGTTAGTGCTTGAAGCGGCGCGCCACATCGAAAAGATCATTCACACCGAGTCGCCGCTGCCATCACCATTCTGGGCGGCACCTTCTCGGGGTTAGCCCTTGGAGTAGAGCTCCTTTGCCAGCAGGGATCTCATGGCCGCTTGCTCGACCTCGCTCATGTTCGGATCGGTGAGCTTCCACGCCACGACCGAAGGCATCTGGCGCGCCACCTTGGCGCGGTCGAACCGCTTGAGAAACGCTTTGATCAGTGACGAGCGGCTGAGCTCCAGCAGCGCAGACCTCGTCGAGCTCGTCTCGACGGTGCCCGCCGACATCAGCAGCCACGACAGTGCGGCGTCGACGTTCCCGTCGCCGCGTGCAACGTTGGCCCAGTCGATGACGACGGGACCGACGGGGCTCATCAGCACATTGCCGGGATGAAGATCGAGATGAATCAGCTGAGTACCCTCGCCAATCGGGGAGGGTCGAACCCATTCCGGCCCAGGAATCTCGTGGAGCGAGTTGTGCAGCGTGCCAAGGACGAAGCCCATGCGTCGGATCGTCCACGGGCGCGCGCCGAGCACGTCGAGCATGGTGGAACCGTCGACGCGCTCCATCACGAGTTCGGTGCCGTCATCGCTCAGCTCGTGGACCTTGGGCGCAGGGAAGCCGTGCTCTCGCACGTACTCCATGACGCGCGCTTCGACGGCCATCGAATGCCCGCGCCGCGAGCGACGCAACACCAGACCGTCTCCGTATTCGAAGATGTCCGAGTCGCGACCCGAGGCGAGCAGCGGACCGGGCTCTCTCACGTGATCAACTTACGCACGGGCGTTCGCCGGGGGACGGAAAACCGCAAAGGGATCGGTGACGAGCAGCGTGCGCTCGGTGAACCGATAGAGGGCGGCGGGGCGCCCGCCCGAGGCGGAAGGGGACGTGACCGAGTTGGTGGGCTCGATGATGTGTCGCCGCGAGAGCACCCGCTGAAGGTTCGTGGCGGACACCGCGTGACCGAGACAGGCCGCGTAGATCGCGCGCAGCTCGGTGATGCTGAACTCGACGGGAGCGAGCGCGTAGCCGACGTTCGTGTAGGTCAGCTTGGCGCGCAGGCGCTCGCGACCTGAATGGATGATCGAAGCATGATCGAAAGCGGTGGGGGGCAGCTGATCAACCGGGAACCATTCGGTGTCGCTCGGCAGCGACGGATTGTGCTCGGATGCCACCAAGGCCAGATAAGCAGTCGCGATCGTGCGCTCGCGCGGGTCTCGGTCGACGTCGCTTCGAGTCTCCAGTTGTTCCAGGTAGGCAATATCCGTGAGGTCGACCTTCGCCGCGAGGTGGCGGCCCAGGGACGAGCCGAGTCGTTCGACGTCGCTCAAGGGACCTCCGGGGAGGGCCCAGGCGCCCTCGAAAGGCGGGCGTCCTCTGCGCCACAGCAGGGAGTGCAGATGCCCGTCACGCACCTGGAACACCGCGGCGAGCACCTCGTGGCGAAAGCGACCCGTGTGTTCGAGGGGCGATTGGTCGTGATATTGACTGTCGCTCACTCTGCATGGTAACTTAATCGAGAGGTTTTCGCCTAGTAGTCGAAAACCTCCAAGTCGGGTGAACGCCCGGTAGCGCAGCGTGGCAGTCACGTGAACTACCCACCGTTAGTGAGGTCGAACGTTGAGCACCACAGAGATCGTTCCCAATGGCGTTGTAGTTGATGAATGGTCCCGCGAAGTGCGCAGACTCGCTCGCGAGCGCGACGCCATCATCCTCGCGCACAACTACCAGCTTCCCGACATCCAAGACGTCGCTGACCACGTGGGCGACTCACTGGCACTGTCGCGCATCGCCGCCGCGAGTGAGGCCTCGACCATTGTCTTTGCCGGGGTCTACTTCATGGCAGAGACTGCGAAGATCTTGGCCCCCGGTCGAACCGTGCTGATTCCCGAACCGCGCGCAGGCTGCTCGCTCGCCGACAGCATCGACGCAGCGCAGCTGCGACAGTGGAAGTCCGAGCACCCCGGGGCTGTGGTGGTCGCGTACGTGAACACGACCGCGGAGGTGAAGGCCGAGTCCGACCTCTGCTGCACGTCGGCCAACGCTGTTGAGATCGTCGCGGGCATCCCCGAGGACCGAGAAGTCCTCTTCTTGCCCGATCAGTTCCTTGGTGCGCACGTGCAGCGAGCGACCAAGCGCACGAACATGCATATCTGGATGGGCGAATGTCACGTGCACGCGGGCATCAGCCCCGTGGAGCTGCGCGCGAAAGCGGACGCCTCGCCCGACTCCGATCTCTTCATTCATCCCGAATGCGGATGCGCGACTCCCGCGCTGTGGCTCACCGGCACCGGGGATCTTCCGGCCGAACGAACCCACGTGCTCTCAACCGGCGGGATGCTCGAACGCGCGCGCGACACGAAGGCGAAGTCGGTCCTCGTCGCTACCGAGACCGGCATGCTGCACCAGCTGCGCAGGGCAAACCCCTCCGTGCGCTGGGAGCCGGTGAACGAGAACGCCGAGTGCGTGTACATGAAGATGACGACGCGCGACGTGCTTCTCAACTGCCTGCGCGAGGGGACGACAGAAGTCGTGGTCGAGCCCGAGATCGCACGTCGCGCACGTCGCGCAGTTGACGCAATGATTGCCGTCGGCACGCCGTCGATGGCGGGCGAGTGACGGCAGCGAGTCCTCGATACCTCCCCGCGAGCGATTCGTCGTGGCGTGCAGAGGCCGATGTGGTGGTCGTGGGTACGGGTGCCGCCGGCTTGAGCGCCGCCGTGACGCTTGCCTCACGCGGGTGTCGCGTGGTCCTGCTCACGAAGGGTGAACTCGCGAGCGGGTCCACGCCGCTCGCTCAAGGTGGTCTCGCCGTAGTGACCGACCGAGAGGATTCGTTCGCCGCGCACATTTCCGACACCATCGTCGCCGCTGCGGGGCTGGCGGACGAATCGAGCGTCAACGAATTGGTGCGCTCCGCACCCGACGTCGTGTTCATGCTCAACCAACTTGGCGCGCGCTTCGACGTGGGATCGCTGGGGCTGGAGGGTGGGCACTCGCACCGGCGCATCGTGCACGCAGGCGGCGACGCAATTGGTGCCGAACTGCACCGCGTGCTGCGCGCCGCGGTGCGAACATCCGACGTCGAAATCATGGAGCACTCGGCGGCACTCGATCTCGTCATCGACGATGAAGGACGGGTGGCCGGGCTCTTAGTTGGTCGGATCGACGCGGAGGGTCTACTCGACGTCGGCGTCATCGACACCTCCGCCGTAGTGCTCGCAACGGGAGGCTACGGTCAAGCCTTCGCCTCATCAACGAACCCCGCGGACGTCACGGGCGACGGACTGGCGCTCGCGGCGCGGGCCGGAGCCGAGCTTGCGAACGTCGAGTTCGTGCAGTTCCACCCGACGGTGCTCTTCGTTGCGGGCACGCGAGGCCAGTCGCCGCTCATCACCGAAGCGCTCCGCGGAGCGGGCGGCGTCATCGTTGATGATGAGGGACATTCGATCATGCGTGGCGAACACCCGCTGGGCGACCTCGCCCCGCGCGACGTTGTCGCTTACGCCATGGTGCGAAACATGAACGAGCGTGGCAGCACGCACCTCTGGCTCGACGCCCGCGGTCTCGGGGCGAGTCGCCTCGCAACGCAGTTTCCAACGACCGTGTCGATATGCCGGTCGTTGGGTTTCGAACCGTCGGCGGACTTGATTCCGATCGCGCCCGGTGCGCACTACGCCTGCGGCGGTGTGCGAGCCGACCTCGACGGACAGACGTCGATTCCCGGGCTCTTCGCGATCGGCGAGGTTGCGGCAACTGGAGTGCACGGCGCCAATCGACTCGCGTCCAACTCTCTCACTGAAGCAGTCGTGACCGGCCGTCGGGTCGGCGTTTTGCTCGCCCTCCGGCCGCGACCGGAGAAAAATTCGATTCGTGTGACGAACGCTGCAGTGGGCGGAGGCGTGAGCGCGGACTCGCGCGACGCGCTCGCCACAGAAATGTCGAAGAACGCGAGCGTGGTCCGTGACCGGAACGGTCTCGAGCGCGTCCTCGCCACACTCGAATCGACGGCCTCGAGCGACGCGGCATCTCTGGATCTGGCCACACTCGAGGCAACGAATCTGCACGCCGTGTCATTGCTACTCGTGTCAGCAGCGGTGCAGCGCGAAGAGAGCCGCGGATGCCATCGGCGAAGCGATTTCGTAAGACCCGAGCCCGCATTCGCTCACCCGTTCGTTCTGCGAATCGTTGATGGAGAGATCGTGATCCGCACCGGTGCCATGGCGGACGCGTGAACGCAGCGATTGGGACATCCCTTCGGTCGGCGGGCCTCGACCCGGACGAGGTGTCGCGCATCGTTGACACTGCGCTCGATGAGGACCTTCGTTACGGCCCTGACGTGACGACCGAGGCGACTATCCGCGCCGACCAGATTGCTACCGCGCAAGTAGTCGCGCGGGAATCCGGCATCGTCTGCGGGGTCGATGTTGCGCGAGCTGTGCTCGATGTCGTCGGCTTTGCACCCGAAGGGGTCACTGTGCACGTGCACGACGGCGAGCCGGTTGAACCTGGCACCGTGATCCTGACCGCGTCGGGACTGCTTCGGCCACTTCTCGTTGCCGAGCGCACCGTGCTCAATTTCTTGACGCATCTTTCTGGCGTGTCGACGGTGACGAGGACGTGGGTTGGAGTGCTGGAGGGGACCGGATGTCGCGTGCGCGATACGAGGAAGACTTTGCCCGGCCTTCGTCAGCTCGAGAAGTACGCAGTGCGCTGTGGCGGAGGCGTCAATCACCGAATGGGTCTTGGCGACGCCGCGCTCATCAAAGACAACCACGTGGCGGCTTCGGGGAGCATCGCCCGTGCGATCGCCGACGTTCGACGCTCTCGTCCAGATATCGCACTCGAGGCCGAGTGCGACCGGCTCGACCAGGTGCGCGAAGCGCTCGATGCGGGTTGCTCACTCATCTTGCTTGACAACATGGTTGTGAGCGATATCGAAAAGGCGGTTGAGCTGGCGTCGTCCTCGGACGCGCTGCTTGAGGCGAGCGGGGGCATCACGCTCGATAATGTTCGCGCAATCGCCCAAACGGGAGTCGACTACGTGGCGGTGGGGGCGATCACCCATTCGGTGCGGGCGCTCGACCTGGGCCTCGACATTCGAGAGGATGAGCCGACGTAACACTCCGTCGCTACGATCGGTCCATGTCACCAGCCAACATCCGACTCGGTTCCGTCTCGCTCGATTGCGCAGACCCTCACCCACTCGCTGATTTCTGGGCGACGCTCCTCCACGGCGAGATCGCGTATCGGAGCGACACGTTCGTCGCAGTGAATCTTGGCAACATCTGGCTGACGGCGATCACCGTTGAGAACTTCGTTCCGCCGACGTGGCCCGATGACGAATCGCCCAAGCAGATCCACTTCGACCTCGCGGTGAAGGATCTCGGTGCCGCCGCAGAGGAGGCCCTCGCTCTCGGGGCCACTCGTTGCGCGGTACAGCCGGATCCGGACACCTATTTGGTCTTCTTGGATCCCGCAGGGCACCCGTTTTGTCTGACCACGCAGATTCCTGACTAGGTGACCACGCGTTGCGTCGGCTTCGCGCCATGAACCGCACGTC
Organism: Acidimicrobiales bacterium; assembly: GCA_035552255.1. Classification (GTDB taxonomy): domain Bacteria; phylum Actinomycetota; class Acidimicrobiia; order Acidimicrobiales; family RAAP-2; genus RAAP-2. The sequence goes on along the minus strand of DASZLS010000052.1, from coordinate 12,892 downwards.
TGATCCGACGCTATTGACGCTCGAACAAACGTCACTTTTCTAGAGTACGTTTCTTAGAAACATCCCAGAGCCAAAACGCAGTGCATTTGCGTGTGTCTCGCGCTCGCAGAGTGACCCCCGAAAGCCCCTATTGACAAAGGCGATCTGTGCGTTTTCACTCAACAAATGATGGGAACTTCTCGCTCGTGAGTGGCGTTCACTTTACTTTCGCTCGCAACGGTGCAGTTTTAAAATTTAGGTGACGGCCTTCCAACAACCGGGTTGTCGTTCTGATTTTCTTCACAAGCGAAAGAGGAATGATTATGGGTTTAGCGGGAATGGGACTCAGCGCAGTGTCCGTCGTGACCGGAGCCATCATGTACTTCGCCGTCACGGCGCAGAGCAAGGTAGCCGTGCAAAACCACGGCTTCAGTCTGTCAACGCTTGGTGTAATTCTGATGATCGCCGGCGCAATCGGCTTCGTCATTTCGGCGATCGTGTTTGCGGCGTCGCGACGTCAACCATCGATGCCGAGCCAGACTTTGAATCGCGAAGTGGTTGATTCGACTGGTACGCGGACGATGGTGCACGAAGAGCGCAACTAGCGATATTCGCTCATCTGCCTCCCCTAAACGCGACATCGCGGAGTCGCGTTTAGGGGAGGTTTCTTCGTTTGCAGGAGCGGCACGTCACGCGAGCGCGGATCTGCGAACGGACATTGTTTCGATTTTCGTTATTGACGTCGCTCATAACGTGAACAACATTGACACTCGTTTGCAATCGCCAGTCGCAGCCCCAGAATTCGAGCATGGAAAAGCCCAGTTCAAGACCCTTACCGTTGTTGGACACCACGCTCCGTCGATAGCGTCGTGTGCCATGAAGCGATTCTTAATTACCGCACCTCTCGTGATCGCCCTGGCATTCTCGGGAGCGGTCAGCGCTTCTGCGACGACGCTCTCGGCCCAGCTCCTCAGCCAAAAGCAGCTCTCGTCCTGGTCTCGGTACGGCGTCGTCGCAGCGGACGTCGCTCGGTGCCCGGAGTCGAGCTTTCGAGTGGTCACGTCTCCCACGCAAGCCGGCGTGTTCTTCGTGCAGGAGAAAACTGAGACGCTCTTCGCCGAAAAGCTGGTGACGTCATCGAATCCGAAGCAGGTATACGCCGCTGACGTCGCGAAGTCGGTGGCGTGTCCCGCCGCGACGATGATCAACGGCAACGCGACCACACAGCGGACCAAAGCGCTCAACCTCGGTCGCTTCAGCGTACCGGTCCGAGCCTTCTCGCTCTACGCCGTCGTGGGCGGCGCGGCCGTGACCGGGTGCGTGCTCTACGCGCGCAAAGGGAACGTCGTCCTCGAGATTGGCGAACTGTCCCTGCGATCGATCAGCGACCGCGCGTTTAAAGCCGAAGTGGTCCTCGCGCTCGGGAAAATCCGCGCGTAGCGAAGCTGCTTCGCGGCCTGGATCACGCGAGTGACGAGGTCTACAATCGTGCCGAGTTCGTCGAGGAGTCACCGTGCCCCAGATCACCCCGAGTTTGCTCTTTGCGACTGAGAGCCGCGCGGCCGCCGAATTTTATGTGTCGATCTTTCCGAATTCGAGCATCACCAATGTGAGCTACTACAGCGAGGCGGGTCCTATGCCGGTCGGTACGGTGCTCTCGGTGGAATTTCAGTTGGACAGTCAGGACTACAGCGCGATCAACTCCGGTGCCACGTTCGAGTTCAACGAATCCATTTCATTTCGGATCAACTGCGAAAGCCAAGACGACGTCGACTACTACTGGCAGCGCCTCGGTGAGGGTGGTGAAGAGAGCCAGTGCGGCTGGCTGAGCGATCGGTTCGGTGTTCGATGGCAGATCGTGCCAATCGAGATGATCCGCTTCCTCAACGATCCCGACCCTGCGCGAGCCCAACGGGCTATGGCGGCGATGCTCCGCATGCGCAAGCTTGATCTCGCGGTGCTCCGAGCTGCGGCCGATCAGGCCTAAATCGTCGCCGACCCTAGTTGTCGATGCACGCTTCTGCGTCGGTAGATTCATGAAGCTCGTGGAACTCACCCAGTACCAGCTCCACGAGCCGTTCGACGTCGTCTCGTGTCGCTAATGGATTCACGAAGGTGAACTTCAGTGCAGCGCGCCCCTCGATGTCGGTGCGACCGAGCACCATGTCGCCACGCGCGAGCAGCCGCTGCTGAATGCGACGAATCTCGTCGTCGCTTGCGCCCTTCACTCGAAAGACGCACATCACAGTGCTCGGTGCTGCAACGAGTTCGAGCGCGGGCTGGGACTCGATGAGTGAGCCCGCGTAACGTGTGAGATCCACGAGATACTCCAACATCGCCGCAAGTGACGTCGAGCCGACGGCTCGCAGGGTGGCGACGACTTTGGCTGCATCGAAGCGGCGTGAAGTGTCGAGCGAACGGCCAACAAGGTTGACCATTCCTTCGAGCTCGTCGCCGCGATCGAGATAGTTGGACCTCACGCGCAAGAGTTCGAACCGTTCAACGTCGCGGACGATCAGCGCGCTCGCGTTGAAGGGCTGCCACCACAACTTGTGAAAGTCAACGGTGATGGAATCGGCGAGTTCGAGTCCGCGCAGGCGTGGCCGAAGTCGATCAGAGAGGAGAAAGGCGCCCCCGACGGCGGCGTCAACGTGATACCAGGCGCCCACGCGTCGCGCGCGTTCTGCCACGGCGTCGAGAGGATCAATCGCGCCCAAGTCGGTCGTACCGGCTGTCGCCACGACGGCGAGCACCTGAAGGTCGTCAGTGGCGAGGACCGCGAGCACTACGTCGAGTGCGTCGATGTCCATCTCGCCGGTGGGAGTCGAAGGGACACTCACCACGGCGTCGCGACCGAGGCCCAATTGAGCGGCGGCGCGCTGCACCGAAAAGTGGGCCTGGTCAGAACACACGATTCGCCAGCGACGGGCTTCATCGGGCAGTCCGGTTTTCAACACGTCGACGCCAATCATCGCTGACGCCGCTGAGCGCGCCAACGTGATGGCGAGCATGTTCGAGGCGGTGCCTCCCGACGTCATAACCCCCGAGCCCGTGTCGGGTAGACCGGCTAGCTGGGCGAGCCACGTCATGAGATGGAGCTCGAGTTCGGTGGCGGCGGGGGCTTGATCCCAAGAGTCCATGGACTGATTGGTTGCGGCTATCGAGAGGTCCGTCACGACCGCCGGGAGCAGTGTGGGCGGGTGGAGGTGGGCAACGGTCGCCGGATTGCTCGGCTGCACGCCGTGGGACCACAGGTTCTCGCCGAGCTCCTTCAGCACCTCGTGCAAACCAACACCATTCTCCGGACAGATCTCGATCGCGGTGATAAGCGAATGCAGCTCCGCCGGCGACAGAGGGGATCGCGTCGCCGGCGGTACGTGCAAGCTGTGCACGGCCGCGACGGCCGCGTCGGTGAGCCGTTCTACTCCTCTGTCATCAAGTGTGACAACGAGGTTTCGCCAGTCGGTTGAATCGCTCAACGCAGGGATGTCGCCAGCGCGACGGCGTCGGAGAGTCGGTTGAGCCCTTCGGAAAGTTCGTCTTCTTCGATGACCAATGGAGGCAGCATCTTCACCGTCGTGTCGCCGGCGCCGCACGTTTCTACGATGAGGTGGCGTTCGAAGGCGGCCTTCGAGATGTTCGTTGCGAGGTCGGTGTCGCCGACATCGAGACCGCGCAAGAGTCCATTGCCACGAACGGTGAACGATCCCTTGCCGAATTGATCAGCCAAATTTTCGAGGGTTGAGTGGATCATCTCGCCGCGACGTTCCGTGCCCTTTTCGAGGCTGGAGTCGCTCCAGTAGGTCTCGAGCATGGCGGCAGACGTCGCAAACGCAAGGTTGTTGCCTCGGAAGGTGCCAGAGAACTCACCCGGCGTCCACGCGTCGAGCTCGCGTCGAACGAGATTGAGGGCCATGGGCAGGCCGAGGCCACTGATCGACTTCGAAATGCAGACGATGTCGGGATCGAGACCAGAATCTTCAAAGGAAAAGAACGGACCCGTACGACCAACGCCCGCCTGCACTTCGTCAGCGATGACCAGTACGCCGAGCTCGCGGCACTGCTCGCGCAGAGCACGAAGGTACGCGGGATCGAACGGCCGAGCGCCACCTTCGCCCTGGGTGGGCTCGATGATGACGGCGCCAATGCGCTGGCCGTCTACTTCGCCGCGCAGTGTGCGCTCGAGGAGCTCGAGGTCGTCATCGCTGACGTTCTCAACGTAGGGCAATGCGACGAAGTCCCTCAGGTGGGCGCTGGTCTCGCGTCCCGCGAGGGACGCCGATATGGACGCCGCGCGATAAGTCATGCCGTGGTAGCCGCCAGCAAATCCGACGACGCCGCGGTTGCCGGTGATGCGCTGGGCGAGCTGCAACGCGGCCTCGACCGCCGTCGCACCCGTCGGGCCGACCATTTGGACAACCATGTCGAGCTGGCGAGGGATGAGCACGTGACGCTGCAGCGCCTCGAGAAACCGGCGCTTTTCGACGGTGAAAGTGTCGAGACTGTGGAGTACTTTGCCCGCGCGCAGGTGCTCAATGGCGACCTCAACGAAGATCGGGTTGTTGTGGCCATAGGAGAGGGCGCCCGCTCCGGCGAAGAAGTCCAGATACGAGACACCGTTTTCATCGGTGATAGTCGATCCGTGTGCCGTAGAAAACACGGCCGGCCAGCGACGACAGTAGTAGCGAACATTCGATTCGAGTTCTTCAAACGCGTCCAACAGAGACTCCTTCCGGGGCGTGCACTGCCGTCCTTGGCGCAGATAGTTTCGCACGGACAATGCGGGCATTTCAGTATAGCGGGCTCGCCAAAACGTTTGATGCAGCGAAGTGCTACAAGAAGATCACGTCGTCGACGCACGCCAACGCGCACGGTGACGTCGTCATGAACCTTCGATGAACGGCGCGTGACAACTGATGTGAGCGGCGACCAAGAGCTCGCAACAATCACCCGTGCCGTTGTGATGCCTGCACTGCTGGGCACGTTCGGACTTTTTGTCGAGAGTCAAAGCCAGGCGTCCAGGCGAAGTATTCAGCGACTCCGGCCACGTTCGGTGTTTGAGAGAGGTCGCATGGAAGGATCATCGATCTCGCTGAGCGCGCTGTGAAACAGCGCCGCAATCTCATCGGACTGTAGACCTCTCTCTTGAGCGGTCTGCAACCACCCATCCAGAAGAAGCGAGCGAAGCTCGAGGAAGGTCTCGGTGCTGACGGCGAGGGGCGCAGCGATGACGAATGTCCCGACCCCGGGGCGCCCGACCGTGATGCCGCGATTCTCGAGTTCGCGATACGCCTTGAGGACGGTGTTGGGGTTGATCCCGAGCGAAGACACGACGTCTTTCACCTTGGGAAGTCGATCACCCGACTGAAGGCCACCCAGTCGAAGCGCGGCTTCGACCTGTTGAACGATCTGCAGATAGGTCGGCACGCCCGAGCGCACATCGAGTGCGAACGAGACGGGCGACGCGTCTCGTTCCTCCTGGGAACCGGCAACTTTATCTCTATCCATAGCCATAATTAGTAATGGCTACCACAGAACGCGAAGGGCGGCTCTAGATTCGACTGACGGATCGCGAAGCACAAGCTTTTGACAGCATTGCGCCGTTTTGGCGGGGAAGCGGAGCGGGCTTAAGCCCCGAAACGGCGCTCGCGTCGAGAGAAATCGCGCAGTGCGCGCAGCAAGTCGACTTTGCGAAACGCGGGCCAGTACGGGTCGACGAAGGCGTATTCCGCGAAGGCCGACTGCCACAGGAGGAAACCGGAAAGCCGTGATTCACCGCTCGTGCGAATGACGAGGTCGATGTCGGGCAGGTCCGCGGCGTAGAGGTTGCGCGCGAGTCCTTCCGTGTCTATCGCTTCGGCGAGGTCATCAGGAGTGACACCATCAGCCAGCAGTTCGCCGACCAGCGAACGACAGGCGTCGATTACTTCTTGCCGCCCGCCGTAGCAAAGTGCAATGTTCACGTCCATGCGCGGATCATCGACGAGCTCGACTTGCTCAACAGCACGCTTGGCGGCGAGTGAGAGCTGTGGAGGCAGGAGATCAAGACTGCCGCTCACCGACAGGGAGAAGTGCAAGCGATGCGCGAGAGCGGGCAGCCGGTTGAAGAGCTCAGTGAGCACCTCGAAGTAGGGCGTGAGCTCGGCTGACGGTCGTCGCAGATTTTCTGTGGACAGCACCCACGCGGTGACCGCTTTGATGTTGAGCTCCGTGCACCACTCGAGCAGCTCTTCGAGCTTGGACATGCCCGCTTCGTAGCTGGCGCGATATTCGCCGTCGGTCGCTTCGAGGGCGAATCGGCGGTGCCCGTCAAGGATGACGCCTACGTGGCGCGGAAGATTCTCCGCCGGTAAAGCGTGCGACAATCGCCGTTCGTAATAGCGATACGCAGCTCGTCGAAGAGCCATGGGCATCTCCTTGGATGAGGATCGGGGGCTGACACGAATCGTAATTCACGGGGGAATCTGGGTTCATTCTTACCGCTGTACAAGGGCACGGGGTGAACGACGGTGTGCACCTCGTTCGGGCGTGCGGCCAGCGATCCAGAGGGATTCTGCGACCTGAGAAGCGTCAATCACGCTTCGTTCCAGGCGCTGGACCACCATCAGATGCCCGGCCGTCCAGAGGATCTTGACCACCTCGTCGAGGCTGACGTCGTCTTCTCGGGCGAGCCGGTCACGCACGGCGCTGACGACGCCGTCGTCCGAGAGCGCCTCGGGGGAAAGTTCCTCCTGGCGCGCCCTCCCTTCGAAGGAGTCCGCGAGCTGGTCGTACCAGGCGACAACTCCGCCGGCGAGATCGCCGAGACTGTGGCGCGCCGTTCCCCACTCGTCAGTGATGCCGACGTGATCACTCCACAGATCAACGATGGCGTCGGCGGAGAGCCGCAGAATCGCGACGCCGGTGACTAACGCCGCGACGTCCGAGAGCGGCACCGGTTTGGCTCCGCGCTCGGCGAGGTAGGAGCGAAAGGCATCATCAAGTCGACGTGACGCCGCAGCGGCGAGTTCGGCCTCGTCGTCGGGCACAGGGGAGCGTCCATGTCGCGAGGGTCGATCGTTGGCGGACGCGGCGGTCGCCAGGAATGCGACGCCCGTCACGTACGCGTCGTGCATCGCCGTGCCGAGCTCTGCAGCAGCCCCACGCGGCCAGAGCAGGAGCGCGACGCCGGCGCTCACGGCACAGCCGATCGCGATGTCTTCTACGCGCACGAGTCCCACACGCCAACCAGCCGGCTCGATGATGTTGAACAAGATCACCAACGTGAGCGTGAAGCCCGCTTGACCGGCGGCGAACGAAATGGCCGTGGGCACGAACGCGGCAACGAAGAGCACAAGTGGCAGCAAGAACCACAGCACGGTCACGTTGGTGCCGACCAGCTCGACAAGACCCGCGCCGACGATGAATCCGACGATCGTGCCGAGGACGGCGCGAAGCGCATTCTGACCGGTGTTGAGGGCGTTCGATCGCAACACCGACAAGGTGCCGAGAATCACCCAGAACGAGTGCTCGACGGCGATCTCTTCGGCGACGAGCACGGCGATGGCCAGTCCGATCGCTCCGCGCACACTGTTGTGCAGCCAGACTGAGTGTCGCTCGAGATGCGAGGTGATCCGCGCTTTCGCGCTCGCCCACGGATTCGAACCGCCCGGCTCGTGTCCGAGCACTCGCTCGAAAAATCCCCGGCGCGCCGCGATGACGGCGTGCTCGACGTCGATTGCAATTCTCTCCGCCGCGTAGCCAACCTCGCGGGACCGAAAGCTGAAATCGAGGGCAACGAGAAACCGCTCGATGGGATGGTCGTTCGTCGGCGACGGCGGCGATTGAATCCCGGGGAGACTTTCCGTCATCGAGAGATGATGTTCGAGGTGGCCTTGCATTTCGCTCATGGCGCTCTCCAGCGTGTGGCGCGCGGTAGTGAGCGGTGCCGTCGGCGCAGCTCGCGTTTCAAGAAGCGACGCAGCCTCGCTCAGTACGTTGGCGGACGCGCGCCGAACGGCAAGGGAGTATCCGCGCAGCAAGCTCGGTCGTGCTTCGCGATCGAGTTCGGTGACGATGCTATTCATCCAGACGATCTCGTCGACGAGTCGAACGAGCGCGCGATCGGAGGCACTGAGTCCCGTCGGTCGCCAGGGCGTGGCGAGAAACTGTTGCTGCATCGCCACCACCGGGTCGTGAGGGTCCGGTTCGTCTGAGCTCGGATCGTGTGGTGCCTCACCGTTTTCGAGTCGCTCGGCGTCTCGCGCGATGCGCGTGGCGAGCGCACGGCACCTGGCGGCGCTGTTAGTGCGCAGTGGCGTTCTGACGGGAGCGGGCCACAGCAGCCAGACGGCGAGAAACGCTGCCCCCGATGCGAGACCCCAGCCGGCGAGGCGTTCGGGAATCGCCGATGCGGGAGCGCGCGTCGCAGCGGGGAGAATGAAGGCGAGTAAGAGGGCGGTGGTCGCGCCCGCGAACACCGAGCTCACGACGCCGAGAAAGATGATGACAAAGGCAACGATCAACATCGCCAACACCGCCGACCACACTGCCCCAGAGACGAGGGTGCCGAGGCAGATGACGACGGCGCCGGCAATGGAGAGTGCTGCTTGGGCTTCGAGGCGGCTGCGCATCGCGCCTCCGAACTCTACGAGCATCAAGAGGGCGATGACGCCGAAGGCGGTGAAGAGCGCCACCGTCGCGTTATTGATGACCTCGACAGAGAATGCGAACATGCCGGGCATGACGATCGCCGAGCGGCCGGCTCGACGCAGCGCGACGTATCCAGGGTCGTGCTGTCGCAGCCACCGGACCAGTCGAACCGCCATGAGTCACCACGATACGGCGACTCGGGTCAATCGCGCTTATGAAAAGCTCAGCACGCGCTTGATCGTGGGGAAGCTCTCAGCCGCCTGTACCGCGCCCTGCACGACGAGCGCCGTGAGGAGCGAGACGACGAAGGCGAGCATTACGTGACCGGTGCTCAGGACCTCTGCGAGCACCACTGTTGAGATCACCCAGGAGAATGAACCTCGAAGCACGCCCCGGATGAATTGGGACGTGGCGTCGGGTCCCTGCTCTTGGTGGGTCATGAACGCCATGAGCATGGTCGTCATGGGAAGTGCGTCAACGAGACCCGAGAGCAGCGAGCCGAACTTGCCGGCCATCGTCACGATGATGAGCGTAAATACTGTCGCCGCGATCACTCGCAGCACGAGGCGCGAGCGCCCGTTCTGTGCCACCTCATTGATCGAGGTCTCGGGCCACCAGCGCAGCGCGAGCGCCAAACCGCCGGCAGTGAGCAGGCCCGCGATCACGGCGGAGAAGTGGAACATCCCAATCGTCGTCACCGACACGGTAAAGACGGCAAGAGCGCCGAGAAGAGCGACCATCGGGCTAAACCGCTCGGTCATTTTGGCGTAGGCCCACAGGACGAGCCCTTCCGCAATGGACCCGATGAGGATGGCGTCCGTCATGGAGCCGGTGAACGTGCCCCCACGCTGGAGCGCCACTAACCAGAGGAGGGGGAGGCTGGTGAGGGGAAGTCCGATAACGAGACCGCCAACGGCAGGTCCGAGGCGGCGCTGGGCGACGGTGCCCGCGAGTACGCCTAAAGGGCCAACAATGATGCGAATGAGCAGGAAAAACATACAGCAATTTTACGTGGCATATAGCCTCAAATGACTCTGATTAATGCCACATCGTGGTCAGATATGCCTAGGTAATATAGGAGAATAATAAAATAGCCTCGATAGTAGAGGTTAAAGGAGATCTCGTGGATGACATCGACCGCGCGCTGCTCGTTGCCTTGAGCGACGACGGGCGACTCAGCTACCAGCAACTGGCTTCGCACGTTCATCTGAGCTCGAACAGCACGGCGGATAGAATTCGCCGACTGCGCCAGTCAGGCGTGTTGGCCGGATTTCGCGCCGAAATTAACCTGGCTGAGCTCGGCTACACCCTCCACTCCCTCACCGATGTCAATCTGAAGGAGTCTGCCGAGCGCTACGAATTTGAGCGAAGCCTCGAAGGCGTTCCTCAAGTGTTGAGCGCGGTGCACACGACAGGAGAGCTTGACTACCAACTGCGCATCGTCAGCCGTAACACTGACGAGCTCCAGTCCGTACTCGACGCCTTGCAGCGACTTGGCACGAGAGACGTGCAAAGTCGCATCGTGTTGGGCGAAAAGAGCTACGGAGCGACGCGCCTTCTCTGAGCGAACGGGTTGCTGGCGAGCACGCGAATCTGCTGGGAGATCTGATGCCACGTTGGCACACAGTCGCTGAGGAGAGCGAGACGAAATGGCTCGGCGAACTGGTTGAAGTCAAGCGACTCCGCGGTCTTGGTGATGCTCGCGAGCCAACTCACGCCGACGGCGACCGAGGAGATCGATCGCACCATATGGGCGAGACACTCCTTTTCCGTGTCGTCCACGACGACGAGCCCGGGAATGAGCGCCTCAAGCTCTCGCAACTGGCCGAGCACCGTGTCGCGAAGTTTTTCGTTATGCGCAGCCGCGAGTACGGCTTCGAGCGTGAAGTTGCGTCGCAAGGCGTTGTGATCGCTGGCTTCGTAGTGGAGCAACTTCGACATGTTGCCTTGTTCGAGGATGTCGACGAAGTCCGACACGTGGATCCAGCGAGACCCCACGATGTCGCGAAATGCGGCCACGACCAGATCCTCCTTGGAGCTGTGTGATTTGTAAATCGCACCAGGTGAGCAGTCGGCGCGACGGGCGATGCGCGAGATCGTCGCGCCGTGATAACCGCTTTTGCCGACTGCGTCATAGGTCGAATACGTCAGCTGCGCCTGAAAGTCGTCTTCGGGAGCCAGCACGTCGGCCTCATCTCGCGTGTACGCCTCGATCAATGCCACATTCGCCGGATCAATGTTCAAGGTGGCGACGAGGACTCGCTCGAGCGCCTCGTGAAAGGCGCAGTCGGCGCCGAACTGGGAGTCCGTAAAGACCCGCACCATCGCGAGTGAGAACAGAGTGAGCGCTCGCGTAAAGATGGCGCTCGAGTGCAACGTGAGATCCTCGTCCGGTTCGAGGTAGTTCTTGATGAAGGGTTCGACTTCCTCGTAGAGGATGGGGATGCGACGAGAGATGAGCAGCACTTGCACCATCGCCACATCCTCGGGACGCGCCTCGCGGATGAGATCGAAGAGTGCGTGTACGGTTTTCTCGTTCGGCGCCTCTACTGCTTCAACAGACCGTTCGAACATGGCGATCGCGCTGAGGCGAAGCTTGGACTCCCACAGGTCCACCAGGAGCTCGTTGACGTCCTCGTAGCGTGCGTAGGTGGCGCCGTGGGTGAGGCCGGCGTGCTTGCCCACGTCACGAAGCGAGACTCGGTCAACACCGACGCGCAGTATCTCGCTGATGGCCGAGTCTCGAATGGCGGCGTCGTTCGCGATGGCTCGCGCAGTACGTGTTCGCTGACTATCGGACATGGCCTTCCGCTTCAGTATCTCTTTACCTCTCACTCGACAAGACGAGTGAGAGGTACGGACCGAATGTCCTGATCGGCAGCGTAACCGTCGTCAACTTCCAGCACCTGTTGCGATTGTTCAGGTGATTCTTGGTCGTGCATGAATGCCTCGCAATCGTCGTGCGAATTCGATCGACGAATGCGTCCGCTACGGTGACCTCGCATGGAACGCACCCGTGATGACGGTTTTTTTGTCAGTGATGACCAACAGCGTCTCGACGTTGAACGAATACATCGATGGTTGAGTGAAGAGTGTTATTGGTCACTCGGGCGAACCTTCGATCAAGTCGAGCGCTCGATGCGATGCTCAATCGTCGTTGGTTGCTACGAACCCGGCGGAGAACAGGTTGGACTCGCTCGATGGGTGAGCGACGAAGCAACCTTCGCGTGGCTCTGCGATGTGTTCATTGCCGAGACGCATCGCGGGCTTGGACTCGGAGAGTTCATGGTGAAGGCGGCGATAGAGCACCCCGACGTCGACGGGCTGGGGATTCGGCTGCTCGCGACGAGGGACGCGCACGGGTTGTACGAGCGTTTCGGATTCACCGAGACCGACCCACACCGATTCATGGAGCTTCGCGCATAGGCGCTGTATTTAGACCGAGACGGTGCGATGATCAGGTAATTTCCTACTACCGTGGTTCGGTGAGAATTCGTAAAGCAGCCACTAGTGATGTTCCCCTTATTGGAGACTTGATCCGCGAGCTCGCGGCATACGAGAGAGCGGCGGAGATGGCCACGGCCACCACCGAGCAGTTGCACGAGAGCTTCTTTGGAGTGGAGCCGCGTGCGTTCTGCGACCTCGTCGAGAACGACGAAGGGACCGTCGTCGGCATGGTCGTGTGGTTCGTCAATTACTCAACGTGGACGGGCAGCCACGGCGTGTATCTCGAGGACATATACGTTCGACCCGAATATCGAGGTCGCGGCTACGGGCGAGCGCTATTCGTGCACTTGGCAAAAGAATGCGTAGCGAAGGGCTACCCGAGGCTCCAGTGGTGGGTGCTCGACTGGAATACGCCGTCGATCGAGTTCTATCGCTCACTGGGCTCCGAAGCGCTGGACGAGTGGACCGTGTTTCGCCTCTCGGGCCACGAACTCAAAGAGCTGGCCTCGTCGGGATAATCACTCGGTTTCCGTTTCTCCGCGAACACGGGAGAGAATTCGAGCGAGCGCCTCAAGGTCGTCAGCGGGCAAGTTGGAAAGGCTCGACGGAGGGTCAATCCATGAGCTGCCGGGATCGCCATGCGAGCGACGTGCCGCCCTTGGTGGCGACCCACGATCCGCGCTCGTCGATCAGTGGGATGAGGTTGGCGCTCATCCTGCCCAATTGTTCGAGATTGTCGACCATGGCAGTGAGATTGGGATCCTATAACGACGAGTGTGCTGAGCTCGCCCATTCCTAAATCAATTCGTGACCGAAGAAGTGAATGTACCTGACG
>DASZLS010000051.1:0-35217 GCA_035552255.1 Acidimicrobiales bacterium | reverse complement strand
AGCTTCTTGCGTCGGGCCTTCTCTTCAATGAGCCCTGCGCGCACGAGTGCTCGATAGACCGAGGACTCCGAGGGCAGTGGCGTAACGCCCTCTCGCTGCAATTGATAACGCAGGTGGACCGCGCCCCAACTCGGATGATGACGACGAAGCTCCAAGATGCGCGCTTCAATGCGACCGTCGATCTGCATGGGCGACGTCGTTGGTTTGGACGATCGCTCCTTCAGCGCTTCGAGGCCACCTTTCTCATAGCGTTGCAACCAGGTGTGCACACTCTGGCGACTCACGCCGAACTTTTGAGCCACTTCCGTGACCGTAAAACCATCTCTGATGACGCCCAAGACGGCGTCGTAACGCTGCTCCATTTTGCTGGACTCCCACAACATGGCCACCTCCCTCGGCCAAAGCCAAGGTCAGTGGCGGCCGGGTGTCAAGGAGGTCCTGAAGGTCTGTCAAGCAGGTATCGAAGTTCCGTAAAGGAGGTCCCGAAGGTCTTTTGTCCAGTAGGAACCGGAGTAATACACACATTGGCTCCCAGAGCAGGACTCGAACCTGCAACCTAGCGATTAACAGTCGCTTGCTCTGCCAATTGAGCTATCTGGGAATGAACACTGGAGCCTAGTTACGATATCACTCGTTTTGGCGGTCACTGTTGGTCAAACCAATGCTGCAAACGCTCGGCTTCAGGACTGTCGCGCACCGCTCGGCGACTGCGATCGATGCGCTTGGCCATGCCCTGGCGGGAGATCCCGTGCGCTCGCGCGAGCTCCTCCATCGACATCGTACGAAACGTGTACTGCCAGAATGCGTCGAAGTCCTCTCCCGTCAGTCGGCGGAGCTCGTCGATCACCCACGCAGGTGCGTCGTCGAGATTGCTCGACGGCCGCGGGTCGGCAACGTCTTCGAGCTCGACGGACGCAAAGCGCCGAGACTGAAGCTCGCGACTGAGCTGCATGATTTCGTGAGCTTTGGCTTGCGATATCTCCAGTTCGTGGGCGACATCTCGCTTCGAAAGGCGATGCTCGGGGTGCGAACGCTCGAGGCGCTGAAACTTGAGGATGAGTCGCATCTCCGCGTCGCTGAGTCCGGATTGCTGTTGGACCGTCTGATTGACGAGCTTCATGATCCAGTAGTTCGCGTACGTAGAGAATCGATTTCCTTTTTCGGGATCGAATCGATGCAGCGCATTAACGAGACCTTCGACGCCGGCTGCTTCCAGGTCCTCGTCGTAAAAGCGGTAGCCGCGCTCAAGCACGCGAGCTCGTACCAACCCGAATGTTGCGCGCAACAGCCTTGACTCGGCTTCTTGTCCCTCTTGACGCGCGCGCAACAACTGCCGACGACGCAGCGGATCTGTTTCGGTGTTCTTGACGATTTCGTCGTTCGCGCTTCTACCGGCCTGAATGATGGGATAGAGCGCACGCTCCTCATCGACCTCCAGCGGTCGCGTGATCTCCATTCCACCAATGAAGCCCCGAATACCTCTGCTCACGATGACGTAAGTGAGGCGCGCTCGAGTAGCCAGGCGCGGAGGTCGCGCTCGGCCTCGTCGCCCTGCGCGGTTTCGAGGAGTTCAAGCCGTTCCTTCACGTCGCGATCAGTCGCTCCGGCGAGTTCGGGCGATACTCGCCCTTCGAGCATGTCTCGATTGAGGTTGCTCAGTTCCGCGCGCGCGGCGGCGCGGATGAGCTGTGCGACAACTGCCGCCACGTCATAGGAGTGATCAAGCTCCTCGACCACCAATCGACTGAGTACGTGCGCCTCATCCTCCTCCTCGCGCCGTTCGAATTCGTCGATGAGCTCCGAGGCGTTCTGGCCGGTGATGAGCGCCTCGAAGATATCGCGCTGCACTTCGTTCAAAAAGTAGGGCGCAATGAAACGATCTTTCATCGAGACGGGACCGTGGACGATGAGGCGTAACGCCTCAATACCTGGCCGAGGCATAGAAGACACGCCCGGTCGACGGGGCGGAGGCTCGTTCGCGATCTCTCGGGCCACGCGCTCGTGGGGGTTCGCTGCGCGATCGAGAACACGCGCACGCAGCAAGTTCTGATCGAGGCCGAGTCGCCCCACGAGCTCTTGAATGTACTGATCGCGCACCAACTCGCTCGGGTGCTCGGCGAGCACGTCCATGGCCAACTCCGCTGCCCGGGCCCGGCCCTCGGCGGTCGTCAAGTTCGCGCCATCGAGCACGCGGTCGAGTCGGAATCGCAGGAATGGGACGGCGCTGTCGACGGCATCGCGCAACGCCGCGGGATCGCGTTGTGCGAGCTCTGCCGGATCCGTGCCTTTCGGCAGTTTGGCGACCGCAACGTCAACCTCGTGTTGGCGCTCCCACTGATACACCGACGCGGCAGCGCTCTGTCCCGCCGCGTCCGCGTCGTAGGCGAGCACGATCCGCTTGGCGAAATTTCGCATGAGACGGAAGTGGTCCTCGCCGAGCGCCGTACCGCACGTCGCCACCGCTCGAGGCATGCCCGCGGTGAAGAATGCAATCACGTCGGTGTAACCCTCACAGACAATGATCTCGCCCGACTTGATGATGTTGTCCTTCGCAAAGTTGAGGGCGTACAACGTTCGACGCTTCGAGTAGATCGGGGTCTCGGGACTGTTCTTGTACTTGGCTTCCACGCGCGCGTCCGGTCGCGCGACCCCGCCGGGAAGAATTCTTCCGCCTACCGCGATGGCCTTGCCGGCGGGATCAAAGATCGGGAAGATCACGCGAGCACGCAGTGCGTCCTGACGACGGCCACCCTTGTTGAGAAACCCCAGTCCCGTCGCCGAGAGGACCTTCTCGTTGAGCTTGAGCGCTTTGGTCAACCCGTCCCACTCGTCGGGGGCCCACCCGAGCTGGAACTGGCGTGCCACCTCACCGGAAATACCGCGCGAGCGCAAATAGTCGCGCGCGGGCCGGGCGTCGGGCGACTCCAGAAGGCGCTCGTGGTACCAGTCGACCGCTTGCTCCATCGCGGCCATCGCCGCTTGGCGTTCCTTGCGCGCCGGTCCGGCTTGCGCGTCTTCTTGCAGCTCGATCCCGGCGCGGTCCGCCAGCTGGCGGAGGGCATCCATGAAGTCGAGGTGCTGGGTTTCACGCACCCAGGTGATCTGGTCGCCCGAAACGCGGCATCCGAAGCAGTAGTAGCGCCCTTCCTCGGCATTCACGGAAAAGGAGGGTGTCTTCTCGCCATGAAACGGGCAGAGCCCTGTCCAGCGTTGACCCGTCCGCTTCAAGGCCACCGTTTCGCCAATCAGCGCCACGATGTCGGTGGCGGCGCGAACCTGTGCGATCTCGCTTTCCGATATGGCCATAGGAAGAAGGTACCGGCTCTCCGTTGATGTCGGTTCGAAGGTTATTGACCTTTTACCTAGAATGCTCGCAATGTCCGAATACGCGGTCGAGGCCTTCAATATTGTTCGTACCTTCGGCGATGTGCACGCCCTCGACGATGTGACACTCCACGTACCCACCGGGCAAGTCTTCGGGCTGCTCGGACCCAACGGTTCGGGCAAAACCACCATGGTTCGAATTCTTGCGACCATTCTCTCTCCGACGAGCGGACGGGCGATCGTGGCGGGCTTTGATGTCGCAAAGCAGCCCAACCAGGTCCGCCACCACATTGGCCTTGCCGGCCAAAACGCGACGGTGGACGAGAACCTCACGGGTTTTGAGAACCTGCGAATGGTGGGTCTCCTCAATCATCTCGACAAGTCGTACGTCATCGCCAAATCGCGCCAGCTCCTCGAGGACTTCGGTCTGAGTGACGCGGCGCATCGGACAACCAAGACCTATTCAGGCGGCATGCGACGCAGGCTCGACCTCGCGGCGGCGCTCGTCGCCGATCCCCCGATCCTGTTTCTCGACGAACCGACGACCGGACTGGACCCGCAGAGTCGCCAGGATCTCTGGGCGATCATCGAACGACTTGTCGAAGGAGGCACCACCGTCCTTCTCACTACGCAATATCTCGAAGAGGCGGATCGGTTGGCGAAGCAGCTCGTGGTCCTCGATCACGGCAAGATCATCGCTGAAGGCACCGCGGCCGAGCTGAAAGCCCAAATGGGCACGACCGTGCTGTCGCTCAGCTTCTTGTCGACGAGTGACGCGCTTCGCGCGCAGCCCATCGTCGCCGATCTCAGCAGCACACCGGGCAACCTCGACGGGTCGGTCCTCGAGATGACCGTCAACAACGGCCCCGCGGTGACCGCAGACGCACTGCGCCGTATTGATGCGGCGGGCATCTCCCTCAACGGTCTCGCCCTTCGCGAGCCGAGCCTGGACGATGTCTTTCTGAACCTGACCGGTCACAAGGCCGAGGACGACGTGGCATCCGAAGCCGATGAAACGAAGAGTCGACGATCACGAAAGGCCCGCGCATGAGCACGTTGCCCGCATCCACCTCCACTCGATCGTCCTTCCGCTGGGCGGTCAGTGATGTCCTAACCATGGCACGGCGAAACCTGCTGGTGCTCTTTCGCATTCCCGTCGCCATCGTCTTCATGATCATCCAACCCATCATGTTCGTGGTCCTCTTCCGCTACGTCTTTGGCGGAGTGATCAAACCGCCGGGCTTCTCCTACGTCGACTACCTCATTCCCGGCATCCTGGTGCAGACCACCATCTTCGGTTCGGTGGGTACGGCCATCGGACTCGCGGAAGATCTACACAAGGGGCTGATCGAGCGTTTCCGCGCATTGCCAATGGCCCGGCTCGCAGTGCTGGCCGGTCGCACGATCTCGGATCTGTTCCGTAACGTCCTGGTGGTCGTGATCATTACCGGCGTGGGCTTCCTCGTCGGATTCCGTCCGGGCGGCACGTTCATTTCCTACATTCAGGCGTGCCTCTTGATGCTCTTCTTTGCCTACTGCCTCTCGTGGGGTTTCGCCTTCATTGGCTTGGCGGCGCCGAACTCGGAAGCGGCCCAAGCGATGACCTTCCCGCTCATCTTCCCTTTGACCTTCGCCTCCGCGATCTTCGTGCCGGTCGCCACAATGCCCAGTTGGCTCCAACCATTCGCGATCAACCAACCGGTCAGCCAAACTGCGGACGCGGTGCGTGGTCTCATGGACGGCACGGCGCATGGCGTCTCGACGTACTCCGCGATGGCCTGGTCGGCGGGCGCCATTCTCGTGCTCGCACCCTTGGCCGTCAATCAATACCGCAAAGTCGCCTAGTCCGTGACCGCCCTCAGCGTCGAGGAGCTCCAGCAGATCGTCGTCGAGGCGTTCCCCGAATTTGATCTGCCGACCGTTGAATCGCTTGATGGAGACACGCTCGTGTTGGCGCTCACAACTTCGACACGGCATACGCGACCTGGCGGCACGCTGTCGGGACCAACCATGATGGCGCTTGCCGACAACGCGGCGTGGCTAGTTATCCTCGCCCAGATCGGTCCGGTGCTCCTCGCCGTGACGACGAGTTTGCATATCGACTTTCTGCGCAAGCCCGACGTCACCGACTTGCTCGCGCGCGCGAAGCTGATCAAGCTCGGCAGTCGGTTGGCGGTCGTTGACGTCGATCTCTACTCGCGTGGTTCGACCGAGCTGGTGGCAAAAGCCTCTGTGACCTACTCGATACCGCCGCGGAAGTAGCTCAGCGCGGACGACGGCGCGCGATGGTGCCGCGCAGGGTCATCGGAAGGACGACGTCGCTGTCTCCGAAGAGCTCGAAGAGTCGCTCTCGAACACGTGCTTCGAGCACTCGTTGAAACTCGTCGCCCGCGACGATCGTGCCCGAGTAGGTGCCGAAGTAGCCAACGACTTCATCCGCCGTCCGCGGAAACTCCCAGTCCAGCACGAAGTCACGCGCGTCAATAAATGGTCCGTTGGGATCGAGTTCGGCGCGCCACCCTCGAGGCCGCCGATTCGCGTCATCGTCTCGCTCGCGCATCTTCGTCAGTTCGGCCATCCACGGCACGTCCCGGCTGAACCCGTTCCACCACACGTGGAGCATGCCGTTGTCGCGCATCACACGAGCGAGCTCGTTGGTGGCGTCGGGTTGGGTGAGCCAGTGCCACACCGATGACGAGATGACGACGTCAAACGAGGCGTCGTCAACGGGCACCGACTCGGCGCGGCCCGACAGCACCGTCACCTCGGGAGAGCGACGCACGAGGACGTTGCGCATATCGTGGTCCGGCTCGATGACGCTGACATTCGCACCAAGCCCGAGAAGGAACCGGGTCAGCTTGCCGGTGCCGGCGCCCACTTCCAAGACATCGCGTCCGCGAAGGTCTCCCACCAAGTCCGCGGCGCTCGCGGGAGGGCTCGGCCGAAACCGGTCATACTGCTCGGCGACGGTGCCGAACTTGAGCCCGCGCCCGTCGCTCAACTCACTGCCCGCCCATCACACCGCGCAGGTACGCGAGCAGCTCTGCGAGGGGCACGCGCACTTGACTGGTGGTGTCACGATCACGCACCGTCACCGCTCGGTCGTTCAACGTCTCAAAGTCGACGGTGATGCAGTAGGGAGTGCCCACCTCATCTTGGCGTCGGTACCGTCGGCCGATCGACTGGGTGACGTCGTAGTCGCACATGAAGTGTGGCTGGAGTATCTCGAGCACTTCGGTCGAGACGCCCTCGAGCTCGACCTTCTTCGAGAGTGGCAAGACGGCGATCTGGTACGGCGCCAGGCGCCAGTCGAGCCGCAACACGGTGCGCGTCTCGCCTTCCACTTCGTCTTCGTGGTACGCAGCGAGGAGAAAGGCCATCATCGCTCTCGTCGCACCCGCAGCCGGCTCGATCGTGTACGGCGTGTATCGCTCGTTGGTGGTCGGGTCAAAGTAATCGAGCGCCACGCCCGAGTGCTTCGCGTGTTGGGTCAAGTCGTAGTCGCCACGATTGGCGATGCCCTCGAGCTCGTCCCAGCCCCAGGGGTACAAGAACTCGACGTCGGTCGTGCCAAGCGAGTAGTGCGACAGGTCCTCTTTGGCGTGCTCGTGCTTGCGCAGCAGATGCTCGGGGATGCCGAGGTCGAGATACCACTGGAAACGGGTCTCGATCCAGTAGCGGTACCACTCGTCGGCCTGGTCGGGCGGGACGAAGAACTCCATCTCCATCTGCTCGAACTCTCGCGTGCGAAAGACGAAGTTCTGCGGGGTGATCTCATTGCGAAACGACTTGCCGACCTGGGCGATGCCAAACGGCGGCTTTTTGCGGACGGTCGAGAGGACGTTCGCGAAGTTGGTGAAGATGCCCTGTGCGGTCTCGGGGCGTAGGTAGGCGGTCGAGCCCTCGCCCTCCACCGGACCCGCTTGGGTCTTGAACATGAGGTTGAACTCGCGCGGACTCGTGAACTTGGTTGAGCCGCAGTTGGGACAGACGCCGTCGATCTTGTCCTCGCGCCAGCGCTCTTTGCAGACGAGACAGTCAACGAGCGGATCAGTGAACGTCTCGAGGTGACCCGAGGCGGCCCACACCGCGGACGGACCGAGGATCGCCGCGTCAATGCCGACGATGTCGCGGCGGGTCTGGACCATGGCGTACCACCAGGCCTGCTTGACGTTGCGCAGCATGTTGACGCCGAGCGGACCGTAGTCGTAGGTCGAGCGGAAACCCCCGTAGATCTCGGCCGACTGGAAGATGAATCCGCGCCGTTTGGCCAGATTCGTCACCTTTTCGAGGAGTGCCGGATCAAGTTCGGGCGCGTCAGACATCCCTCAAGGTTACTGGGTCACCCGGCGCTCTTTAAGCGGATGATCACCTGGTTCGCCACGAGCCGAGCCTTTGGCGTGAGCGTGACGAGGCCGTGATCGACCTGTACCAGGTGCTTGATCTCTTCGAGCGAATCGAACGCCTCGAGCGGCACGCCGCGTGACGTGCGCAGTGCCAGCGACTCGCGCTCAAAGCGCTGGCTGGTCTCGTCAACGATCTCTTCTCCCCCGAGCGGCGAGTCGCCACGACGAATCAGTTCGATGTAGCGCTCGGGCGTGCGAACGTTCCAATAGCGCCGGCCGTGGTCGTGCGAGTGCGCGGCGGATCCGAAACCCACGTAGTCCTCGTGATCCCAGTAGACGTGGTTGTGTCGGCACTCGTGCCCGGGCCTCGCCCAGTTGGAGATCTCTTCCCACAGATAGCCGTGTTCGTCGAGCACTTCACCCACGAGGTCGTACGCGTCGGCGGTTTCGTCCTCGTCGGGATGGCGCGCGGGATCTCGACCGAGCGGCGTCGCGGGTTCCGGAGTGAGCGCGTAACAGCTGATATGCGGCGGTGGATGCTCGAGCGACAAGAGGTCATCGAGCGTGTGGCGCACGTCATCCAAACTCTCCGCACGCGAGCCAACGATGACGTCCATGTTCCACGTAGCAAAGCCCGCCGCGGTCACTGCGTCCGACACCTCGCGGTGCGCCATGATCCCGTGACGGCGACCAAGGTCCGCGAGGACTGCCGGTTGCGTTGATTGCACCCCGAAGCTCATTCGAGTGACCCCGCCGTCAAAATACGCACGCAGCCGATCGAGCGACGCGTCTTCGGGATTGCATTCGACGGTGATTTCGGCGTCGTCGGTGCGAGGAATGGCGTCGAGAATTCGCAGCAGCTGCTCCGCCGTCAGTCGCGAGGGTGTCCCGCCACCAAAGAAGATCGACGTCGCAGTACGAAGCCCCAGCTCGCGCGCGCGGCCGATCTCTGCGAGCACCGCCTCCACGTAGTCCTCCATTAGATGATCGCGATCGGAATAGGTCGCGAACGCGCAGTAGTCACAGCGGTGGGCGCAAAACGGGACGTGCACGTAGACGCCGAAGTTCACGAAGTCTCTCGTTTCGCCGCGAGCGGCGCGATGGCGCTCGGAGAGCGGAGCCGTCTGCCGAAGTGGATCTCAATCGCCACCTGGGCGAGACTCATCACTTCACCGGCTCCCGGCGGGCTCGACTCGCGCAGCACGCTCGCCAGTTCGCCGCCCAGCACTCGCCGCAAGAGCGCCAGCGCGGCAGGGCTGATCGACGTTCCCTGGCGACAGTGATCGCACAGCGTGCCACCGATCTCCGCGTCGAAGGCGACGAGCGGTCCCGGGCGTTCGCAGTTGACGCACGAATCAACGACCGGCTCCGATCCATCGAGCGTGAGGAGACGCAGGAAGAACGACGCCGGCACCAGCGCGGGATCAAAGCTGTCGTCGTCGAGTGTCAGCAACACGCGCGTCAAGAGGTCGAAGATCTCGTGGTCGGGCACGCCGTCTGAGGGGATCGCGTCAACCGCCTCAACGACCGCGTAACCCGCCGAGATCCGCGAATAGGAGGTCCGGAGGGTCGCGAGGCGTTCACGGTGCGCAACGTGTCGGGCGATGTAGAACTCACCTCGGGTCTTGACGAGATCGACGTGCACGTAGGCGAGCGTCTCGAGCGTGGCGCCGAGTCGACTCGTCGTCTTGCGCACGCCCTTCGCGAGCACCCGGACCTTTCCGTGCTCGCGCGTCCAGAGAACGACTACCCGGTCGGCTTCTCCTGATTTATAGGTCCGAAGTACGACGGCGTCGTCTTGCAGCTCGTTCACGGCCTGGAGTCGTCGCCGCGATCTCGAAAGTGCTGTTTGCGCGCGGGTAGTCCCATGAAGCGTTGCAGCGCGACCCCAAGAGCAATCATCGCGGCCAGGATAAGGGGCACCACGAGCAACGGAACCATGCCGCTTGCTCCATTGAGCGCAACCACCCAGAGGAAGACGTAGATCGCGAGCGCCACGACAATGGTCGCGCGCAGATAGGTCACTTCTTTACCTCGCCGAAGCGTCGTTCACGACGCTGGAACTCCTCGATGGCTTGGAAGAGATCTTCTCGTCGAAAATCCGGCCAGAGGACGTCGGTGAAGATGAGCTCGGAGTACGCGAGCTCCCAGAGCAAGAAGTTCGACATGCGATACTCACCCGACGTGCGAATGACGAGGTCGGGATCAGGGAGCTCGGGATGATAGAGCCGCTCGCGGATGCGCTTCTCGTCAATCTTCTTCGCGGGCACCTTGTCGATCACCAGTTGGCGCACGGCGTCAACGATCTCGGCCTGACCCCCGTAATTAAAGGCGATATTGAGCGTCAGCTCCTGATTGTCCTTCGTCAACTCGACCGCGTCGTCCATTCGAGAGAGCACACCTCTCGGCACGCGCCAGTCACGTCGCCCCGAAAAAACAATGCGGACGCCGTCGGCGTGCAGTTCATGTTGACGGCGGTCGAGGAGCCCTCGATTGAAGTTCATGAGGTAACGCACCTCGTCAACGGGTCGGCGCCAGTTCTCGGTCGAGAACGCGAACACCGTGAGGGCTTTCACCCCCACCGAGAGCGCTCCGTAGGTGACATCGACCAGGGACGCCTCTCCCGCTCCGTGCCCTTCGGTGCGCGCGAGACCCTGACGCTGCGCCCAACGACCGTTTCCGTCCATCACGATCGCGACGTGCCGGGGCACTCCGTCACGCTCGAGGGACGCGGGAATCGGCGTAGGACGAGGGTCGGGCACGGTTAAAACCTACCGGGTTCCTCCGCACGAACGCCCCAGACCCGTAGTGTCATCGGGTGAAGAGTTTCGACCCCGACGAGGAGATCCCCTACGTCGACGCGGAGCCCGACAAGGGCGTTCAGATTGACGATGACCTTGTTGCCATCGACGCGGAGCGAGCGTTGGAACTCCTCGACGCGATCACTCGGGACCTGCCGGGTGGCGGGGAGGATCGCGAGGGCCAGCGCGAAATGGTTCGCGCCGTGGCGTCTTCGTTCTCGAGGCGCCGTCATCACCTCATCGAAGCGGGCACCGGCGTCGGCAAGTCACTGGCTTACCTCGTGCCTTCCGTGCTCGCGGGCAAACGAGTCGTCGTGGCGACCGCTACCAAGAATCTTCAGGACCAGCTGGCAAAAAAGGACGCACCGCAGGTCGCGGGCCACACGAAAGGCGTGCACGTTGCGGTCTTAAAGGGCAAGCAGAACTACCTCTGCCTCAACCGGGCCCAGAGCCTCGGCGGCGGTGCGCAGCTCAGCTTGGATGACGGCACCGACATGCCCCGGGGCGTCGCTGACCAGATGCGCCGGATCCTGCGGTGGAGCAACGACACGACGACCGGCGACCTCGACGAGCTTCCGTTTGAAGTCGACGCGCGCGCGCGTCGCGCGGTCTCGGTCACGCCTCAAGAGTGCCTGCAGCGCTCGAAGTGCCCTCAGGGCCAAAACTGCTTCGCCGAGCTCGCGAAGGACCGCGCGAACGAGAGCTCGATCCTCATTGTGAACGCGCACCTCTACGCGTCGCACCTGGCGTCGGGATCGATGCTCCTCCCTCCGCACGAGTTCGTCGTCTTCGACGAGGCCCACGAGATCCTTGACATCTTCGCGACGTTGCTCGGCACATCCCTCAACGCGGCACGCCTTCGCGCGTTGGCGACGGGGTCACGCAACATTTTGAGCGCGGACGAACGCACGGCGGCCGACGAGCTGCTCTCAAGCGCCGATCGCTTTGCGGCGTTGCTCCTCGCCCAGTACGAGCGAAATGAGCTCAAGGGGCTCGACGGAGCGTGTCGCACGGAGCTCACTCGCACCAACGAGCTCGTCACGAGAATCGTCGAGCGCCTGCGCGACGTGCCGACGAGCTCCCCCGACGCGGAGTTCCGGAAGGTCCGTGCGCTCGGTCCGGCCATTCATCTCGCCAACGACCTCGCTCGGGTGAACAACGTGAAGGACTCTGAGCTGTTGTATCTGTCACGCCGGGATCGAGAGATCGATATCGAGATCTCACTCGTCGACGTCGGCCCTCGACTCCGCGACGAGCTCTGGGGCAACGTGACGGCGGTGCTCACGAGCGCCACCATTCCCGACACCCTTGCGAAGAATCTCGGACTCGACGACGCCACGAGCGAGCACTTCGATAGCCCATTCGACTATCGCGAGCACGGTCTGCTCTACGTGCCCGAGGACTTCCCCGAGCGCAACGACCCGAAGGCGGAGGCCGCCATCATCGAGGAGCTCGTTGCCCTCATCGAAGCAGCCGGCGGTCGCACGCTCGCGCTCTTCACTAACCGCTCGGTGATGCAGCGCGTCGCCGACGCGGTTGCGCCGCGACTCTCGACCGAAGTGTTGGTCCAAGGCTCGCTCTCACGTCAGAAGTTGATTGAAGAGTTTCGTCGCAGCGACGAGGCGAGCCTCTTTGCCGTCACCAGCTTTTGGCAGGGAATCGACGTACCGGGCCACTCGCTCAGCCTCGTCACCATTGACCGGCTCCCCTTCGCCGTGCCGAACGATCCGCTCGCTGAAGCGCGCCGCGAGCGCTCGGATCGCCCCTTCTACGACGTCGATCTGCCCCGCGCGACGATGTTGCTCGCCCAGGGCGTGGGTCGACTCATCCGTACCAAAGACGACCGCGGGGTGGTCGCCGTGCTCGACACCCGGCTCGCCACGTCGAGCTATCGCTCGGTCATGTTCAAGAAACTGCCGCCCATGCGCCGCACCAGAACTCGGGCCGAGGTGCTCGCGTTTCTGCGAGAACTCAAGGATCTCCAAGCAACTCGAACGGTCGTTGATCAGGAAACACCGTAGACTACTATTTCACTAGTTTTTATTGACCTTGGAGCTATGCACCTCGACCTCTTTCTCGTTCTCGGCAGCGCCGTCGTCGGACTTCTCGTCGGGCTGACCGGCGTGGGCGGCGGAGCGCTCATGACTCCGATGCTGGTGCTGCTCTTTGGCATCACGCCGACCGCCGCGATCACTTCGGATCTCGTGGCCGCCCTCTTCATGAAACCGGCCGGCGTCGCCATCCATTGGCGACGAAGAACGGTCAACACGCGCATCGTTCGATACCTCTGTTACGGGTCGCTGCCTGGTGCCTTCGCGGGTACCTACGCACTGCACGTCATGGGCGAGAGCGCGGTCGCCGAGCATCGCCTCCAGATCCTCCTCGGCGCCGCCCTCATCATCGGCGCGATCTCGATGCTGCTGCGCTCGATCGTCGCCTCAACCCGCCACCCCAACGGCGAGATCAGGATTCGACGCGCCGTCACGATCGCCATCGGCGCCGTCGGGGGCTTCATGGTGGGGCTTACCTCGGTCGGTGCAGGTTCGCTGATCGTGGTGCTGCTCGTCTTCATCTACCCGAACTTGCGCAACGATCAGCTGGTCGGTACCGACCTCGCCCAGTCGGTGCCCCTGACCCTGTCAGCGACCCTCGGCACCTTGCTGTTCAGCCACGTCGACTTCTCACTGACGACGTCGATCATTGTCGGCTCAGTGCCCGCCGTCATCATCGGGGCGCTGCTCTCATCGCGGTCCAACGGACTGCTCCTTCGCCGCGTCATCATGGGCGCCGTCCTGCTGAGCGGGCTCAAGTACGTGGGCTTTACGACCGACGCGCTGGGTGTGGCGGCCGCGGTGATCGCCGTCGGGGTCATCGTGCTCAGCGTGCGCGACCTACGCCGCACGAAAGACGAGCTGCTAGTAGCCGAACCGGTCGAGGACGTCGTCTCGCTTCTGCCATCCCGGCTCGACCTTGACTCGTAACTCGAGGTAGAGCCCTTCGGGCAGCTGACGCCTCGCCGCGATGCCCACATCCTTCAGCAGCTGTCCACCTTTGCCGATCACCATGCCCTTTTGACTTTCGCGCTCGACCAGTATCTCGACGGTGACGTGAGGCCATTCGAATTCGCTCACCCGGCAGTGGATTGAGTGCGGGAGCTCTTGCTTCGTCTTGCGAACGAGCTGTTCTCGCACGAGTTCGGCAATCCAGGTCGCTTCGGTGACGTCGGAGACCTCTTCGTCGGGGAAGAGGAACGGCGACTCGGGCATTCTTTCGAACAGATAGGCGAGTAACGCCTTCGTGCCCTCGCCGGTCTTCGCGGAGACGGGAAAGTATTCGATGTCTGCCGCAACGCTGCTGCGCCCGATCTCGCGCGCGACTTCCTCCACGGCGGCTGAGGCTTCGAGAAGTTGGCTGGCCACCGCCTCGCGTCCCGGACGGTCGATCTTGTTCACTACGACGACGAGCGCGGGTCCCGCCGACGGGCGAGCCTGAGCGAGCATGGTCTCGATAACCTGGCGGTCGCCCGGACCGATCGCCGCCGACGCGTCGACAACGGCGAGGATAACGTCCACCCCGTCGACGGATGAGCGCGCCGTCTCGTTGAGTCGGCCACCGAGGGTCGTGCGCGGCCGGTGGAGTCCGGGCGTGTCGACCAGCACCACTTGGATATCGTCTTCAGTGAGAATTCCGCGCACCGCGTGGCGCGTTGTATTTGGTGACGCCGCAGTAATCGTGACCTTGGCGCCCACGAGCTGATTGACGAGCGTGGACTTGCCCACGTTCGGACGCCCGAGGACGGCGACAAACCCGGCGCGGCTCATGCGCCGCTCCCGAGCGGCTCAACGAGCACCTCTTCGATCCGACGGCCGTCCATTCGTGTCACCGTGAGACGGTAGCGCTCGGTCGTGAGCACATCACCGACGTCGGGCACGCCGCCCTTCAGGTCCAGCACCAGTCCACCGACGGTGTCCCAACCATCCTTCGGGAGTTTCAGGTTGAACTCGTCGTTCGCGTCGTCAATATTGAGACGTCCACTCAACTCAATGCCGCCTTCCAAAGTGCGCTCGGCGTCGTCTTCGACCGGGTCTGACTCGTCGGTGATCTCACCGACGAGTTCTTCCAGCACGTCTTCTAACGTGACGACGCCGGCGGTTCCGCCATACTCGTCGATGACGATAAAGAGATGGCTCTTCGCGTGGCGGATCTCGCGCAGGAGCGACGCGACGCGCTTCGTCTCGGGAACGTAATGCGCGACGCCCATGTGTCCGCGCACGGGATCTGCGGCCAAGCCACTGATCACGAGTCCGGCCAGGTGGCGCAAGTTCACCATGCCCACGACATCGTCGATCCCTGCCCCCAACACGGGAAGGCGCGAGCGACCACTCGCGATCGCGAGATCGAGGGCCTCGCGGATGGTGGCGCTTGCGTCAATGCCCACGATGTCAATGCGTGGAATCATCACCTCTCGCACGATCGTGTCGCCGAACTCGATGACCGAGTGGATGAAGTTGCGCTCGTCGGACTCAATGGCGCGGTCCTCGTGGGCGACGTCCGCCATCGCGAGCACTTCGGACTCGGTCATGCGGGGCTTCTCTTCGCTCCCGCCAAAGAGCGAGATCACCTTGTCCGCGACCGCGAGCAGCACCACCGAGACCCACCGGATTGGCCAGAACCGCAGAATCCGTCCAACGACGGGCGCACTGGCGAGGGCGGCCTCGTCGGGGTGTTGGACCGCGAAGTTCTTAGGAATTGCTTCGAAGGCCACGAAGATGACGATGACTTCTCCGGCGGTCGCGACAAAGACACCCGCTGCGCCAAAGAGGTGTCCCGCGAGGACGCCGACCATCGTCGCCGAGACCAGTTGGCAGACGAGAACGAGCAGGAGCAAAGGGTTCAAGAACTTCTCGGGTGCCTCGGTGAGGCTGACGAGCGCCTTCGCGCCGTGGCGCCCCTCGTCGCGCAGCGAGCGAGCACGGGACTTGTTCATTCGCGTGAGTGAGGTTTCCGCCATTGCGAAGAATCCCGACATCATCAACAAGACAAAAACGGCGAGCGTGAGATAGGTGTCGCTCGCGCTCCAGACTGCGCCGATCACGATCGTGCAGCGCGGTAGTGGCGAGCGAGCAGTTCGCGTTCGCGCGCCTCCATCCGTTCGGCCTCCTCGTCAATGACGTGATCCCACCCGCGCAGGTGCAGCACGCCGTGCACGATGAGCAGCGCCAGCTCGTCGTCGAAGCTCACCTCATGATCGACCGCGTTACGCGAGGCGACCGCCGGACAGATCACGATGTCACCCACCAGCTGAGGGATCTCGGGCATTGGCGGCTCTCCGGGACCGGCACCTCCGGCGTCCGGCACTCTCCCTGAGGGTTCTGGCTCGGCGTCGATGGGAAAGCTCAGCACGTCGGTCGGGCCAGAACGTCCCATGAACTGCTGATTGAGGTCGGCGATGGTCGGCTCGTCGGTGAAGATCAACGAGACCTCGGCCGTTCCGCGCACACCCTCGTCGGTGAGGGCACCGTGGGCGAGCGTGACCCAGCGCTCGAGCTCGATGTCGTGGTCGTGTTGCTCGTCGGCGGCGTAGATGTCGATGCTCATGTCGAGCGCTCGTACGCCGCCACGATGTCGGCCACGATGCGGTGGCGGACGACGTCTTTCGTGCCGAGGTGAACGAAGCTGACGCCCTCGACGCCCGCGAGGATTCGCTCGATGTCGAGCATCCCGCTGCGCTTGCCGTTGAGATCGACTTGCGTGACGTCGCCCGTGATGACGGCCTTTGAGTTGAAGCCAATTCGCGTCAAGAACATCTTCATCTGCTCGGGCGTCGTGTTCTGCGCTTCGTCGAGAATGATGAACGAGTCATTTAGCGTACGCCCGCGCATGAAGGCGAGCGGCGCCACTTCAATCGTGCCGTTGCCGATCAAACGCTGCGCGCCGTCGGCGCCAACCATGTCGTAGAGAGCGTCGTAGAGGGGTCGCAGATACGGGTCAACCTTGGCCATGAGATCGCCGGGCAAGAATCCGAGATTCTCTCCCGCCTCGACGGCCGGTCGGGTGAGCACGATGCGCTGCACCTGGCGCCGGTGCAGCGCCTGGACCGCTTGGGCGACCGCGAGGTAGCTCTTACCAGTGCCGGCAGGCCCGACGCCAAAGGTGATGATGTTGTTGTCGATCGCGTCGGTGTAGCGCTTCTGGCCAGCGGTCGAGGGTCGAATGGTCTTGCCCTTGGCGCCGCGTACGACCTCGTGGCGCAGGACCTCGCTCGGACGCAGGTCGTCGGCGACCATGTCCACCGTGCGCGCGATCTTCGTCGTGTCGAGGGTCTGACCGCTCTCCAGGACGAGCACGAGCTCGTCAAAGAGGCGTAACACCGTTGCCGCGTCGGGACCGGTGACTGAGATCTGGTTTCCCTGGACCCGGATTTTGGAGTTCGGAAACGAGCGCTCGATCACGCGCAGGTGCTCGTCACGCGCCCCGAGCAGCCCCGCCATCAGGTGCGTATTGGCTACGTAGGTGGTTGTCGTGAGAGCCTCGTCGGCTTTGGCTTCTGACGTCATCCTGGAGGCCAGGTCAAGCGTCGCCCACCCAGCACGTGCACGTGCAGGTGACCCACGGTCTGCTGGCCGTCGTCGCCGACGTTGAAGACCAATCGGTAGCCGCTCTCCTTAATGCCCTCAAGCTTGGCGACCTCCTGAGCGAGAAACATCAGGTCGTCAAAGACCTCGGGGTGTTTTGTCGTCACGTCATTCACACCGTTGTAGTGACGCTTCGGCACCACCAGCACGTGCACGGGTGCTTGCGGTGCGATGTCGTAGAAGGCCAGTGAGTTATCGGACTCGGCGGCCACCTTCGCGGGAACTTGGCCCGCGACTATTTGACAAAAGAGGCAGTCACTCATCTAGTGCTCTCATCATTACCCATTTCGGCTCCGTTCAGCGTAAATCCCCACCCACCTGCCTGAAAAGCAAGCAACGCCGCGCCGAGTACCCCGGCCGTCTCGGCACGCAACACCGTCGGTCCCAGTCCGACGCGTCGACGCGTGGGCTCCCATTCCTCGTTCGCCCAACCGCCTTCTGGACCGACCGCAATACTCGAGAGCCCGCGCCAGTCCCCCGAGGCGCCGAGGTCGCAGACCGCGACGTCGTCGGGCACGTTCGCGACCGCGACGGGTTCGTCGACAATGACGTCGTAGGTGCGTCGGCACTGACCCGCCGCTTCGGCGACCAGACGACGCCAGCGCGCGAGTAATTTCTCGCGGCTCTCGCCCTTCACCTTCACGACACCGCGCTGGCTCAGGAGCGGCACCACTCGACGCACGCCGACTTCGGTCGCCTTCACGATGGCCCAGTCACCGTGGTCACCCTTTAGCGGGGAGAGATAGAGCGAGGTCTCGGGCGGCTCCGGGTCGAGGTGCACGTCGCTGACTCGGGTCAGGCCTGCATCGTTGACCACGCAGACGGCCCACGAACCGTTACCGTTCGTTACGACGACCTCTTCGCCCGGGCGCGCACGGAGGACCTTTCGCAAATGGTGGGCGCTCGTCGTGTCGAGTATTGGCTCGTCTACGCGGTCAACACGAAACTGTCCGAGCGCGGCCACGCGTCGTGGCCACTCGAGGTAGGTCACTTCTTCGCCTTACGGCGGTGAAAGAACCCGCCCTGCGGCTCGCTCACCACTTCGCTGCGATGTTCCGCCCACGAACGAAGCAGCTGCTCGGACTCTTCGTCGAGCTCGGTGGGCACGTCCACCGCGAGGTGAATAAAGAGGTCTCCTCGACCGCGTCCGTGCAGGTGCTCGACGCCTTCGTGACGAAGCCGATGCACGGTCCCACTGGCGCTGCCCGGTTCGACGTCAATTTCAATCGCGTCTTTCAACGTCGGCACCGCGATCGTCGCACCGAGCACCGCTTGGCTGAAGGCGATGTGGGCTTCGTGATGCAGGTCGTCGCCGTGACGCTCAAAGCGCGCGTCGCTCGCTACGCGCAGGTGCACGAAGAGTCGACCGTTTGGTCCGCCGCGCAGGCCTGCTGGCCCTCGGCTAGCGAGGCGCATTGTCGAGCCGTCTTCCACCCCGGCGGGAATTTGGGCGCTCAGGGTCACGCTCTGGGGGCGACGGCCGTCGCCGCGGCAGTCCGCGCAGGGCTTATCGATGCGCGAACCCATCCCTTGGCAGCGCTGACAGGTCTGGGAGGTCACCATCTGGCCGAGTATGGAGTTGCGCACCCGGCGAACCTCGCCGCTGCCCTGACACTCCTCACACGTGATGGGTGATGAGCCGGGCGCACAGCCCGAACCGTCACACGTCGAACAGCGCTGCGGCAAGGTGACGGTGACCTCGCGTGTCGCGCCAAACGCGGCCTCTTCCAAAGTGATGTCGATCGACACTTCGGCGTCGGGTCCCGGCTGGGGACCGCGGCGAGCTTGCCCGCCCGCGACGCCGCCAAAGAACATGTCAAAGATGTCCTGCACCGATCCTGCGCCGAAGGGGTTGCCACCCGCGCCGACGTCTGACCCGAAGCGGTCGTAGTTAGCGCGACGCTCCGGGTCCGAGAGAATCTCGTACGCCTGGGAGACCTCTTTGAAGCGGGTCTCGGCCATCGGATCGTCGGTGTTGGCGTCGGGGTGGTACTTGCGCGCCAAGCGCCGGTAGGACGACTTCAGCTCGTCGGGCGTGCAGTTCGACTCGACCTCGAGAATCTCGTAGAGGTTGGTATTAGCCACGGTCATCGCCCCCAAAGTGTGCGGTCAGGTGTTTCGATACCGCCTCGGCGGCGGCCATCACTTCGCGGTATTTCATGCGGGTAGGCCCAAGCAGCCCCACCGCGCCGACGTTCTCGCCTTCCAAGGACACCGGTGCGACGATGACGGCGCAGGACGACAGCGGTTCGTACCCGTGCTCCGAGCCAATCGCGACAGAGACGCCCTTGTCGAGAATGTCCTCGACGAGTGTGACCACGAGGAGCTCTTGCTCCAAGATGCTGAGCACCTGGCGGACGGTCTCGACGCCTTCGAACACCTCGGCCACGCGCGACGACCCTCCGATGTAGAGCTGCTCGCCCTCCAAGGTGGGCTGCTCGGCCTTCAGCACCGAGACCGCCTCGCGCACCAGCTTCGCGACCGTGTCGGCGCGACTTGGTACCTGGATCTTGGTCTCGATTGAGGTCCCGATGAGCAACGCGTTCAGCTGACGCGACGCTTCGATCACGTCGACGGGACTTGCCTCGTAGCTCGCGAGCACGCTGTGCTTGGTCACCGAGCCGTCAGAAAAGACCGTCACCAGGAGGTGGTGACGAGCGTCGAGATTGACCAGCTGCACCGAGAGAATCGATGCGTGGCTGTTGCCGGAGCCGACAACGACCGAGGTGTAGTTCGTCAGACGGCTGAGCAGAAGAGAGGTCTGTTCCAGCACGTCTTCGACTTCGCCACGAACATGGGCGAAGAATTCGCGGATCTGGCGCTGCTGGGCTGGTCCCAACACGCCCGCTTCGAGGTGGTCAACGAAGTAGCGATACCCCTTATCGGTCGGCACCCGGCCAGCCGACGTGTGGGGCTGGGCGAGGTAGCCCTCTCGCTCAAGAGCGACCATTTCGGTTCGCACGGTGGCGGGAGAGACCGCCAGGTCCGCCGTTGCGGCGACGGAGCTCGAGCCGACGGGCTGTGCAGTGTCGATGTGTTCGACCACGACCGCCTTCAGGATCATCGCCTTTCGGGCGTCGAGATCGCTGATGGGCTGGGGTGGGGACTTCACTCGCCGGGCCATTGCTCTCCTTGTTAGCACTCGATTTTACCGAGTGCTAACCATTCCGACGCGCCATGCGCAGAGCCGTGCTTAAAGTATCGGCCATGGACACCTTCAGCGCACCCGAACGGCCGCATGTTCCCTCTTCCGGGGATGAGCGTCTCCAGCTCGACGGCTGGCTCGATTTCTACCGAGCGACCGTGCTCACGAAGTGCGACGGACTAAGTGTCGCCCAGCTCAAGACGCGTCCCATAGCCACGTCCATGCTGTCGCTGCTCGGGATCGTGCGCCACATGACCTTCGTCGAGCAGGTTCGAGACCACCTTCGCGGGCACCGACACGGTGGACTACTACAAGACCGAAGGTGACCGCGACGCTGACTTCAAGGACCTCGATGGCGAAGCCGCGGAGACGGTCTTTGATCTCTATCAGGAAGTCGTCGACGTATCAAAGAGTCTCGCGGCGGGTCATTCGCTCGACGAGCACGCACAAAAACCACGTCGTGGTCGAGACGTCGACCTGCGCTGGATCTACCTCCATGTGATCCAGGAGTACGCCCGGCACTGCGGCCACGCGAACCTTCTCCGCGAACTGATCGACCAAAAAACCGGGTATTAGATCACGTAACCCACGAAAATGGGGCTGCGTTGAGTAAACGCTGACCTTACGTTGTCTCGGGATTGAGACACTTGATCCTGATGAGATTGTCGGGGTTCTTAGGTACGTGGCTACTCAGGGAATCCTGACGACGAAGGCTGCTTCGCTAAAGCGCCCCGCACACTGGGCGCACCACCCCTATCGCCGGTGGTTCCTCGCAGCGACTGCGTTCTTGATGCTCGGCACGGCGGCGTCGATCTACGGCGCCGTTGCGGTCACCAACTCGGGCAATCAAAAGATGCATCACGCGTTTACTACCTCGTCCGCCGAAATCACCAGCGTCGTCAAGCTCTACGTCCATCACCAACTCGACCTCATTACGTCGGTCGAGTCGTTTCTCCTTGGCAACGAGCATCCGACCAGCGCTCAGTTCACTGCCTGGACCAAGGCCATAGATCTGCTCGATCACAATCGGGACTTAGACGGGCTGGGCGTCGTCTCCTACGTGACGGCGGCGCAGCTCCCCGCATTCGTGCGAGAACAGAACTTGACGCAGTCAACGCCCTTCGTGGTGACGCCAACGGGCGCGCGCGCCTTCTACTGCTTTGCCGCGATGGGCATCGTGCGCCCCGGATCGGTCGTGACGCCGCGCGGCTACGACCTCTGCAGCGGATCGGAAGGTGGGTTGCTCGTCTCGGCGCGCGATGATGGCGCCGGCGACGTCGTCCCCTACGCCTCGGGCAGCGCGAAAGAGCTGGCCTTTGAGACGCCGATCTATCGCGGCGGCGAGGTACCGACCACGCTCGCTAGTCGTCAGCGCAACTTTGTCGCCGTGGTGGCGCTCACGGTCGAACCGAAAATCATCCTGGCATCCACCCTCAAGAACTATCCGCACATGGCGGTCAACCTGCGTTACGGTGATACCGAAACGCCGGTCTTCACGAGTGGCGTCGCCCCAAAGAGTGCCGCTCGCGCCTCGACCTCGCTCGGCGACGGGTGGACGGTCGAGGTCCTCGGGCGCGGCACCGGCGACGGGCTCTTTGGCAATGACAATGCAGTTAACGTCCTGTTTGGCGGCATCGCTCTCAGTCTCGTCATCGCCATCTTGCTCTTCATGCTCGGCACCGACCGAGCGCGGCTTCGCCGCCTGGTTGACGATCGCACCGAGCAGCTCAACTTCCAAGCGACGCACGACATGCTGACCGGCCTACCCAACCGAACACTCATCGTTGACCGCATCGAGCAGCTCCTCACCAGAAATCGCCGAGCGAACACCTACGGCGCGGCGCTCTTCATTGACCTCGACGACTTCAAGAACGTGAACGACTCCCTTGGTCACGAGGCGGGCGACCGTCTTTTAGTGCTCGTCGCCGCGCGCATGAAAGCGTCGCTGCGCGAAGTCGACACCATCGGGAGAGTCGGCGGCGACGAGTTCGTTGTCCTGCTCGACGGCGGTGCGACGATGAGCGCCCCCGAAATCGTCGCGCAGCGCCTGCTTGACGCGATGCGCGAGCCCTTCGAGCTCGACGGATCTCTCCTCCCCCTCATCGTCAACACGAGCATCGGTATCGCCGTGGGCGATCGCGCGTCCGGCAGCGTCCTGCTGCGCGACGCCGACGTCGCTCTCTATCAGGCGAAGGCGAAGGGCAAGAACAAGTACGTCTTTTTCGATCAGAAGATGGAAGAGGCGATTGGGCACCGGCTCGCGCTCGAGTTCGACCTCCGCTCCGCGCTCTCGGACTGTCAATTCCGACTCTTCTACCAACCGCTCTACGCGCTCGACGATCTCACCATCGTCGGGGTCGAGGCGCTGCTGCGCTGGGAACACCCGAAACTCGGACTACTCGGGCCGGACGACTTCATCCCGGCTCTGGAGCGGACCGGGCAGATTCGCGACGTCGGCGCCTGGGTCCTCCACGAAGCGTGCGCGCAGATGGCGCTCTGGCACGAACGAGGCGACCGGCTCTATCTAGCGGTCAACGTATCCGGGCGGCAGTTCGACGACCAGGCGTTGATCGACCAGATTCGAGACGCGCTCTCCGCGAGTGGCCTCGGTGGCAGCTCGCTCTTCATCGAAGTCACCGAGACCGCGCTGATGCTCGACATCGATTCTGTGGTGCGCGATCTCGTGGCGATCAAGGAGCTCGGCGTGCGCATCGCCATCGATGACTTTGGCACCGGGTACTCGTCGCTGTCGAGCCTTCGCGAGCTCCCGGTCGACTGCATCAAGATCGACCAGTCCTTCGTCACGAGCATCACGACGTCCGAGGAATCGATGGCGGTCGTGCGAACCTTCATCCAACTTGGCCGCGACCTCGGACTGAAGACCGTCGCAGAGGGCGTCGAAACGTTCGATCAGATGGACCTGCTCCGAGCGAGCAACGTTGACTTCGTGCAGGGCTTCCTCTTCTCGCGACCTCTGGAGCCCAAGGAGCTCGAAGCCCATCTCTTGGAGCCCCGCCGACCGGCGAGACCCAGGCACTCGCCGCCGCAGCATCCGCCGTTACAGACGGACTGACTACTCCTCGAGCTTGAGGGCAGCGACGAACGCTTCCTGGGGCACTTCCACGCGACCGAGGTTCTTCATGCGCTTCTTGCCCTCTTTTTGCTTCTCGAGGAGTTTGCGCTTTCTCGTGATGTCACCGCCGTAACACTTGGCCAGCACGTCCTTGCGTCGAGCCCTCACGGTTTCGCGCGCGATGACCCGACCGCCAATGGCCGCTTGAATGGGGACTTCGAACATCTGGCGCGGAATGAGCTCCTTCAGACGCTCGGCCATCTTTCGCCCGTAGTACTCGGCGTTGGAGCGATGCACGATCGTCGAGAACGCGTCGACCGGTTCGTGATTGATCAACAGGTCGACGCGTACGACGTGGCTCGTGACGTATCCGGCCGGTTCGTAGTCGAGCGAGGCGTAGCCCTTGGTACGGCTCTTCAGCGCGTCGAAGAAGTCAATGACGACCTCGGCCAAGGGGATCCGATAGCGCAGCTCCACGCGCTCGGTCGAGAGGTACTCCATCTTCACCATCTCGCCCCGGCGCGACTGACCGAGATCCATCACGGCGCCGAGGTACTCCGCGGGCGTGAGGATCGTCACGTCAAGCATGGGCTCATCGACGTGGTCGAGACGGCTGGGGTCGGGCAGATCGGTCGGATTGTCGACGAGGAACTCGGTGCCGTCGGTGAGGAAGGCGCGATAGACGACCGACGGTGCGGTCGCGATGATGTCGAGATTGAACTCGCGCTCCAAGCGCTCGCGCACGATCTCCATGTGCAAGAGGCCTAAGAAGCCGCAACGAAAACCGAACCCGAGCGCGTGGGAGTTCTCCGGCTCGTAGGTGATCGAGGCGTCGTTCAGCTTCAGCTTGTCGAGGGAGTCGCGCAGGGCCGCGAGATCGTCGCCGTCGATCGGATAAATGCCGCAAAAGACCATGGGCTTGGGGTCCAGATAGCCATCGAGCGGCGTCGCGGCCGCTCGGCGCGCCTCGGTGATCGTCTCACCCGAGCGCGCTCCCCCCACGTCGCGAATGCCCGCCACGACGTAGCCAACTTCGCCCGGTCCGAGGGCTGCGACCTTCAACATGATGGGCGTGCGAATGCCGATCTCTTCAAGCTCGTGATCGGTGCCCGCGCGCATCATGCGAATGCGGGTGTCGTCGTGCAAGGTCCCCTCCAGCACCCGGATCGAGCTGATGACGCCGCGATACTGGTCGTAGTAGGAGTCGAACACCAGCGCACGCAGCGGCACCGTCGGATCGCCCACCGGCGCGGGGATGCGCTCGATGACGGCGTCGAGGAGCTGGGCTACCCCTTCGCCCGTCTTCGCCGAGATCGAGAGGATCTCGCTCGCGGGAATGCCAAGGACGCGCTCAAGCTCGTCTTTGCAGCGTTCGGGGTCGGCGGCGGGCAGGTCGATCTTGTTGAGCACGGCCACGATCTCGAGGTTGTGCTCGATGGCCTGGTAGCAGTTGGCGAGCGTCTGGGCCTGAATGCCCTGGCTCGCGTCAACGAGCAGCACCGCCCCTTCGCACGCCGCGAGCGATCGGGAGACCTCGTAGCCGAAGTCGACGTGCCCGGGGGTGTCGATGAGCTGGATGAGGTGATCACGATAGGCAACCCGCACGTTCTGGGCCTTAATGGTGATGCCGCGCTCGCGCTCAATATCCATCGAGTCGAGGTATTGGGCTCGCATGAGCCGAGGGTCAACGGCGCCGGTGATCTCCAGAATCCGGTCGGAGAGGGTCGATTTGCCGTGGTCGATGTGGGCGATAATGCTCAGATTGCGAATTTTTCGCGAATCGACAGTTGAGGGAGTGCTTGCCACGGTCACTCAAGGTTAATCGGGCCTGCAATTTGGCCCGAGTGGAGTGGTTCGAGCGACCTCTGGTAGCATCGATAGGCCCGCAGCGAGGTGCTGCACATAGAACGAGGTTGTCTTTCGTGGCGAACATAAAGAGCCAGATCAAGCGCAACAAGCAGACCGTGGTGCGTCACGAGCGCA
Source organism: Acidimicrobiales bacterium (assembly GCA_035552255.1). Taxonomy (GTDB): domain Bacteria; phylum Actinomycetota; class Acidimicrobiia; order Acidimicrobiales; family RAAP-2; genus RAAP-2. The sequence continues at coordinate 9,910 of DASZLS010000051.1, read as the reverse complement.
ACAAGGCCGTGAAGAGCGAATTGCGCACACGCACCAAGAACGCCGTCTCGTCGGTCGGCTCCGAGAACGAGTCATCGGCACTGCGTCTTGCGATCAAGCGCATCGACATGGCCGCATCCAAGGGCATCATTCACAAGAACACGGCCGCCAACAAGAAGAGCGGCCTGATGAAGCGGATCAACGCACTTCGCCAAGAGGCGTAACTAGCGCCTTCGCGCTCCGAAGCTGAGTCGCGCCAACCGCGCGACCAGCACCTCGATAACCGTCAGTTCGGTCACGTCGAGATCACTGTCGAGATCCTTCCCGCCGTAGCTCACGCCGCCCTTGAGGGCGAGGTCCGCCTCGGTGATCCAGTGCACCGCAGTCGTCAACCGCTCCGCGCCGAGTCGTTCGGACATCTGCAGGGATTTGCCCGCGGGAAAGGCGTTCACCCCGAGCAACGCCGCCGCCTCTTCTTTGTTGCGCGCCTCGCTTCCTTCGAGGGCGCTCATGTTGAGGTAGTGGCGCTGGAGCATCGAGACGATCTGTAGGCCCGCGCGCTTTCGCGATTCGAGCATGCGCCTCGCCACGACAATGGCCTTGGTCGCGTCGCCCGCGTCAATCGCGTCGGTGAGGTCCCAGACCGGTACGTCGCCGGCGTCGCCGAGATACGGCTCGACGCGAGCGAAGACGAGCGGCGCGGTCCCGTAGATCGACTGCAGGGTTCGCGCGAGTGCGTCAATGCGCGCCACGTCGTCCCCGACCTGCTCAGCCACCTTCTGCGCGGTCGCGTGGTCAATCACCACGCCGTATTCATCCATCTTTGACTTGACGAACGTCACGCGGTCAGCGATGCGTGAGCCGACATTGACCTCGAGCACCTCCTGGGCGGCCTTCACGAGCTTGTTGGACTTCGCCCCGACAACGGCAACGATCAGCACAGCCCCCGGCGCGGGCTGGGCCATCCACGCGGTCAGCTCAGCGACCTCGTTCGCCACGAGCAGCTGCGCGTCGCGTACGACCACGACGCGGCGTTCGACCAGAAACGGTGGGGTGTTGAGGGCCTCCATGATGCGCGGCAGCGCCGATTCGCCCGACGTCAATGTCACGTCCTTCGCCGTGAAGTCCTGGAGCGCGAATGAGGGGTCGAGGTCACCGAGCGCGGTGGCGACGGTGTTGTGCACGGCGTCATAGACCATGGTGGCGTCGGTACCAACGACGCACACCGTGGCGCTACTCATGAGGACTCCAAGAGGCGCGCAATGGCGTCGCGCACTCGAACTGTCCCGGCCACGTCATGGACTCGCACGATACGACACCCCAGCGTGAGCCCGATCGCCGTCGCGGCGTGCGAGGCGCTTGCCCGCTCTCCCACTTCAAGGTTGAGCGCCTTGCCGAGGAAGGTCTTATTGGAGGCCGACAGCAGGAGCGGTGACCCGAGGGCCGCCAGCTGGTTGGAGTCGCGCAAAAGCTGCAGCGACTGCGCCGCGGTCTTTCCGAGGTCGAGACCCGCGTCCAGGATCACTTGCTCGGGGCTGAGACCCACGTCGTAGGCCCGCTGACGGCGCTCGAGCAGGAACGTCGTGACCGTTGCGGTCACGTCGTCGTAGTGCGGGTTCGGATCGGCGACGCGCGGGCGCAGACGAATGTGCGTGGCGACCACCGTCGCGCCTGCGCGCTTGGCGGCAGCCAGGTACTCGGGATCAGCGAACCCACTGATGTCGTTGCCCACGCACGCGCCCACCTCGAAGCTGGCGCCAGCAACCGACGCTCGCCAGGTGTCGACGCTCACGGGCACGTCAAATCGCTTCGTCAGCTCCGAGATGACCGGCACGACCCGGTCCAGCTCTTCTTCTTCGCTGACCTCGTCACCCGGCCCCGCCTTCACGCCGCCGACGTCGAGAAGGTCGGCGCCCTGGGCGACGAGCTCGTCCGCGCGCGCAAAGAACGCGTCAAGGTCAAAGGTGGCGGCCGGTTCGTAGAAGGAATCCTTCGTGCGATTGAGCACGCCCATTACGAGGGCGCGATGCGTTACGTCGACGCGGCGCGACCCGAGGGCGACCACCAACGGCCTCTCGGGCCGAAGCACATGCACTAGTAGAGGCGACTCGCGAGTCGGCGACGGTACGAGACGTAGCGCGGATCCTCCGGGCCAAGCGCGTCGAGCACTTCCAGCAACTCGGCCTTTAATTGATCGTTCGTCGCAGACTGCTCCAGCAGATGATCAAGGGTGAGGTCGAGGTTTCCATCGAGGCTCACCCCGCTTCGCTGCAAGCGAATCCTCGCGAGCACCGTTTTCGCGGCCACGACCATAGAAAACGGCTCCAGCACGGCTTCTGCTTCATCCAAACTGCCGTCCCGGTGCAAGTAGTCGCCGAGCGCAACGGCCGCGTCGACGTTTGTCGGATCGAGGGCGAGCGCTTCGCGCAGCGACGCCTCGTCGCCGGCACTAACGAGTCGATCGACGGCGGAGGCTCCCGGCGCCAAGCGCTCAACGAACTCACGCACTTGCGCTTCGGGGAGCGCTCCGACGAAGGAGTCAACAATCTGGCCGTCGTGAATCGCGAAGACCGCGGGGATCGACTGCACGCGGAAGGCTTGGGAGATCTGTGGGTTGGCGTCCACGTCAACTTTGACGAGCTCAACAGCGCCGTTCGTTTCCGCTACGACCTTTTCGATGATCGGGCCGAGTGTGCGACAGGGTCCACACCACTCCGCCCAAAGATCAATGACGATCGGCACGCTCTTCGAGCGCTCCATCACGTCGGTTGCAAAGGTGGCGTCCGTGACATCTTTCACAAGCGCAAGCCTAATGGTGATCATCGTCGAAAGGAGAGGGCGAACAACGCTGTTAGCCTCGGCGACTATGGGGATGGCAACGGGGATCGACGAAGCCAACGTCACTACGTGGATGGTCGAGCACGTTGGTGCAAGCGCGCCACTCACCTTCGATCTCATCGCCGGTGGTCGCTCGAATCTCACCTTTCGCGTGACTGATGCTCAAGGTCGCGCCTACGCACTGCGCCGTCCGCCAACGAGCCACGTGCTGCCGACGGCCCACGACATGGTGCGTGAGCACACCATCATCACTGCCCTCTACCCCGCCGGCATCCCGGTCGCACAACCCCTCGGGCTCTGCGTCGACCCCGCGGTGAACGAGGTTCCTTTTTACGTCATGGAATTCGTCGACGGAGCGATTCTGCGTGACCGCTCGCAGGCAGAAGCCGCCTACGACCTCGAGACGCGCGGCGCCATCGGGGCGAATCTGGCCGCCACCCTGGCCCAGTTGCACGACGTCAACGTCGACGAGGTTGGATTGGGCAACCTCGCCCGTCACGAGGGGTATATCGAGCGCCAGGTCAATCGCTGGCGCACGCAGTTCGAACAGATGAAGGTCGATGGCGTCGATCACGCGACGGTTGTTGACGAGGTGGGCGACGAACTGGCTCGCGCGATACCCGTACAGCAGAGAGTCACCGTCGTGCACGGCGACTACCGACTCGACAACACGGTGCTCGACGAGAAGGGTGAAGTTCGCGCGATCCTCGACTGGGAGATCTGCACGCTCGGTGATCCGATGGCCGACGTCGGTGTACTGCTCTGTTATTGGGCCGAGCCCGGTGACGCGACCGAATCACTGCTCGGGGTCGCGCCCACGACGGCGCCGGGCTTTGCGACGCGCGATCAGGTGCTCGAGGCCTACGCCGAAAACTCGAATCTGGACCTGACACACGTCGCCTACTATCAAGCCTTCGGTTATTGGAAATTGGCCTGCATCATGCAAGGAGTCTTCGCGCGTTACCGTGCCGGGGCGACTGCGGGCGACCGCGGCAGTGTTGACGCCTACCCCGGACATATTGCGATGCTCGCCGAACTGGCGAAGCGAACTTTGGAGAAGTAATGGACGACGAGATCTACGACCGCATCATCTTTTTGGCGGATCCGGACCTCAACGAGCCGGTGCTCGTCATTGGACTCGAGGGATGGATCGACGCCGGTATCGCGGCGAGCACCGCCATCTCAACGATGCTCGAAACCCTGCCTACCGAAGTGCTCGCCACTTTTGACACCGAGTACTTCATTGACCAGCGCGCTCGACGCCCGCTCGCGCGCATCGTCGATGGCATCACAACCGAGCTCACCTGGCCCGAGATCCAACTGCGCTACGGACGCGACGGCGACGGCGCGGACGTGCTGTTTCTCGTCGGACCTGAGCCGGACTTTCACTGGAGCGATTTCGTCGATGTGGTCACCGACGCGGCCGGTCGCTTCGACGTGCGCCTCGTCGTCGGCCTCGGGGCCTTTCCCGCACCCACTCCCCACACGCGTCCCATTCGGGTCATTGGCACCGCCCCTGCCGCCAGCGCGCAGCTGCTTGCACCGGTCGGCTCGGTCTCGGGAGAGTTGGAAGTGCCCGCCGGCATCGGAACGGCGCTGGAGCTGGGCTTCGCCGAAGTTGACATCGACATCATCACTCTCTGGGCTCGAGTCCCCCACTACGTGGCCTCAATGCCCTACCCCGAGGCGGCCGCAGCGCTGATAGACGGACTCGCCAGAACGTCGGGTCTCACCCTCGACGCGGGGCTACTCCGTGCGGCGGCCGACGAGGCGCGCCAGCGCGTCGACGATCTGGTGACCAATAATCCTGATCACGCGTCGATGGTCGAACGTTTGGAGGCCGCGGCCGACGAAACTGAGGGAACATCCCTCGGTCAAGAGGTGCCGAGTGGCGACGAGCTCGCTGCCGAGCTCGAGCGTTTTCTTCGAGGCGAAGCGACCTAGGCGGTCGGCGACGAATCAACGTCGCCCTCTTCGATGCGCAGTCCCAGTCCGAGCGCGTATCCCTCTAGATACAGTGCGCTGTCGCCTTGACGCGGATGGCGGTCGGCGAGCTCGTGGAAACGCGCGTTGTGATCGGCTTCTTGAAGGTGGGCGAGCTCGTGGACGAGCACCGCGTCGATGACCCATTCCGGACACTGGCGCAAGCGGCTGGAAATCCGAATCTCTCGTGAGCTCGGTGAGCACGACGCCCAGCGCGCCTGCTGGTTGGTCACCCAGCGCACGGAGGCGGGCACCACACCGTCGTTGTAGAGCTCGGCGAGAACCCGAGCGCGTTCCTCGAGCGCACCGTCGCCGCCCGCGTTCTGCGGTCGTTGCGTCATCAAGCGCTCCACCAACTCATCAACGAAAGCCCGACGTTCGCGACCGCGCACTCGTGCAGGTATCTGCACGACGATGCGACTGCCTGACCAGTGGGCGTTGCCCGTCTTCTTTCGTCGCGTTGACGCGCGGATCTCAACCTCAGGGCGATCGAAGCGAGGTGGCTCGATGGTGACTTCGGTGTGCGAGGACGAAGCCACCATCAGGGAATGATGTTGACCAGACGAGGAGGTCGCGCAACCACTCGCGTCGGTGCGACACCACCGAGGGCCGCCACGATCTGTGGGTCGGCGAGTGCTGCCGTGGTCGCCTCTTCCTCGGTGATCGTCGGCGGTACCTCGATGCGTGACTTCACCTTGCCGTTCACCTGCACCACCATCGTGACCGTCGCTTCGGCGACGAGCGCAGGATCGGCGACCGGCCATGGCAAGAGGTGGACGCTCGGCAGTTCGGGGTGGCGGTCTTCCCAGAGTTCCGCCGTGATGTGCGGCGCCATCGGGGCAAGGAGAGTGACCAAGATGTCAAGCGAATCCTGCAGCGTCGCTTTCTCAATGCCGTGCTCGCTACGGGCAGCCTTCGAGACGGTGTTGAGGAGCTCCATGAGCGCGGCCACCGCCGTGTTGTAACTCCAGCGGTCGAAGTCGTTGGTGACGCGCACGATGGTGCGGTGTGCTTCTTGGCGTACCGCGAGGTCGCTCTCGTCGGCGATGGCATGATAGTTGACGTCGTAGTCGTTCCAAAGCCGAACGAGTCGATCAATGAAACGTCCGCATCCGTCAATCACGTCGTTCGTCTGGTCCGTCCAGTCGAGGTCGTCGGCCGGAGGACCCGCAAAAAGGTGGAAGAGGCGGAGCCCGTCCGCGCCAACCGTCTTGTAGTACTCCTCGGGGCTGATGAGGTTCCCCTTGGACTTGGACATCTTTGAGCCATCGAGTCGAATCATCCCCTGGGTGAAGAGACGCTGGAACGGTTCACGGGGAAGGCCTTCGGCCATGCCAATGTCAACGAGCGCCTTCAAATAGAAGCGCGCGTACATGAGGTGGAGGATCGCGTGCTCGATGCCGCCGATGTACTGGTTGACCGGCATCCACTTCGCGGCTTGTGCCGGATCAAAGGCTTTGTCAGCCGTGAACGGGTCAGCGAAGCGTAGGAAATACCACGACGAGTCGGTGAAGGTGTCCATCGTGTCGGTCTCGCGTCGCGCCGGCTTTCCACACTTAGGACACGTCGTGCTGAAGAATCCTTCGTGGGTCGCGAGCGGCGACTGACCGCTCTCGTTCATAGTGACATCGTCTGGTGCGAGCACAGGAAGCTGGTCGTTGGGTACGGGAACGATGCCGTCGTCGTCGCAGTACACAACTGGAATGGGGCAGCCCCAAAAACGCTGGCGCGAGACGAGCCAGTCACGAAGACGGTAGTTGACCTTTGTAATGCCGTTCGCGTGCTCGACGAGAAACTCCGTCGCCTTCGTCTTCGCCGCAGCGACGTCGAGCCCGTCAAGGAACTCGGAGTTGATGTGGGCACCGTCGCCGTTGTAGACGTCACCGTCGAACCCTTCGGGCGGTTGCACGGTCCGAACAATGGGAAGTCCGTGGACCTTGGCGAACTCGTAGTCGCGTTCGTCTTCTCCGGGCACCGCCATGATCGCACCGGTCCCGTAGTTGCCGAGCACGTAGTCGGCAACGTAGACGGGGACGCGCTCTTTGGTGAATGGATTGAGCACGTAGCTGCCGGTAAAGGCGCCGCGCTTCTCGGCGGCGACTCCTTCAGTCGACGAGGACGTGCGCTCGATCTCGCTGATCGAGGTGGCCCGGCTCACGATCTCCTCAACGCGGAGCCGCTCGTCGTCGGTGGTGAGCAGCGCGAGCATGGGGTGCTCCGGCGCGACCACGGCGTAGGTGACGCCGAACCCGGTGTCGGGACGCGTGGTAAAGACGCGCAGCGCTTTCGAGGGGTCGTACGCGAGTGGGAGATCAAACTCGACACCTTCGCTGCGTCCGATCCAGTTTCGCTGCATCGTTTTCACGCGCTCGGGCCATTCGAGGTCGTTGAGACTGGTGAGGAGCTCTTCGGCGTAGTCGGTGATCTTGAAGAACCATTGCTCGAGGAAGCGTCGCATGACGAGATCGCCCGACCGCTCACACGTCCCATCTGCCAGCACCTGCTCGTTGGCGAGGACCGTCTTGCACCCCGGGCACCAGTTGACCTGGGCTTCCGCGCGATAGGCGAGGCCGGCTTCTAAGAACGCAAGGAATATGGTCTGGGACCACCTGATGTAGTTGGGGTCATGACTGAAGACCTCGCGGCGCCAGTCGTAGACCGCGCCCAGGCGACGCACGGAGGTTTTGAGTTCGTGCATGCGCGCTTCCGTGAAGAGGCGCGGGTGGCTTCCCGCCTTAATCGCCGCATTTTCCGCCGGTAGACCAAAGGAGTCGAACCCGTAGGGCGACAGCACGGCCTTGCCGAGCATGGTCTGATAGCGCACCACCAGGTCGCCGAAGGTGTAGTTGCGTACGTGGCCCTGATGGGCCGCGCCAGACGGGTATGGATACATGCACAAGGCGTAGTAGCGCTCGCGAGGATCGTCGTTATCGACCTCGTAGGTGCCCTCGTCGAGCCAGCGGGCCTGCCATTTCTCCTCGATCGCGGCGACGTCAAATGGGCGGCTCATTCGCACATTCTAGGTTCGAAACGCCTCTAGCCTCTCTGAACGAGGAGGTCTCTACATGTCTGACGCCACTTACATCTTGGTGCACGGAGGCTGGAGTGGCGCGTGGAGCTGGCGCGATGTCGGCAAAGAACTCACTCGACGCGAGGTCCCCTGGACCGCCCTCGACCTTCCCAGCGCGACCCGCGGCGCACACCCCAACACCTATCTCGCCGACGACGCGCGAGAAGTCATTGAGGTCGCAAAGCTCGACGGACCCGTCGTGCTCGTCGGACACAGCTATGGCGGTGCGGTCGTCACCGAAGCCGCAGATCAGTTGCCGAATCTGGAGCGCATTGTCTACATCGCGGCGCTCGTGCCCGTGCTCGGCCAAAGCGCGACCGAGGCAAAGGCCGAAGTCGATGTCATGACCCCCCTCGACGACGCCATCGAGCGAGACGGTGACTTCCTCGTCCTCAATCCCGTGCTCGCCCACGCGGCGCTGTACCAGGACTGCAAGGAGAAAGTGGCCGCATGGGCCGTGTCCCAACTCACTCCGCAGACGGTCGCCAGTTTCCGCAGTCCGAGGAGCTCATTTGAAACCGAGGTCCCGTCGCGCTACATACTTTGCACGGACGACAGCGCGCTCGATCCGACGTTGCAAAAGGTGATGTCCCAGCGCTGCACCGAAGTGGTTACGCTCGAAAGCGATCACTCTCCGTTCCTGTCACGTCCGGGAGTGTTGACTGATCTTCTCGTGGCGAACGCGATCTAGGAATGTGGGGGCTGAGTCGTGAGGCCAAGAGGCGTTGCCGCGTACTTAGCGAAGTTTCCCGAGACCACTGAAGAGCAACCATTCGGTCCGAATGTTGATGTCTACAAGGTCGCGGGAAAGATGTTCGCGATCGTGTCGCCCGATGAAACGGCGCCTTCTGTCTCACTGAAATGCGACCCGACGCTCGCGCTCGAACTTCGCGAGGAGTATCCCGCCGTCACGCCCGGATATCACCTCAACAAGACGCACTGGAACACGGTGGCACTTGATGGGACCGTTCCAGACCACGAATTAAAGAAGATGATGGCGCACTCGTACGAGCGAGTTGTCTCGGGTCTGCCGAAGGCAGTTCGAGCTCAAATCTCCCGTATCGATTAGTTGGCTCCTGGACCCGGACTCACATTCCTTCCGTTCCGGGGGTATAGGGCAGCGACCTTCTATTGGTTTGCGCGGGACAATGCCCGCTGAGCTCTGCCAGCCCGAAGTATGTTGCGTGCAGCGTTGACGTCAGCGTGGTTCTCGTGTCCACGCTCGCGACAGCTGAATTTCGCTTGACTGACGCGGTTACTCGCTTCGACGTGTCCGCACTCGGCGCACGTCTGACTCGTATAGCGAGGATCGACTGCCATTGTGACCCGACCGGCGCTTTCAGCCTTGTACAGGATAAATAGCAGGAGAGTTCCCCAGCCCACGTCGTATACAGCTCTGTTCAGACTTCTTTGAAAGGCGGGATGTAGCCGCCGACCGCCCTCTGTTATCTGTCCTTTCGTTCCCTTTGACCTACGCAACATTCGTGCAATTTCAAGATCCTCAACCACAATGAAATCGAAATCGTTCACGAGCCTTCTGCTCAATTGGTGTGCAGCGTTTCGTCGTTGGTTCGCGATCTCTCGATGTATTTGTGCCACGCGTTGCGAGCGAATGTCATGTCGCTTTGAACCTACTTGACTCCTGGCCCTCGCCTGTTTAGCCTTCGTCAATCGAACCCGCGACTTAGCAGCGAATCGATCGGCGACAATTAATACGCCATCGCTCGTTGCAACGATATTGACGACTCCGAGGTCAATACCAATCTCTCGACCGTTTCGTTCGAGAGGCTCAGCGGGAACCTCAGCGCACCGAACCGAGACCCACCACTTCCTTCCCTCACGTTTGACCGTGATTGCTTTCGGCGTACCCCGCATCGGACGGTAATACCGAGCCTTCACTTCACCGATGCCTGGAAGAAACAGTCTCTGCGCATCGAATTTGATCTTCCAACTTCTCGAGTCCTCCCACTGAAGGGAATCGAATCGTTTGGCAGATTTGAATCGAGGGAACCCAGGAGTTTCGCCCCGTTGAGCGCGTCG
>DASZLS010000050.1:0-45081 GCA_035552255.1 Acidimicrobiales bacterium | reverse complement strand
CCTCCTTGGGCCTCAATCATTTGGCAGTAGACCTCGTAGGCCGAGCCATCGTCGAGCTTCGCTGCCGGGTCTGTGTCAATGCCCACCAGTTCGACCATGATGCGCGCCAGAGCAAGAGTCAGCTCACGAACGTCGTCGGGGCCGCCACCTTTCAAGACCTCGACAGACTCTTCAACTTCTAGCGCGTTGCCGACGGCACGACCGAGCGGCGCGTTCATGGCGGTGAGCTGAGCGACGGTTGCGACGCCGTGCTCAGTCCCGAGGGCCACCATGGTCTCGGCGAGCTCTCGAGCGCGAGCGAGATCCTTGATGAATGCGCCGCGGCCTACTTTCACGTCGAGCACCAGCGCATCGGTGCCCTCGGCGATCTTCTTGCTCATGATGGATGACGAAATGAGAGGGATAGATTCGACAGTGGCAGTCACGTCGCGTAGCGCATAGAGGCGGCGATCGACGGGGGCCAGTTCCTGTCCGGCAGCGCAGATGACCGCTCCGACGGAGTTCAATTGAGCTCGAATTTCGTCGTTGGTGAGCGTCGCGCGCCAACCAGGGATCGATTCGAGTTTGTCGAGCGTGCCGCCAGTGTGTCCAAGACCGCGACCGGCAAGTTGAGGGACCGCCGCGCCGCAGGCGGCCACGAGTGGAGCAAGGATCAGCGAGATCTTGTCACCGACGCCGCCGGTGGAGTGCTTGTCGACCGTTGGACGCGAAAGTCCGTCTAGGTCCAGCCGCTCTCCCGACGCGATCATCCGATCGGTCCACGTGCGCAACTCCGTAGACGCCATGCCGTTGAAGAAGATGGCCATGAGCAGCGACGACATTTGTTCCTCAGCGACTTCATCTCGTTCGTAGGCATCGAAGAGCCAGGTGATGGCGTCGTCGCTCAGGATGCCGCCGTCCCGCTTCGTGGCGATGATGTCGAACGCCGAATACGACATCATTGGTTGCGACGCAGCCCGAGGTCAACCGGACCAAAGGCATCGGGGAGCAACTCGGTCAGCGTGCGCGGGGGTGCTCCTTCGCCCCCGTCGATGAGCAGCTCGGGGCCACCGTGCTCGATGAGCAGTTGACGACATCGTCCGCACGGAGCCATCGGTTTGCCGTCTCCGGCGACAATCGAGATCGCGACTAAACGGCCGCCCCCCTGACGCGCGAGATCACTGACGAGCGAGCACTCCGCACAGAGCGTGAGCCCGTATGCAGCATTCTCGACGTTGGTCCCTTCGACGGTGCGACCGTCGTTCGTAAATCCAGCCGCGCCAACGGTGACGTGGGAATACGGGGCGTAGGACATCGCGGTGATGCGCCGTGCCGCGGCACGAAGCGACTCCCAGGGAATATCCGGTGAACTATTCATAAGCTCCTTCTCGTAATCGCTCACTTCGAAGCGCGTGACTCCAAACTTCAACTCGCCTGCGCGAAATCGTTGTGTTCCGACGGACTCGCGAATCGTGGGACTTCTAACTCTCGTCGTCGTTGTCGTCGTTGTCGTCGTTGTCGCCGTTTTCGCTGACCGCAGTTGTCTCTTCGCGTTTGGCGGGCGATGCCAGCGACGGAACCGAATCGAGCAGGAGGCGAGAATATTCATGCTCGGGGGAGGCGAAGAACTGTTCAGCAGACGCCATTTCTACAAGTTCACCTCGATATAGGACTGCCACCCGATCAGCTAACTGGCGAACGACCGCGAGATCGTGTCCGATAAAGAGGAGCCCGATGCCGAGCCGTGAACGAAGGTCGTCGAGAAGTCGAAGTACCTGGGCGCGAATGCTGACGTCAAGAGCGCTGACCGGCTCATCGAGGATCAATATTCGTGGTTCGGCGGCCATCGCTCTGGCGATCGAGACACGCTGTTGTTGACCGCCGCTCAAAGAGCCGGGCTTCAACCGAGCCACCTCTTGAGGAAGTCCCACGAGTTCAAGTAACTCGTGGCAGCGTTGTCGGCGCTGCGATGCGGGCACGAGGCGGTGCACTTGCAGGATCTCTACGAGCGCTTTTTCGACGCTCATCCGCGCATCAAGGCTCCCGAGTGGATTTTGAAACACGATGCCGACGGGTCGGCGTCCGCGCGTCGGTAGTGGTTTGTCGTCGAATGTGATCGAACCCATGCTGATGGGGGTCAGTCCGACGATCGCGCGGGCCAACGTCGATTTCCCACTTCCGCTTTCGCCAACCAGCGCCAAGACCTCTCCTTCGGCGACCGAGAAGGAGACGTCGTGCACCGCGTCGAAGTGCGTGCCGGCGCGCGAGTAGCGAACCGACACGGACTCGAGCGTCAACGGGCTCATCGGATGAGCACCTCAGCGTCGCGTGAGGCCTGATCTCGGATGCAGGCGGAGAGATGCTCGGGAGCTATGGAGCGCAACGACCACGGCGTGTCAGTGCATTCGTCGCGTGCGTGAAGACAGCGTGTCGCAAACGGACATCCGGAACCGGCGTCCCAGCCGGGGATAGGGTTACCCGGAATCGGTGCGGGCAGATCAACCGCGTTACGCAGGTCGGGAACCAGCGCCAGCAATGCTTCGGTGTAGGGGTGGTGAGGACGCTCCACGATCGTGCGCACTGGGGCGTCTTCGAGTACTCGACCTGCGTACATGACGATCACTCGTTCCGCAATCTGAGAAGCAACGGCGAGATCGTGCGTGATCATGAGCAATGAAAGCGCGCGTTCTTCAGAGAGGGACTTCAACAAAGCAAGCACGCGAGCTTGGACAGTGACGTCGAGCGCTGTGGTGGGCTCGTCCGCAATCAAGAGGGAGGGGTCAGCAGCGAGCGCACCGGCGATCATGGCGCGCTGTTGCATGCCGCCGCTGAACTGGTGTGGAAAGTTGTGAACTCTGTCGTCCGCATCATGGATGCCCGTTCGCTCAAGCATCTGCACCGAGCGACTCGCTCGCGACTTTCGATCACCAATGTGATGAGCGCGCAACGCTTCTTTTACCTGCGAGCCCACTCGAACGAGTGGGTCGAGCGACGTCATCGGATTCTGAAACACGAAACCAACGGTCTTTCCTCGAATGCGTCGAAGGGTCTTCTTATCCGCGGTCACGAGGTCAAGGCCATCGAGCAGAATTTCACCGTCGGCGATCCGTGCTCCTTGAGGAAGGAGGCCGGCGATGCTGAGCGCGGTGAGGGATTTGCCGCTCCCGCTTTCGCCGACCAGCGCCACGCGCTCACCGCTTTCGACAGTGAATGAGACGTCGCGAACAGCTTGACGCCAGCCCGTATCCCTATGCACTTCGACGCTGAGGTGCTTGACCTCGAGCCTGGTTCCATTTCCCGTTGGTCGAGTATTGACAACCATCCAAGCAACATACTATCTTTTGTCAAACGCTTAACTAATGACTTTTCAAGGCACGTCATCCAGATGGTTCGGAAAGCTTGTGCGTTGGTTTTGGGGGCAAAGGCGCCGCTTGGGCCGATTTGCGAATGACCGTCCATTCAAATTTGAACAGGAAGGTTTTCATGAAGCACAAGCCGTACGCATGTGCGCTCGCCATGGCGAGCGCTGCACTCATATTTAGCGGATGGACCGCTTCGGGCGCCTCATCCATTCCGAAGGCGAATGCGTTCGCGGGTGAGCCATCGGGTCCACCCGTGCGTGGCGGCACATTCAAGATCGCCACCGCCGAGGACATACCCACGTTGGATCCGGCCTTCGCTGGGTATGACGTCGGCTCATGGTCAATGACGATCTCGATCTTTTCTTCGCTGGTTGACTACGGCACCGGTTTAACGCTGAAGGGCGACCTCGCAAAGTCCTGGACGCTGAGTCCGAATCAGAAGACCTATACGTTCCATCTTCGAAGCGGCGTGGAGTTTTCCGATGGGTCCCCGATGACCGCCTCGGATTTCACGTTCTCGATCGATCGCATCGTCAATCCGAAGACCGCGTCGCCGGGCTCGTACTTGTTCTCCAACATTGTGGGCGCGGCTCAGTACGCCGCGGGTAAGACCAAGACGATCTCGGGCATCGAAACGCCAAATAACACGACCATCGTCATCAATCTGGTGAAGCCGCAGCCGTATTTTCCCAACATCTTGGCTATGCCGTATGCGCGCGTGATGAGTCCGGCCCAGGTCGCCAAATGGGGCTCCGCGATCTCTCAGCATCCCCTCGGTACGGGCCCCTTCGAGCTGAAGTCGTGGACGTCGGGCGGCAACATGGTGCTCGTTCGAAACCCCCACTACTTCCTTCCAGGACGGCCGTATCTGAACGAGGTGATCGTCGAGCAAGACGTACCCGACCAGACGCAGGTTTTGGAGTACCAACGTGGTGAGCTGAACGCGGTCGACATTCCGCCCTCAGGTTTTGAGCAGTTGGCACTGAATTCCAAGTACAACAAAACCATGAACGTCAACTACGACGCCACGACGTACTACTTGGGCATGAAGGACAACATCAAGCCGTTCAACAACTTGAAAGTCCGCCAGGCCTTGAATTATGCGGTGGACAAGACTCGGCTCATTCAATTGCTCAATGGCCGCGGCACAGTTGCCAATGGCCTCGTGCCACCGACGCTTCCTGGTTTCAACGCCAAGGCGAAGGGCTACGCCTACGATCCCGCGAAAGCTAAGAAGTTATTGACCGAGGCGGGTTACCCGCACGGGTTTTCAACCACGATCTGGACGGAGAATGACGACCAGAGCGTGGAGATTGCCCAGTCAATTGCCGCCGACCTCGCTGCAGTCGGTGTCAACGCCAAGGTCGATGCGCTGAATGCGAGCACGTTCGTCGCGGGCGAAGGCAAACAGGGTCAGGCGCCCATGTTCATCTCCTACTGGCTGCAGGACTTCCCCGACGCCTACGACTTCTTTTCGAACTTGTTGCTCAAGCAGAACTGGGGTGGCTCAAACCCGTTCTACTACTACAACCCAACAATCGAAGCCGCCATCGAGAACCTCGAGTTCAGCGACACGAACCGCACGCAGGAGATCGAGACGCTCGACACCGAGGTGACCAAGCAAGCGCCGTTCGTCTACCTGTACCACTCGATCACCGAGTACGTCCATAAGTCGAACACGTTCTTCTACATTCACCCCGTGCACCTGTGGCGATTCGCGGACTACTGGATTAAGTAGTGAGAACGATGAAGCGGGGGAGGGCCGAGCGCCTACGTGCTGGCCTTCCCCGCTACATCGCGGGTCGCGTCGTGTGGGCACTGGTCGCGGTCGCCGCGGTCGTGACGATCACGTTTCTCCTCATCTACGTCATTCCGAGTAATCCGATCAGTGCTGTGCTCGGAGGGCGAGCGAACGCGGCCCAACTCGCGATTATCGAACGTCAGTATGGATTCAACCAACCGGTCTGGCTGCAGTATCTTCATTTCTGGCGCCAGCTGGTACACGGAAACCTGGGCTACAGCTTCGCCTCGCACGAAGAGGTATGGCCCGCAATTTCGAGCCGCATTGGTGCCACCGCTCTTCTGGCCGTCTCCGGACTTTTTCTCGAACTCCTCTTCGGCGTCACCGCGGGCATCTTTGCCGCGCGCGCCAGGGGCACGTATCGCGACCGCATCACGATGGGCGTCGTGATCATCGGGCTTGGCGTCCCGCCGTTTCTCATGGGGCTGCTGCTCATCTACGTGTTCGCCTTCGTGTGGCCAATTTTTCCCATCAGCGGCTACGGAGGAATCTCTCATCTGGTGCTGCCGTCGCTCACGGTGGGTCTTACCGGTGGTGCGTACTACGCCCGACTGCTGAGAGGTCAGCTCGTCGAGGCGATGGACGCGGATTACGTCCGCGCGAGTCGATCTCGGGGCGCCTCCGAGAGCTCGATCTTCGTTCGCCATACGTTGCGCAACTCGATTCTCGTCATCGTCACGTGGATCGGAATGGACCTTGGGTATTTTCTCTCCGGCATCATCGCCGTCGAAGCGATCTTTGCGTGGCCGGGCATTGGCAACCTCGCCTACCAAGCAATATCCACCTACGACACGCCGATGATTCTCGGCACGGTGCTGGTATCGGCGGTCGCCATCGTGACGATGAACTTGATCATCGATCTGCTCTACCCGCTGCTTGACCCTCGATTGGCGCGGCGATGATCGGCGCCACCATCAGCCTGGTGCCCGATGATCCTCGCACGTTCTGGACCCGTCGACGCGTGCTGTGGTTTCTCTTCTTCTTGCTGTTACTCGGGCTGTTCCTCTGGGCGCCGACACCCTACGACCCGAACGCTCAGCTGCTGTCCGGACTTTCCCTCGATGGCCTCCCGCTCCCTCCGACCTGGGCTCATCCGTTCGGGACGGACACCCTCGGTCGCGACGAATTGAGCCGGGCCATTGTCGGAGGTCGCCTATCGCTGACCATCGGGTTTGTCGGCAGCGTCGTCGCGACGACGATCGGCACCACCATCGGGCTCTCTGCGGGCTATCTGCAGGGATGGATCGGAAGTCTGCTGATGAGGTTCACCGACGTCATGATGGCGTTCCCCTACCTCTTGCTGGCAGCGGCGCTGCAGGCCGTGCTCGGACCGGGCATTGGCAACCTTCTCATCGTGATTGGCGCAGTGACGTGGGTGAACGCCGCTCGGGTCGTGAATGGACTCACGCTGTCTGAGACGCGGCGCGATTACGTGTCGTCGCTCTCGGCCCTTGGCGTGCCGCGATGGCGAATACTTATGCGCCACATCCTGCCGAACATCTCAACGTCCGTGATGGTGCTGTTCACCACGGGAATCTCGTACACCATCCTCCTCGAAGCGACCCTCAGCTATCTCGGTCTCGGCGTGCAACCGCCCACGGCAACGTGGGGCAACATGATTCGTGAAGGGCAGTCCTACTTCCAGAGTGCTCCATGGCTCGTGCTCGCTCCGGGTCTTCTCCTTATCGCCGTCGTGACCGCACTGAGCCTCTTGAGCGACCGCAGCACCGACCGATCATTCCGGCTCATGAAGGCGAGTCGATGAGTTCTCCATCATCAAAAGAGGAAGCAGGAAAATGAAAGATCTAACAACTCGCGAGGTGATTGAAGGCATCTTCGCCGACGCGGCGACGGGCGACCTTGAGCGCGTGCTCGGATGGTGGGCCGACGACGGGATCTTGGAGGACGTGACGCTGGCCAAGGCGTTCGTGGGCAAGGACCAGTTACGCGACTATCTGCGGTGGTACTTCAAAGCGCTCCCCGATGTTCGCTACCAACCCATCCGACTCGTGATCGATGGCTTCACGGCCATCGTCGAGTGGCAACAGACGGCGCCCGTGGTCGACGTGTTCGATGGCGTTGCTCCCTCAGGAGTGGAGTTGTACATTCACGCGCTCGACATGTTTCATGTCCGCGACGGCCTCGTGCAGCACGAGGTGTCCTGGTACGGCGACGGTTGGTTCCATCAACGTCTCAAAGGGGTGAGTGGACCCGACATCCCTCCGCCGTTGCCCGTGACCCCGCCGCTGCGAGAAGACGGCGAACGATTTGAAAGTTCTGCGCAATGACCAGTCGCATTGAATGGGTCACCTCCAGCTGCCGTCTCTTGGGCGCCATCGCACAGGAGTTTCGAGAGTCGCGCCCCTTCGAGGGAATGACCATCGGCACCGGCATCCACCTCGAGCCGAAAACGGCGGTCCTCCTGCGTACGTTGTTCGACGGCGGCGCTCGGGTAATCTCGACGGGCAATCTCAACAGCACGCAAGCGGACACGGTCAACTATCTGCGTGAGCACGGCGTGGAGGTGGTGGGTACTCAGACCCGGGATGCGGACGCACACGGCAGTGATCTCTCGGCGGTGCTGGATGCGCGCCCTCAGCTCATTCTCGACAACGGAGGCGACCTCTTCATCCGTTACCTCGAGAGTCCCTACGAAGGGTTGCTCGGAGGAACCGAAGAAACGACGTCCGGTCGCATGCGCCTCGAGAGGCTTCGAGGCGAATTAAAGCTCCCCATTCTCGTCATCAATGACAGTCCCATCAAGCAGTTTGCAGAGAATGAGCACGCCGTTGGACAGAGCGTCTTCGAGTCGTTCATGAGGATCACGAATCGTTCCACCCAGGGCAAGCGGGTCGTCGTCTTCGGTTACGGCGCCTGTGGTCGGGGCATCGCTGCGAACTTTCGCAACGGTTCTTCTGTCGTCAGCGTCCTCGACACGAATCCCGTCACGCTCCTCAACGCGTGCCTCGACGGTTTCGTCATGCGCAACCGCGAGGACGCGCTGCGAGAGGCGGATGTAGTGATCACCGCTACCGGCGCCGATCACGTCGTCCGCGCCGAAGACCTCGCGCTGCTGAAAGACGACGTCATCCTGGCCAACGCCGGACATTTCCCGTTCGAGATCGATGTCAGCGGATTGTTGAGCGATCCGTCCATCACGTCGGTCACGCCGTCGACGCCGGGGCTGCAGACCTTGCTGACGCGCGACGGACGCCGCGTTCATCTCCTCGGTGAGGGTCACATGGTGAACTTGGCGGGCCCAAATCCTCTCGGCAATTCCATTGAGTCGATGGATCTTGGGTTCGCCCTGCAGGCTCGTTGCCTCGAATCGATCGCTACCGGCAACGTAGATGCGAACGCGATCGTCGTGCCGGTGCCGCGTGACATTGATGAGATGGTGGCAGAAGCGTACCTCAACCTCGTGAACGGTTTGAATTCGTCCGGGGCGACGAGCGTTGGCGTGTAGAGAGTGACCTCGAGACTGTATGGAGCGCCTCGGCGCGTTGTGACCGCCGCCCGTAGAAGGACGGTCCGGTGAAGGCCGTAGCGCGACCGCCTCGTCGCGCTACAGCGCGTGATGTGGCGCGTCTCGCCGAGTGCTCGGTTGCCACGGTGTCCCTGATCGTCAACGGAAAGTCTGCGGGAAGAGTCCATCCCACGACCGAGGAACGCGTGTGGGACGCTGTGCGCAAGCTCGACTACCGAGTGAACAGCACGGCTAGCGCCCTCGCGCGCGGGATCCCCAATACGGTCGCGCTGGTCTGCCCAGATCCGACCAATCCCTTCTTCGCACTGGTGCTGGACGGTGTCATGTCGGGGTTGGGAGAGGAGCTCAACCTGAACCTTGCTACACCCAGCGGCGGCGAAGACTACAGCCCGCTCACGGTGCAGCGGGCAATGTCAGGAGATATTGCCGGACTCATTCTCGCGAGCCCCAGTCAGATGTTGTTCGGCGATCTCGTACCGACCTGCCCGATCATCTTGCTCGACGCTGAAGGCCAGTACAACGACTTCGTGACCATCAACTTGGATATTGCGTCAGCGGCACGCGAACTCGCCACTCACCTGGTGAGCCTCGGTCACCGAAGAGTGGCTTACTTCGGATTGGAACGAGACAAGGAAACGCTGCTGCATCGTCGAGACGAACTCCGTAGCGACCTCGTCGCCCGAGAAGCAGACTTCGTGGTGCCCGACATTATGGTGAAGCAGTTGTCAGTGGAGTCGGCGCACAGCGCGATCGTCGCAGCATTGGATTCGCTGATCAACGCGGATGTGACCGCCGTCGTCTGCGGTGATGACCTTCTCGCCTATGGATTCGTGAGGGCAGCAAACGAGAGGAACGTTTCAATTCCGCACGACATCTCGGTCGCCAGTTTTAACAACTTGCCGTATTCCGCCATGATGTCACCGGGCTTAACCTCAGTTGATCTGTCAGCGCGCGAGCTCGGCGTTCGCGGGATAGGCGCGCTGCGGTCCCTGCTCGAACGCAGGAGCGAGCCATCCTCGACGATGGTGCCATCGCACCTCGTTGTTCGTGAATCGACCGGAGTCGCCCGAACGACACGTCTGAATCTCTGAGAACCATTCGTCAACTACATATCGATTGCCATTGGCGCAATCGGTTTGAAACTGATTTGTGTCGCGAGCACGTCGCGGCACGCTCGGAGACCCAATTACTCCGTGACGACTTCACGTCCCTCAGCCGACCAACCGGACATCGAAGGGACGAAGAGTTCTCCGGGTATGAGCCCCGCGTGCACACCTCCGACCAAAAGAGCGCAGGCACTCACGCCCGAACCGCACGAAGCGATGAATTGTTCGTTTGCGTCGACGCCAACTTTGGCGAATCGTTGACGGACCTGGTCAGGAGGAAGAAAGTATTTGGTGACGGGGTCAATGAGGTCCGTCCACGGCAGGCTTCGTGCTCGAGGGATGTGACCAGGAGGCGCCGCGGTTGGTTCGACTTCGCCCCGGAATCTTTCGCCAGCACGCGCATCGAGCAAGACCGACGTTGCGATGCGTTGCAGCATCTCGTCGGCAGTGTTTTCAATCGACGCGGGCCACGGGACGGGAGTCCGTGCGATCGCAGGTCGTGGTGTCGGCGGACCTGACTCCAGTGCACCCTTCCATCCATCAATGCCACCGTCGAGGAGGCCGGCCCGTTGGCCGATGGCGCGCAACATCCATACCATTCGTCCCGCAGTTCCGCCTCCACTGTCGTCGTAAGCAATAACGACCGCGTCGTCGCCCACGCCGAGTGCTCCGAGTCGTTCCGCAAAAGCGTCGGGACTTGGGAAGGGATGGCGGCCCGCTGCTCCACCAGGTTCACCAGAAAGATTGCGGTCGAGGTCTACAAAGAGTGCGCCGGGGAGGTGCGACGACGCGTAGGCGTCAAGTGCACTGCGACCGTCGAGGTACCACCGCACGTCGCACAGCACCAGTTCGTCACGGTGATCGCGCACGAATGTTTCGTTCACCACGATGCCGGGGAGGTCAATCATCGTCGCTCAGGTTACCTTCGTCAATCGTCTACCGAATACAGGGCGGTCGAGGCCGGAGAATCGCCTGGTGAAATCCAAGGCAATTGTTGGAAAAGCTGAGAACGAAATTGATTCGAATTGGCAGGTGAGGCCGCGTAGAGCAGTCGCTTTCGTGTCCCAAAAAAATCTTTACAAATTAAATAATTCGAGGTCGGCGCCGTTGCGCACACACACGCGAGAACGTGTGTGTGCGTCGGCGCCGTTTTGACATTTCCAATTCGTCGGTGACAAAGTACGTAGTTGTTCAAGGTTCAGCGACCCAATGCGTTCCGCGCTGAGTCATAGGATCTTGTCCCAACCATCAATGTGAATCAGGGAGTGGACTCCAATGTTGTTCGCCGTGTACTCAAATTCCGGCCGAAAGATGCATCGTGTTGAGTTGATGCAACGGTCGGTGATTGACAAAGTGTCGGGGACATCCGCGCCACAATGCAATATCCACTCGAAGAGCGAAGCAGAAAAGTGAGCGGCTCCGAGCGCACCGAGGTCGCGCACTCACACGAGGATGACCTAGCCCGTCGCCTTAGCACGGATGTATCGACCGCAGTCCGGACGCCCAAGGTCGGGCAGTGGGTGGTGAGCATTATCGTGCTCCTGCTCGCTGCTTTTGTGATCAGAGGTCTTGCTATTAATTCCGCGATTCAGTGGGGAGAGGTGAGGTCGTATTTGACCTTCCGCTCCATCCTGCTCGGCGTACGCCTCACGCTCATTCTGACCGTGGTCTCGATGGCCATTGGAATCGTGGGCGGAGCCCTCCTGGCGGTCTGTCGCCTTTCGTCAATTCGATTGCTGCGATCCGCCGCATGGCTCTACGTCTGGATATTTCGAGGGACGCCGCTCCTGGTTCAGATTCTCTTCTGGTTCAACCTGGCTATCTTTCTGCCGCGAATCACCATAGGCATTCCGTTCGGGCCCTCGTTTGGTGGATGGTCGACCAACTCGGTCGTGTCGGCACTGACTGCGAGCATTTTGGCGTTGGCGCTCAACGAGGCGGCGTACATGTGCGAGATCGTGCGAGGGGGACTGCTCTCGGTACCGCCTGGTCAGACAGAAGCGGCGAAGTCGCTGGGTCTCTCTCGACGAAAGACGATGACCCAGATTGTGTTTCCCCAAGCCATGCGCTTTATCGTGCCCCCAACTGGCAATCAGGTCATTGGCATGCTCAAGGGATCGTCGCTCGTATCGGTGATCGCGGTGGGCGAACTGCTGTACTCCGCTGAGGTTATCTATGACCAAAACGGGAAGCTGATTCCGCTCTTGGTGGTCGTGAGCATTTGGTACATCATCGCGACCAGCGTGCTCTATGTGATTCAGTATTATGTGGAACGCCATTACGGGCGAGGCTTTAAAGCAACGACGCTTCCCAAGGGTCGCATCGCCACCTATCTTGCGTCGCGAAGGACTCGGCCGACTCAAACACCCTCGTACACGACAGAGGATCACGTATGACAACGAACCCCACAATCGTGATGACGAGCGCGCCTCTGGTGCAGGCAGTGAATGTTCAAAAGCACTTCGGTGGAACCGTCGTGCTGGACTCCGTCAGTCTGGAAATATCAGCCGGCGAGGTCGTCGTAATCATTGGTCCCTCGGGAGCGGGAAAGTCCACGTTCCTCCGCACACTCAATCAATTAGAGAGGATTGACGGCGGTTCAATATGGATTGATGGCCAACTCCTCGGCTACAAGTACGTCGGGAACACTGTTCGCCACTGCTCGGAGAAGGAGATTATCCAGCAGCGGCGCATGCTGGGAATGGTCTTCCAGCAGTTCAATCTCTTTCCTCACATGACCGTGCTTCAGAACGTGCGTTACGCTCCGGTGCAGGTCTCGGGAGAGAAAGAGGCCGACGCTACCCAGCGCGCGCGCGATCTTATAAAGCTCGTGGGTCTAGAAAGTCGAGTGGACTACTATCCGAGCCAGTTGTCGGGTGGTCAGCAACAGCGCGTAGCAATCGCGAGAGCGCTCGCCATGCGGCCCCGCCTGTTGCTGTTCGACGAACCTACGTCATCGCTCGACCCTGAGCTCGTAGGAGATGTCCTGGCTGTCATGCGAACGCTCGCACAACAAGGTCAAACCATGGTCATCGTGACCCACGAGATGGAGTTCGCGTTGGATATTGCCGACCGGATTGTTTTCATGGCCGACGGGAAAATTCTCGAAGTCGGAACCCCGGAGCAAATCAGAAATGAAGACGAGACGCCAAGACTCCGGGCCTTCATTGGTCGCTTGAGAAAAGAGTCGTGACGTTCCAACTGGATCGTTCTGACTCGCCGCAGCGACCTAGCGCTCGAAGAGAAGTTGAACCAATTGGCGTGATGACTCGAGGTGTTCGCGCATAGCCTCTTCGGCCTTTAAGGGGTCTCGACTCTCGAAGGCGGAGATCAAATTCGCATGAGAGAGCATCGATTCGACCTGGACTGGACGATCTCGCCAATACAGCCGCCAAAAGCGAAGGTTGTGCAGTAATAGCCGATCAGCCGCCTCTTGAAGGATGGGATTGCGGATGAGGCTGGTAAGAAACGCGTGCACCGCGTAGTCAGCCATCAAGAACTCTTCGGCGTTGTTCCTCAAGCGGGCGGCGTCGGCCTTGGCCACCAAGAGCCGCATGGTCTCCAAATCGGAATCGGTGACTCGTAGGGCAGCGATGTAGGCAATGCCGCACTCGAATGTCTCGCGCGCTTCGAACATGTCGAGAACATTCTCGAAGGTGATCGGCTCGATCACTACGCCTCGGCGCGACAGGATTGTGATGAAACGATCTCGAGCGAGACTGGCGAGCGCCTCTCGCACGGGGGTACGGCCCATTCCGATCATCGCGACCAGCGTCTGTTCGTTCAGAAATGTTCCCGGTGTCAGCGTGAGATCGACGATCATCGACTTCAATTGCTGATAAGCCGTGTCGCTGCTTTTTGGACTTGATATTAAGTCGGTACTCGGGCTCGCCATTAGCTGGTAACCATCGCCTTCATCCTCCTAGACCGCGGCCCGTTTTACCGGTTGTTACTGCTGCGGTTCCCCCCGCTAAGAACTACGTGATCATCTTTCGACACCGTGTGACTTCTAAGAAACTATCTCTTGACACGCAATGTCACCGCGTATATATTAATCTCCAATCAGTGATATATCAGAGTGATCTGTTATAGACCTTGAGCGTTATCGGGTGATCCATCGGGGATCTTCAGGGAGGACTTACGAAATGATGAAACGACGAGACCGATTGATGAAGACATCAGCGGCAATCGGGGCACTGGCGCTAGTCGCCTCTGTCGGATTGATGAATGTCACCGCGGGCGATGCGTTCGCGACGACGAAAGTCATCAATGCCAAGGAAAACAAGACGTTGCACAACGAGTTGCCAGCGGCGATCAAAAAATCCGGCGTCATCAACGGCGTTTCGATCATTGACCCGCCTTACTTCTATTACAACAGTGCCGGCAACAAGACTGAGGGTCTGACTTTGGGCTTGGCCAAGGCAATCGGTCAAGTCCTCGGTGTGAAGGTCACCACGGTCGTGGCCGGTTCGGCTGCGCAGGAAGAGGCCGGAATTGTTGACAACAAATATCAGATTCAGCTAGCGCCGGGAGGAGACACCACCACCTTCGAACAGACCTACGACGTCATCGACTGGCTGAAGGAATACGTGTCCTTTGCGGTGGCCAAGGGTAACCCGGACAACATCGCCGGTTTGGCGAGCTTGTGTGGTCACACCATTGGCACCATCGCGGGCGGATCGGCTGTGCTGATTCTGGAAAGCCAGAGCACGGCGTGCACCAGTCAAGGTTCTCAGGCGATCACCATCTCGACGTTCCTCGATCAGGCTGACGTGATGTTGGCCCTGACCTCTGGTCGCGTCGACGCTGCCTTCTCTTCGCAAGTTCCGCTGCAGTACTACATTGCCCAATCCGGTGGCTCGATCCAACTCGATCACGGTGTTGGTGGCAACGGCTACGCCAATGAGGATCTTGGTTGGTTTCTTCCCAAGGGCTCGAAGCTGGGACCGATTTTCGTCAAGGCCTTCACGCAACTGCGGGCTGACGGGATTTACCAGGCACTTCTCGCGAACTGGAATGTTCAGAACGACGGAATGACCGCCTTCAAATTGAACGCTTCCGGCTGATCGGCTGCGTTGTAGATGGACGTGAATCAAGGCCTCAAGTGATGTGGTACGGACTTTCTAATAAAGGAGATGTGAATGAGTGATGGTGTAGCGCGTCGGCTCGGTGATATGAGTTGGACCGATATTCGAGACGAAATAGCGAAAGATCCAGTGCCGATCGTTCTGCTTCCCATCGGTGTGGTGGAGCAGCATGGTCCCCACCTTCCGCTGAACGAAGACTCGATGGTCGCCGATTGGGTAGCGCACCGCATATCGGAGAGGACGGGGGCACTCGTTGCGCCGGTTCTCAATTACGGATATTCCCCCACATTCCGTGGGTACCCGGGAACGATCAATCTTCAGGCCTCGACACTTCAAGCCATCACCTACGACATCTTGAGCGAGCTAGCTCGTCATGGCCTGCGCCGCATCGTGTTGGTGAACAACAACGGTGGAAACGTCGGACCGTGCATGGCTGCGGCCTATGACGTTCGTCGCGATTACGGCATCATCGTGGGACAGGTGTACCCCTGGTCGCTCGGCTACACGCTCATGCGTGATCAGTATGCCGAGCCGGACAAGGTGTACGGACACGGTGGAGAGCCTGAGCACTCCGCAATGAAAGTGATGTTTCCCGATTTGGTGCAGCCCGTCAGCGATGAGACGATCGCCGCCGCCGGGTTTAAGTCGTATAACGGCTGGAAGGCCGGCGGGTATCAGGGAGCGGTCGTGCCTGGCCAGAGTGTTGACGGCACCATGTTTTGGGACACCTCCGAGGTCAACCCCACCGGAGCGAGTGGCGATCTGACAGTGGCCACCAAGGAAATCGGCGAAGTTTGGGTCGAGCGAATCGTTGGATTCGGCGCCGCATTCGTTGAGGAGTTTGACAAGCAGACCGCCAAAGCCCCATGGGCCAAGGCTTCGGGAAAGCTTTCTGCCATCGGTTGACCCAATTGTTTAGCCGGCTTCATCCACGCAGTACGTAGTGATTCATCCATACAGACATATTGAAAGTGAGGCTGCAGTATGCGTGTTGCACTCTGCCAGTTTGCGGTTGGTCCTGACCCCGCGGAGAACGCTCAAACGATTGTAGATTTTTCGACGGCTGCTGCCGCACAGGGCGCAGACATGTTGGTGGCTCCCGAAAGTTGCCTGAAGCGCTTTCTGGATCCCAGTGAGAAAACCAATTACGCCGAAGAACTCGACGGGGAGTTCGTGTCCGCGCTGGCCAAGGCCTCGAGCAACAGCAATATCGTCATTGTTGCCGGCACCAAAGTGCCTGCGCCCGAAGGACGATCTTTCAATACGCTGGTGGCTGTTGCCAACGGAGAAGTGCTTGCCGCCTATTACAAGCTTCACCTCTACGACGCGTTTGGTCTGAAAGAATCTGACACGACCGAACGCGGAACCAGCGGCGTCGTGACCATCGACGTGGCCGGAGTTCGCTTCGGGCTGTCGTTGTGTTACGACGTGCGCTTCCCGGAGCTGTATCGGGCGCTGGTGGACGAGGGCGCGCAGGCCCTCTTGGTGCCGGCGGCGTGGGTGAGTGGCCCCGTCAAAGAAGAGCACTGGCTGACGCTCCTTCGCGCGCGGGCTATCGAAAACACCTGTTACGTAGTGGCCCCCGGCGAAACCGGCGTCCCCTCCATTGGTCGCAGCGTGGCCTTCGATCCACTTGGGCTCCAACTGGCAGATCTCGGATACGGCAAGGGGATGACAGTAGTAGACGTCAATCCCGAGCGGGTTGCCGAAGTGCGCAAAGTTCTTCCCAGCCTGGAGCACCGTCGCTTTGGAGTGGTGCCTCGTTTCTAGTCGAGGATCGTCGACAAGGGGCGCGCGCAGTCCCCAGTTGTTGGCGAACAGAGTTCCCCCTGGGGCCGAGCACCAGACATTTGGTGTTCGGCCCCCTTTGGGATGAGCATCTGACTTTTGTTGTGTTAAAGAGCTGCCAACGACCAGCAGGCGAACGCCGACGAAGTCGTATGAAACAACGAGATGAATGAAGGCGACCAGTGATCCGCGTTGAAGACAAAGATGTCTACGACGGGCTTAACGAGCTCATCGATCCTGCACATACCGCGTTGTTGCTGGTGGACATGCAACACGACTTCATTGACGCCGACGGTCAGTTCGGAACGATGGGCGTCGACCTCTCGATGTACGCCTCGTCTCGTCCTCGATTGACATCACTACTCGGCGCTGCCCGAGCCGCCAAGGTGCTGGTGGTGCACATTCAAAACACCCAACTCTCGGGGCGTCGGAGCGACTCACCCGCTCAAATTCGATTCAACCTGCTGATGCACGCAAACGCTCGACAGGATCCGTCACCGTTGCGCTACACGGTCCCGGGCACGCCCGGACACGAGTTTGCCGAAGAATTCAGGCCGAAGGAGGATGAACTCGTCGTGCAGAAGTACCGCTCGAGCGGATTCTGGGGAACCAACCTCGACCTCCTATTGCGCAGCAACGGCGTTGAGACGGTGATTGTGACCGGCTGCACCACCGAAGGCTGCGTGGAGTCGACAGCTCGCGACGCGATGTTCAATGATTACTACGTCGTGATCGCAGAAGACTGCGTGGCCAGCGATGACCCTAAACAGCACGACGCGTCAATCTTTCTCATGCAACACCGATTCGACATGGCGACTGGCGCGCAAATCGTCACGGCCTGGGCGCCAGATAATGATAATGCGGTGTAGGGCGGTTACGGAGTGAAGAAGCTCAGTGCCCTCGTGACCGGGACCGATTCCGATGGTGGGCGCGAGGTCATTATCGCCTTTGTCTACTTCACGGAGACGTGACGCGGTGAGATGCTCTCACCGCGAACAACTCAGATCGAACCACGGGACCTTCTTGACACAAGGGAATACGGCGAGTGTTTGATCTCACGGGTCGTGTAGCCCTCGTTACCGGTGCCGCGTCGGGCATCGGAGCTGCGACGGCGCGAGTGTTCGCCGAGGCGGGAGCAGACGTTGCCCTGGCTTGGTATCCCCCCGACGGACACGATGTCGAACCGGTCCGCCTCGCGGTGGAGAAGGCCGGAAGACGAGCGGTGGTGGAAGCGGTTGACGTCACCAAGTCCGAGGATCTAGAGCGCATCGTCGAACGGACGGTCGCCGAATTCGGTGGCTTGCATATTGTGGTCGCCAACGCAGGAATCGCGAGAAAAGTTGCGTCAGCGGACCTCGACGACGCAGCATGGAACCAGGTGCTGGACGTTGATCTCAATGGCGCCTGGCGGGCGTTCCGCGCGGCGATACCCCACATGCAGGCGGCACACTTCGGACGGCTGATCGCCACGTCGTCGGTCGCGGGGACAGTATCCGCATGGCCCGAGCATTCTCACTATGCAGCGGCTAAGGGCGGATTAGTGGGTCTCATCAAGTCCCTGGCCGTCGAGTTCGGGGGCGATGGCATCACGGCCAATGCCGTCGCGCCCGGCGTGATTCGCACTCCCCAGACTCTCGATCCCATTAACTCGCTCGGCCCGGAGGGCGTCGAGGCGTCGATCCGAAAAGTGCCTGCGGGGCGCGTCGGAGTGCCCGAAGACATTGCCTACGTGTACCAGTTCCTCGCTAGCGCAGAAGCGTCCTTCGTGAACGGTCAACTCTTGGTGGTTGATGGTGCCCGTAGTCTCGCCGGACTGGACTAGGAAACGAATGAAGGAGAGATCGTGGCGATGAATCAACAGTTCTTTCAGCGAACAGACGTGGGCGACGTTCCCGGTCCGCCGCGTGATCTCATTGGTTACGGCGAGCACCCGCCGGTGGTTCGCTGGCGTGATGGGGCCAAGGTGGCCATTCAGATCGTCGTCAACTACGAAGAAGGGTCAGAGAAGACCTTCGCCATGGGTGACGGTGTCAACGATGGAATGTACGAGTTGCCCTTCGCCGTCGATGATCAACGCGACCTGGCCGTTGAGTCGATGTACGAGTATGGAGCCCGGGCGGGCATCTGGCGTCTCTTTCGTATCTTTGACGCGTCGGGTGTCCCCGTCACGTTCTTTGCGGCGGCCGTTGCGTTGGAGCGAAACCCGGAAGTGGCAGCCAAGCTCGCTCGCCGTCACGACGAAGCGGCGGGCCACGGCTACCGCTGGAGCAATCACTACGAAATGAACCGAGACGAGGAGCGCGAGGCCATAAAGCTCGCGATCGCGTCGATCGAACGCACGACTGGAACGCGCCCCGACGGCTGGTATTGCCGCGAGATGAGTGTTAATACTCGCGAGTTGCTGGTTGAAGAGGGCGGGTTCTTTTACGACTCTGATACCTACAACGAGGACATTCCGTACTGGACCACCGTGGACGGCAAGAGCCACCTGGTTGTTCCGTATTCCCTAGTGGTCAATGACGCTCGTTACATCGTGGGCACTGGGTACGGCAGCCCCGAGGACTTCTTCGAAACCGCCAAAGCAACCGTTGACCGGCTCCGCAACGATGGTGACGATGTCGGGCGCATGATGTCGATTGGCCTGCATCCGCGGATTTCGGGAAACCCCGCCCGCGCGGATGGCCTGGCGCGTTTCATTGAGTACGCCCAAAGCTTTGAGGATGTCACCTTTATGCGCCGCGTGGATATCGCGAGAACCTTTGCCGATCAGGTTCCGCGGCCCTAACGAGGACGTGCGAGCGTGACGCTGCTGGACATCGAAGTATGTGAGGTCGATGACGATTCGGAGTGAATCCAGCTAAAGGTGTTTGGCCGGATCTCGATACCTGTGATGGGAAGCCAGCGCTACGCGCTGTGAGATACCAAGAGCCAATCCAGCAGCGGAGCGAGTGCCTGCACGTCGCCTCGCACTTTTATCCGACCCTCGCGAAGCGCCACGGCGCTCTCGAGTGTCCCTTGCGTCAGCGCCTCGGCGTCAACGTACGTGAGCCGCACGACCGCGTCCGCGGCGAGATGATCGCCGGGCTCGGCGATCGCGCCACTCGTGGTGAGTGTGAGGGTCATGGCGTGTGGCGCAGACGACGGACCGTCGACGAATTCGAGCACCACGCGAAGATCGCTACGGTCGCCGAGGGGTGGAACGCCCGCACGAGTCAGCGTTTCATTCAGCGCGACGAACCACTCCGCGCTGAGGAAGGTCGCCATGGCTTACGGAGCGGGCTGGACGGCCGCGTCGGTCGCTGACGTCTTGGCTTTGCGGCGGATCTTGCGACCGAGCCAGGCGACCGGGTCGTAGTGGGCATCGACGACGCGCTCCTTCAACGGAATGATCGCGTTGTCGGTGATCTTGATGTGCTCCGGGCAGACTTCGGTGCAGCATTTGGTGATGTTGCAGTAGCCAAGACCCATGTCCTCGCGGATGAGATCGCGTCGGTCGTTCTGGTCGAGCGGATGCATCTCGAGCTCGGCGTAGCGGATGAAGAATCGTGGGCCAGCGTAGTGCTGCTTGTTCTCCTCGTGGTCACGAATGACGTGACAGACGTCCTGGCACATGAAGCACTCGATGCACTTACGGAACTCTTGTCCGCGTTCGACGTCCTCCTGGAACATCCGGTATCCGTCGGGCGGCATCGGCGGGGGCATCAATGCGGGCACCTTCGCCGCCTGCACGTAGTTGAATGAGACGTCGGTGACGAGGTCACGGATGATCGGGAAGGTCTTCATCGGTGTGACGGTGACCGGGCCCTTGGGCAAGGTGTCCATGCGCGTCATGCACATGAGTCGGGGCTTACCGTTGACTTCGGCTGAGCACGATCCGCACTTGCCGGCCTTGCAGTTCCACCGACACGCAAGGTCGGGGGCCTTCGTTGCCTGAATGCGGTGGATCACGTCGAGGACCACTTCGCCCTCGTTTTGCTCCATGGTGTAGTCCTCGAACGCTCCGCCACTCGCGTCGCCGCGCCAGACTCGCATCGTTACTTCGGCCATTACTTCGCCTCCTCGAGAAGAGCTTTCAGTTCATCGGGCATGATCAAGATCGGCGACTCGACGACGGACACTGGACTGTCCCAGTTGCCACCCTCCGTCGTCTGGGCAAAGTTGATCTTGCCGAACTCTGGGTCGGCGGTCGGATAATCCTCGCGGGTATGTCCACCGCGAGACTCCTTGCGCAACGTGGCCCCGAGGGTCACGCACTTTGACACGCTGATCATCGCTGGCAGGTCGGTCGCGAGGTTCCAGCCGGGGTTGTACGCGCGCCCACCCTTCACCGAAAGGTTCTTCACGCGCGCGGTGAACTCGTCAAGCTTCCTCGTGGCTTCCTCGAGCTCGCTTCCGGTGCGAATGATGCCCACCAATGCCTGCATCATCTCTTGGAGATCGTGCTGGACGTCGTAGGGATTCTCCCCATCTTCTCGGGAAAATGGCGCGATCGCGTCGGCGATCGCGTCGTCCACTTCTGACTGAGTGAAGGCGGTCGCTGCGTGGCCTGCGGCGATGTACTCGGCAGCGCCCGCTCCGGCGCGCTTGCCAAAGACGATGAGGTCGGACAGCGAGTTGCCGCCAAGTCGGTTTGCGCCGTGCATGCCGCCGCCGACTTCGCCCGCGGCGAAGAGCCCCGGTACGACGGTCTCTTGCGTGTCGGCGTCTACTTGCACGCCGCCCATGATGTAGTGGCACGTCGGGCCGATCTCCATCGACTCACGCGTGATGTCGACACCCGCGAGCTCCATGAACTGGTGATACATCGACGGGAGACGTCGGCGAATGAACTCAGGCGTTCGCCGCGAGGCGATATCGAGAAAGACACCGCCGTGGGGACTGCCACGTCCGGCCTTCACCTCGGAGTTGATAGCGCGAGCCACTTCGTCGCGCGGCAGCAGCTCTGGCGGACGCCGTCCGGCGCTGTGGTCGTCGTACCAGCGGTCGCCTTCTTCCTCGGTGTCGGCCGTCTCCGCGCGGAACATCTCGGGCACGTAGTTGAACATGAATCGCTCGCCGAGCGAGTTGCGCAGCACGCCGCCGTCACCACGGACGCTCTCGGTAACCAGAAGACCGCGAACACTGAGTGGCCAGACCATGCCCGTTGGGTGGAACTGCACGCACTCCATGTCAATAAGCTTCGCTCCGGCCCAGAGCGCCATCGCGTGACCGTCGCCGGTGCCCTCCCACGAGTTCGACGTGAACTTCCAGGATTTCCCGGCGCCGCCGGTTGCCAGAATGACGGACTTTGCCTGGAACGTCACGAACTCACCGGTCGCACGCCAGTAGCCGACGCAACCCGCAATGCGTCCTTCGTCGTCATGGACGAGCTTTAAGACCTTGCATTCCATGAAGACGTCGGTCCCCATGGAGACGACCTTTTGCTGCAGCGTGCGAATGAGCTCAAGGCCTGTACGGTCACCCACGTGCGCGAGTCGCGCGAAGCGGTGGCCGCCGAAGTCGCGTTGAAGGATCTTGCCGTCCTTCGTGCGGTCAAAGAGGGCTCCCCACTGCTCGAGCTCGTAGACACGCTCAGGTGCCTCCTTGGCGTGCAGTTCGGCCATGCGGTAGTTGTTCAGATACTTGCCACCGCGCATGGTGTCGCGAAAGTGCACCATCCAGTTGTCTTCGGGGTAGACGTTGCCCATGGCGGCCGCCATGCCGCCTTCGGCCATCACGGTGTGCGCTTTGCCGAGCAAGCTCTTCGTGATGATGCCGACCTTGAGTCCGCGTTGTCCGGCTTCGATCGCGGCGCGCAGACCGGCGCCGCCCGCGCCGATGATCAGCACGTCGTACTCGTGGTGTTCGTACGATTCGCTCATGAGGTCCTTACTTAGAAGAGTTTGAAGTCGGTGATCACGCCGGAGGCGACGAGGCGCACGTAGACGTCGGTGAAGGCGACGAAGACGAGCGACGCCCAGGCGAAGTTCATGTGCTTGGCGTTGAGCGGCGTCACAAACTTCCAGAGTCGGTAGCGCAGTGGGTGCGCCTTGAAGCTGCGCACTTGACCACCACAGAGGTGGCGGCACGCGTGGCACGACAGCGAGTAGAGCCAAAGCAGCGTGGCGTTGACCACGAGCACGATCGTGCCGACGGTGACCCCCCAGCCGTCGCCGGGCTGGTGAAAGGCAAGGATCGCGTCGTAAGTGAGTAGGCCGTTGAAAATGAGACCCGCGTAGAAGAAGTAACGGTGCGCATTTTGAAAGAAAAGAGGAAAACGCGTCTCGCCGGAGTACGAGCCGTGGGCGTCAGCAACAGCGCAGGCCGGCGGGGACCACCAGAAGGCTCGGTAGTAGCTGCGTCGGTAGTAGTAGCAGGTCAATCGAAATCCCAACGGGAAAATGAGGATGAGCAACGCGGGCGAGATGGTCCAGGCGTTCCACGCGAAAGCGAACTTCGCGCCGGGGACACAGGACCCGCCGACGCAGGGTGAGTAGAACGGACTGATGAGGTCGCGGTGAAGATTCGCACCGACGAAGTAGTCCTTGTTTTGAAACGCGGCCCACGTCGAGTAGATGACGAACGCGGTGAGAACGGTCACGGTGAGTACCGGTTGGATCCACCAGCGGTCTTGGCGGAGCGTCGGGTCCTTCGGCCCTCCTCGAGCACCCCCAAGTTGAACCTTCGTGGAACTTTCTAAGGCCGTCACTGACACTCCTCACTGGTCGCTGGACACCGCTTCGCCAATTTTGAATTCATGCTACAAAACACCACCGATCACCTAAAACGATCACCGAGCAGAGGTGACGGCGGAGTGGCTACCGGCAGCGTCGTGCGACGGCTAATGCGTACCGCCACGACGACCTTCTGCCGTCCCCCCGATGATGGCCCAAAACACGAGAGAGAGTCCCGGGACCAAGAGCCAAATGCCAAAAACCAAAGCCAACACCGTTAAGAACGCGCCCATGCCGAGCGTGAACGGCCAGATCGACGTGCCCGGAAACGCACCGATGACACCCGCACCTTGGGCTTGGGTGGCGTTCGGGTCATCCTCGGCCCGCGGCTTCATACGGCGACTCCAGAAGTAGTAATAGCTACCGGGCAAGAAACAAAGCGCCATGCCAAAGAGGATCATGACGCTGCCAGCGTTTTCCTTGCTCCAGAACCAATAGACCGCGCCCATGAGCCCGAAGAATGTGCCCAAGCCGATGAGGAACTTCGCTTCTACTTTCACGAGACCTCCTCGTGCTCAAGTATCTTCTTGCCGAGTTCCCCGTGCGCTGCCGCGCCGTGGCCGGGGTGGTTGTAGTCCCACGTCGGACGCTCGGAGCGAATTTGGGGCAGACGGTAGAAGTTGTGGTGAGGGGGTGGCGACGTCGTGAACCACTCGAGCGTGTGTCCATCCCACGGGTTGTCGCCAGCCGGGTACTTCTTCCAGCTGTACATGATGTTGACGACGAAGATGATCGTCGAGAGGCCCATCAGCACCGCGCCCACAGTTGCCCAGTCGTTCAGGTTCTGCCACGCGGGGTGGTTCGGGTAGACGGCGACACGCCGAGGCATGCCGCGTAGTCCGAGCAGGTAGGTCGGAAAGGTGAAGAGCTGCGCACCGATGAAGAGCGTCCAGAACTGGGACTTACCGAGCCGCTCGTTCAATAGGTAGCCGGTGAGCTTCGGCCCCCAGTAGTAGAGCGCGCCCATGGCACCCATCATGAGGGCCAACACGACTGAGTGGAAGTGAGCAACGACGAAGTACGTGTCGTGAGTGAAGAAGTCGAGCGGCGGGCTCGCGAGGTAGATACCGGTGATGCCGCCCACGAGGAACGTGAACAGGAAGCCCACTGCCATCAACATGGCTGTCGAGAACCAGACTTCCCCTCGCCACATAGTGCCGATCCAGTTGAACATCTTGATACCCGTCGGCACGGCGATGAGGAGGCTCATGATCGAGAAGAAGGGCAACAGCACCACGCCCGTCGTGAACATGTGGTGCGCCCAGACGCCGAGCGAGAGTGCGCCAATCGTGATGGTCGCAAAGATCATGCCCTTATAACCAAAGACTGGCTTACGCGAGAAGACGGCGATGATCTCGGTGACCATGCCGAATATTGGTAACGCGAGGATGTACACCTCCGGATGGCCCCAGAACCAGAAGATGTTCTGCCAGAGCACGGGCACACCACCGCCCGCAACCGAGAAAATATGCGTCCCAAAGTGGCGGTCGCAGTACAGCATGATGAGTCCCGCAGTGAGCACGGGGAACGCGAGCAGAATGAGAATCGCGGTGATGAGCAGGTTCCAGGTGAAGATCGGCATGCGGAACATCGTCATCCCGGGCGCCCGTAGGTAGAAAATGGTCGCTGTCAGATTGACGCCGGTGAAGATGGCGGAGAATCCCGTGAGGAGCAGTCCACCAATCCAGAGGTCAGCGCCCGCTCCAGGCGTATTGACCGAGTTGGACAGCGGTGCGTAGGCGACCCAGCCGAAGTTCGCGGCACCGCCCGCGACGAAGAAGCCCGACAACATGGTGATTGAACCCGTGAGATATAGCCAGTAGCTGAGTGCATTGAGGCGAGGAAACGCCATGTCGGGTGCGCCGATCTGAATCGGCACGATGATGTTGGCGAGCGCGCCGAAAGCGAACGGTCCGATGAACAAATAGATCATCACCGAGCCGTGCATGGTGAACAGTTCGTTGTACTGGGCGAGCGAAACGAGCGTGCCGTTGGGCGTCGAGAGCTGCACGCGGATGAGCTCAGCGAAGGCGCCGCCAATGATCATCATGATGACCGAGGTCACCGTGTAGGACATCCCGATCACCTTGTGGTCGGTCGAGGTGATCCACTTCAGGAATCCCGTCGGGCCTTGGTGTTCGTGTTCGCCTTCAGGACCGTGGGGTGCTCCGGCGATGGGCGCTTCGAGTAGCTCAGTCATCAGCTGTTCCCTTCGGTGGGCTTCGTGGGCACGATGGACGACGTCTGTTGCTTCGTAGCGGCTTGGGCCGCCGCGTATGCGGTCGGGTCGTAATTACTCTGCAGCCACGTCGAGTACTGACTCGGCGTCACAACCTTCACCTTGAACCACATCAGCGCGTGATAGAGACCGCAAAGCTGCGTGCACTGGCCGTCGTAGGTTCCCGTTTGGACGGCGCGGAAGGTGAACTGGTTCAAGACGCCCGGGAGGGCGTATCGAGAGAAGTTGAATGCGTGCACGTAAAACCCGTGAATGACATCCGAAGACGTCAAGTTGATGTGCACATTCTCGTTTTCGGGGATGACCATCACGGGATCTTGGGTGGTCTGGCCGATGACGACAACATTCTGACCTGGGTACGTGAACTTCCAACCCCACTGGAAAGCATTCACGTCGACCGTGACGGCCGTCTTCGGGTTGGCGACTTCCTTATTCTCCACCACCATGGTCGCAGCGAAGAGGCCGAGCACGATGAGCACGGGCACGATCGTGTACGTCACCTCGAGAGGAAGGTGGTACTGGGACTGCTTGGGGATGTTGTCGCCCCGCCGACGGTAGCGAAAGACTGCCCAGATAATGAGGACGGTGGTGAGGCCACCGACGATAACGGCACCAATGGAAAAGCCCTGCCACAAGTGGAAGACGGACTGAGAACTGGTCGTGGCACCGGGGGAAGCGCCGAAGGTCGGTACGGTGCATCCCGCAAGCGCGAGGGCGGCAACCGGGAGTGCCACAAATCGCCGCACGCGCCGCCAGCGACGCGTGCGAACTGAGACTCCCTGTGGGGGCAGGGTAGAGGGTTCCACAGGGGAAACCTTACTCAGTTTTTATAGCGTCTTGATCTCGTCGCGCGTGTTATGGCACTGAATCATGTCTCGGTTTTTACTGACGGTTCA
This sequence comes from Acidimicrobiales bacterium, assembly GCA_035552255.1. GTDB lineage: Bacteria > Actinomycetota > Acidimicrobiia > Acidimicrobiales > RAAP-2 > RAAP-2. The sequence goes on along the minus strand of DASZLS010000050.1, from coordinate 18,623 downwards.
GTCGATGGGACCGGTGGACTCGCGCTCGGCCCAGCGAAAAACGCCGCGCGACATTGTGGAGGTCGCGCTGGCTGCGAGCGCGGCGAAGACACGTTGGCGCACACGCTGAATTCCCTCGTCGCCGGGTGTCGCGAGCCACGCCATCTCGGCCAGGTGGCCTGCGAGTCGAAGTTCCTCGTCAACGCCGTCTTCGAGCAACCGCTCGGCGCGCTCGGCGAGGCACGTGGCGCCACCCGCGAGCTCGGCAAGTTCGCGCGCGATCGCGCGATCGTTGGCGGGGCGAAGGTGTGCCGGATTTCCATCCCACCACCCGCCGTACAGGCGCCAGATATTTCGCACAATGAACTCGGGCTCGTCGTAGAACGGCTGAAGGTAGGGCCGGTCGGCGAGATGCCGCGGCACGACGACACTTGAGACGATATCTGCGAGGCGCGCGCCTTGATTCATGAGTGCGAGGGTTTGTTCGACCAGGCTCTCCAAGTACTCGGCCGTCTCACCCAGCGCCTGATTGATGCGCGCACGCCCAAAGATGGGAAGTCCGTGGCCAGGCAACAAAAACTCGGCGTCGAGCGCCGCCATACGCCGAAGGGCCTGGGCCCACTCGAGCGGGTAGCGCTGGACCTTTTGAGGATTGCCCGCATTGGGGCTATTCCAGATGAAGAGGTCGCCGGAGCAGAGAACCCGACGATCGGCGAGCCACGTCACCGTGGCGTCGTCGGTCTCGCCCTTTTCGTGCTGGAGCCGGAATGTGCTGGATCCCACCACGAACTCGTGGGTTGTCTCGTAGGTTTCATCCGGGAACCGGTATTCGACGGGCCACTCGAGCGTGGAGACCCCAAACTGGCGTCGATTGATGACTTGGTTGTAGCCCGCGGTCATCACGTAGCGCTCGAAGCGCTGAGGGACGTGACGGTGGGCGATGACGCGCGGGCGCCCCCAGTTGTTCGCCGACGCCTCGTCGTCGAAGGGTCCGACCCCAAAGACGTGATCGATGTGGCCGTGTGAGTAGATGGCATAGCGCAGTGGTTGGTTGCTCCACGAGCGCACTTCGCGAAACACGTGTTCTGCGGTCATGATCGAGCCGGTATCGACCATGACGAGACCGTCATCAGTGGCAATGGCGGTGCAGTTACCGAAATTCGGCAGAAACGCGACGCCGCCGGTTATCTCCTCGGCGTGACCAATCTGACCCAGCGGATTCGTCTTTTGAGTTGGATCTTCGCCGCGCCAGAGGCGATCGGCGAGATCAACGATGTCCACCGAGAATTACTTGTCGGTGTCGGGCGTCTTCGTCTCGTTTGCGTCGGTGGCCTGCGTCGCTCCCGAATTCTTGCCGTCTTTCAGGCCCTTCTCGAATTCAGTCTTCGCACTGCCCAGGTTTCGAGCCAACTTCGGTATCGCGGCGCCCCCAAAGATCAGCACGGCGATGACGATGACCACGACCAAGAGGTCCGGTCCAAAAATATCTCCAAGGAACACGATCATCTCCTTCGACGTGTCGTAAAGGCCACAGTAGTGCTCTTCAGGATGGGTAACGCGGCGAGCGGGCGCAATGGCCCTCATCAGGCTAGGACAGAATGATCGGATGTCGAACGAAGAGGCGCCTGCGCCACCGCGCGAGACCTTCCGTGATGCGTTGAGTGTCGCTCTCACCGTCGGGGCCTACGGCGTCGCCTTCGGGGCCGCCGGCGTGTCCGCGGGTTTCAGCGTCCTGCAAACCTGTCTTTTCTCTCTCTTTGCCTTTACCGGAGCCAGCCAGTTTGCCGCCGTCGGAGTCGTGGCGTCGGGGGGAACGGCCCTGAGCGCGATCGCCGTGGCGACGATGTTGAGCACGAGGAACACCCTCTACGGCATTCAAATGGCTCCTCGTCTCCGCGTGAAAGGGCTCCGTCGCGTTGCGGCAGCCCACATCACGATCGATGAATCAACCGGGGTGGCGCTCACGCAAACGCCGAGAGGCGCTCGCGCGGTGCGGCGCGGCTTTTGGCTGACTGGGGCCGGATGCTTCCTCTTTTGGAACATCTTCACTTTGCTCGGTGCGATTGGCGCCAAGGCGCTCGGCAATCCGGCGACCTGGGGTCTCGACGCGGCGGTGCCGGCCGCGTTCCTTGGTCTTCTCTGGCCGAGGCTCACCGATAACTACCTCCGCGCGGTCGCCGTCTCGTCGATGGTTTTTGCGCTGCTCGTGACGCCATGGCTTCCCGCCGGACTTCCCATTATCGCGAGCGTGCTCGTCGCCTTCGTGTTCGGATGGCGGGAACGATGAGCGCCTCCACCTCGTGGATTGTCCTGTTGGCGACCTGCATGCTTTGTTTCGCTATCAAATTGGTCGGCTACTACATACCCGAGGCGTGGCTTGCACATCCGCGCTTGCAGCGCATCAACGCGTTGGTGCCGATCTCACTGCTCGGTGCGCTCGTCATCGCGGAGGGTCTCGTCGACAAGACTCGCATCGTGCTCGATCATCGTTTAGCGGGTCTCGCCGTGGCGCTCGGGTTGCTGTTCGCTCGTGCTCCATTCCCGGTGGTAGTGGTGGGAGCAACCGTCACTTCGGCGCTCGTCTACCACTTCCACTAAGTCAGCCGCTTCTTACTTCCCCTGCCAGTTGGGCTCGCGTTTTTCCGCGAAGGCGATGGCGCCCTCCATGGCGTCGGCACTTTGTCCGATCATGGCGAACGCTTCGTCGTTCACCACCCATGCGTCATCTTCAGTGAGTTCGGTCGCTCGACGCATGATGTCTTTGGACGTGCGTACGGCGAGGGGCGCGTTCTTCGCGATGCGCTCAGCGAGCGCCACTGCCGTCTCGAGGACTTGGTCGCCGGGCACGACGCGATTGACGATCCCGAGTTCGTAGGCGCGCGCCGCGTCGATCGGATCGGACGTAAGGGCCATCTCGTAGGCAACGGCAATGGGGATCCGCTTGGGGAGTCGAATGAGCCCGCCCGCCCCGGCGATGAGACCGCGAGACGCTTCGGGAAGACCGAATTTTGCGTGATCAGCCGCGACGACCATGTCACAGCTGATCATCATCTCGAAACCGCCCGCGAGCGCCGAGCCATTCGCGGCGGCGATGAGGGGCTTTGCGAATTCGCGCTTCGTGATGCCCCCGAACCCCTTCTCGGTGATCGGGAATTCGCCCGTGGCAAATGCTTTTAAGTCCATGCCCGCAGAGAACGCTTTGTCGCCCGCAGCCGTGAGCACAACCACCCAGACGTCGTCGTCCAGCTCGCAGCGATCGAGTGCGTCACCGAGCGCGACCGCTGTCGCGCGGTTGATCGCGTTGCGTGCTTCTGGACGGTTGATGGTCAGTATCTCAACGTGCCCACGTCGTTCGCTCAGGATCTCGTCTGCCATGGCGCCTCCTCAGGTTGGCTCTCGCGCTGTTCGAACGCTACCGCTCGCGTGCGCCGTGAGAAACTGACGCGATGGACAACCGAAACCGACTGCTCGTGACGTTGGAGGGCTACGCGGTGGAAGGTGGGTTCGATCGCGTGGGCGAACCCATGACCTGTTATTCACCGACTATCGCACTGGGCCGTCACGCCGGACCGGGCAACGCCGATGGCCTGTGGCGCAACTACGAAACCGTGCTCGACTTCGTGCCGGCGCTCGGCGTCGACGGCGTGCGGCTCACCCTCGAGTGGGCGCGCATCGAGCCTCGCCGTGGGATGGTCGACGAAGCGGTCCTCGCGCGATACGGCGAGGTCATCCGCTACGCCCGCGGACTCGACCTCGACGTGACGATCGCCATCATTGATGCGGTCTGGCCTTCATGGCTTGGTCTCGAGGCCTGGATCTTGCCCTGGACGGTTCCGTACGTCCTCGACCACGCGCGGCGAATGGTTGAGACGTTCGGTGAATGGGCCACGGGATTTCTCGCCTTTACCCAATCAAATGAGCTCGTCACGCGCGGGTTTCTCACCGGTAAAGCCCCGCCGTGGCGCGAGAGCGCGCTCAACGACGCAGCCTTCGCGCACGCGCAGATCGAGCGCATATTTTCGTCCCTGCGCGAGGACGAGCTTGTCGGGCGACGGCTCGTCCCCTCCAGTGCGGTGACGACGCTCGACGTCGCGGCCGAGGACTTGTCCGAGGCGCGACGCTCCCTTGACGTCGCCGAGATCTACGTGCGATCACTCCTCCGCGGCGCTGGCCCGACGAGCGTCGCTCAGGGACTGCTCGTCCAGCACGGGAGCGAGTGGCGCATCAATGCGTCAGAAGAGCTACTCAGCGCCTTTCGTTGAGTCGCCGTCATCGTCGTTAGGGAGATTGAGCGCTGACTCGATCCGCGCCTCGGCGCGTCGCTTCGCGAAGTAGAGAGAGACGACGACCCCGATCACGATGACCAGTATCCCGATGCCTACCCAACCCGACACTCGTTCGATGGAGCTGAGTGCCGTGCCCGCGAAATAGCCGAGCAAGGTGTACCCGATGCCCCACAGCACCCCGCCGGAGGCGTTCGCCAGGAGAAATCGTCGATACGGCAGTCGGCTCATGCCCGCGAGTCCGGGCATCACCGCGCGCAGGAACGCGGTAAAGCGCCCGACGAAGACGTAAATCAGACCTCGGCGGCGAAGGCCTTCGAGGGCGCCCTCGATGCCCTTGCGGCGAGAGCGCACGAGCGGAAGTGCGATCAGGCGCTCGCCGTATTTTCTTCCGACCTCGTAACCGACGGTGTCACCCACGATCGCGGAGACCACCACGAGGACGCAGAGTGTGACGACGTTAACGTGACCCCTGCTCGCGACGACACCGGCGACGATGACGGCGGTTTCACCGGGCAGTATGAATCCGATGAACAGGGCCGCCTCACCGAAGACCAGCACCGCAACGAGGCAGTAGACGAGGATGCCCGGCAGATCTTGAATCTTTTCAAGCAGAAAAGAGACGACTGAGGCGGTTGACACCTGACCATTGTGGTGGATACAACGCCCGCCGTGCGGATGGGCGCTCGAAAGGGGCAATGCGGCCTGTCGTACGATGAATGCGTGTCAGATGAAGAGAACGATCAGGCGTTGCGCGGTCCCGAGCGGCGCCTTCCGTTTAATGCGCCTGTTCGCGCGTGGTCGCTCAGCGAGTGGGCGCTGGTGCCGCTGCGTGCCTTCATTGGTGCCACGTTCCTCTACGCGGGCATGCAAAAGCTCGCGAATCCGAACTTTTTCAAGAAGACGAGCCCCATCTCGATCCAATCTCAGCTCATCGCCGCCTCGCACACCAGTCCCATTCACGCGATCTTGAGCCATCTCGAGGGCATTGCGAAACCGATCGGCCTCGTGATCGCCTTCAGTGAGATCGCGATCGGACTTGGCACGCTCGTTGGGTTGTGGACTCGCGTTGCCGCACTCGGTGGCTTGGTTCTCTCGCTCAGCCTGTTTCTAACGGTGAGCTTTCACGCCTCGCCGTACTTCACGGGCGCCGACATTGTCTTCTTCTTTGCCTGGATGCCGTTCATCATCGCGGGCGGGGGAACGCGACTCTCATTGGACGCGTGGATACAAAAGCGCGTGGCGAGAAAAGCGGGCCAGCCCTCACCTGAACTCGTTGCGATCCCGTTCTCGACGGTCCAGGCGATCTGTGGGAACTACGTTGCGGGGGCCTGCGCCGCGCGAGGCGGACTGGCCTGTGACGCGGCTGTCTGTCCGGTCTTAATTGGAGGGCGTGCGCCGCTCGCCATTCGCACGTCGCTTGACGCGATCGACCGTCGCTCGCTGATCGTTGGCGCGACCGCCGCTGCATCGGCCGCCGCCGCCGTGCTCATTGTCGGGGGAGCCGCGGCGGACACCGGTTCGCTCATTGGCGACGCACCGGCGCCAAAATCAACGACGCCGGTCACGCTGTCGCCTTCGGCTACCACCACGACGACCACGCCAGGAAGCGTGACGACGACAACCGCGCCAGGAAGCGTGACGACGACAACCACACCAGTCGCGGCGCCCAAAGGCAAGCTGCTCGGATCGGTGGCGTCGCTGCCGGACAACTCATCGGCCGCCTTCACCATTCCCTCGAACGGCGAACCGGGCCTCGTGGTCCACACGGCGACGGGCGACTTCGTCGCCTACAACGCGGTCTGTCCCCACATGGGATGCACCGTTGGCTACTCGAGCGCCAACAAGATCATCATCTGCCCCTGTCACGGTTCAGAGTTCGAGGTCAGCAATGGTCACGTCATTGTGGGGCCTGCACCGCACGGTCTCACCAAGCTGAAGGTCGAAGAAGGGACCAACGGTAACCTCTACCTGCAATGAGTGATGAACCTCGCAGGGTGCTCTTCGTCGAGGACGATCACGACCTAGCGAGTGCGGTCACTGGGCTCTTGGTCGACGAAGGCTACGTCGTCGAACAGCACTACGACGGTGACGCCGGTCTCGAAGCGGCCCTCACGGGAACGTTCGACCTGATCGTGCTCGACATCATGCTGCCCAAACGCAGCGGTTTTCGGGTCTGCCAGGAACTTCGCGCTGCGGGCGTGCTCACTCCGCTCTTGATGCTGACCGCCAAAGAGGGCGAGTGGGACGAGGTGGAGGGCCTCGACGTCGGCGCCGATGATTTCTTGCGCAAGCCCTTCGAACGATCGGTCCTGATGGCCAGATTGCACGCCCTGCTGCGCCGCCAGGAGCGCGGTCGTCCCCAGCAGCTGAGCGTCGGCCAAGTGTCGCTCGATCCGATCAGCCGTCACGTCAGCTCGTACGGTCGATCGGTCTCGCTCACGCCGCGAGAGTTCTCACTGCTCGAATATCTGATGAGCCACGCGAACACCACCCTGTCCAAGTCCGAGATCTTGCTCACGGTGTGGGGCAGTGATTTCGACGGTGATCAGAACATCGTCGAGGTCTACGTCGGCTATTTACGCAAGAAGATTGACGCAGCCAACGAACCGTCCATCATCCGTACGGTGCGGGGCTTCGGATACAGCGCGCGAGACGCCTAGTGGCACGCGAGAGTCAGCTCTCGGTCCGGGCTCGATTGACGGTCATCTTTGTGTCGGCGATCGCGGTCATCTTGACTTTCACCGGAATCGCCCTCGTCAACCTCGTGCACCGCTCCCTGCTCACGCAGGCCTCGAACCAGATCGACGCGGTGATGGAACAGACTCAGATGCGCTTTGCCTCGGCCCAGACGGCGGTCAAGCGCGTCGTCGTGCTCTCCACTCAGGGCGACGTGGTCGTCCAAGTCACCAACAACGCGGGCACCCAGGTATGGGCGGCGAGTTCGGCGATCGCCAACGCTCCGGTGCTGGCGAAGCCCTTCGTCGACTTTGCGGCGGGCAGCGGGCTGGGCGTCGACTACATCCACAACAGCCAGACCGAACCAACGCTGGACGAGCTCAGCTCCGGGCAGGTGGCGAGCATCTCGACCAAGCGAGGCCAGGGGCTGGTCTTCGGGTACATTTACGGCGGCCCGATCGAGCACAGCGTCAAGGTGCTGCTGGCAAGTCTCCTGATCTCGTTTCCGCTGCTGTTGCTTGTGTCGGGCGGACTGATCTGGCTCGGCATCGGTCTCGCGCTTGCGCCGGTCGAGTCAATTCGACGACGGGTCGACGCCATCGCCGCTCAAGACCTCACGCAACGCGTCCCGCTGACAGGCGGCGACGACGAGATCGCGCGCCTCGCGCGAACGGTGAACGAGATGCTCGACCGATTGGAGTCGGCGTCACGGTTCCAGCAGGAGTTCGTCTCAAACGCGAGCCACGAGCTGCGAAGTCCGCTCACCACCTTGCTCGCCACCACCGAACGGGCGACGGGTGATCCCGCCGGTGCGAACTGGCCCGAGGTCGCCGACGTCATCATGCGTGAGGGTCGGCGGCTCGACGGCATCATCGGCGACCTGTTCTGGCTCGCCCGCCACGACGAGGATCACGTGGACTCCGACTACCTCGAAGTGGACTTCGACGATCTGCTCTATGAAGAGGCGACGCGCGTGCGGTCGCTGAGCGAGCTGAATGTCGACACCTCGGCCGTCGCTCCCACGCGCGTCATGGGCGATCCGACCATGTTCAAGCGCATGATTCGCAACGTCGTCGACAACGCAATGCGCTATGCCCAGCGCGAACTGACCTTCGACTCGCACTTCGAGGGCCCGGAGGCGGTGATCATCGTGAGCGATGACGGCGAGGGCATTGACGTGGCCGACAGCTCGCGATTCTTCGAACGTTTCACGCGCGCCGACTCTGCGCGCTCGCGACGTTCGGGAGGCACCGGACTCGGACTCGCGATCGTCACCGAGATTGCCCGGCGCCACGGAGGATCCGCTCGCTTCGTAGAAGTAGGCGCCGGATCACGCATCGAGCTGCGCGTTCGTCGAGACGGAATCCGCTCGAATGAGAGGACGTAGTGTCTTCACCATGGACGCCGAAACGCTCGCCGCACTGACCGCAGAACCGATGCAGGTGCTCGGCATGAGCTTCTACTTTGATCCCTTGACCCAGGCTGCTGGCAAGGAGCTCGGTCTCAACGTCTATGAGTTCTACGGCCTCGGTCGTGCTGGCACGCTCGGCGACGTCGGCACCGAGACAGTCCAAGACGTCTTCTATTTCTTTCACCCCTCGGTCATTGACTTCGTGTGGACGAATGCGAAGGCCAAGGCTGACCCCATCGAGATTGCGAAGGAGCACGTGCGCGCGGCGTACGCGTTCGCCGAACGCACCTTTGGCGGCGTCGATCCATCGACGCTGTCCGACTTCGCGACGGCGGTACGGCGCATGGTCGAACTACAAGATCCCGGCGTGTGCCCGCTCGTTGACGGCTACCTCGCATTCCCCGCTCCGAGTGACCCGTTGCACACGGCGTACCTTGCGACGATCTTTCTTCGCGAACTGCGGGGAGGGCTCCACATCTACGCGACGCGCGAAGTCGGACTCGAGCCGATCGTCGCCTGCTATCTCCAAGACCCTGGCGTGTTTGCGCTCCACGGATATAAAGAGGACGACGCTCCGTCGGTGAACGACGAGCTGGTGAATCATAAATCGCGGGCCGAAGAGTTGACGAACACCGCCATGGCCGCGTGCTTCGCCGTTTTGAGCGATGAGGAACGCCGCGCGGTCGCAGTGGCGACACCTCTCATGTTCAACGCGCTCAAGCACCCGGTCCCCGTCGCGGGCTAACCATGTTTGTTCGATTCGTGCCCCATTCGAGGCGCGATCGACTGTTGGCAGCGCTCCTTATCGGTGCGGGGCTCGAGATCGTGTGGGCGGTGTACCTGGGCTGGAAGCTCCCGCGCCACTACGTGGCCGATCACTGGGCACTTGCGTGGGTGGGCCTCGACGTCGCGGAGATTGCGATGCTCTTCGGCGCAGCATGGGCGGCGTGGCGACATCGAGCGGTGCTGATTGTCTTCTCCATTGCGGCTGCCACGATGTTCCTCCTCGACGCCTGGTTTGACATCACGACCGCGAGCCACGGCGACGAAGTGCAGAGCGTGGCGCTCGCCGTGTTCATTGAAGTTCCCTCTGCGTTCTTGCTTCTCTGGGTAGCTCGTCGCGCCGCCGTTCGACTGCTCGCGACGCACGTGCCCGATGGCGCGCTCGTCTCGACCGCAGTGCGAAAAGTGCTGCTGGAAGAATTTATCGACGGCGCGGCGCTCGACTCGACGCATCCCGAGGGCGAGGCTTAGAGCTTGGTCCCTTCGAGCGCGAGGAGATAGCGCTTCACGTCATCACCGCCGCCGTAGCCGCCCAGTCCGTTCGCGGCGACCACTCGGTGGCAGGGAATGACGACCGGAAAGCGATTGACGTGATTCGCGTTGCCGATTGCTCGCGAGGCGCGTGGGCGTCCGACGCTCTCGGCCACCTGCGCGTAGGACCGTACTTCTCCGTAGGGAATCGCCACGAGCGCGCGCCACACGTCGCGTTGAAAGTCCGTGGCGTCAACGTCACCGAGCTGCAGTTCAAAATATTGACGCGCGCCCGCGAAGTACTCCTCTAGTTGGGATGTCGCATTGGCCACCATGCGCGGCGTGGCTCCTTTGGATGCACGATGGCACTCGTGCGGGAGGAAGAGCGCGCTGAGGGTGTCGTCGGTGCCCGCGACGCCGAACATCCCAACCGGCGTCGCGACGTTGAGCACGAATGCATTCATACCGACGGTCTACTCCTTGCGTGTACGGTCACGGGATGGACGCACTCACGGTACGAAACGGCGAGGTCAACCTGCACGTCACGGTCGATGGGGAGGGTCCGCTCGTGCTCTTGCTCCACGGGTGGCCCGACACCTCCGCGCTGTGGGACGAAGTGGCGCCGAAGCTCATCGCCGCGGGGTTTCGCGTGGCCGTTCCCGATCTGCGTGGATGCGGTCAAAGCGACAAGCCGAGCGAGGTTGATGACTATCGAATGCACCACCTGGTCAGCGACGTCGTGTCGATCGTTGATGCGCTGGGAGGCGGGAAGGTCACCCTCGTGGGTCACGATTGGGGCGCCGCGCTCGCCTGGGCGGTCGCAGCGTATCGAGGCGACCTCGTTGAGCGTCTGGTCGTTCTCTCCGTGGGGCACCCCACCGCGTTCTACGGGGCGGGAATCTCTCAGCAGATAAAGAGCTGGTACATGCTGCTCTTTCAATTTGAAGGAGTTGGCGAGGCATTTCTTCGTAAGAACGACTACGAAGCGATGCGCCGTTGGACCGGTCATCCCCGCGCCGAGGCGGTGATCAAGGAACTTGAGCGTGACGGTCAGATGAGAACGCATCTGCTCTGGTACCGGGCGAACGTCGCACCCAACGCGTTCGTCGGACCCCTTCCGGTGCTCCCCGCGATTGAGGTGCCGGTGCTCGGGATCTGGTCGAGTGGGGATTTCGCACTCGGCGAAGGCCAGATGATCGATTCGGGGAATTACTGCGCGAATGGGTTTCGATACGTGCGCCTCGAAGGAGCGGGCCACTGGATTCCACTCGAAGCGGCGTCGAGTGTGAGTCGCGAAGTCGTCAGCTTCTGTTCGAACGCCTAAGTTTTTCCTCAGAGCGACAGCGGGCTCGCCTGCTAAAACAAAAGAGTGAAAATCGCGCTCTTCAAAGAATCTCGTCCCGGCGAGACTCGCGTCGCCCTTACGCCCGACGCCGTGAAGACCTTCGTCGCTGACGGCTGGCAGGTCGAGGTGGAGCGCGGTGCCGGGGACCTGGCGCACTTCGCTGACGATGCCTATCAAACGGCTGGCGCGACGATCGTCGACGCCGCGAGTGGCGACGTCAACCTCCGCGTCAACGCCCCGACCCTCGACGAGGTCGCTCGCCTACCTGAGAGTTCGCTCTCGCTCTCCTTCCTCTCGCCACTTCTCGCACTTGACGTCGTTCGCGCACTCAATGAACGCAAGATCACGGTCGCCTCGTTTGACCTGCTGCCGCGGATTTCGCGAGCCCAATACATGGACGCGCTGAGCTCGCAAGCGACCGTCTCTGGGTACCGCGCGGCGCTTGCGGGTGCGTCATACCTCGATCGTTTCTTCCCGCTGCTGACGACGGCCGCAGGTACGATCCGGCCCGCAAAAGTCCTCGTCATGGGCGTTGGAGTGGCCGGCCTTCAGGCGATCGCGACGGCGAAGCGCCTTGGCGCAAAGGTGCGCGCCTACGACGTGCGTACCGCCGCGAAAGAAGAGGCCGAATCGGCTGGCGCGACCTTCGTACAGCTCGGTGTGACGGCGGACGCCGCGGGAGGCTACGCGCGCGAACTCACGCCCGAAGAACGAGAACAGCAGCAGCAAGCCCTCACCGGCGAAGTCGCGGGGTCTGATGTGGTGATCACTACGGCCGCGGTGCCGGGGCGCAAGTCACCGATACTTGTGACGACCGCGATGGTTGAGGCCATGGCCGACGGCTCGCTCATCATCGACATGGCGGCTGATGGTGGCGGCAATTGCGAACTCACCAAGGCGGGCGAAGTGGTCGAGCACCACGGCGTGCGCATCGTCGGACTCACCAACCCGCCCGCCGAGATGGCAACGCACGCGAGCTTCATGTATTCCAACAATGTGGTGAAGCTCCTCGCACTTTTTGGGGCGAAAGGCGAGGTGAAGCCCGACTGGAGTGACGAGATCGTGATCGGCGTCACGCTCGCTCGCGCGGGCGAACTGACCCACGCCGCGACGGCCGAAGTGCTCGGCGCAACCTACGTGCCGATCACGACAGAAGCGAAAGAGAGCGCCGAATGAACGTCTTGCTGCAGTACTTCACCGTCCTCGTGCTAACGGCGTTCGTGGGTACGGAGATCATCGCGAAAGTGCCGAGCGTCCTGCACACCCCGCTGATGAGCGGGTCCAACGCCATCCACGGCGTGATCCTGGTGGGGGCCATGCTGATCCTTGGCGCCGCCAACACCAACCTCGAAGAGGTGCTGGGTTTTCTCGCCGTCATTCTCGCGACCTTGAATGTCGTGGGCGGCTTTGTAGTCACCGACCGCATGCTCGAGATGTTCAAGCCACGCCAGCCGAAGACCCCAAAGGCGAAGTCTGACGAGGCGTCACAGTGAGTCGTGAAACCCTCATTGACCTGCTGTACCTCTTTTCGGCGACGACGTTCCTCGTTGCCTTGAAGGGCCTCGGGAGTCCGAAGCGGGCTCGCTACGGCAACATGGTCGCGGCCTTTGGCATGCTCGTCGCCATCGTCGCCACGTTCTTCAAATACGTCGACGGTCACCCGCTGCACCACGTATGGCTCATCCTGCTCGCCATGTTGATCGGCGTGGTCATCGCGGTGCCGACCGCGCGCTTTGTGGAGATGACCGCGATGCCGCAGTTGGTGGCGATCTTCAACGGCGTCGGTGGCGGGGCAGCATCGTTGGTATCGATCACCGAGTTCGTGCACATCAAGTCGAGCCACCCCGCGACGTACGTGACGCTCGAGGTGTTGCTCGGCGTCCTGATTGGGACCGTCTCATTCTCGGGCTCTTCGATCGCCTTCGCAAAACTTCAAGAGCTCATGACGGGTCGCCCGGTGACCTATCCCGGTCAGCAGATCATCAACGCCGTCATTGGACTTGGCGCGTTGGCGCTCATCTTCACGATTCTCGTGAACGGCTCGGCGGCGCTGCTCTGGATCCTGCTCGCCGTCGCCTTCGTGCTCGGCATTGCCTTTGTGCTGCCGATTGGCGGCGCGGACGTGCCGGTGCTCATCTCTCTGCTCAACTCCTTTACGGGGCTTGCCGTTGCGGCGTCGGGTTTTACGCTCGGCTCGAACTTGCTGATCATCGCCGGGACCCTCGTGGGGGCGTCGGGCATCTTGCTCACGCGACTTATGAGCAAGGCCATGGGACGCAGCTTGTCGAATGTCCTCTTCTCCGCGTTCGGTTCGAACATCACGGCGACCGGGGCCGATGGCACCGAGGGGCGCAGCGTTCGCTCCGGCTCGCCCGAAGACGTCGGCGTCCTCCTCAGCTTTGCCAGCAAAGTTGTCATCATCCCGGGTTACGGTCTGGCCGTCGCCCAAGGCCAGCACGTCCTGCACGAGCTGGCCAACGAATTGGAGAGCAAGGGGATCGAAGTCTTCTACGCGATTCATCCGGTTGCGGGTCGCATGCCCGGACACATGAACGTGCTGCTCGCCGAAGCGAACGTCCCCTATGAGGATCTGCTCGAAATGGACGAGGCGAACTCCGAGCTCCAGACGGCTGACGTGGCGATAGTGGTGGGGGCTAACGACACGGTCAACCCGGCCGCGACGAACGACCCGAAGTCCCCGATCTACGGCATGCCGATCATCCACGCAGACCTGGCGGAGAACGTGGTCTTCCTCAAGCGCTCGATGCGCCCCGGGTTCGCGGGGATTGACAACGAGCTGCTGTACAACCCGAAGACGCTGCTCGTCTTTGGCGACGCCAAGGACACCCTGACCAAGATCGTCGCGGTCGTTAAGGCCTCTTAGCCTTCCGTCACCGTCAGCCGGTTGAGTTCCTCGATCTGGTTGTCGGTGAGCTCTTGCACCGAGTTCGCGTTCGCGCGAATCTGATCGGCGGTGCTCGCACCGGCAATCACCGACGAGATGACCGGGCGACGCAAGAGCCACGAGAAGGCGAAGTTGAGCATCGGAATGTGCGTGTCCTCTGAGTACTCGAGTAGGGAACGCACGCAGGAAGAGAACTCGTCGCTCAGCCAGTGCACGCTGCGCTCTTTCGGCATGTTCGCCAGACGAGTACCTTCGGGAAGCGGCTCGCCAGGGCGAATCTTGCCCGTGAGGAGCCCGTTCGCCAAGGGATAGAACGGCAGGAAGCCAATGCCGAGCTCTTCGCAGACGTCGAGCACGCCATCACGTTCCGGCGCTCGCTCAAGCAAGGAGTACTGGTTCTGCACGGAGACGAACGAGGGTCCGCTGCCCGCTGCCGCCTTGGCCTCGCGAAGCTGATCAGCGGTGAAGTTCGAGCAGCCGATCTCGCGCACCTTGCCCGCTGCGACCAGCTCTTGGAGCGCCCCAATGGTATCGGCGATCGGCGTCTTGTCGTCGGGGTAGTGCAGCTGGTAAAGGTCGATGTAGTCGGTGTTGAGACGGCGCAACGAGTCGTCGCACGCTGCGCGCACGTAGTCGGGCTTCGCGCCAAAGTGTGTGTCGTCGATGGGCATGCCGAACTTCGTCGCGATGACCACCTCGCTGCGTCGCCTGCCGAGTGCGTCGCCGAGGAAGACCTCGGATTGGGTGGCGCCATAGATATCAGCGGTGTCAAAGAAGTTGACTCCGGACTCGATCGCCGCGTCGACGACGACCTGTGCGCCGACTTGGTCCAAGCGCGCGCCGAAGTTGTTGCAGCCGAGGCCGACTTCAGAGACCGAGAGTGATCCGAGCATTCGCTGATTCATGCTTCTCCTTTGTTCGCAGCGAGCATAGACAGTGGCGCGCGCTGTTCACTCGGCTTTCAAATGAAGAGAACGCTCAACTACGCTGGACCAAAAGGAGGGGTCGTGAAAGTTCACGTCGACTTTGATCTGTGTACTTCGAATGGTGTCTGCATGGGTATCGCCCCCGAGGTGTTCGAAGTTCGTGACGACGGTTTTCTGTACGTCTTGAACGAAAACCCCGGACCGGAGTTTGACGATCGGCTCCGCCAAGCCGTCGCCGGATGTCCCAACGGCGCTATCTCCATTGAGGAATAGCGGATGAGCGGGCCTCGGGTCCGGTTCGCGCCTTCGCCGACCGGCTACTTCCACGTTGGATCGGCTCGCACCGCGCTGTTCAACTGGCTGCTCGCTCGCCAAACGTCTGACGGCGTCTTCATACTGCGAGTCGAAGACACCGACGCGACCCGCGACCGCGAGGAGTGGGTGGAAGGCATCTACTCGGCCATGTCCTGGCTCGGGCTCACGCTCGACGAAGGGCCGTTTCGCCAAAGCGACAACATCGCGGCCCACGACAGCGCGGCCCAATTGCTTCGCCGCAACGGCTACCTCTACTACTGCGACTGCACGCCCGCACAGGTCGACGAGCGCAAGGGTCCCGGAAAGCCTCCCGGCTATGACGGGTTCTGCCGCGACCGCGGACTCGAGCGAGATACGACCACGGCACTGCGTTTCCGGACCCCTCGCGAGGGCGTCACCGTCGTGCACGACCTGGTGCGCGGCGACGTCGAGTTCGAAAATGCCCTGATCGACGACTTCGTCGTCGCGCGCTCATCGGGCACCGTTCTTTACGCCCTGGCGAACGTCACCGACGACCGCCACGACCGCATCACTCATGTCATTCGCGGCGAAGAGCACCTGGCCAATGCGCCCAAGCAGATGATGCTCTGGGAAGCGCTGAACCAGGCAACCCGTTCGCCAGTGCCGTTGCCCTTGTACGCGCACTTGCCGCTCCTCGTGAACGAGCAGCGCAAGAAGCTCTCCAAGCGCAAAGACCCCGTCGCCACCGAGATGTATCGCGACGAGGGATATCTGCCCTCCGCGTTCGTCAACTATCTGGCGCTCCTTGGCTGGAGTCCGCGCGGCGATGAAGAGATCGTCCCGCTATCGACGCTCATCGAGCAGTTCCGCCTCGAGGATGTATCCCATTCGCCGGCGTTTTTCGACGTGAAGAAGCTGCGGCACATGAACGGTGAGTACGTGCGAGCACTTTCCGTTGATGAGTTCATTCGAGCAAGCGCTCCGTGGGTTCGCCCTTGGAGCACCGACTGGCGTCCGAGCGACCGCGAACCCGCCTGGAGCGAGGACCAGTTCTCTGCGGCGCTGTATACGAAGGTCGCCCCGCTCGTCCAAGAGCGCGTCGCGATACTCAGCGAGATCCCGGCCATGGTCGAGTTCTTCTTCCTCGACGAACCCCGCTTCGATGAAGCGAGCTTCGCCAAAGTGATCGCCAACGATCCCGTCGGAAGAACGCTCATCGAAAGCGCCATCGAGCGTTACGAGCGCCTCAGCGACTGGAGTGCCGCACCGCTTCACGAGATCGTCCAGCAGCTCAGTGACGAGGTCGGACTCGCGCTTCGAAAAGCGCAGGCGCCCATCCGCTGTGCCGTGACCGGGACCCTCGTCGGACCCCCTTTGTTTGAATCGCTCGAATACCTAGGAAGAAAGAGGACAATTCAGCGACTGCGCAGCGCGCTCGCGAGGGTGGGGTGATCATCCATGTCCTCAAACGGACGCTTCAGATTGTCGCTGTGGTTGTCCTCCTGCTCGTTGCCTATTTTGCCGTCACGTTCGTGCAGATCTGGTTGCGCGGGCACGAACACGAAACGCGCTCGGCGCAAGCGATCTTGGTCTTCGGGACGACCGAAGACGATGGCGTGCCGTCGGCGGAGCTCACGGCTCGCCTCGATCAGGCCCTCATTGTCTACAAAGCCGGACGAGCGCCGTGGATTGCAGTCACCGGAGGCAAGCGACCCGGGGATGCCAACACCGAGGCGCAAGTCTCGGCGACATATCTGACGGATCACGGAGTGCCAACATCGCGGATCCTGGTTGGCGGCGGCGCCGACACCTGGCAGAACGTCTCGACCGTCGTGTCGAAGTTGAAGAATCATCACATAAAGACGGTGATCACGGTGACAGACCCATTTCACGAATACCGAGCGATGGCGATCTCTTCGGCCCAGGGTCTGATCCCGTATCCCTCGCCGGTGCGCAATTCACCAACCATCAAGTATCAGCTCTGGCGCTACTACTTGAAAGAGACGCTAGAGGTGGGCGTCGGACGCGTCGTTGGCTACGGCCGGCTGAGCCACTGGACCATCGGACATTGAGACGGCTGGCACCCCTCAACGAGGACCAGGTAAGATTGCCCAGCCCTTCGGGGGTGGTGTAATTGGCAACACAACTGGTTCTGGTCCAGTTATTCAGGGTTCGAGTCCTTGCCCCCGAGCGAAAGAGTCGGCGGTGACGCTGTCTCGATTCATGGTCCCATCGTCTAGTGGCCTAGGACATCACCCTCTCAAGGTGGAGGCACGGGTTCGAATCCCGTTGGGACTGCCATTGAAATCTGTCGCGACATCGTGAACAGCTGAACCTGTGCAGGCTATCTAAAGCCTTCACCTTTCGGCTGGTAGTCGCGATTTGGGTCGATTTTCGTTTCGCCAATGAACTCGCCATCTTCGCTCGCAAAGGTGACGACGTCGTCGAGAACGTAGAGGCGGATCGGTTGGCCGCGATATTTCCACCCAACGTTGAGATGGCGCTGGACGCCTAGGTAGCGCAGGCAGACGTGTCCGCGCACGTCGACGGTGTCGGTGCGAATGCGCCAGTGCGGTTCATGAATGAGCGTGTTGGGCTTCGCTTTGGCTCGAGCGTTGTAGACAACGTGGGGAGTCTTTCGATCGATGCCGCGGTGCGGTCGCACCTCGTTGTAGTAACGAACGACGTCATCCAAAACCAGTTGCAGCTCGCCGAGCGTTGACGCGGGGCGCTTCACCAAGAAGCCCTTCAACGTGCGATGCCAACGCTCGACTTTCCCGCAGGTTTGAGGATGATAGGGACGCGAGTGTTTGTAGAGGACGCCGGCCGCCATGAGGTCGCTCTCGAAACCGGTGCGACCGCCGCGCGAGTTGGCGTTGTAGATGGCGCCGTTGTCGCTCAACACCGAGGCCGGAGTGCCAAAGGACGTGCAGGTCTGGCTAAAGAGTCGCCGCACGTTCGCCATGGTGACCGTTGGAAAGACCCGAACCGAGAGGGCCAGGCGCGAGTGGTCGTCGAGAAACGTGAGAATCTCGACGCCGGTGCCGTCGTCGAGGTGCCAGTGGGTCATGTCGCTTTGCCAGCACTCGTTGGGCAGCTCCGCGACGAAGCGAATGTAAGACGACTTCGGTCGCTTCTGGGGAGTCGGGGTGACAAAGCCGCGTCGCGTCAAGATGCGCTGGATGGTCGAGAACGAGGGAGCGCGCAGACCCTCACGCTCTAAGTGAGTGTGGATGGTGTCGGCCCCGGCGTCGGTGCCGATGTCGAGGAGCTCCTTGCGCAGTTCGATGATGCGCTCTTCAATGGCGGGCGGCGTTGCCTTCGAGTTGGAGAGCGGTCGTTTCGAGCGCGCCTCGAACGCCGAGGGACCCTCCGCGCGGTAGCGAGAGACGAGCGTCGACACCCAGGCCGGCGACACGCCATATTTCTTGGCGGTCGCTCGCACGCCGAGCTTCTGGGACACCACCGACTGCACAATGATCTGGTTCTTGACCACGACACCTCCACCCGAGGTGTTCACTATGTCGCGACAGATGCGTTCAGTATCTATTGAAGGTAGAGACCG
>DASZLS010000049.1:0-37895 GCA_035552255.1 Acidimicrobiales bacterium | reverse complement strand
GCGCGGACCCCACTCCCTCATACTTCTATCTCGACATTGGGGCGTCCGAGTCGCTCGGCTTCCAACCAACGCCCGATACTCCTCACGGCGTGCCGACAGACGAGGGATACGCCAACGACCTGGTCTCGTACGAAGCGTCGCAGGGCATCGCACTTGACCTCACTCAAGTGGGCTGTCCTGGTGAGACGACCACGTCGATGCTCAGCGGCGACGACCACTGCTACGGCGACATCGACACGCAGCTCGCCGCGGCGATGTCGTTTCTGAGTGATCACCACGACGAACGGGGTATCGTTACCATCGATCTCGGCTTCAACAACGTGCGTCGCTGCATGTACCGCCTGACCGACAACGAGCCGTGCGTGGAGAAACAGCTCAACGATGTGCGCGCCGATCTACCCCTCATCGTCAAGAGTCTGAAGAGCGTCGCCGGCCCGGGCGTCACGTTCGTCGGCCTCGGTCATTACGACCCGTATCTCGGCTTCGAGATTCGAGACGGTGCGGCCGTCGAGTTTGCTCACGACAGTGAACAAGTGATGGATCGGCTCAACGGTGTCCTTCAGTACGTGTATTCGAGCAGTGACGTCCCCTTGGCAGATGTGGACAGCTACTTTGACGGCAAGGACCGAACACCGGTCACGCTGTCGGGAGTTGGCACGGTGCCGAACAACGTGGCACAGATCTGTCATCTCACCTGGGTGTGCGCCGCGGCACCCTACGGGCCCGACTATCACCCCGATGACCAGGGATATTCCATGATCGCCGCTTCGATCGAGGGGGTTCTACCCGCCCCCTGGTGAGCGAAACGGCAATTTTTCGAAGAGTCCCCAATAAGGTCTTGCGTATACATGACTAAACAGATAAGAATTGTCATCTATACCCGTCGAAATGAGGCTTGTGTCGACCGAAACCAAGAGCGAATCAGGCGTCGAAGCAGTTAAGCGCGCGAGCAACTACTTGCGTGGCGACCTCGCGAGCGAGATGTCGAGTGATGCGCCCAACGTGTCCAACGATAGTGAGCAGCTGCTCAAGTTCCATGGCATTTACTCTCAGGACAACCGTGACGTGCGCCGCGAACGCGCCCTTGCGGGCGAGGGGCTCGACTACATCTTCATGATTCGAGTCGTCATCCCCGGCGGCCGACTCTCCGCCGAGCAGTGGCTCGGCTTGGACGAAATTGCGGGTTCGATCGCCGACGGTTCCATTCGTCTCACGACTCGCCAGGCCGTGCAGTACCACGGCGTGGTGAAGGGTGAGCTGCAAGACCTCGCTCGCTCTCTCGATCGTCAGTTCCTCTCTTCCTTTGGTGCGTGCGGCGACGTCGTGCGCAACGTGGTGACCTGTCCTACCCTGCAGTTCGAGCACGGGTACGGTCACCTTGAAGGCATTGCGCACCAGTTGCGTCAAAGTTTTCGCTCGACCTCAGAAGCGCATTGGGAGATCTTCGTGAACGGCGATAAAGCCGCGTCGCGAGAAGAGATCAAAGAGCGTCCCTTCTACGGCGAGACGTATCTGCCTCGCAAGTTCAAGATCGCCGTGGCGCATCCTCGCGACAACTGCGTCGACGTGTTTGCCCAGGATCTGGGTCTGATTCCGGCCGAGCACGAAGAGTTCGGGGCCGGCTTCACGCTGCTCGTGGGCGGTGGACTCGGTCGTTCGTACGCCAATGCGGACACTTTCGCACGTCTCGCTGAGCCCCTCACGTTCGTCACCAACGACGAGGTGGAAGAAGTGATTGCCTCGATCATCGAGACGTATCGCGACCTCGGTGACCGGACGGACCGCAAGCGCGCCCGCATGAAGTACGTCGTGGCGGACCTCGGGCTCGATGCCTTTCGTCGCGAGGTCGAGCAGCGACTCGGACGTACACTGCGCGCGCCTCTTGAGCTGCCCGAGGATTTCGACGCCGATGACCACCTAGGTTGGCGCCCGCTGCCCGACGGTACCTGGCAGGTAGGCATTCGAGTCGGCGCGGGTCGCGTGCGCGACACTGACGAGTCCACGCTTCGCAGCGCGGTGCGAGAGATCGCAACCGACTTTCCCGTGACCTTCTTTATTACCCCCCAGCAAGACCTTGTCGTCAGTGGCATCGCCGAAGGCGATCGCGACGCCATTACCAAGGTCCTCGTCAAGCACCACGTGCGCCTCGACGGCGAACTCGGCAACGTCGAACGCCGAGCACTCGCCTGTCCGGCGCTGCCGACATGCAGTCAGGCGCTCACCGAGTCGGAGCGACGCCTGCCCGAGCTGGTGGACGGGCTTGAAGCGGCCCTCGCTCATCGCCAACTCGCACGACGCCCACTCCAGTTGCGTGTGACGGGCTGTCCGAATGGCTGCGCGCGCCCCGCGCTCGCCGAAATCGGCGTGGTTGGTCGCACCAAGTCGACCTACGACCTGTTTCTCGGTGGTGGCACGCGCGGCAATCGCCTCGCGACGCTCTATCGCGAGAAAGTGAAACTGGAAGATATCCCCGACATCCTTGGGCCACTCTTCGATCGCTGGGCGAGCGAGGGAGACCCTGAGGAGACGTTCGGTGACTTCGTGACTCGAGTGGGGTTCTCGTGACCGTCTACTTAGTGGGTGCCGGGCCCGGTGAGGCTGATCTGCTCACCGTGCGTGCGGCAAGGATTCTTGGGGACGCCGACGTCGTCGTCCGCGATCGATTGATTGACCGGTCGGTCATGGGTTTCGTGAATCCGAACGCGGAGATCGTTGACGTGGGCAAGACCCCGGGCGACTCGGCGAGCCAGAGCGAGATCAACGAACTGCTCGTCGACCTCGCCACACGCTACGAGACGATCGTGCGTCTAAAGGGCGGGGATCCCTTCGTCTTCGGCCGCGGGGGAGAAGAGATTCTTGCGCTCCGCGACTCGGGTGTTGCGTGCGTCGTCGTGCCCGGGCTCAGCTCCGCCCTCGCCGGGCCGCTCGCGGCGGGAATTCCCGTTACCCATCGCGGCGTGAGTCGCGGGGTCACCATCGTGAGCGCGCGAGGTGCCAAGGGCGATCTCACCGACTTTCGCTCGCTCGCGAACGCCGAGCTGTCACTCGTCATCTTGATGGGGGTCGAGCATCGGGGGCGCATTGCACAAGAGCTGATCGAGGGGGGACTCGACGCGACGACGCCAGTCGCCGTCATCGAACAGGCGTGGACCGGCCAGCAGCGCACGACGCGAGGCACGCTCGACGAGCTCGGCCTCTTTGACGTCCGCCCCCCGGCGATCATCGTCGTGGGCGGTGTCGCCAGCTTTGATCTTCGCTCCCTCGAGCTCTTCGACGTCGCTCTGCTCTGAGATGTTGCCGCTCGCGTTCAAGCTCGACGGTGTCGACGTACTGGTGGTGGGCGCGGGCGTCATTGGAGCGAGGAAAGCAGCTCAACTCGTCGACGCGGGTGCTCGCGTGAGCGTCATCGCGGAAGAAGTTCGAGCGGTCTTGCCCGACGGTGTGGTGAGTGTCGAGCAGCGCTCGTACCGAACGGGTGACCTCGCGGGCTATTTTTTGGTTGTCTCGGCGACGGGAGATCCGGCGATCAATGACTTGATTGTCGCGGAGGCTCGCGACGCCCGGCTCTGGTTAAACGTGGTCGACGACCCCGATCGCTCCAGTTTTTATTTCATGGCACTGCATCGCCAAGGCGACGTGACGGTCGCGGTCTCGACGGGCGGGGCGGCACCCGCCCTGGCTCAGGCGGTCCGATCGCTCGTGGCGGAGCGATTGCCGTCAAATCTCGCGGACGTTGCGACCAGGCTGCGCGAAGAACGTCGAGCGCTGCACGAGAGCGGCACGACGACCGAGAACCTCGACTGGCGCTCGCGCATCGACGAGTTGCTCGCGGAGACGCTCTAGGAACGCAGCTGCTGGAGCAACGGGGCGAACTTGCCGATCTCGTTCAACACGTTCTTCGAGGCGCCGAGGAGAATGTCGTTCGCCTGGAAGACCCCGTCGACGACAGGGGTCGTCATGAGGGGAATTGACACGTCGCCGCACCAGGTCATCTGGAGCTGATCGAGTGGGGGTTTGATGGCTGTCGCCGCGCGCAGCCCCATGGATGCCCCGCCGTAACAGACGAGGCCGTAGGGCTTGTAGACCCATTCCCAGTGCAGGTAGTCAATGGCGTTCTTCGAAGCGGCGTTCATCGAGTGGTTGTACTCGGGAATTACGAACACGTAGGCGTCCGCACGGTCGATGATGTGCGACCAGTTGAGGGTGTGCTCGTGGACGTATTCGCGCTTTATTGGGTGAATCGGTTCGTCGTAGAGGGGCAGGTTGACTTCGGCCAGATCGACCAGCTCCACCTCGAAGTCGTCACGCGCGGACGCGATGTCGTAGAACCACTTGGCGATCGCGATGCCTGCGCGACCAGGACGAGTGCTGCCGACGATGACTTGGAGGAGTGGATTCTTAGACACAGCATAAAATCTTATGTTCCGCAAACGGAAGACGGGCGCGTGCCAATACTCCTGAACGTGGGCTCAGTGAGTAATTTTTTTCCTTCGGCTTAGGCACATCGTACCGGCCGGTTAGGCAGTTTAACTAGTGTTTTAGCGGCTTAAAATATACGAGTGGCGAAACAGAGTCGATCAGTTCCTGTAATGCAAGCCGTCTTGGACGCCGTCGCGGAGCGCCTGATGGCGGGCGACGAATTGCTGATTCGTATACCCGAGATTTGTGAAGCGACAGGAGTCAACTACGGCTCCGTGTATCACCACTTCGGATCGCGCGAGGGCGTCATCGACGCGGCGTACAACATAATCTTTTCACGACTCGTCGAAGAGGACATCCGCACGTTTCACCAGGTCAACGAGACGGTCCAATCGCTGGAGGAGTACATCCAGGTGATGGGGCCCATCGTGACAAAACTCTCCTCGGGTCCCGATCGAAAGGCTCGTCGCGCGATGCGCATCCGCATTGTCGCCGCCGCCTCCACCCGACCGGGACTTCGCGAGCTGATTGGCAAGAGCCAGGCGCGCCTCACGAGCGACCTCGCCCGGCTCACCGCGCTCGCGCAGCAAAAAGGCTGGCTGCGCGATGACATCGATCCCCAGGCGCTCTCGGTGCTCTTTCAGATCTTGGTCTTCGGCCGGGCGCTCGATGACGTGTCGGCCGACCCAGTCGACGAAGCGACGTGGGAAGCGACATCGAGCGTGCTCTTTATGGAGCTCTTGAAGCGATAACTGTTCGCGCCGTCTCCGGTGTGGTGTACTTCGAGTATGAGATGGTTGCGCCTGCTCGCCTGTGTCGTGCTGCTCGGAGCGCTCGTGGTGTTGGTGACCAAGCCCTCATCGAGCGCGAGCATTTTTCCTCAGGCGGCGCCGTGTACCGCAGACAATCTCACCGCCCCCTATCACGACGTCGATAGCGTGACCAGCTTCGGCTGCGTCGGAGACTACGCCTATCTCTGGGCGACGATCGGGACCGAGCCCGCGGAAATCGGCGTGACGGACCTGCTCGTCTACAACACCAAGGCGGGCGCGTGGGAGAACGCGGTACGCGCGAACTACTGCACGGGTGACGCGCTGCCGGCCTACATCAAGCAGCAAGCCTGCAACTCGAACTGACCTCGCCCGTTCGCTGACGGGCAGCGGTATTTACCTCGCGTCGAATCACCTACGCTCGTCACGTGCGTGCTCGAGGAATCGTCACTTTGGCGAGAGCGTCCGCACAGGACCTTTTCGATCAGAAGACGGCGTTCGGGCGACTCGCTCTCGTGCACGTCATCATGATGGCGGGCGACACGCTCGTGACGGTCTCCCTTGCCGGTTCCTTGTTTTTCTCGGTATCCCCGACCGAAGCCAAGGGCAAGGTACTGCTGTACCTCCTGCTCACGATTGCGCCCTTCGCCGTGGTTTCGCCAATGCTCGGACCGCTCATCGACCGCTCGGCGAACGGTCGGCGGATTCTCGTGGCGTTGTCGGCTGGGGTGCGCGCCGTGCTCTGTTGGTTGATGGCCGAGCATCTGAATTCGCTCTGGCTGTTTCCGCTCGCGTTCTTGCTGCTGGTCTCGTCGAAGCTCTACGTCGTCACTCGCGGCGCGCTTGTGCCAGAGATGGCGAGAACTGATCAGTTCCGCGAACACGCCGACCACGTCGGCGACGCGGGATGGCCCAATGAGAAGGTCGACGAGGAAAAGGGATTCGCCGGCTTCAACGCGCAGCTGACGCTGCTCGGCACGGTCGTCGGACTCGTCGCCGGATCCGTCGGCGCGGGCATCTTGAAGGGCATCGGCGCAACGAGCGTCCTCGTCGTCGCGTCGGTGGTCTATATCGCGGCGACGGTCGCGAGCCTCCGACTGCAACGACCGGTCAAGACGGTCCGCGATGAGGTCACCGGCCTCACCCAAGCCGAGCGCGATCGCAACGCGCTCAACCCGCTCGGTGATCAAGAACTTGCCTGGGGCCTCGGCGCGGCCGCGATCATGCGCTTTGCCGCCGGGTTCGCCACGTTCCTTCTCGCGTTCGGGCTGCGACGGCTTTCTGCGGGACTGGGCTGGTACGCCTTCGCCCTCGGCCTGAGCGGGATCGGTTCACTCGTGGGACTCGCGTTCGTCACGCGCGTTCGCAATGTGTTGAGCGAACCCACGCTGCTGACAATCTCGCTCTTTACGACGGGTCTGGGCTCGCTCTTCGCGTCGCTGCATCCTGTGCTTTTCGTCCAAGTGCTCCTCGCGGGATGGATCGGACTGAGCGGCGCGATCGCGCAACCGAGCTTCGATGCGATCACCCAACGCAACGTCGCACCCGGGGCGCAAGGGCGCACCTTTGCGCGATTCGCGGTGCGCCAGCAGCTGCTCTGGGTGCTCGGCGCGCTCATCCCCGTCGCCATCGCCCTCGGTTTCGGCGTCGGCGATCGACTGCTCGCGGTGCTGATGCTGGTTGCGTCCGCCGCCTATCCGATCGGTCGGCGCAGCGCGCGTGAGTGACGAGGGGAGCGACCGCGCATCCGAGCAAGGTGGCGACTCCGCGTGTTGGGCAAACCTCGTGTGCAGCGCCTGCGGTCAGCTGCTCGGCGGTGAGCCGCACTCGCACGACGAGGAGTGCGAGCCGGACGAGTAGCGGTACGTTCACCCCGAGGTGGAGCTCGACGTCTGGCGCGAGTGGCTACTTCTCCGCAGGGAATTGTCGCTGAACGGGTAATAATGGTGGATGGCGACCTCACCCCAAGCCGAGTATTCGTTCGACGACCAGTCGTTGCCACACGTGATCGTGGTGGGGGCGGGCTTTGCCGGGATCTCCGCCGTCAAGCATCTTTCGAACCACGCGGTGCGCGTCACCATCATCGACCGGCACAACTTTCACACGTTCCTGCCGCTGCTCTATCAGGTCGCCACCGCCGGGCTTGAGCCGTCAGACGTGGCCTACCCAGTGCGCACCATTTTCGGGCACGCGAAGAACGTGCGCGTACGCCACGCTCGCGTGAGCAGCGTCGATCGTTCGCGCAACGTGGTGGTCCTCGACGAGGACGAAGAGATGCCGTACGACCAGCTGGTCATCGCGACGGGCGCGACCGCGGCGTACTTCAACATTCCGGGCGCGAAGAACTACGCGATGCCGCTCTACACGCTCGCGGACGCGCGGCGTCTCCGTAATCGCCTGTTGCGGGCGCTGGAAGACGCGGAGGTGGCGGCGGAGCACTCCTCGGTCGCCCTTAACTTCGTCGTGGTTGGCGGCGGCCCCACGGGCGTCGAGACCGCCGGAGCGCTCTCCGAGCTCGTCGACATTGCGATCAAGCGCGACGGTTTGCGACTCGATCCCACGAAGATCCGCGTGCGGCTCGTCGACCTCGCACCGAAGCTGCTCACCGCGTTTCCCGAGATCGCGAGCACCTACGCCAAGCGCGAGCTCGAGCACAAGGGCGTTGACGTGGAGCTCGGTCGTTCAGTGGTCGAAGTCGAGGCGCACGCGATTCGGTTCTCCGACGGCGAACGGCTCGAAGCGGCGGCCGTGGTGTGGGCGGCGGGGGTCACCGCCAACGGAACTCTGGCGAGTGGCATCGACGGACGGAGCGGCCCGAGCGGACGAGCGCTCGTGCGACCCGACCTTCGACTTGTGGACAGTGAGAACGTGTGGAGTATCGGCGACGCCGCGGCCATCCCTCTGGACGCGGCGTACCTACCCCAGCTCGCGCCAGTCGCGATCCAGTCGGGCAAGCACTGCGCCCAACAGATATTGCGACTCCTCGCGAACGAATTGACCGAGCCGTTTCAATATCACGACAAAGGCATCATGGCAACGATCGGCCGTCGCGAGGCCATCGCCGCGCTGCCCCGCGGTCCCGTGATCCGTGGCACGGCGGGCTGGTTCGCGTGGCTCGGACTGCACCTGTGGTATCTCGTTGGGTTCCGCAACAAGCTGCGCGTGATCATCAACTGGACATGGCGGTACTTCGACTGGCCCTCGGGTCCGCGACTCATCGTCGCGGACGCCGAGACGGCCGAGTAGTCGAATTAACGCAGACGCTGCTCGAGGTCGTCGACGAAGCCGGCGAGCGCGCGCGGTAGGCGTTCGTTGAACTGCGCGTAGTGCTCGCGAAGCTTCGGCACCTCGTCGCGCCATTCCTGGGCGTCCACGGTGAGGAGCTCATCCATGTCCGCGGACGACACGTTGAGTCCCTCGACGTTGATCGCACCTGAGGCGGGTACGTAGCCAATCGCCGTTTCGACCGCTTCACCGCGACCGGCGGTGCGCTCGAAGATCCACTCGAGGACGCGCGAGTTCTCGCCGAAGCCCGGCCAGAGCCAGCGACCGTCAGCGCTCTTGCGGAACCAGTTCACGTAGAAGATCTTCGGGAGCTTCTCTTCGTCGAACCGTTCGGAGAACGTGAGCCAGTGGGCGAAGTAGTCGGCCATGTTGTACCCGCAGAAGGGAAGCATGGCGAACGGATCGCGGCGCAAGTTGCCGACGGCACCGGTCGCCGCCGCGGTCGTCTCCGAGGCCATGATCGAGCCGAGGAAGACGCCGTGGTTCCAGCTGCGCGACTGGAAGACGAGCGGGATCACACTCGCGCGGCGACCGCCAAAGAGAATCGCGTCGATCGGCACGCCCGCGGGGTTCTCCCATTCGGGCGCGATGGCGGGGTCCTGATCGGCGGGTGTCGTGAAGCGAGAGTTCGGATGCGCGGCGGGCGTGCCGAGCTCCTTGGACCAGGCTTGACCGGTCCAGTCGACGAGACCCTTCGGGGGCTCACCCATGCCCTCCCACCACACGTCGCCGTCGGCGGTGCGTGCGGTGTTGGTGAAGATGGTGTTCGCTTCGACCGTGTACATGGCGTTGGGGTTGGTCTCCATGTTGGTGCCGGGCGCGACACCGAAGAAACCGGCCTCGGGATTGATCGCATAGAGGCGACCGTCGGGTCCCGGCTTCATCCAGCAGATGTCGTCACCGATCGTCTCGACCTTCCAGCCGGGCAGCGTCGGCACCAGCATGGCGAGATTGGTCTTGCCGCACGCACTTGGGAATGCGGCACTGACGTAGCGAGTCTCACCGGAGGGATTGGTCAGCTTCAGCACGAGCATGTGCTCAGCGAGCCAGCCGTCGTCGCGCGCGAGCACCGACGCGATGCGCAGCGCAAAGCACTTCTTTCCGAGCAGCGCGTTGCCGCCGTACCCGGAGCCGTAGGAGGTGATCTCACGAGTTTCGGGGAAGTGCACGATGTACTTGTTCTCGGCGTCACACGGCCAGGGCACGTCGGCCTTGCCGTCGGCGAGCGGCATGCCCACCGAGTGCAGGCAGGGGACGAACTCGCCGTCCTCGCCGAGGACTTCGAGCGCGCCGCGACCCATACGGGTCATGATGCGCATTGACACGGCAACGTAGGGCGAGTCGGTGAGCTCGACGCCGATGTGGGCGATGTCTGAACCGAGTGGTCCCATGGAGAAGGGCACCACGTACATCGTGCGGCCCTTCATCGATCCGGTGAAGAGTGTGTTGAGCGTCTCGCGCATCTCTGCGGGATCGCGCCAGTTGTTCGTCGGTCCGGCGTCAATCTCTTCCTTCGAGCAGATGAACGTGCGGTCTTCGACACGAGCGACATCGCCGGGGTCCGACGCCGCGTAGTAGCTGTTCGGCCGCTTCGCGTCAGAGAGCTTCAAGAAGGTGCCGTTGTCGACGAGCTGCTGGCAGAGCTCGTCGTACTCTTCGGCCGATCCGTCGCACCAGTGGATACGATCAGGGGTAGTGAGCCGCGCAACTTCCTCGACCCATTCAATTAGACGTTTGTTCTTGGTTGGGTACATCTCGTCGTCCTCGTTTATGGTTCTCACGCCGCATCGTCACGGCGAGGTACAGCACCCCCCGTCATGAACACGCCGACCGACCCAACCAAAGAACGAAGTCAGCGAGAAGATGACGTATTGGAGCGTATAACGAAAATCGTGTCCCAAGACGTAGTTCCCGTCGGCGAGCGACATGTGGGTGACGACGCCGCCGTGCTGAAGCCCTTTGTGGGCGAGGCAATCATCAGCACGGATGTGGCCGTTTTGGGAGTTCACTTAGATTCTGAACTCTTCTCACTTCGTGATCTTGGGTACAAGGCGGTTATGAGTGCGCTCTCAGATTTGGCCGCAATGGGCGCGCGGCCGCGCGGACTCGTGGTCGCGGTGAGCGCTCCCGCCGGCACGGACTTCGAAGAGCTGCACACCGGCATCGCTGAGGCCGGTGAAGCGACCGGCACGCCGGTCGTGGGGGGCGATCTGTCGAGTGGACGCGACGTCACGGTTGCCGTCACCGTGTTTGGCGAGTGTCCGGGCCGTGGGGCGGTGTTGCGAAGTGGCGCAAAGCCGGGCGACGAACTGCTGGTGAGCGCTCCTCTCGGACGCGCTGCCGCGGGACTTCGGCGCCGTCGAGAGGGGGCGGCGCTCTCCGACGAGCTCGTCCAAGCGCACCGTCGCCCGTGGCCGCGCCTCGCTGAAGGCACGGCGGCGCGCGGGGCGCACGTGCACGCGATGATGGATCTCAGTGACGGACTGGCGCTCGATCTGCATCGTCTCGCCGACGCGTCGAACGTCGGTTTCTCGCTCCGTGACGTTCCCGTCGCAGAGGGTGCAACGCTCGAAGAGGCGATCAGTGGCGGCGAAGACTACGAGCTCTTGATGGCGACCAACGACGCGGCTCGCTTGCGCATGATCTTCTACGATCGAGGACTACCTGCACCGCTCACCATCGGTGTCGTAGAGGCCGACCCGGCGATGCGGACGCTCGACGGCGAGCCGTTGGCCCGTCGGGGCTTCGAACATCGCCTCTAGCTAGGCGGAGAGGCTCGAACGGGAAGGCTTTACAACCTTGCCCGAGCGAAGGCATCCGGTGCACACGTTGAGGCGCTTCGGCGCGCCGTTCACGAGTGCGCGAACACGCTGGATGTTCGGGTTCCAACGTCGCTTGGTGCGACGGTGCGAGTGAGAGACGTTCATGCCGAACGACGGCTTCTTGCCGCAAATGTCGCAGACTGACGCCATAGTGAACTCTCCTCATTGTCCCGGGCGTAGCGCCACCGGGAGAAACCGAATGTCCATTGTAGCATCGTCTACCGATGACCTCTCCCAACACGCTGTCCGCGAGCGATCTGCGAGCGGCGCTGACCACGTACGGAGAGCTCTTGCGCTCACATCGCGAAGTCATCAATCGTCTGAATGTCTATCCCGTACCGGACGGTGACACGGGCTCCAACATGGCGCTCACCATCGAGTCAGTCGCCAGTGCGCTCAGCGACCTGGACGA
This sequence comes from Acidimicrobiales bacterium, assembly GCA_035552255.1. Lineage (GTDB taxonomy): Bacteria > Actinomycetota > Acidimicrobiia > Acidimicrobiales > RAAP-2 > RAAP-2. The sequence continues at coordinate 26,187 of DASZLS010000049.1, read as the reverse complement.
TAACGCGCCCATGGGGGAGGTGGCAAAGGCCATCGCCCATGGTTCGCTCATGGGAGCCCGGGGCAACTCCGGGGTCATCCTCTCCCAGCTGCTGCGTGGCCTCGTGGCCTCGTTTCCCGCAGACGGCGCGGTGAGCGCCCCTCAGTTCGCCGAGGCGCTCCATCATGCCGACGAGCTCGCTCGCCAGGCGGTCGTGCGACCGGTGGAAGGAACGATCCTCTCAATTGCACGGGCGGCGGCGGTGGGTGCGCGAGCCCACGACGACTCGATGAGCGAGCTTGTGCGCGGCGCGCGCGACGCCGCTCATGAGGCGCTCGCGAAGACCCCCGAGCAGCTACCGGTGTTGAAACAGGCGGGGGTCGTCGACAGCGGCGGCACCGGACTCGTCTTGTTTTTCGACGCGCTGTGTCACGTGATCGCGAACGATGAGTTGCCCGTGGCCCCGGATCCCGACTCGATCGACGTGCACGTGCACGAGGCGCCGCGTGCGGACTCGGTGCTCGCCGACCTGCGCTACGAGGTCATGTATCTGCTGGACGCTGACGACGCGAAGATGCACGCGTTTCGAGAGGTCTGGGCGGGGATCGGCGACTCGATCGTCATCGTCGGTGGCGACGGTCTCTACAACTGCCACATTCACACCGATGACGTCGGTGCCGCTATCGAGGCCGCGCTTGACGCCGGTCGTCCCCGCGATATTCGCGTGACCGATCTGGCCGAGCAGATCATCGAAGAACGATGGGTTCGCGAAGCGAGCGCCGGTGCACTCGAAACAGTGATGGGGGACGCCGAGCCGGACGAGCCACCCACGACGGCCGTCGTCGCGGTGGTAGTGGGCGAGGGCGTCGGGAGAATATTTCACTCGCTCGGCGTTCGCCAGCTCGTGCTGGGCGGGCAGTCAATGAATCCCTCCACGGCCGAGCTCGTGGACGCAGTTCGCGCGACGGGATCGCACGACGTGATCATCTTGCCCAACAACAAGAACGTGACGCCGGTCGCCCAGCAGGTGAGCGGGCTCGTAGACCAGCACGTCGCCGTCGTGCCGACGAACTCGATCGTGGAGGGTTTCGCGGCGCTCCTCGCCTACGATCCCGACGCGGCGCTCGACGCCAATGTGACGGCCATGAAGTCCTCTGCGTGCAACGTCGTCGCGGGCGAAGTGACGCGCGCGGTGCGCGACAGCGACACCGATGCCGGGCGCGTGCACGAAGGCGACTGGATCGGTCTCGGTAACGCGGGCATCATCTCCATCGCCGATTCGATCGCCGCGGCGAGCAACCAGTTGCTGACCGCGCTGATTCGCCCCGAGCACGAGCTCTTGACGATTATCGAGGGCGACGGGGCATCGCCCGCCAACACGAGGCGGATCACTGAGTACCTCGGTGAGGTCTATCCCCAGGTATCGGTCGAGGTGCACCACGGCGGCCAGCCTCTCTACCCCTATTACTTCGGTCTCGAGTGAGTGACGCGCCGCCGAGGCGACTTCGCGAATTGGGCGACGTATCCGTCGGCCAGCTGCGTCACATCGGAGAGAAGCGAACGGCGGCGTTGGAGTCGCTCGGCATCAGCAACGTCTTCGACCTCCTGACCATCTACCCCCGTCGCTACATCGATCGCACACGTCAGGTCGACTTGAGCGACCTCAGCGTCGGCGACGAGGCCGCCGTCTTTGGCGAAGTCATCAAAGTGAGCTCGCGGCGCACCCGTCAGGGACGGGCCATGGTGGAGGTCACGGTCAGTGACGATGGCGAGACGCTGAAGGTCGTGTTCTTCAATCAGGCGTGGCGCGAACGCCAGCTCCCACTCGGGGTGCAAGCTCTGTTCTTCGGCAAAGTCAGCGACTACCGAGGCCAGCGCCAGATGACCAATCCGGTGGTCGACGTCATCGTTGGGGCGACGGGTGACGAACGTGATGCCTCCAAGGTGGGTCGCGTCGTGGCGATCTATCCAGCCTCGGGCAAGGCGGGTCTCACGAGCTGGGAGATGGGCGGCTTCATCGAAGAGTCGCTGCGCAGAGCCGGACTCCTCTTCGATCCGCTCACTGAGCAGGTTCGAGATCCTCTCGATCTCGTTGACCGCACCCGTGCACATTGGGGCATCCACTTGCCCGACGAATACCCTGCCGACACGGACGCCGCGCGTCGACGGCTCGTCTTTGACGAGTTCTTGCGTCTTCAGCTGCTCCTCGCGCTGCGCCGCCAACGCCTCGAAGCCTCTTCGGCGGGCATACGACACACATTCGCACTGACCGATCTCGACGTGGGACCGGGCGCGCTCGTCACTCCTTCGGACTCGCTAGTGCGGCGTTTCCTCGCCGGCCATCGATTCGCGCTCACCAAGGCCCAGCGTCGAGTGCTCGACGAGGTCGCCCGCGACATGGCGGGCCCGTTGCCGATGCACCGTCTCCTGCAAGGCGACGTCGGATCGGGCAAGACCATGGTGGCGTTAGCGGCCATGCTCGCTTCACTCGATGGGCGGCGTCAGGCGGTCCTCATGGCGCCCACCGAAGTCCTCGCCGAACAACACGTCGCGTCACTACGGCGAGATCTGGAGGTCCTCACCACGGTCGACGAGGCGGTGCTCGCGGGTGAGCGCGAGCTCAACGTGCAGCTGCTGACCGGACGCGTGCGCGCGAAGGATCGCCAGGCGGTCCTCGCAGGCCTCGAGACGGGGGCGATTGACATCGTCGTGGGCACGCACGCTCTCTTGAGCGACGAGGTGCGTTTCCGATCCCTCGGGATCATCGTCATCGACGAGCAGCACCGCTTCGGCGTTGAACAACGCGCGCAACTGCGCGACGAGGGACGTCGACGATCGAATGAGGACGCCGATCCCGACCTGCTGGTGATGACCGCAACGCCTATCCCACGCACCGCCGCCATGGTGCTCTTCGGTGATCTCGACGTGTCCGTGCTCGACGAGATGCCCGCGGGGCGCCTGCCCATCGCGACCAGCTGGGCCAAGAGCGACGACGAGGTGAGCGCGTGTTGGCAGCTCGTGCGCGACGAAGTAGCGGCCGGTCGGCGCGCCTACGTGATCTGTCCGCTCGTCGAGGGCTCCGAACGGGTGGAGGCGACGAGCGCCGTCGAAGAGCGCACTCGACTGGCGACGCACGAGCTGCGTGGATTGGCGGTCGGGCTCTTGCACGGACAGATGAAGAGTGCAGAAAAGGAAGAGGTGATGAACCAGTTCCGTGCCGGTGAGCTCAGCGTGCTCGTGGCGACGGTCGTCATCGAAGTCGGCGTCGACGTGCCCGAAGCGAGCGTCATCGTCATCGAAGACGCCTGGCGGTTCGGGCTCGCCCAACTGCACCAGCTGCGCGGTCGCGTCGGGCGCTCAGACCTGCAGAGCTACTGCGTGCTGCTTGGTACGCCGCCGAGTGAGGACGGCACGCTGCGTCTCGAGGCGCTCGTGTCCACGACCGACGGTTTCGCGCTGGCGGAAACCGACCTCGAGATGCGCGGGGAGGGAACGTTGCTCGGTGCTCGCCAGCAGGGACGGAGCGATCTGCGCCTCGCCAAACTGAAGCGAGACAAGGATCTCCTCGAGCAAGCGCACGACCTGGCGGCATCGATGGTCGAAGACGGCGGGGAAGCGCTCGCTGCGATGGAGGACGAACTGCGCCTCTTCGTCGACGAGGACGAGGCTGCTTACTTGTTCAAGTCGTAGGACATACCCTTAGAGGGTGCGAGTAATCGGTGGTGCCGCCCGCGGGCGCCAACTCAGGGCAAAACTGCCATCGTCGGTTCGTCCGACCACCGACTATGCGCGCGAGGCCATCTTCTCGATGCTCGAAAGCCGCGGGGGACTGAGCGACCTCGTCGTCGCCGATCTCTACAGCGGCTCGGGTGCGATGGGCATCGAGGCACTCTCGCGTGGCGCGGCGAAGGTCTACTTCATCGACACCGATCCCGCCTGCCTCGCCGCCGCGAAGGCGAACCTCGAACCGCTCAACCTCGAGGGCGAGGCGGTTTTCGTACGCGCCAATCTTCCGGTGTGGCATCCGCCGAAGGATCTCGACCTCGTGCTGGCCGATCCGCCGTACGGTCCACTCGATCTCGCGAGCGTGTTGCACGACGTCGATGCGACGCGCGTCGTGATCGAAAACGATCGTCACATGGATGCGCCGGGCGGGTGGTTCGTGACCAAGACGAAGCGCTACGGCACTACGCTCGTAACGATGTTGGAACCGAGTAAAGGGGGCGACGAGTGACAGTTGGACTGATTCCCGGTTCGTTCGACCCCTTCCACAACGGACATCTCGAGATCGTTGAGCGCGCCGCGCAGATCTTTGACGAGATCGTCGTGGCGGCCATTCGGAACCCTCAAAAGTCTGAGCCACTGTTCGACCTCGAGGAGCGACGCGAGATGATCGCCGATTCGGTCCAGCACCTCGACAACATTCGTATCGTCTCGATTTCGACGCTGCTCGTGAACGTTGCTCGCGACGTCAACGCGACCGCCATCGTGAAGGGTTTACGCGCCGTCTCGGACTTCGAGAGCGAGCTCCAGATGGCTCAGATGAACCGCTCCCTCTCGGGTGTGGAGACCCTCTTTCTGCCCTCCAGCTCGCATCACTCCTTCATTGCCTCGCGGCTCTTGCGTGAGGTGGCGCGCTACGGCGGGGACGTCACGAGCTTCGTGCCCGAGCCGGTCGCCAAGCGCCTGGCCGAAAAGCTCCCTCGGGGTGATTCGTGACGTCGTTTGACGGGTACGACGACGAAGCCGAGTTTGACGAGTCCGCGCGCCACGTGCGTCGCGACATCGAAGCTGACCTTCGCGACCTGCTCGATCTGGTGGCGAACGCGAAGCAGATGCCGCTGTCGAACTCGGCGCTCATTTCACGCGATGAGGTGATGGCGCTGCTGGAACAAGCCCTGCACAACCTGCCCGACGAGATTCGCGAGGCCCGTTGGGCCCTGCGCGACCGCGAAGAGCTCATGGCAGCCGAGATGCAAAAGGCCCAGCAGCTGATGGATCAGGTGCGCGCCGAGGCGGCTCGCATGGTCGACAAGACCGAGATCGTTCGTCAGTCTCGCCTGAAAGCGGACCAGATCATTGCTGACGCCCACGCGCAGGCGCGCCAGATGATCAACCAGTCCGAAGACTTCATCGACGGCAAGCTGGGCGGCTTCGAGATCGTCCTCGAGCGATTGCTGAAGACGGCCCGCTCGGGCCGCGAGCGCCTGAGCGCGCAGGGACTGCCAACCTCACTCATCACTGAAAACCAGCCCGCGGAGGAGTTCTTATCCCCGGCACCTGCGCCGACGCTCGGCTACGACGAACCCGAGGTGCGTGGGGACTCCTTCTTCGACCAGGACTCTTTCTAGAGTGTCCTCGCCGTACCTTGTACCGGTTGCGCGGATCCTGCGCGATGTGCCCTCGTCGCTGCAGGTGGAGTTTGAAGCGCCCTTTGACGAAGATCACGAGTTCGCGCCCCGGGGACCGGTCGAAACGGACGTCTTTCCCGAAGCGCTCGTCCACGTGCAGCTGAAGCTCGAGAGCTTCAGCGGGGGACTGCGAGTTCGCGGACGGGTCGAAGCGCCCTGGCACGGCGTCTGTCGACGCTGCTCCGCACCCGTTCTCGGTCGTTCCGAGGTGCCGGTGAACGAACGCTTCGCTGATGAGCGCACGCCCGAGGACGAAGAGACCTATCTCATCGACCATGATTTTGTGGACCTGGCACCCCTGGCCCACGACGCGATCCTGCTGGACCTGCCCCTCGCGCCGCTCTGTCGGAGCGACTGCAAGGGACTCTGTGCCTACTGCGGGATCGACCTCAATGAAGCGACCTGCGACTGCCAGGCGCCCATCGATCCGCGGTGGGCTACACTGGATGGACTCCAATTCGGTGACCCCGACGAGGCATCCAAGGGCTAGACGGGGCCAACCCGTACCTGGTGAAAGAGAAGAACGATGGCCGTACCTAAGCGCAAGACCAGCAAAGCCAAGACTCGCAGCCGCCGTGCGGCCAACTGGCGCTTGGCGCTTCCGGCTCGCAGCGTGTGCCCCCAGTGCTCGACCTCGAAGCTGCCCCACGTGGTGTGCCCGAACTGTGGCTGGTACAAGGGCCGCGTCGCAGTAGAGGTCAACTGAGTTGAACCTTCCCATCGCCGTTGACGCGATGGGTGGTGATTTCGCTCCCAAGGAGATCATCGAGGGCGCCAGACGCGCAGTTGATGAACTGGGACTTACCGTCACCCTCGTTGGCGTGCCCGATCTGATGGGCGACCCCCTCGGACTCGACGTCGTCGCGTGCAGCGAAGTCATCGCCATGGATGACGAACCGGGCGCCAGCGTGCGCAAGAAGAAGGACTCCTCCCTCGTTCGCGCCGCAGAGCTCGTGCGCGATGGCAAGGCCAGCGCGATGGTTTCGGCCGGCAACACGGGCGCCACGATGGCGTCGGCGTTGCTGCGCATGGGACGTCTACCCGGCGTGGTGCGTCCCTGCATCGTGACCCCGATTCCCAACCCCGGTCGCACGCCGGTCGTGTTGGTCGACGCCGGTGCGAACGCCGAATGCACCCCCGAGATGCTCGTGCAGTTCGCCCAGATGGGCTCCACGTTCGTGGCGACTCGCTACGGCGTCGATGCGCCCAAGGTGGGCCTGCTCTCCATTGGTGAAGAGGCGACAAAGGGCACGCCCCTCGTGAAGGCCACGCACGAGCTTCTCAGCTCACTCTCAACACTGAACTTCGTGGGCAACGTCGAGGGCCGGGACTTCATTCCCTCGCGCGTCGACGTCATCGTGACCGATGGCTTTACCGGCAACGTCGCCTTGAAGACGCTTGAAGGAGCACTGACGTTCGTCTTCAAGACGGTCCTTGAGGTGATTGGCACGAATGAGGCGACCAAGGCCGCGGGCGATGTGCTCTTTGAGTACTTGTTGCCCATCGCTTCGCGTCTCACTCCCGAGAGCCAGGGCGGGGCCATGCTGCTCGGCGTCAACGGCATCTGCGTCATCAGCCACGGCTCCTCCAACGCAACAGCGATGATGAACGCAATTCGCGTTGCTGCCGAGGCGAGAGACGAGCAGATCGTGGCAAAATTAGCCGCGACTATTCGTCCTGATGAAGCTGCATAACCAGACATCGACTCACCGTGGCTCGGTAGTGTTGAGGCACGTTGACAAGGAGGCGTCATGTGCGCTGACACCGCCGCACCGCTCGATCGGGCCGCAATATTAGAACTGGTCCGCGACGAGCTTGCGGAGATCCTCGAGAAGAGTCCTGGGGATATCCGCGAAGACGAATCGTTTGAGGATCTGGGCGCAGACTCATTGGCGCTGATCGAGTTGGTCGAGGCCCTTGAAGAGAGTCTCGCGACCTACGCAGCCGGATTTCATATCGACGACGAGGACTTAGAGGGCCTCGTCTCGGTGAAAGACGCGGTCGATTACGTCGCAGTCAAACTTCAGGTTGCCTAACGACACACGCGAAGCTATTGGTCATGTCGCTCGACGCCGTCGCTGAGCGTGTGGGTCTTGCACCCACAAGCCCGCTACTGCTGACGGCCCTCACACACTCGAGCTATGCGGCCGAGCACGACGTCGAGTCCAACGAGCGACTCGAGTTTCTCGGTGACGCCGTGGTCGACCTCGCCATTGCCGACCTCATCGTCACGCGCTATCCGCAGCTCAACGAGGGGACCGGTTCGCTCGTGCGCAGCCGGGTCGTCAACGAGGCGGCGCTCGCACGTGCGGCGCGCGCACTCGACTTGGGTGCCGTCCTTCGCGTAGGGCGTGGCGTGAAGAAAGAGCACGGCGCAGAGCGACCGTCGCTGCTCGCCGACGCGTTCGAGGCGCTCGTCGCGGCGCTCTACTTCGAGCGTGGCTACGACGCCGCCAAGTCCTTCGTGCACGACGCGCTCGCGAACGAGGTCGACGAAGCCTCACTCGCCCCGAGCGACGTCGACCCGAAGACCCTGTTGCGCCAGTGGTCAGAGACCAACGGACTCGGCGCTCCGAGCTATGAGGTTGCCTCCGAAGGACCGCCCCACGAGGTGACGTACTACGCCACGGTGCGCGTGGGGGACCTGGTCGCGCACGGCGAAGGTCGATCGAAGAAGAGTGCCGAAGGAGCCGCCGCGCGAGCAGCGTGGCACGAGCACGCCAATGCCTGAGCTGCCCGAAGTCGAGACCGTTCGCCTCTCGCTCGCGCGCGACCTGATTGGCAAGAAGGTGAAGTCCGCGCTCGTCACCAACGGCCGAGTTGTTCGTCGCCACAAGACCGCGAGGGACTTTCGAATCCTGGTCGAAGGCCATTCGATTCGCTCGATTCAGCGACTGGGGAAGAACCTCATCATTGGCCTCGACAACTCGACCAATCTCATTATCCATCTCGGCATGAGTGGTCAGCTGCTTCGCGCGAAGAGCGCAAAGGACCTCAAGCCCAAGCACACCCACGCGGTCTTCACCTTCGCCCAGGGCGGAGAGCTGCGGTACGTCGACCCTCGTACTTTTGGCGAGCTCTACGTCTCAAAGCCGCCGGGCGAGAGTGATCCCCCACAAGAGATCTCGAAGTTCGCCCGTCTCTCAATTGGCGGGGAGGGGCTCGCCTTGCGAAAGGCGATCCCTGAGCTCGCGCACCTGGGTCTCGATCCGTTCGAGGACCAGATCGGCTGGGATCGCTTCGCCGCCGTGCTGCGCAGCCGCACGACACCGCTCAAGGCCGTCCTCACTGACCAGGACATTCTCGCGGGGATCGGCAATATTTACGCCGATGAGATCCTGTTTGCTGCGGGGCTGCGCTTCGACCGTTCGGCCGAATCCCTCTCCACCATCGAGATCCGTCGGCTCCATCGCGCGATCACCGAAACGCTCACCGAGGCGATCAAACACGGCGGATCGACCCTCGACGACGAGCAGTTCGTTGACCCCGATGGCAAGCCTGGCAACTACCAGCAGTTCCACCAGGTCTACAACCGCGAGGGCCAGCCCTGTCTGCAATGCCGCCAGCCAATTCGTCGCGAAACAGTTCGAGGTCGCTCGACGTTTTATTGCGAAAAGTGTGAGGCCTAGGACGGGCGCGTGTCCTCAACGTTGGTAGCGTCTCACTGTGTTTCTTAAGCGATTGACCATGAAGGGCTTCAAGTCCTTCGCTGACGCCACCGTTTTAGAGTTCGAACCCGGCGTCACGGCGGTCGTCGGGCCGAACGGATCGGGCAAGTCCAACGTCGTCGACGCCGTCACCTGGGTGCTCGGCGCCCAGAGCACCAGAGCGCTGCGCAGCGCGCGCATGGACGACGTCATTTTCATGGGCACGGCCCATCGTGCCGCCCTCGGGCGCGCCGAAGTGGCGCTCACCCTCGACAACTCATCGGGTCGGCTCGCCGTCGACGGCGCCGAGGTGACGATCTCGCGAACCCTCTTTCGAAACGGGGACTCGGAGTACGCCATCAACGGCACGACCTGTCGTCTGCTCGACGTGCAGGAGCTCCTCGGCGACTCGGGTGTTGGTCGTCAACAGCACATGATCATTGGCCAGGGACAGCTCGACTCGATCCTGTCGTCGAACCCGGAGAATCGACGCGCGGTGATCGAAGAGGCGGCAGGCGTCTTGAAGCACCGCCGTCGCAAGGAACGCTCCGAGCGTCGACTCGCGGCCACACAAGAAAATCTCGAGCGACTGGGTGACCTCGTGCGCGAGGTGCGTCGCCAGATGCGACCGCTCGAACGACAGGCTGCCTCCGCGCGCAGCTTCTCTGACGTCGAAGCCGAATTACGAGACGCTCGTCACGCGTTGTTCGCGACGCGCCTGCACCACTTCGAAGAGCGTCGCCGCGAGCTCGAGCACGCACTGGAAGAAGCCTCCGTTCGCGAACGCGATCTTCGCCACGAGCTCGTGTCGTTGGACGCCAAGGCGACGGCGGCGGCAGCCGAGATGGCGTCGCGCCGCGAAGAAGCCTTGGCATCCACGCTCGGCACCTTGCAGGGTCTCGCCGAGCGTGCTCGGGGAACCAGTTCGATCATTCACGAACGCGAGCGCTCGGTTCGCCAAGCCCTCATTGCCTCGGCCGACGAGAACGTGATTGCGACGCTCGAAGCGGACGCCGCGAAGCTCGAGGGCGACCTGGACACGTTGCGCGAGGACGAGCAGTCGCTCAGCCAGCTGCGCGACGCGCTGGCAAGCTCGCGCGCGCTCTTCGCCGAGACCGAAGCGCACTTTGACGAGACGTGGGCGACGTCTCCCGAGAGCGACGAGACGGCACTGCGGGGTGCGCGTGAGCAGATCGTGCTGCTCGAGCGTTCTCTCGCGTCGTTGGCAGACAGCGAACAGCGCGCACGCACGCGACTTGACGAGGCACGTCGTCGATCCGAATCGGTTGCGGGGGCACTTGAGACGTCGGGACGCGAGCACGAGCAGACGAAGAGCGCGCTGGATGCCGCACTCGCGAACGCGACAGCCGCAGAAGATGAGGCAGCTCGAGCGGAGATCGAGCGCCGTGACGCGGACGTGTCGCACGAAGAGGGCGCGGACGCCGCGTCCAGGGCCCAGGCTCGTGCGGAGACCCTCGCCCGCGCGCTCGAAGAGTTCTCCGGAGCGAGCGGGCGAGCGATCATCGGCAACCTAGAAGGGGTCCTCGGATCGTTTCTCGACCTGATTGAAATCGATGACGGATTCGAACGAGCGGTTGAGTCGGCCGCCGGTGCGTCGGTGAGCGCAATGGTGGTTGACGGACGTCGCTCCGCTCGAGCGGCGTTAGCGGCACTTCGTCGCGAAGGCGGAGCGGGTCTGATCCTGCCGGTCGGCGAGGCGGAGGTGGTGACGCTCGCGGCACCCAGCGGGACGCGCGCCTTGCGTGACGCCGTGCGGGCACGTCGTGACGCGCCCGAGCATGTGACGCGAGTCCTCGACGCGCTCTTCTCGCGCTCCTTCGTTGCCAATGATTGGGAGTCGGGCTTTGAAGTTGCGCTCGCGCATCCCGACCTCACGATCGTCACCAGCGACGGGGATCGGTTCTCCTCGATGGGATGGCGTGTCGCGTCGGGACGAGCAGTCGTCACGCGCCGCACCGTAGAAGAAGCGAATGACGCGGCGGCGAACGCCGATCGTGAACTCGGGACGAGACGCCAGCGTCGTGACGCGGCAGCGACCCTTCACGCGGACGCGCTCGAAGCGCTCAAAGCGGCGACGTCCGCACTCGCGCGCGTTCGCGCAGATGCGGCTCGACTCGATGCCGATGTCACTCGTCTGTCGACCGAAAACGAAGCCCTCACGGCAACGATGGCAGCGCTCGAGAGCGATCTCCACGACGCGACCGAACAGATGCAGGCGGTCACCGAAGAGCTGTCGGGATTGCGCGAGCAGCTCCCGAGCCTCGAAGAGGCCTGGCAGGCGAGCGTCACGCGTGAAGAGCGTCGCGGTGATGAGAAGCGTGCGCTCGACGTGCAGCGTCGCTCGGTCGAAGAGGAAGCCACGGTGCTTTCGCGTCGCGAGGCCGAGTTCTCAGAGCGGCGCCGACTCATCGAGCAACGCCAGGCGGAGATCGAGCGTCGACTCGAGGGACGATCTGGTGAGCGCCAAGCAGCGGCCGCCAAACGTCAGCTGCTCGAGTTCGACCTCGAAGCCCTCGGGCGCCTCGGCGTGCTGGTCGAGCGTGCCGCGGATGAAATCCGCATCAATCAAGAAGCGCTGGATTCGACGTATCGCGAACAGCTCGAGGCGACCCGCGCGAGCGCGGAGCTGCTGGAAGAGGTCCGTCGCGCGCGTCACGAGGCGGACGTGCGCCTGAGTGAGCTCAGCGAGGTCGTCCGCCGATACGAGATTGAACAAGCGGAGCTCGTCATCAAGGTCACCAACGTGCACGAAGTCGTGCTTCGCGACCTCGGCGTCGAACCCCACGAGATGGGTCCCTCGCCGGTGATAGAGCTTCCCGAAGGCGCTTCGCTCGAGCACCGCGTGGCGGAGCTCGAAGCACGTATCACCTCGCTCGGACCGATCAATCCGCTCGCCCTCGAAGAGCTCGCGGAGCTTGAAGAGCGCTACAAGGAGCTGGACGCCCAGGTGAGCGACGTGCGCCACGCGCGCCGCGAGCTCCAAGAAGTGCTGCGCGCATTGGACGAGGAGATCATGCAGACTTTCACGTCCGCCTTCGCCGACGTGAACGAGCATTTCTCCTCACTCATCGCGATGCTCTTTCCGGGCGGCCAGGGCCGGCTCAACATGAGCGAGCCCGACGATCCGCTCAACACAGGCGTCGAGATCGAAGTGCGCCCGATGGGTCGCAACGTTCGACGAATCTCGCTGCTCTCGGGCGGCGAGCGCTCCATGGCGGCCCTCGCCTTTCTCTTCGCGGTGTTCCGATCACGTCCTTCGCCCTTCTACTTGATGGACGAGGTCGAGGCGGCGCTCGACGACGTCAACTTACAGCGATTCTTGAGTCTCGTCGACGAGTTCCGTGACGAGGCGCAGCTGCTGATCGTCACGCACCAAAAGCGCACCATGGAAGCGGCCGACGCCCTCTACGGCGTGACGATGGTGCCCGGTGGTTCATCCAAGGTGGTCAGTCAGCGCGTCTCGCGCCAGAAGGAAGTCGAGACGGCGTGATCGCGCTGTACATCATCATTGGCGTGCTCGTGGTGCTCACCGCGACAGTGGTCATCACCCGACGACGGCGCGGGTCGCATCGGGCCCTCGTGGCGCCGCCCGCGCGCGCCGCGATGCCCGAGGTACTCGTCACCGAGCACGCGCCGATTCCCACGCTCGAAGAAATCTCGCTCGGGGATCGACTGTCCTCTTCGAGGGGCGTCTTCGACCGAGTCCGGTCGTTCTCGGGAGGGGAGCTCAGTCCCGAGCAACTCGACGTCGTCGAAGAGGTGCTGTTGCGAAGTGACGTCGGAGTGGCCACCACCACCGCGATCCTCGAAGAGTTGCGCGAGCACGGAGCGCCCGAGGGCGTCGTGGCGGCGCTACGGACGATTCTCCTCGGCTCGCTGACGGGCGATCGCTCAACAGTGACGAGCGCCGATGCGGGCCGCGTCGCGGTGTGGCTGTTCGTCGGCGTCAACGGCGTCGGCAAGACAACGACGATCGGCAAACTGGCCAAGCGCCACCACGACGAGGGTCGACGCGTGATGCTCGCCGCGGGCGATACATTTCGCGCGGCGGCGGCCGATCAGCTTGAACAGTGGGCAACGCGCACGGACTCAGAGATCGTTCGAGCGAACGAGGGTGCGGACCCGGGCTCGGTCGTGCACGACGCGATCGGACGCGCCAGCGCCCGGGACCTCGACCTCGTGCTCGCGGACACGGCCGGTCGGCGCGCCAACAGCACCAATCTTCTCGACGAGCTCGCGAAGGTCCGTCGAGTGGCGGACCGCGAACCGGGCCAGGTGCTCGAAACGCTGCTGGTGCTTGACGCCACGACCGGACAGAACGCGCTTAGTCAGGCTCGCGAGTTCCTCGCGGCGGCGAGCGTGACCGGGATCGTCCTCACCAAGCTCGACGGCACGGCGCGCGGGGGCATCGTGGTCGCGATCGAGCGCGATCTCGGCATTCCGGTGAAGTTCATCGGCGTGGGCGAGGGCGTTGATGACCTCATCGTCTTTGATCCTGAGGAGTTCGTGGATTCGCTGCTCGGAGCATCACGGTAGCCTCGTAACACCATGTTTGACGCCCTAAGTGACCGTCTCGAACGCCTGAGCGCCTCGCTGCGTTCGCGCGGCCGCCTCTCTGACGCCGACCTCGACGCGGCCCTCGCCGACGTACGTTCGGCACTGCTCGAAGCGGACGTCGAGCTCGGCGTGGTGCGTGCGTTCCTCGACGCGGTGCGCGAACGACTAAGTGGTGAAGTCCTCGCCCAGAGCCTGACCCCGGGTCAGCAGGTCATCAAGGCCGTCCACGATCAGCTGATCGAAGTCCTGGGCGCCTCGCCGCTCAAGATCACCTACGCCTCGAAGCCGCCGACGGTCGTGCTGCTCGCCGGCCTCCAGGGCGCCGGCAAGACGACCGCAGCGGCGAAGCTCGCCGCCTGGTTCAAGCAACAAGGTCGCCAGCCCTACCTCGTCGCGGCGGACCTTCAGCGTCCCGCGGCCGTTGAGCAGCTGCGCGTGCTCGCCAGCCCGATTGGCGTTGACGTCTATTCAGCACCCACGACACCGATCGATGTGGCCCGCCAAGGAGTGGCCGAGGCCGCACGACTCGGTCGCGACGTCGTCATCATCGACACGGCGGGCCGACTGGCCATTGACGAAGCGCTCATGGATGAAGTGCGCTCGATCGCGAAAGCCACCTCTCCGCACTACACGTTCCTCGTCATCGATGCGGTCACCGGCCAAGACGCCGTGCACACGGCGCGCAGCTTCCACGACGCGCTGGAGCTCACGGGACTCATCGTCACCAAGCTTGACTACGACGCGCGCGGCGGCGCCGTGCTCTCCGCGCGCGGGGTCGTCGGGCGTCCTGTCGTCTTCGCCTCCACCGGCGAAAAGATTTCTGATTTCGATCTCTTTTATCCCGAGCGCATGGCCTCGCGCATTCTCGGCATGGGCGATGTCCTCTCGCTGATCGAACAGGCTGAGCGCACCATGGATCCGAGCGTCGTCGCCGAGTCGGCGGGACGCATGATGAGCGGGACCTTCACCCTCGATGATTTCCTCGCCCAGCTCGGGCAGGTTCGAAAGATGGGCTCCCTCGGAGGGATTATGAAGCTCATGCCGGGCGTGACCAAAGAGATGCGCACCGCGGCGAGCAACATCGACGAGGGTGAGCTCGGACGGGTTGAGGCGATCGTGCGCTCTATGACGCCGAAGGAGCGCCGCGACCCCTCGATCATCGATGGCTCGCGACGGACGCGTATCGCTCGAGGCTCGGCGACCAGCGTGAGCGCCGTCAACCAGATGCTCAAGCAGTTCGGCGAGATGAAGAAGATGATGCGCCAAATGGGCAATGGCTCGATGCCCCAAATGCCCGGGGGACTCGGTCGCATGGCGGGAATGGCCGCCCGCCAGGCTGCCAAGGGTGAGCAGCAACTCCCCGCCGGATTCGAGGCGCTCGGCGCGGGGATGGCGAGCGCCGCCACCAGTCGCGGTGGCGGCAAAAACAAGAAGAAGAAGGGCGGGAGGGTCACCCCCCCTAAACAACGCTAAACTTTGACGCTCGGGTATAGCGCCCAGTTCCGATAACGGAACGAACAGGTTCGAAGGGATTTTCGCTGTGGCTGTGAAACTACGTTTGGTGCGAATGGGCAAGAAGAAGCAGCCCACCTATCGCGTCGTGGCTGCAGAGAGCCGTCGTGCCCGTTCGGGTGCCTTCCTCGAGATCGTGGGCACCTACCAGCCCCGAGGCCTCTCGATTGCTGAACCCGACATGGTGCTCAAGATCGACAACGAAAAAGTACTTCACTGGCTGCGCCACGGCGCCCAGCCGACCGAGCGCGTCGCCAAGCTGTTAAAGGTGAGCGGCGCCCTTGAAGAGTTCGAAGCTGGAAAAGCTGAAAAGGCCGCTCAGTGAGCGACCCACAGGACGACTACGTCCCCGGCGACATCAACACGATTGACGACGACGGTGGTTTCGATGATCACAACGGCAACGTTGACGACGGCAACGTTGACGACGCGGGCTCTGCGGCGACCGCTACGGCGGCTCTTGAATTCATCGCGAAGTCACTCGCCGACGACCCGAGCGCCGTCTCGGTCGAAGTGAGTGAGCGCCAGGGCAAGATTGTGCTCTCCTTGAGCGTCGGACCCGACGACATGGGCCGCATCATCGGACGCCGCGGACGCACCGCACAGGCGATTCGCGCGCTGGTGGGCGCCGCCGGGGCGCGTGACGGCGTCACGACGTCCGTCGACATCGTCGACTAACCGTGTCCGACGAGCGTCCCACGCTCGAAGTCGGGCGAATCATCAGGGCTCACGGACTGAAGGGTCAAGTCCTCGTTGACCTGTGGAGTGACCGCGTGGAGCGTCTCGCCGCGGGAGAAACCCTCTTCAGTGAACGCGGCCCGCTGGTGGTCACCGCTTCGGCAGCACACCAGGCTCGATTCATTGTCTCGTTCGAGGACGTCACGACACGCGAAGGGGCCGAGCGCCTCCGTGGCGTGGTGCTGTCCGCGCCGCGCATTGACGACGATTCGGTGATTTGGATTGATCAGCTCTTCGGCGCCGAAGTGGTCGACGCCGCAGGCACGACGCACGGCGTCGTCGTCGACGTCGAGGCGAACCCGGCGAGCGATCTCATGGTGCTCGACTCAGGGGCCCTGGTGCCGCTCACCTTCGTGGTCTCGCTCGACGCGAATCAACGCGTCGTCATCGACCCTCCTGAGGGACTCTTCGAATGAGTGTGCGCATCGACGTGTTGACCCTGTTTCCCGATGCCATCACGGCGTACGCGTCGACGTCGGTGCTTGGCCGAGCTGCCGAGCGGGGCGTGATTGAGCTGTTCGTGCACGACTTTCGCGACGCGACGACCGACGCGCACCGCAGCGTCGATGACACCCCCTACGGGGGAGGTGCCGGAATGGTGCTGCGGGCAGAACCGATCATCGCCACCGTCGAGGCGACGCCCGATCTCCCTCGCCCGATCATCGCGCTCACCCCCTCGGGCCGCGTGTTCACCCACGATGTCGCTAAAGAGCTCGCGGCGCTCGGCGGCTTCACGCTGCTCTGTGGTCGCTACGAGGGTTTCGACCAGCGCGCACTCGACCTCGTGGTGGACGACGAGGTCTCGCTCGGCGATTTCGTGCTCGCCGGTGGGGAGCTTGCGGCACTCTGCGTGATCGAATCGGTCGCCCGACTGCTGCCGGGCGGGCTCGGCAACGACGACTCGAGCCTGGAGGAGTCCTTCAGCGAGGGACTCCTGGAATATCCTCACTACACCAAGCCAGCCGACGTGCGCGGCGTGGGCGTGCCCGAGGTGCTCCTCTCGGGCGATCACGCGCGCATCGCGCGCTGGCGCCGGGCCCAGTCGCTGCGGCGCACCATCGAGCGACGAAGTGACCTCATTAGCCGGCGCGGGGGGCTCAGCGCCCTGGACGAGGCGATTCTCGCCGAATTTCCAGAAATGGATGAGTCCCAGGGAAACGGCTAAACTTCATAAGCCTGTGATCCGAAAGGGACCGCTCCCATGAACCCCACTGACCTCGTTGACCGCGATTCGCTTCGCGACGATATTCCCGCATTTCGCCCCGGCGACACTGTGAAGGTCCACGTCCGCGTCGTGGAAGGCACCCGTCAGCGCGTCCAGGTCTTCCAGGGCGTCGTCATCCGCCGCCAGGGCTCGGGCGTCCAGGAGACGTTTACCGTGCGCAAGATCAGCTTTGGCGTCGGCGTCGAGCGAACCTTTCCGGTGCACACCCCGACGATCGCCAAGATCGAAGTCGATTCCTACGGTGACGTTCGTCGTGCCAAGCTCTACTACCTGCGCGACCTTCGCGGCAAGGCAGCCAAGATCAAGGAACTTCGCGTCAACGAGCGCGCGTAGTCACTGGTGGGCGAAGAAGAGCTCGACGACTACGAGTCGACCCTCGAACTCGCGTTGGTTCAGGAGTACAAAGCCGTCGTCGGGATGTTCGATTTCGCGGTGGAGACTGACCGACGCTTCTACCTCGCGAACGACGTCGCCATCGACGTTCGCTCAGAAGGTACGCCCACGCTCCTGGAAGTGACCCTGCACGACGCATGGGTCTGGGACATGTACCGCGCAGCGCGCTTCGTACCCTCGGTGCGCATCCTCACCTTCCGTGACGTCAACATCGAGCGCCTACCCAAAGAAGATCTCCAGCCCTGACATGGAGCTCATTCGCGTCGTCGCGCCCCTCGCGCACCGCGACGCGCTGGTGAGGCTCTCTCACGAGTCCGCGACACTCTTTGAGTGCAGCGACGCGGACACGGTTATCGTCGCCGCTTCGCTTCACGACCGACTCACTGCTGAGGTTGGCGTGTGGCTCACGGTGAGCGCCGACTACTCCGCACAACTGTGCGCGCGCGACGTGAAGACGCTCTCTCACCTCGTTGCCCTTCGTCACGTCGTGATCCAGGCGGAGACGAGGTCGTTCGATCACGCGGCGATCGTGCGTTCCCTCCTCACCGACGACGAGGTCAATTTTGACAACGAGCTCGCGACCATCCGCGGCGCCTATAACCGACCAGCGCCCCCTGCGCCGCTCACCGTCTGGAGCGCACAGCAAGGAGCACTCACGAGCGATCTCGGGGTCGTGCGCGCCGGACGAACAGAATCCCGCGACGGCGCAAAACTGACGTACTTCGGCTGACTATTCGGGCTGGCGAGAGATTCGCTCGGGGCGGATTTTTACGGTGACGCGGATCTGGCCCGGGTCGCTCTTCTCGTAGTTGGCGCCCGTGTACTTCTGTGCGAGCGCGTTGATGACGTCGTCAGCGCCGTCGGTCGTAAAGACGACCACGTTGCCGCGCACGGTGATGGAGACTTCGGGGTCGTCAGGGTCGGTGAGAGAGACGGCTACTCGCGCGTCGTTGGCCAGATTGCGAGCCTTGGCGCGGCCTAGTGCGGTGTTGATCACAATGTCGTCACCATCCAGACCCACCCACACCGGCGAGACGTTCGGCGAGCCGTCAGGATCAAGGCTCGCGACGTGTGCGAACACCTTTTTCTCGAAGAGGGCACGTGAGGCGGGGGTGAAGGTGTCTGGCACGGTTCTCCTGTGATTGCATCGTGGTGGGCCTACTAGTTTTACTGTAATGAACATAGGTGCACACGTACGCGGTGGTGGCAAGCTCGTTCCTTCTCTCGAACTTGGTGTGGAGATGGGTGCGACATCAATTCAGGTCTTCACCCAAAGTCCACGAATGTGGAAGCCGTCGCAGTACGCACCAGAAGTGTTGGCTGCGTATCGCGAAGCGCAGGCCGCCAATCCAGTCATCAGAGATACGTTCTGTCATGCGACGTATCTGATCAATCTGGCGACGGCCGACGCCGAGCTCTACGAAAAATCTGTGGTGTGTCTCACGCACAATCTCTCAGTGGCGCGGGGCATGGGCTCGTCGGGACTGATCTTGCACGTTGGTTCGCACCTCGGCGCGGGATTCGATGACGTCGTGCGTCAGATCGCTGACGCGTTCGAGCGTGCCCTCGCCGAAGCCGACTCGGCACCGGAGGGTGTGGCGGACTGCCCGATCCTCATCGAAAACGCGGCCGGCAGCGGCGGCACCGTCGGGCGCTCATTCGAAGAGATTCGCTTTCTGATTGACGCCTGCAACGGCGACGATCGTCTCGGACTGTGTATTGACACGCAGCACCTGTGGGCGAGCGGCTTCGACTTTTCGACCGTCGCGGGGACCGAGCGCCTGATCGAAGAGATTGAGTTCAGCGTCGGCATGAACCGGCTCCGGGCCTTTCACTTGAACGACTCGAAGATTGAGCTTGGCGGCAATCGAGATCGTCACGCGAACATCGGCGAAGGCACGATCGGAGCGAAGGGACTTGCAGCGCTTGTGGGACACCCGCGTATTCGCGAGCTCCCACTCTTGCTTGAAGTGCCGGGCACCGGTGATGGTCCTCGCGCTGAGGACGTCGTCGTCGCCAAGCAAGTTGTTGTTGCGGGCATCGACCTCTACGACGGTGGGGACTCCTGGGAAGCACTGCTGCCTGTGATCGTGCCGGCACCGGTCGCCGTGAAGAAGGCTGCGGTCAAGAAGACGACGACGCCGATGGTCGCTGACGAAGAGACGCCCGAATCGGAGATCACCATCACAAAAGCCGCGTCGAAGAAGAAGACCGCTCCGGCCAAGAAGACTGCTGCGAAGAAGTCGGTGAAGAAGGCTGCCGCTAAGAAGACAACGGCTAAGAAATCCGCTGCGAAGAAGTCGGTGAAGAAGGCTGCGAAGGCAGTCGCCAAAAAGGCTACGAAGAAGGCATTAGGGAAGAGTTCGCCGAAGGCGACAAAGAAATCGTCGAAGAAGACCCCGGCCACCAAGCGTCCCTCGTCGAAGCGCGTCACAAAGCCCGCGAAGAAGACGGCCAAGAAAGTCGTAAAGAAGACCGCAAAGAAATCAACAAAGAGGTAGGAAATGACAAACGTTCGCGTCGAATCTGACACGATGGGCTCGGTTGAGGTGCCCGCCGATCACTATTGGGGTGCGCAGACCGAGCGCAGTTTGCACCATTTTGCAATCAGCCAGGAGACGATGCCCCCCGCCGTCATCACCGGATTTGGCGTGCTCAAGTTGGCGTCGGCTCAAGTCAATGAGGCGCTCGGGAAGTTGGACGCTGAAAAAGCAAAGTTGATTGAGCGCGCCGCGAGCGAAGTGATTGATGGCGCCTTAGCCAATGAGTTTCCGCTTCGCATCTGGCAGACGGGATCCGGTACGCAGACCAACATGAACGTCAACGAAGTGATCTCCAATCGGGCGATCGAGCTTGCGGGCGGGGTCATGGGTTCGAAAACGCCGATCCACCCAAACGACGACGTCAACATGTCCCAATCGTCGAACGACACGTTCCCGACTGCGATGCACATCGCGGCTGTTATGGAGATCACTGACCGATTGGTCCCCGCAGTGAAGCGGCTACGCGACGCGTTGAACGAGAAGACTGAGGCGTTCGCTGAGATCACGAAGATTGGACGGACCCACCTCATGGACGCCGTCCCACTTACGCTCGGCCAGGAGTTCTCCGGTTACGTTGCGCAGCTGGACGCGGACCTGGATCGGCTCGAGTTGGTGCTTCCTGGACTCTACGAACTCGCCGCGGGCGGCTCCGCCGTTGGCACGGGACTCAACACTCACCCCGAGTTCGGAGAACGAGTGGCTGCCGCGATCGCGACGCTGACCGGAAAGCCGTTCGTGACCGCGCCAAACAAGTTTGCCGCGCTCGCCGCGCACGACGGGCTCGTCTTCGCCCACGGAGCCATCAAGACGCTCGCGGCGAGTCTCACGAAGATCGCCGAGGACCTGCGCTGGCTCGGATCGGGTCCACGATCGGGCATCGGGGAACTGCAGCTTCCAGAAAACGAACCCGGCAGTTCGATCATGCCCGGCAAGGTCAATCCCACACAGAGCGAAGCGATGATCATGGTCTGTGTCCAGGTCTTTGGCAACGACACGGCGGTCGCCCTCGGCGGCTCACGGGGTAACTTCGAGCTCAATGTGTGCAAGCCCGTCATCATCTACAACTTTTGCAATTCAATCGATCTACTGACGGACGCGTGCGACCGATTCCGCGAGTTCTGTGTCGAGGGACTTGAGCCGAACTACGAGCAGATTCAGGACCACCTCAACAACTCGCTCATGCTCGTGACCGCCCTCAACCCGATCATTGGTTACGACAAGGCTGCGATGGTGGCGAAGAAGGCGCATAAAGAGCGCATGACCCTGCGCGAAGCGGCCATTGGATTGGGCTTTCTTACGGGCGAGGAGTTCGACGCCGCCGTCGTTCCAGAGGAGATGACGCACCCATAGTCGGCTTAGGCGAACTGAATGAAGCCCGAGGTAATGCAGAGTCCGAAGGCGCCAATCACCAGAAAACCTATGACGAGCGAGCCAACGACGATACGCGTGCCTCGTCCGCGACCGCGGGCCATCGGGCGCGGCATGTACCACTCGGGAAGCAGATTCGATCCGAATCCAAAGTTCCAGGGCACGGCGTCGAGCTCTAGGGGGGCGTCCGGATCTGCCGCGAGAGCGAGCGACGTGAGTTCTTCATCGCTGAACGAGTCGTGCTCAAGAGCGTCCAGGGCCAATTTCGGATCGTTCATCACGTTCCTTTCGCGCGGCGATATCGCCTCATTTCCGACGCTACTGGTGATTCATCCCCGAGAAACGTCGGTCAGTTGACCGGGACGTTCCAGAGCGCCATCCACCTCGACAGGTTCGGTTCGATGGGCAGGTCGGTGGTCAGAAACGAGCGCACGCGAAGTTCCAGCTCGTTATTGCGCTGGGAGGATCCGGTCGGCGCGAAGGGATAGAACGTGCCCTGCTTCATCAAATACACCAGACGGACTGAGCCTTCTCCGGGCGGTGTCTTCGGCACGAAACCGAACACGGCGCAGAGGAGTCGAGGCCCCAGGCCATGCTCAACCATCGAGGTGTCGGCCGAATGGACCCGCGTGACGAGAGCCTCGAAGTCGGGGTCCTTGACGACGAGCCATTGAAAACCGAGGTCGTCCTTGGTGAAGGTCACCTTGTTGCTCGTCTCATCGAAGTCGAGCAACTGCTTGATGTCGTCGTCGGTCTCGAGCGAGCTCTCGCCGCTTCCGGCCTTGAAGCAGAGACCGGCCTCGCCGGAGCTCACGAGGTCGAGCTCGCTTTGCAAGGTAAGCGCCGCAGTCGAAAGGCCGAAGAGATTGTCGAGATTAGGAGCAACCTGCTTGGTGCGCCCGAACAATGCGTCGCGTAGACCCACTAGCCGTTGAGCTCTTTTTCGAGCTTGTTGAGCTGGTCGAGACGCTTCTCCAGCGACGGGTGCGATGAGAAGAGCGTGGCGGCCGAGCCACCGGCGAGTGCGGGTGCAAAGAAGAACGCATTCATGCCCTCGGCCTTGCGGAGATCAGTGCGGGGGATGCGCCCCATGTCACCTGTGACGTGCACGAGCGCGCTGGCGAGCACACTCGGCTTGCCAATGAGGATCGCGCCAGATCGGTCGGCCGCGAGCTCACGATATCGGGAGAGCGCCATCGTGAGCAAGAAGGCGACCATATAGACCACGACGGAGAGCAGCATGGTGGCGAGCTCCAACAGAACGATGTTCTGATTACCCCGGCCACGACCTCCTCCGCCAACCATCGTGCCAAACAGTGCAATTCGCCCGATGAGTCCGGCGAGCATGCCGACACCCGAGGCGATCGTCATGATGGCGACGTCGCGGTGCGCCACGTGACTCAGCTCGTGCGCCAGGACCGCTTCCAGCTCTTCGTCATTGAGCCGTCGCATGATGCCGCGCGTCGCACAGATGACGGCGTGGTTGGGATTGCGGCCGGTCGCGAAGGCGTTCGGCATGTCCATCTCGGAGACGCCCACGCGGGGCTTTTCCATGTTGGCGAGGAGACACAGGCGATCGACGATCTCGTGGAGCTTGGGTTCTTGCTGCGGCGTGACCTCGTGCGCCTGCATCGAGAACATGGCAATCTTGTCCGAGAAATAGTACTGAGAAAAGATCAGAGCCGCCGCGATGACAACGACGAGCACGACGGAAACACCGAAGCTCAGCATCACCGAGATGATGATCGCGTACAGCGCCACGAGCGCGAGGCCCGTGATGAACATACGCACGTTCAACTTGTGGTCAGACTCAATCTTGGTTTTGGCCACGACTAGTTTCCTTCGGTCGTTGGCGCTTCCGCGGAGGCACTCGTGCCTGCCGGCAACTCGGTGGTCGTGCCCGATGCCTTCAGGGCGGCGATCTGCGCGTCGATGTCAGACGTCGCGGACGCCTTGTCGAGCTGGGCTTGGATGTCGTCGTTCGAGCTCGTGAGGTCGGTCAGCGCGCCCGAGGTGAGCAGCTCGTCGAGCGCACCGCTGCGCGCCTGCATCTCGGCGACTTTGTCCTGTGCGCGCTGCATCGCGGCACCGGCGTCGCCCATGGACGACGAGATGCCGCTGACCGCCTCGTTCACGTGCGCCGACGCTTCGGCGGCGGTGTAGGTAGCCTTGATCGTCTCTTTCCGGGTGCGGAAGGCCTCGATCTGGGACTGCAGCTTGGTTGCGGTCGCCTCGAGCTTCTGGAGCTGGTCGTCGATCTGGGCGTGCTGGACTTCGAGGTCCTTCAACTGACTCGCGATTGCCTCACGACGGGTCAGCGCCTCGCGGGCGAGAGGTTCGTTGCCCTGTCCGAGCGCGGCCTTTGCCTGCTCGGCGAGCTTGTTACCCTGACTCTTCAGCTGCTCCGCCTGAATCTCGACGCGCTTTTTGGCCGTCGCGACGTCAGCGACGGCTCGCTTCACCTTGGTCAGGTTTTCGAGCTGCTGCTCGTACGAAAGATCAAGCGTCTGACGGGGGTCTTCTGCCTTGTTGAGAGCGCTGTTCGCCTTCGCTTGGAAAATCGTCTGAGCGCGCTTCAATATGCCCACAAGGGCCTCCTTTTGCTACTCAAACAGATTAGAGCGAAGTGGCGCGAAGTTTTCAACGAAGTTCGGCTACGCGAACGTCACTTCCTAATTTCTGGGTAAATCTGTGTCCTGAGCCAGCGCTTCGCCCGAGAGTTCTTCGCGGTATGTCTCGAGCTGGTCGCTCAACGAGTCGCTCCCGGTCGCGAGCATGCGCACGGCCAGGAGCCCAGCATTGGCTGCGCCGTTGATCGCGACCGTGGCGACGGGCACGCCGCGAGGCATTTGAACGATCGACAGCAGTGAATCGAGCCCGTCGAGGCGAGCGAGGGCGACCGGCACGCCGATCACGGGCAGTGTCGTCGTCGCGGCGAGCATGCCCGGCAGGTGGGCTGCGCCACCCGCCCCCGCGATGAGGACTTTCAGCCCGCGATGCTTCGCACTCGAGCCGTATTCAATCATCGCTGCGGGAGTGCGGTGGGCGGACACGACGCGAATCTCGTATTCGACGTTAAAGCGCTCAAGGATGGATGCCGCTTGGTTCATGACCTCTAAGTCCGAGGAGGACCCCATCACGATGCCCACCACTGGTTGCACTACGCCTCCTGAGTCACGGTGCCGTATGCGAGCGCACTATCCCATGCTCTCACGTGCGGACTCTGCGGCTCGTCACCGAGGGCGGTCACGTGACCGAGCTTTCGTCCCGGGCGCCACGATTTTCCATAGTCGTGGACGAACGTGTGTCGAACCGCTCGGGCCGCCTCGAGCGATCCCGGCTGGTCTGCACCGACCACGTTCACCATGACGGCGCACGGCGCGAGGGTCTCCACGTCTCCGAGCGACTGGCCACTGACGGCGCGCAGGTGCTGGGCGAACTGACTCGTTGATGTCCCTTCGATCGTCCAGTGTCCGCTGTTGTGCGGACGAAGTGCGATCTCATTGATCAGCAGTCCGGCCTCGGTGACAAAGTATTCAACCGCCATGATGCCGACGCCCTCGACGAGGTGCGCAATGGCGCTCGTGAGTCGGCGAGCGTCGGCGAGCGTTTCCTCATCGAGTTCGCTCGGAAAGCGCACTTCGGCGCACATGCCCTCTCGCTGGACCGTCGTAACAACGGGATAGAAGGTGAGCGCGCCATCACTCGAGCGCGCGACGAGCTGGGCAACTTCGCCCACCAGTGCCATTCGCTCTTCGACGACAACCTCGCCACGGGTTGCCATCTCCTTGATGGCCTCGAGTGCGTCCTCGCGCGAGGCGGTCATGGCCACACCGCGCCCGTCGTACCCGCCACGACTGGCTTTCACGACGGGCGGGGCCGTAAGTGCATCGAGGAAGGGTGCGAGGCGATCATCGTCAGCGTCGTTGACCACCAGGAACTGCGGCACGGGTAGTCCTTGCTCGCTGAAGGCACGACGCTGAAACGCTTTGTCGACGGAATAGCGCAGCGCACGTGGACTGGGGCGCAGCACCGCGCCCGTCGCTTCGAGCGCTTCGAGCGCCTCGAGGTCGACGAGCTCGTGGTCGAAGGTGATGACGTCGACCGCGTCGGCGAGTCGCGCGAGTGCCTCGGCGTTAGTCGCGTCGCCGAGGAGCACGCGGTCGATCGTGGCCGTCGCCGAATCGTCCGATGAGGTGGCGAGCACGGTGAGCTCGAGTTCGAGGGCGTCCGCCGCTTCGCCCATCATGTGTGCGAGCTGACCGCCGCCCACCACGCCGACGCGGCGTAAGACGGTAGTTTGGGGGTCCGGCACACAAAAACGCTAGCGGTCTGACGGGGAGTCGACATGCGCATTGCGGTGAATCTCGAAACCCACGGTCCGATTGAGGCGACCATAGAGCGCGCCTCACGTCTCGCCGAGCGAGGCTTCACGAACTTCTGGTCTTCCCAGATCTTCGGCGCCGATACCTTGACGGTCCTCGCGCTCGTCGGTCACGAGCTGCGCGAGCTCAACCTCGGCACGGCGGTCGTGCCGATCCAGACGCGCCATCCGACGATGCTCGTCGCCCAGGCTCGTACGGTGCAAGACGCGATCGGGGCGCGTCTCTCGCTCGGTGTGGGACTCTCGCACCAGATGGTCGTCGAAGGAATGTGGGGTATCTCCTTCGAGCGTCCCGCGAGCTACATGCACGAGTACCTCAACGCCCTCGCACCGATGCTGCGCGGGGAAGCCGTCAACGTCCAGGGCGAACGCGTGACGGCCGTCACGGTGGCCGCACTCGGGCCAAAGG
>DASZLS010000048.1:0-5112 GCA_035552255.1 Acidimicrobiales bacterium | reverse complement strand
CGAGCTCGCGGCGCCGGTACCCACGATGACGGCCCGATCAACGCCGGCTTCATAGGCGCGCTGCAACGTCGCGACGACGGCAACGGACGTGTCGACGCCGTCGTCAAGGAACTGATCTTGAAGGTGGCAGTGCGCGTCGGTCCAGGCGCTCATTCGTCGCTCTTGATACGCGGAAAGAGCGGCTCACCTTTCTCGACGACCCCTCCGGGGTACTGCCCCCAGGTCGCAACGTCAGCGAAGGGTCGCTCGTCGGGGGCGCCCGACAGTCCGATTCGCCGCCAGATTTCTTGCGCCACACTGGGCATCGCGGGCGAGATAAGGATCGCCACTAGGCGTATCGCTTCGAGGGCGTCACCCATCACGGCGTCGACGTCGTCGCCGGGTTCCATCTTCCAGGGCGCGTGCACCTCGAGATAGGCGTTCGTGGCGCCGGCCAGATCGAACGTCGCTTCGAGCGCGCGTTGCGGGGCGAACTGCTCCCAGGCCTGCGCCGCTGACTCCATCGTGCTTCGCGCGGCGTCCTTCAGTGCCGAGTCCGTGCGAGGCACCGGCCCGACGCCCGCGCACTTCGAAGTGACGACTGCGGCGACGCGGGCTACGAGGTTGCCGAGATTGTTCGCAAGGTCCGTGTTGTAACGAGCGGCGATTCCTTCCAATGAGAATTCGCCGTCGTTGCCGAGGGCGGTCTCGCGCAACAAGTAGTAACGAAGTGGATCGACACCAAACTCCTTGGTGAGGCCGATCGGCTCGATGTCCGTCAGCTTGACCGCGCCCTCGGCCGCCATTGTCTTGCCGAGCTTCTCCCCGCCGACGAGCAGCCAGCCGTTCACGTGGACGTGGTGAACGGGCTCGAGGCCCGCTGCCATGCACATCGCGGGCCACCAGACGCAATGAAAACGAATGATCTCTTTGCCGATCAGGTGATTCGATACCGGCCACCAGGTGGCCACCTCGTTGTCATCGCGCCCGTATCCGATCGCCGAGAGGTAGTTGATGAGCGCGTCATACCAGACATAAAAGACGTGGCGCTCGTCCCACGGCACGGGTACGCCCCAGGTGATTGATGTCCGAGTGATCGAGATGTCGCGCAGCCCACCCTTCACGAACGCGTACGCCTCGTTTCGCTTGGTCTCGGGCGTCACGAAGCCGGGATGGGAGTCGAAGTGCTCAAGCAGCCGATCCTCGAATGCGCTCAGCTTGAAGAACCAGTTCTCCTCTTCCATCTCGGTCAACACACTGTGATGGATCGGACACGTCCCGTTATCGCTCGCTTCGAGTGTGTAGTAGTCCTCGCAGCTCACGCAGTAGAGACCCTTGTAGACGTCCTTGTAGATGTAGCCGTTCTCGTAGATCACCGAGAGGAACTTCTGGACCGACTCGTAGTGGCGCGGTTCGGTGGTGCGAAGGAAGTCGTCATTGCTGATATTGAGAACGGCCCACGCCTCGCGGAATCGCTCCGATACCTGGTCGGTCCACTCTTTGGGCGTGGAACCGTGCTTTGCTGCGGCGTCCGCCATCTTCTGGCCGTGCTCATCGGTTCCCGTCAGGAATTTCACCTCATCGCCGACGAGTCGGTGCCAGCGCGCGAGCGCGTCAGCGTTGACCGTCGTGTACGCAGAACCGACGTGCGGGGCGTCGTTGGCGTAGTAGATGGGTGTCGTTATATAGAAGCGGCCCATCGGAACAGGATAGTTAGGTGGGCGACAGGCCCTTTCGGACGTCGAGGGCGAGCTGGTAGACATCGCGGCGCGCCACGTCGAGGGCTTCTGCGACGAAGTCAACCGCGTCACGCGTGGTAGCCCCCTCGTCCCACTGTTGGGCGAGCGCCGACAGGATCACCTCATTGGCGACAGGCGGAGCCTCGGGCGCGCCGTCGAGCACGACGACGATCTCTCCGAGCACATCGCGGGCGCTCAGTATCGACGCGACGTGCTCGACGCTGCCGCGGAGCACCTCTTCGTGGATCTTGGTCAGCTCTCGCACGACCGCGACGCGACGACTGGGAAACACGTTCGCGAGCTCGAGAAGCGTCGCGGTCACCCGTTGGGGCGATTCGTAGAACACGATGGTGCGCGCTTCGTGGGCCCACTCGCCGTAGCGCAGCGAGCGCTCGCCGGCCTTTCGGGGCATAAATCCCTCCATGACGAAGCGCTCGGTCGGCAGTCCGCTGACGGTGAGCGCCGCCACCACGGCCGAGGGACCTGGTGCGGTCGAGACACGTAGTCCCGCTTCGGCGACGGCTTCGACCGCCCGGCTCCCCGGATCGGAGATGCCCGGAGTGCCCGCATCGCTGATGAGCACCACGAGCTCGCCCCCACGCACCCGTTCCACGATTTCAGCACTTTGGGCCGCTTCGTTGTGCTCGTGCAGCGACTCGAGGCGTCCGCCCGTTGCGATGTCGCTGGCACTGAACAGCACGCGCGAGTGTCGCGTATCTTCGCAGTAGATCACGTTCGCCGTCCGAAAGAGCTCGAGGGCGCGCGGCGACAGATCGCCTAAATTTCCGAGCGGCGTCGCCACGAGCACCAGTGCCCCGGCTTGTGTCTCATGCACGTCAGATTCCTCGTTTGGCTCGCGGACTGCTCTACCCATTAACATTGTCACCTATGTCAAAGCGGACCGTGAAGCGCAAACTACGCGCAAAGAAGAAGGCCAACCACGGCAAGAAGCCGAACTGCGGTCGAGGTTAGCGGGCGGCCATCTGGCCGTCCCATCCATAGCCACGCTCTCTGAGTAATCGGGCAAGCATTGCCGGTCGATCACTCACGATGCCGTCTACGCCGAGTTCGAGCAGTCGAGCCATCTCGTCGACCTCGTTGATGGTCCAGACGTGCACGGCGACGCCCGCTTTGTGGGCCGCCTCGATGAATGGCTCGGTCACGACTTCGACGTCGCCATAACGTGGCGGCACCTGAAGCGCCGCCACGGGCGGCACCGTAGGTGAACCGTCGAGGTGTGAAAAATAAAAGGCCGCCGTCTCCTCGGTCGCTCCCGAGGTCGCCACGTGTGGCGCCAGCGCTCGAAAGCGTTGGATGGCGTCGTCGTGGAACGAGGCAACGATCACCGACTCGGTGATCTCCAGACGTCGCAGTTCATCAGCGAGCAGCGCCTCGTACGGCTCGACGAGAGGGCTCGTGCCCTTGATGTCCAGGTTGAGCAGTGCACCGGGAAACGTGGTGGCGACCTCTTCGAGTGTGGCGATTGCGTAGCGGCGATCGGTTGGGGCGAGGCCGCGATACGGGTATTCCCCTGAGGCTCGTCCCGGCGTCACGACGTCGCCCTCGATCCACCAATACGCGTTATCCATCTCGCTCAACTCACGAAGCGTGAATGACGCGATCGCTCCGTGATGATTGGTGGTGCGGTCAACCGTCGCGTCGTGACAGACAACGAGGTAACGATCCTTGGTCGCGTGCACGTCGAGCTCCACGGCGCTGGCTCCGACCTCGAACGCGCGCGAAATCGCGCCAATCGTAGACGAGGGACCCTCGAACGACCCCCCTTGGTGCGCAAACGCGATCACGCGTCGCGTCAACCACTCACTCACTTGGCGGGAAGACCCCGCGGGTAGAGCTTGAGGCGCATCCGGTATTCGAGATAAAACGCGAGGCCCGGAACGAAGCCAGCGAAGAACATGACCCCGAGAAAGAGCACGGGCAGGCGAAACCGGAGGACGAGGTTGAAGCACATGATCATGTAGATCGGATAGAGGATGATGCCGTGTCCAATGCCCACCACGTCGACAAAGAGGTGAATGTGGTTCCACGCACTCAAATCAATGGTGTGGAGAAACAGCGTGAGGAACAAGATGATCAGTGTGGACCCAGTGATATAGGACATCGCTCGATAGCGACGGAACGTGCCTTCCACTTAGTGACCCCAGAGACGCTTTTTGTGTGTATTCGAGAGTTCTGCCAAGTGGTCGTTATACGCCGCGAGCTGCGGATCTTCTTCGGCGCGCGTGCGCTCGCGTTCTGCGAGCGCGTCCGCGCGCATCTTCTCTTCGTATTCCCGACGAGCGCGCTCTTTGTGTTCGCTGATCTTCTCTGAGTTCAGCATTGAGTACCATCCCACGACGCCGAGGACACCGATAAGCGGCCACTCGATCGAATAGAGATAGCTCAGCGAGTTACCTTGAATCGCCGCGCCAACCTGCCACCAGGCAGCGAAGGCGCAACCGAGCACCCAAAAGATCACTGCGAAATGCAGCCCGATCGCGCGGGGAGTGAAATACTTTCGACGCACAATGCCATCCTACTGACCAATTTCTCAGATTCGAGAGGCGTCCTAGAATGGTCCGGTGCCGATGCCGATGCGAGCCGCGAAGATCATGCCATTTTCTTGGCATCATCTCAATCAGTGGGATATCGGTGTGCTGCCCCTCATCCTGCTGTTCGGCGCCGGCGGGCTCTACTTCTCGGGCGTGCAGCGCGCCAAAGCCTGGCCCCGGGTGCGCGGCGTCTGTTTCCTACTCGGCCTGCTCATCACCTTCATCGCCACCCAGACCTTCATCGGCGTCTACGACATGGCGTATTTCAGCGACCACATGGTTCAGCACCTCTTGTTGATCATGGTCGCCGCTCCCCTCTTCGCGCTGAGTGCTCCGCTCGATCTCGCCTACGAGACCGGCAATGACGCCATCCGCCGGTTTCTTGACAGCAAGTTCATGGGCGTTGTCACGCACCCGCTCTTCGCCTTCATTCTGTACTTCGCGTTTATTCCCTTCACGCACTTGACCGGCTTCGTGAATCTGATGATGACCCACATCTGGGTTCATCACCTTGAGCAGATCGGCTTCCTTGTCGTTGGTTATCTCTTCTTTCGCGTGGCGTTCGGTCTCGAGCGCGGCTACAAGATTCATCCGGGACTGCGGCTCGTCTACGTGATGGCGGCCGTGCCTGTCGATACCTTTACGGGTCTCGTGTTGTCGATGTCGTCGCACAATCCATTTTCCAGATACGCCGCCATGGCGCCCGTGGGTGCAACGAAGGCGTGGATCTTGTCCAACGTCAAGCTCGCCGGCGGGATCATGTGGATCGGAGTGTTTGGTATATTGTTGTTTAGGGTAATTGTGTTCTAGTTCTTGTTGTTGTGGTTGGTGTCCGTATGTTT
>DASZLS010000047.1:0-9780 GCA_035552255.1 Acidimicrobiales bacterium | reverse complement strand
TCGAGATCGCGGCACTCGAGACTCCGGTCGAGCTGTTTGCGACGGTGGGACTGCACCCCCACGACGCGAAGGACGACGTGGCGCCGATCGTCGAGCTCGCTCGTGCGGGACACGCGCGCCTGGTTGGTATTGGCGAATGCGGGCTCGATTATTTCTACGAGCATTCGCCGAGAGACCAGCAACGCCAAGCCTTTTCGACCCAAATCGCCCTCGCGAAAGAGCTTGACCTCGCCCTTGTGGTGCACGCTCGGGGAGCCTTCGAGGATCTCTTTGACATCTTTCGAAGTGAGGGCGTGCCGCCGCGTACGGTGATCCACTGCTTCACTGGCACGCCCGCGGAGGCGGAAGCCTGTCTCGAGCTCGGATGCGACATCTCTCTCTCGGGCATCGTGACCTTCAAGAACGCGGACGAACTTCGAGCGGCGGCACAACTCGTGCCGCTCGATCGCCTGCACGTGGAAACGGACAGCCCGTTCCTTGCTCCCGTGCCGCATCGCGGAAGGAAAAACGAGCCAGCGTGGGTGTCACTCGTGGGTGAATACGTCGCGACACTCCGCGGAGAGGACCCGGAGGTCGTTAGGGCGGCCACCTCGCGCAACTCGGCGCGGCTCTTCAATTTCCCACCTCGGTGAGCCTAGAGGCCATATTTTACGCGGCATTTGGTAGCCGCTTGCCCCCGGCGGCGACCTCTTCTAGCGTGAGGAAGCGGGAATTACCCATATTCCCGCGGTCCTGGCGGAGGACGGATACTGAGCAGACTACGACGAGGGACACTTCGGTGTCCCCGGACACTTCGTATCGCGACGGCTGTTGCTGCAGCGTCACTGGTACTGATCGCGCCCGTCGCGTCGGGCGCGGCCGGTCACGCACCCGTGCACATGCCCAATCTCGTCGGCCGCTCGCGACTCGCGGTGTATCGAACGATGCGCCACGACGGTCTCTACTTCGCAACGAAAGGCCCGGGAAGCGCGAACGATCACTGGGCCGTGGTCGCGGCGCAGTCGCCCCGACCGGGAACAGTCATCGCGTGGCATGGTCAAGCCGAACTCACGGTCTCCACCGTGGCGCCGCACACTGCGCGGGTAGTGCCTCGCCTGGTCGGGAGGTCCCGGGCCGGTGTCTACGCAATGATGCGGCGAGCCCAGCTCTACTTCCGAACCGTCGGACCAGGTAGTTCGAGCGGAAAATGGCTGGTTGCCCTCAGCCAGTCACCCCGACCAGGCACCAAGGTCGCCTGGCACGCCGAAGTGGTGATCCACGTCTCGACGACGCGACCGGTCGTCCAGAAACCGGTGGTGACGGCCACCAAACCGACCTCCGCGACCGCCAGCGTCATCAACGGTTCGAACTACAAGGTCGGCGTCGCGACCTGGTACAACTACGTCCCAGGTCACTGCGCGACGTGGTACTTGCCCAAGGGCACCCGCATCACCGTGCACGACCTCACGACCGGCAAATCCATCACCTGCATCATCAGCGATCGCGAGGCGCACGAGTCCAATCACGTCGTTGATCTCGATCAATCGCAGTTCAACGAACTCGAACCGCTGTCGAGGGGCGTGATTAGTGTCAAAGTTTCTTGGTGACCCATACTCGAACCGAACTCGTCGCGCTGCTGAATGCTCACGGCCTGAAGCCCTCGCGGGCGCTCGGCCAGAATTTTGTCGTCGACGCCAACACGGTGCGTCGGATCGCCCGGCTGGCGGCGGTTGGTGTCGGTGACCAGGTATTAGAGATCGGTGCGGGACTCGGATCGCTGACCCTGGCCCTGGTCGAAACGGGTGCGAGCGTCCTTGCCCTCGAGGTCGATCGTTATCTACTCCCGCCACTGCGCGACGTCGTTGAACCGCTCGGAGTGTGCGTGCACCACGGCGATGCCTTGAGCGTCGACTACGGCGAGATCCTCGGTGATCGCGCGACGGTCGTCGTCGCCAACCTGCCGTACAACGTGGCGACGCCGGTGGTGCTGCACTTGCTCGAAACTCAGCCCCTGGTCACGCGGATGCTCGTCATGGTGCAAAAAGAGGTCGGCGAGCGCCTCGCTGCGCACGCGAGCGACGAAGCTTACGGTGCCGTCTCGCTGCGACTGCAGTACTTCGCCGACGCCAAAATTGTCGGAAAGGTGCCGCCGTCGGTCTTCGTGCCCCGTCCCAACGTGGACTCCGCGTTGGTCGCTATCACCCGGCGTGCGCAGGTCCGGGTCGATCCCGCACTCGTGAGCGAAGAGGAGCTCTTTAGCGTCATTCGCACCGCGTTTGGTCAGCGGCGAAAGATGCTGCGCCGGTCCCTCGCCGAGTGGACCACGGAGGGCGTCTTCGAGCGCGCCGGCGTGGCCGAGACCCGCCGTCCCGAGGAGCTCACCATCGAAGAGTTCGCGGCCCTGGCGGCGGCGCGATGAACGAGCTGCTCGCCCCCGCCAAGCTCACCTGGTTCCTCGAGATCACGGGGAGACGCGAGAACGGCATGCACGATCTGCGCGCCGAGATGGTGACCCTCGACTTTGCCGATCGACTCACGATCGATGTCGAGGCTGACTACTTAATCCTCGAAGGTCCGTATTCGTCGGTGCTCGCCGACGAGGACAATCTGGTCAACCGTGCCCTTCGACTCGTGGGACGACGGGCCGGGGTGCGGCTGCACAAGGAGATCCCCCCGGGGGGTGGACTCGGCGGCGGAAGCGCGGACGCAGCCGCCATCCTTCGTTGGGCGGGCGGAGTGGAGGCCGCCGATGCGGCCACGCTCGGTGGCGACGTGCCCTTCTGTCAGGTGGGTGGGCGAGCGCTCGTCGAAGGGATGGGCGAGCACGTGAGCGAGCTTGATTTCGAACCCCGTGAGGTCACGCTCGCGCTCTTGAGCTTTGGCGTCAACACGGCTGCCTGCTACCGGGCCTTCGATGAGCTCCTGGAGAGCGGGGAGCGCCCGGTCGGGCGCAATCACCTGGAAGCGGCCGCACGACTGGTCGAACCGCGCTTAGGGGAAACGATGGACTGGCTGAGCGCCACGCTCGCTGATCGCGTCCACCTCGCGGGATCGGGATCGACGCTCTTCATTGAGGGTCACCTGGAGCCGGGGGTGGGGAGCTGGGACGTGATGGGTCCCGCAGGCTTAGTTCAATTCCGCCAGACCGTCACAACGCCCAAAGAGGCGCGTTAGGAATTATTTTCCGGCGGCGCGACGCTGGAAGCGCGTGCGCTTCAACATCTTCTTGTGCTTTTTCTTGCGCATTCGCTTGCGCCGCTTCTTAATTAGTGATCCCATGGCTCGTAGAACACTACTCGGTTTTGGGGTAGGTCCATTCTTTCGGAGGTAGCTCGGTGGTCTGGCGGCTCGAACACGTGCAACTCGCTATTGGCAAAGGCGACGAAGAGCGGTGCGACGCGTTCTACGTCGGCGTGCTCGGATTTGAGGTGCTCGAGAAGCCTCCGCTCTTGGCCGAACGAGGCGGCCGCTGGTACCAGCGCGACGAGGCCGTGCTGCACTTGGGCGTCGTAGAGAGTTTCTCACCCGCCAAAAAGGCGCATCCGGCGCTTCTGGTCGATGACTACGACCACCTGTTAGGTCGCCTGGAGGCGGCGGGCATCGACATCCGACCCGATGAGGCGATTCCCGGCCGACGACGCAGCTACGTACATGATCCGGTGGGCAACCGGATCGAGCTGGTTGACGGCGCTAGCCCTCGCTGACCCGCTCAACGCGCAGCGCCTGGCGCGGGCAACCGCGCACGGCGTAGCGCGCCGATTGGAGAGCGTCGCGATCACTCAGCGGCGTGATGTCGGTTTTAATGAGCGGATAGCCCCACTCGTCGAGGTCGACGAGCTCCGGTGCGAGTTCGTGACAGTGCCCGAATCCGTCACACAGGATGGGATTTACGCGCAGGTAAAACCCGGTGTCGCGGCGACTCACGACGCAGTCCTCGCGCGAGCGAGACCTGGCACTCTCGCGTACCGGCGTCCGGACGTAGACCCGAAACAGGGCTGCGCGTTGGCATGAGCTTTGGCGTCGTCGCGAAAGACTTCGAGCGCAGAGCGCACCAGTCGCACGACGCCGTCAGGATGATGACAGGCGCTGCGGCCCGAGATCGTCTCGCAGTGCTCGTTGAGTCGCTCGAGGGCATCGCTCGCGCCGAGGCCACCGCTCGCGAGTGACGCGAGATGGTTCGCGAGCGAGGGGAGACCGAATGCGCACGGACCGCACTGTTGAGCGCTCTCTCCCGCCATCCACTGGACAATCCGCGCGGTCTCGGTGATGCCACAACCTTCTTCGCCCAACGCGACCACAACGCCGGCACCGACGGTCGCGCCGTGCGGCGACAGGGCTTCGTTGGCGTAGGGGGTGTCCAGAAGTGACCCGTCGAGCCACGATCCTCCGTACCCGCCGAGCAGGACGGCGCGCAGGTTCGATTCGGCGTATCCCGCGTCGAGAAGCGAGCGGAGCGGTGTGCCGAGCGCCACTTCGAGCACCTGGGGGCGTTCAACCGCACCGCTCAACGTGACGAGGGTGCTGCCCGCGCTGGCATCGGTACCCACGGCGCGAAACCAGTCGGCCCCCTCTCTCGCGATGAGTCCAACGTTCGCGCAGGTTTCCGCGTTTTGCACGAGCACGGAACGTTGGCGAACGCGGAGCACGGTCGGACGCTGCGGTCGATAGAGCGGTAGCGCCTCTTGTTCACTCAGCCAGTGGGTGAGCGCGGACTCTTCGCCCGAGATGTAGCGAGCTGGTGGGGTCTGGATGACGAAGCTTGCCCCGCGTTCGCCGCGGTGCAGGCGCTCACTGACCGCGCGCTCCACATGTCCGAGCAGCGTGCGCTGACCGAGCGGAACGCAGATGATGATGTCGCTGGTGCCGATGATTGAACCGAGTGCCTCGGCACCGTCGAGGACGAGATGCGGATTGGCGCCGAGCATCGTCGCGTCCTTGCGAGACGCGGGTTCTCCCTCCATGGCGTTCACGACCACGGACTTGGAATGACTCCGGTGGCTTCGCAGCAGGCGCGCCTTCGCTGCCGTGGAGAACGCCGCGCCGCCGCGTCCGGTGAGGCCCGACGCATCGAGTTCGTCGAGCAGCGACGCCGAGCGCGCCGTACGAGGAAACAGTGCCTCGTGCTGGGCGAGCGTGAGCGTCTCGCCGGTCGCGCCGCGAAGGAGTCGAGGAAGGGTTGTGGCGTCCGTCATCGCACACCTCGCGCGCGATCGCGGCTCGCCGGCGCGCTCGCAGCGACCTTGGACAGCGGCGAGAGCGCGGTGCGTCCGTTCGCTCGGGGCGGACGCTTGATGAAGCGCCAGACGCCGGCGAGGAGGACCACAGCCGCGCACAACACAACGAGCGCGAGCCCGGCGCCGTTCTTCGTGTCGGCACCGCTGAGGTACGCGTGGATGATCGCACTCGCGAAGGCAATCCAACTGAACCAGTGGATGAATCGCCACGACTGGTTCCGTATCCGAGCCTTGAGCAGGCTGGAGAGCCAGACGGCGAGCATCAGGTCGATTGCGACGGCGCCAATGGCGACGCCGATGCGCTCATAGTGCGAGGCGAACGGCACTACGGCCGAGAGCCAGCCGGTCGGTGCGTAGGTGTCCATGACGGTCGTCACCACGTGGATCACCAAGAAGATCATGGCCACGAGGGAGAGCGACCGGTGCAGCTCGTTGAGCTCGAAGCGACCGACGCTCGATCCTCCTGCGCGGTTCGCGACGAGTGCCCCGAGGGCGACCACGGCGGTGAACAAGACCAGCGCGACGATTCCGGTTGCCCTCGACGTGTACCAGAGGTAGGGAGAGGTGAGCGCGATCACGCCGCACTGTCCTCGGGCCAGCCGCCGACGTACTCAATCTCGCCGTCAGCGCGAACCAGTCGTCCCGCGCACCCGCCTTGAGCGAGGTGGTAACCCGCGTCCTCTCCCCAGAGCAGCGCGGCGGTTGCAAAGGCGTTCGCCCGCACGCAGCTCACGGCCGAGACGGTTGCGGTGACGTAGGGTCCGTCCACGCAAGTGCCGGTCCGTGGATCAACAATGTGATTCATCCGGTGTCCGTCGGCTACCCATTCGCGCGTCGCGGTCGACGAGGTAGCGACGCCGCCGTGTGTGACGTTGACCCGTGGTTCACGGCCGGTGATCTCGAGCACGTCACTCACGCCAACGGCCCAGGGGCCGGTCGGGCCGCGCCCTCGCACGGCAACGTCGCCTCCGATCTCAACAAGGATCCCTCCGGTCGGCGCAACATCGTTGGCCACCAGATCGGCCGCGAGCGCCTTGGCACTCGCTCCGAAGTCCAGCTGACACCCTTCAGCAAGCGAGACACGGTGAGAAGAGAGATCGAGCGTGATGGCGCCTGCGCCGGGGCTGGGGGCTGGCGCCGCGGAGATGGTGTTCGCGCGTCGAGCGAGGTCGGCGAAGTCGACGTTGTAGCCAAGCGCCAACAGCGCGGGCAGAACCGTCGGATCACAGAGCCCGCCCGTCGCGTCGTAGGACTCGATCGCGGCCCCGAGGGCGACTTCGAGTGTGGGACTCAGATCGCCGTCACCGCGCGCATTGAGCAGCGTGAGCTCCGAGTCGGGCCGGAATCGGTTGCACGAGCGATCGATCTCGTCGAGCCAGTGCCAGAGTCGCGCTTCGGCGAACTCGCGCTGGTCCTCTCGCTCTGTGGCGACGGTCCCGGTCATGCCCCAGATCTCGAAGTGCATGAGTCAGCTGCAGCTCTGGATGCCCGAGGGAGTGGTGTAACACGTCGGCTGCGTCGTGGTCGGCGTCGGCGCGGTGGTGGTCGTCGTCGGAGCCGGTCGAGTCGTGGTCGTGGCAGGAGCACCGGTGGTCGGCGTCGTGGTCCCTGAGGCCGATGGAGCGGTGGTGGTGGTGGTCGGCGTCGTGGTCGTGCTGGTTGACGTTGAGGTTGAGGGCGTAGGGGACGTGGTGGTGGTCGGAGTGACCGTGGGGCTCACGACGACGGGCTTTGCGGTCGTGGCGAACAGGCCCACGAGTGCCGCCGAGGAGAGACCCGAGCCCACGAGGACGCCACGAGAGAGCCGCCGAACCCGAACGAGTCGGCGATCGCGCTGCTGGGGGGTGCGAGGGGTGGGCGTCATGAGATCCTTGACCCACAGTCTTGTGGTGGAACCTTAAAGCCAGCCCGAGAACGACTAAGAATTGACGGAGAGCAACTACTCCGTGATTTCGGGTAGTTGTATGGTGAATCGCGCCCCGCCGAGCAGCGGATCGTCATCAACAGCGACGGTGCCGTCAAACTCGGCGACGACTTGGGCGACGATCGAGAGACCGAGTCCCGAACCGGGCAGCGATCGAGCTGATGGCGAGCGCCAGAAGCGGTCGAAGACGTACTGACGATCCTCGTCGGCGATACCGGTACCACTGTCCGACACCGTCACGACGCCGTGAGACGACGCGACCGCGATCCGCCCGCCCTCAGGGGTGAACTTCACGGCGTTCGCGAGCAGATTCGAGATGGCGCGATTGAGTCGATCGTGACGCGCCTGCACGAGCGACGGCTCGATGTCGACGTCGATTGTGATGTGACGGGTTCGCGCGTAGGTGCGCGCGGTCTCCGCGCACTCGTCGACGCAGTCATCGAGCCGCAGTATCTCGAGCGCACCTTCGGACCGCTCGCCACGTGCGAGCTCGCCGAGGTCGGTGACCAGGGTTGCGAGCTCGTCCACCTGCGTCACCATGTCGTTGGTGATCTGTTCAAGCTCGTCGTCGCTCAGATCGTTGGCACGCGAGAGCACCTGGGCGTTGGTGCGCAGTGACGTAAGCGGGGTGCGCAGCTCGTGGCTGGCGTCGACGACGAGCTGGCGCTGGAGTGACTGACTGCTCTCGACCGAACGGAGGAGTCGGTTGAACACCCGTCGCAGTCGCCCGAGCTCGTCTTCGTCGCCTTCAACCAAGCGGTACTGCAGGTCGTTCGTCGTCGCGACCGCTTCAATCTCGTTGGTGATCTCTTCGAGGGGATGCAGCGCTTGGCGAGCGAGAAACAGACCGAGTCCGAGCGCGAGCAGAAGTCCGCCTGCGGCGACGAGCAGCAGCGTGGTGACCAGGTGACTCAGCTCATTGACTTCGCCGGTGATGTCGACGACATAGAGCTCAGCTGAGGTCGTAGGAATCTGCACGATGCCGCTCGACGTCCCGGCGAAGGACTCCGCCGCGAGAGGAACGATGAGCTCGCGGTAGTCCTGCCCCTTGTAGGTGACCGTTCGTATCACGCGTCCGCTCTTGCCCTTAGCGATGCTCATGATCATTGAGTCGATGGGGAGAGCGGAGGGGGGATCGGTCTCGCCGTTCGGCAACACCACCTCAGAGTAGGAGCCAGTGACTCGATCGTCGTAGTGGGAGTCGAGGGGCTGCTGGGAGGCGGCAATGAGGGAT
Organism: Acidimicrobiales bacterium; assembly: GCA_035552255.1. Taxonomy (GTDB): domain Bacteria; phylum Actinomycetota; class Acidimicrobiia; order Acidimicrobiales; family RAAP-2; genus RAAP-2. Next base: position 1,409 of record DASZLS010000047.1, on the reverse strand, counting down.
TCGTCCACCGAGTGCAGCACGGCCGTCCGCGTCGTGAAATACGAGGCGAAGCAAGCGATGATGACCGCGATCGCGGCAGCGGCAATCGTGGCGGTGATGACCCGGATTCGGAACGTCACGAGGTTCGAAGGGCGTAACCTACCCCGCGCACCGTCTGGATCAGCCGCGGTTTGTTGTCCTCTTCGAGCTTGCGACGCAGGTAGCCGATGTAGACGGCGAGGGAGTTGGTTCCCGAATCAAAGTTGTAGCCCCACACGAGGTCAAGGATCTGGTCCCTCGTGAGGACTTGGCGAGGATGGTGCAGGAACAGCTCGAGCAGATCGAATTCGATCTTGGTGAGCTCCACCAGTCGAGTGCCCCGGTGCACTTCGCGGGTCTGAGGATTGAGCGTCAGATCTTCAAAGCGCAAGACGGTGCCATCGACGTCGCTGCTGTTATGACGACGGAGCAGAGCGCGCAGGCGCGCAAGCAACTCGGCGAGATCGAAGGGCTTGACCAGGTAATCGTCCGCGCCGACGTCGAGTCCCTCGACCCGATCGTTGACGGCGTTGCGCGCCGTCAACATCAAGATCGGCGTGGTGTCACCAGAGCGGCGAATACGCCGGCAGACCTCGAGCCCGTCGATGTCGGGGAGTTGCAGGTCCAGCACGACCGCGTCGGGCGCGCGCAGCTGAATCGACTTGAGCGCCGAGGCCCCGTCTTCGAAAAGCTCGACGTCGTAGTTCTCCATACGCAGTGCGCGTCCCAGCGCGGAACGGATCGCGGAGTCGTCGTCGACGATGGCGACGTAGGAGTTGGGGGTAGGTGTTGTAGTCACGACGCGACTTTCGTTGGGTAATCCTTCAGGCTCTAGTGTGGCTGTTTGGTATTAACTGTCTTCAGACGTATTTTAAGAATCTCGGAAGATTGCTGCATATCAGCGTATTTGCGTAGTGGCGGGTAGTTCAATCGGCAGAACGACGGACTTTGAATCCGTAGGTTGGAGGTTCGAGCCCTCCCCCGCCAGCCAAGTCTCACGGAAAGCAGACGCGCTCGAGGATCTGAGCGAGCTCGACGGGCTGATCGCCCTGTATCGAATGTCCGGCGTGCTGCACGTGAACGATCGTGGCCGCGGGGAGGCGTCGGAGCAGTTCGGCTTCGTCGTCGTCGTCGACCACCGATCCATTGGCCATTCCTCGAATGAGCGTGACGGGCATCGTGAGCGAGCCCAATCGTTCCCACAGGTCGCCCGCGTCGGGCGCGCTGAGTTCGGACATCGGATGTTGCTGGTGTCGCCACACCCACGTACCGTCGGGCCGTTGCAGCGCGTTGTGCAAGATCCCACGGCGAAGTGACGAGACTGATCTCGTGGGGTTGTGCTCGATCGTGCGCGCGAGAAGATCATCGAAGTTTTCGAACGTTGCCGGGCC
>DASZLS010000046.1:0-24163 GCA_035552255.1 Acidimicrobiales bacterium | reverse complement strand
GCGGCGGGAAAGTGTGCGACGGTCGCTTGCGCGGCGGGGGTCGAACTCATTGCCTGATGAAGCTGCGCGTTCGTCAAACCATGTCCGACGTAGCGGCCGAGCGCTGTCTGCACGCCCGGACCAAAGAACGAGGAGAAGATCGAGCCGATCACGGCAACCCCGAGCGTGCCCGCCAGTTCGCGCGTGGTCTCGTTGACCGCTGCACCCGCGCCCACCTGGTCGGGGCGCAGCGTGCCCATGAGCGACGCCGTCGAGGGCGCGTTGACGAGCGAAAAGCCGAAGGCGAGGAGCATCATCATGGCGACCACTGGACCGAAGTATGCGGCGTGAGCGCTGACCACGCTGCCCCACACGAGTGCGGCACCGACGATAGCGAGTCCGGTAGCGACCACGTAACGCGCCCCCCATCTAAGGGCGAGCACCGCACTGAGAGGAGTCGCCACCATGACGACAGCCGCAAACGGCAGTGTGTGGACGCCTGCCGACAAGGGTGAGTAGCCCCGCACGAGCTGCAGGTACTGCGTGATGAGGAAAATGAAGCCAAAGAGCGCGAAGTAGTTCATCGCGATGGCGCCGGCGCCCGCGGAGAACGCTCGATTGGAGAACACCCGCACATCCAGCAGCGGCCCCGCGCGGCGGAGTTCGTAGCGAACGAACGCAACGACCGCGAGTACGCCGAGGGCATAGAGGCCGAGGGTCGACGTGCTGTGCCACCCCCACGAAGGTCCCTCAATCGTCGCGAGCGTGAGCACCGTGACCCCGATCGTGCCGAGTACCAATCCCCCGATGTCCACGCGGCGCTGCTCTGGACTCTTCGACTCGGGCATGACGTACGCCGTCGCGATCAGCGCCACGACGACGAGTGGCGCGTTGATGAGGAAGATTGACCCGTACCAGAAGTGCACCAGCAACAGTCCCCCAACGACCGGACCGATCGCGATCGCGACACCGCTCGCCGCTCCCCAGACGCCAAAGGCCTTCGCACGTTCCTTGAGGTCGTCAAAGGTGATGGTGAGGGTCGAGAGCGTTGCCGGGAAGATGAACGCGGCCGACGCGCCCATCAGCGCGCGCGCCACGAGCAACGTCGTCACGTCGTGCGAGAACGCGGCGAGGAGCGAGAACACACCGAAGGAGGCGAGTCCCATCTGCATCACTCGTTTGCGACCGAGACGATCCGACAGCCCTCCCCCCGCGAGGAGCAGCCCGGCAAAGGGCAGCGAGTACGCGTCAACGACCCACTGCAACGACGAGTTCGACGCGTGCAGGCTGCGCGAGATGACGGGGAGCGCGACGTTCACGATGGTGTTGTCGATGACGACAATCAGAACGATCACACAGAGCACCGCCAGAATCCACCAGCGCCGGTCGTGTACGGAAGCGGGCATTACGACCTCCTATAGAACATTGTTCCATAACTGTAGAACAATGTTCTATACTTGTCAAGTGATGACGAAATCCACGAGAACCCCCTCCGTCGAGATCACCCCGGGTGTGCTGCGTGCGGGCATTCAGATCCTCGATACCGAGGGCCCAGACGGTTTCACCGTTCGTGCCCTCGCCGTGCGCGCGGGCGTTGCGCCGATGGCGATCTACAACCACTTCGACGGCCTGAACGGCGTCCTTGAGGCTCTCTTCACACAGGGATTCTCTACGCTGCACGAAGCCGTCGACATCCGCACGGACAATCCCCTGGCCGACTTCATGAGCGCGGGACTCGCCTATCGTTCCTTCGCGCTCGAAAACCCCGGTCTCTACACGATCATGTTCCTGCACCGCTTTCGCAACTTCGAGCCGTCACCCGCAGCTCTCTACGCGGCAGCCATGGCGCATCAGGCGCTCGTCGCCCACGTCGAGCGATGCCAAGAGAGCGGCCTGTTCCCTGGGGTCAGCCCCAACGACGCCGCTCAGGTGATCTGGTCGGCATGCCACGGCTACGTCTCGCTAGAACTGATCGGCATCAACTTCAGCGTGAAGCGCGACGAAACGTACGCGGTCATGCTCGAAACGCTACGAGACGGCTTCGGATAGACCACTGACTCGCTCCCCGCTCGGCCAGCGACCACGGCGATCGGGCGTGAGCAACATATCCGTGAGATCGTGGCGCAGGTGCGATTGACGCCAGAGCAGCTGCTCTTTGGTGGCGAGGTGTACGCGTTCTACGTCGGCGCATTCGGTGCGCCAGGTCGGATCCGCCGCGAGATCAAAGCACCTCGACGAACCGTCGCCAAACTGCACGAAGGCCACGTCGTCACCGACCGACACGGCAAGGTTCCGCTTCGCGAGCGTTCCCTTGCTCGGTGCCGCGCCGTCGGACCCGAGCAACATGTAGCGGCTGTCCCATTCGTAGTGTGCCCATTCGCGCCACGGCGACGCGTCGTTGCGAAACAACGGTGCGAGGGACTCCCCGTCGCACTGGACGGGCTGCTCGACGTTGAGCGCGTCAGCAAGCGTCGGTAGCAGGTCGACGTTCTCGGTAAAGCGCGAGATCGACGTCGGTCCCTCCGCGCGAGGGTCGCGCCAGATGCCAATGATGTGGTAGCTCTGGGGGAAGAAGCCCAACTTTTCGAGCAGTCCATGGTCGCCCAACTGCTCACCGTGGTCGGCCGTGACCACGACGAGCGTGTCATCCCACTCCCCGCGTTCGTCGATTGCGGCGATCACTCGCGCAAGTTGGGAGTCGACCTCACTGATCATTCCGTAGTACTGCGCTTTCAAGTGTCGCATCGCGGCTTCGTCAGTCGGCGCCGACACGGGCTCCCAACCCAGCGCGGCTTCGTGGAGCGGGTGGCGCTCGCTCTCTCGTACCGGAGTGATCGGCAGCTCTACATCCGCCGGGTCGTACATGGTGGCGAAGTGACCCGCCGCCGCGTAGGGCGGGTGAGGGCGCAGGTAACTGAGGTGTGCGAACCACCCGGACTCCTGATGAGGCAACCACTCGAGAAAACGCGTGGTAAGAAAGCCGCTCAGCGAATGTTCGGCGGGGCGATCGGGCTCACCGCGAAGCAGTGGGCGCCAACCGGCCTCCACGTCATAGCCCTGTTCGCGCAGGTACTGCACCCAACCAGCTTGACTTTCGGGAAGATACAGGCCAACGGAGAACCCCGGCAGGATGCCGTCGTAGTAGTCAAGTCGCGGGTCGTCGGGTCCGTTCGCCGACGCGGGATCGAGCCCCTGATCGGTATAGCCAAAGAGAGTCGGGTCATACCCGGCGCGGCGGCCCACCAAGGCCAGGTTGTCGAATCCTCGCGTTAGGGGTGTGCCGTTTGCGACCACGCGGTTATTCATCTGATACATCCCGGTGTAGAGCGCGGCTCGTCCCGGTGAACAGGGGGCCGCCTGGGAGTAGTGCCGCTCGAGGCGCACGCCCTCGCTCGCGATGCGATCGAGCGCCGGCGTGACGACGAAGGGATGTCCGGCCGCTCCGTAGGAGTCTCCTCGAAACTGATCGAGGGTGATGAAGAGCACGTTCACGACGCAGCGGCCTCCACGAGTCGTTGCAGGTGTTCGGCGAGATCATCCAAGATCGCGAGCGCTTCGGGCACGATGCCACCCATTTCCAAAAAGCCGTGCACCATGCCGTGCGCCTCTAAGAGCTCGACGGGCACATCAAAATGCTCGAGCAGACCTGCGTAGGCCACCCCTTCGTCGCGCAGAGGATCACACTCGGCTACCACGACAACGGCTGGAGCAACTCGCGACAGATCGGTCGACATCAATGGCGTGATGCGAGGGTCGGTGTGATCGGCGAACTCACCAAGATATTGGCGATAGTCGTAACGCAGCGATTCAATATCCAAGAGGAAGCCCGTGCCGTATCGATGCACCGACTCTGTAACCATCTCGGGTCCGAGCGTGGGGTAAATGAGGACCTGCGCCGCGATACCGAGATCTTCGTCTCGAAGCAACGCCGCCGCCACCGTCACCAAGTTGGCGCCCGCCGAGTCCCCCATCAGGACGAGTGGAGCATCGTCGACGGCGAACTCACCGCGGTGCGTTGCCACGTAGCGGATCGCGTCGATAGCGTCGTCCAAGGAGGCGGGAAACGGATGCTCCGGAGCGAGGCGATAATCGAGCGCGAGTATCGGGGTGCTGGTGTCGAAGGTCACGCGTCGACACAGCCAGTCGTGCGTCTCCAGATCGCCCATCACGAAGCAGCCCCCGTGCACGTAGATGACGAGCGCCTTCGCATCAACGCTGTCGGGCTGGTAGAGCCGCGCGTTGATCGTACGATCGCCGAGCGGAAGTGAAAGATCGCGCGCGTTGACGCCGGGTGGGTCCTCACCTCGAATGAGGGCCGCTTCCACGCGAAATGCCCGGCGCCGCTCGTCGTTGCTCGCCGTCGCCGGCGACGGTTCAGGCTTCTCTCTCGCCTGGCGGAGTAACGGTTCGAACGATGGATGGATCACGGACCAACATTAGGCACCGAACCCGCGCCTCCCACAACTACGACGCCCGCGACCGGGCCGTTGGCGCCCCGATTACAGGGGACACGCGAAGGTGTTAAAGGTGACGACCTCATCACCACCCGCTGCCAGGTCAACCCAGCGCACACGGTGTTGGTACGAAGAGACGACCTCGTAACGATTGGGAGGCACGCTAAAACTAAACGTGCCGTCCCAGGGCAATCGCACCGGAAGGGCGACGCGCTTGCTTTGGTATTTCGTGCCATTGCGGTACAGCGTGACGGTGAGCGGCGCCGGCTTGGGCTCGGGTGCCGGCGGCGACGCCACGACCGGACCCGGCGCGCACTCCATGACCCGTCCCGTAATGAGCCCACGCGAACCTTGCGCGTTCGCCACCCCGACACCGACCACAGTGCCCATAAGGACCGCGACGGTGAGCGCCGCGATCGATAGCAACTTCTTCATCGCACCTCCCACTTGTCAATAGGGTTCTGTCGCCCGTGAGATCGCTCTTACAACGAACTTACGCGAACGGCCGCGTCGGCCCACTCGCCGACGGAGGCGCCAGCGCTTCCACGGTCACGCGATTGCAGCATTTCGGCGGGCCGGAGAGCTGTGTTGAATTCTCAAAAAACTCTCACTCATGATGGCGCGGTGCCAGTGCACTACTTGATGGTCTGTACCAGCGCACCGTTTGACTCGTTGAGCTCTGTCACGGCGTTGCTTGGTCCGTCGGTCACCCAGACGTGGGAGCCAGCGATCGCGATGCCGCCGGGATCGTTGATTCCGGCACCGATGACTCGCACCACCGCGCCGGTCTCCTTTTTGAACTCCGTTACTGAATTTCCAAAGAAGTTGGCGACCCAGAGATGGTCGTGGTCGACCGCCATGGAGAGCGGCTGATTCAAGCTGTTCGCTCGGATCAGCCGTACGACCGCGCCACTCGACTCGTTGAGCTCGACGATCGAGCTGTAGTTGAGGTTCGCCACCCAGACGTGCATGCCGCTGATGGCGATCGCTGTGGGCTCGTCGAAGGGCGCCGTTTGCGCGGTGATGATTCGTTTCACCCGCCCCGTCACGGCGTCAAGCTCTGTGACCGAGCCGACCCCTCGGCCGTTGCCGTAGTAGTTCTTCGCGCCACTGCTCACGATCCAGACATCGTCGCCCCGAGTCGCGACGGCCACGGGACCATCGAAGGCGCCACCGAGAGAGTCGATAACCCGAGTGATCGATCCATCGTGTTCGCTGAGGTTCGTCACCGATCCGCCATCGGACGATGTCTGCTGATTGGTCACCCACACGCGTGATTTACTGATCGCAATCGCGGCCGGGTTGTCGAGGCGGGCGGAGCGAATGGCGATGACCCGCACCAGGGCGCCGGTGCGAGTGCTCAGCTCCGTGATCGAACCTGTGCCGCGTTTGTTGCCCTTCACTCCTTCATTCACCACCCAGACGTGATCATCCGTCACCGCGAGGGCGATCGGCGTCGTAAAGCCGTCTGCGGGGTCATCAATTACGCGAATGACCGAGCCCGACCTGGCGTCGAGCTCGGTGACGGAGTTGCCGAACACGTTGGCGACCCAGACGTGACGTCCATCTTGAGCGATTGCGAGGGGCTCGGCGAAGTGCGGGGTGCGAGTGGCGGCATTAGCGGAAGTAAATCCCAGCATGGCGACGGCACTCATCATCGCCGCGAGGGCGAAGCCGTTCGCACCCGCATGCTTAGTGTTGCGCCACATGGAATGTTCTCCTCTCGGTAGAACACCGCCTCGTTTCGGATCATAACGATTGGCCCGAGGCGCCCGAGGGGCGAATGGCGTTTCACCGAGATCGTGGACAAACCCACGCGTTTCTTGGAGCGGACGACCGGGCTCGAACCGGCGACCTCGACCTTGGCAAGGTCGCGCTCTACCAACTGAGCTACGTCCGCGTGGTACATCGATTGTAGCCGACTCCGGCGAACCGACCAACCGCTCTTACGAGGGTGTTAGCGCAATCAGCATGTTTGCTTCGTCGACGATGTAGTCCCGTAACGCCGCGAGATCGTCCATCCGATCCGCGCAGCCGAGCAGTCCAAATTCGAGGTACTCCCCGAATCCGAGCACCGTGATGTTGAGCGAAATCGCCCCGACCAGCGGTCCGTAGGGCGCTGCCGCCTCGACCGGATAGCCACTCAGCCAAAGTGGGATCGGTGGTCCGGGCACCGAGGAGATCATCAGGTTCGCCATCGGAATGCGATCGAAGAGCGAGAACGCTGACACGACTTTTCCTCCGAGTGAAAGGAGCGTCGGACCCAGCACGCGAGGGACATCTTGGAAGATCTTCGCACGGTGCGTGCGCTGCTCGCCGACCGTCTTCAACGCGTCAGCGGATATAGCGCGCAGGCGCTCAAGGAGATCGATCGTGTCGACGTGTAGAGCGACCAACATGCCCGAGATCTGGTTGCCCAACTCGGCAGTATCGCCCTCGCCACGCACATTGATCGGCACGAAGGCGATCAGGTCCTTCTTCAATTCCTCTCCTCGGTCGTCGAGCAGGCGCCGTAACGCGCCACTCGTCGAGGCCATGACGAAGTCGGTAACCGTGGCGCCGTGTGCTTTCGCCGCGCGCTTCGCGTCCGCGAGTGGAACGCGCGCACGCAAGAACGTCTTCTCAATGCCCGCCGAACCGTTGAGCGACGTCTTTCGCGCTTCAAAGATTGACGGCTGATCCGGAGTGGCGTGGCGCCGACCGCGCAGGACGACCACCGCCGCGAGGGCTCGCGCGATCTCGTAGAACCGACTCCCCCACGAGGCAAGGTTCTCAATGATCAGCTGTGGCCGTTGACGCAAACGACCGAATCCTTCAACGAGGAGCCCGAGCGAGGTGGTGACCGTTGGCTCTTCCTCCCCATCGTCCACTCGTTCCGTCGGCGAGCGAACGTCCGGGGAGATGTCAAAGAAGTTGGCAAAGGTCTCTGCGAAGGACACGCCGTCGGCGAGCGCGTGGTGGGCTTTCATGACGAGTACGGCGTTGCCGTTGGCACGACCCTCGATGACGAGCATCTGCCACAGTGGGCGCTGCGGGGACAATGGGCGTGACAGAAAGTCCGATACGAACTCGTTGAGCTGTTCCTGTGATCCAGGAGTCGGTAGCGCCACGCGCACCACGTGACGATCGAGATCGAAAGAGCGATCCTTGATCAGGATTGGCCAGGTCATATCGAACGGCGCGCGCACGACGCGTTGCGCGAGTACCGGGATCTCGTGAATCCGCGAAGCGATATTGGACTTGATGCGCGCGAAACGTTCCTCTGGATCGTGCGGCTCGCCCGCGCCAAGTTCGACCACCGCGCCGATGTTCATCGACGTCCCCGGGTTCTCCAACAGGATGAAGGCACTGTCGAGCGGGTCGAGGAACTTCGTCATCGTCCCGAGCTCCCAAAGCCGCCTTCGCCACGAGAGGTCGAAGGAAGCTCATCGACCACCAGCACCGCCGATGAGGCGACCGCCATCACCACCAGCTGTGCGATGCGATCCCCCTTTTGGACTTCGTAGTCGTGATCCGAATCCAGGTTGACGAGCGCCACCTTGACCTCGCCGCGGTAACCCGCGTCGATCAAGCCGGGCGCGTTCGCGAGCGTGACCCCGTGACGCCAGGCGAGGCCGCTCCGCGGCAGCACGAATCCCCCATGACCTTCTGGGATAGCGACCGCAATACCGGTGGCGACCAGTGCTCGACCGCCACCGGCTCGGATGGTACATGACTCGACCGCCACGAGATCACATCCGGCGTCACCGTCGTTCGCGTACACCGGCACTATGGCGTCAGGGTGAAGTCGTTTGGCGAGGATTTCCATAGCGGGAAGGCTAGCCACGCCTCGTATGGTCATTCATTAAGTAGTGTCGCACTGTGCTTGCTTGGATGGATTTGGAGATGACCGGCCTCGAACCCGAGCGCCACGTCATCGTCGAGATCGCCACACTCATCACGGACGACCACCTGAATATCGTCGCCGAAGGTCCCGACCTGGTCGTGCACGCGAGCCCCGAACAGCTCGCCGAAATGGGGTCCTTCGTCACGGAGATGCACACGAAGTCCGGGCTCTTGCCTGCGATTGTGGCCTCGACGGTCACGGTCGAAGACGCGCAGACCCAGACCCTCGAGTTCCTCAAGCTCCACATCGCAGAGCCCCGCTCCGTGCCGCTATGCGGCAACTCGATCGGCACCGACCGCCGGTTCTTGCAGGAGTACATGCCCGAGCTCGAGGAGTTCTTCCACTATCGCAACGTCGACGTCTCGACGATCAAGGAACTGGCCCGCCGCTGGAATCCCGCAGTCCTTGAGGCCATGCCGGAAAAAGAAACCGCGCACCGCGCGCTCGACGACATTCGTGAATCGATCGCCGAGCTGGTCCACTACCGCACGACGCTCTTCCAACCCGTCGAAGCGATTCAGTAGTCGCTCAGCGATGGTCGATGTCCCGCTCTCGATCGATGAGGCAACCGCGCAACTGACCGCACCAGGGCAGCTCTTCGAAACCGAGCGGGCGGTCGTGAACGGCATCGAGATGACCGTGTGGAAGTGCGCGCCCGCCCACCTTGGCCAGATACTCGATCTTTCGCTGCGCCATGGCGATCTCGATTTTCTTGTCTATGAAGACACCCACTACACGTATGACCAGCACTACCGCATCGTCTCCACACTCGCCGCTCGCTTGCTCGACGCCGGGGTCGCCAAGGGAGACCGAGTCGCCATCGCGGCGCGAAATCTTCCCGAGTGGGTCATGGCTTTTTGGGCGTCGAGCATCGCGGGCTCCGTTGTCACGCCCCTCAACGCGTGGTGGACGACCGATGAGCTGGTGTACGGCCTGGAAGATTCGGGCACGTCCGTGCTCTTCGTCGACGAAGAGCGCTTGGAGCGCGTCCGTGACCACCTGGACGATCTCGAGCGACTGACGACTGTCGTCGTGATGAGCGAAGAGCCCGGTCGCCCAGCCCGGCTTGGTCGAGCGATGTCGCGTGTGCGAGTCATTGATTTCCACGACTTCCTCGGCGACGTCGACCCTGCGGCGACGCCACCCGGGGTCGACATGCAGCCCGACGACGACGCCACGATGCTCTACACCTCCGGTACAACGGGACACCCCAAAGGAGCGGTTGGCTCGCATCGCAATGCGATCACCAACTTCATGAACCTCGCATTCTCGGCGCAGCGATTCGCGCTGCGCTTTCGCGATCCAACTGATGTCACGCCGGCCCCGCAGAATGCGGGACTCGTGAACATCCCGTTCTTTCACGCGACGGGCTCGCTTGCGTTTCTCGTGCCGAGCACGGCCGCCGGCGGGAAGATCGTGATGATGCATCACTTCGACGCGCGGCGCGCGTTGAAGGTCATCGAGGCCGAGCGCATCACCACCATCGGTGGAGTGCCGACGATCGCCATGCAGATCATCGATCACCCCGACTTCGAGCAGTTCGACACCTCGAGCATCAAGAGCATCTCCTATGGAGGTGCCCCGGCTCCGCCCGAGCTCGTGGCGCGCCTTCGCGCGAAGTTCCCGGGAGGTCAGCCCCACAACGGCTACGGCTTGACCGAGACCTCAGCGGGGATCGCTGGCAACACCGGACCGGACTACTCGGCCAAGCCCAGTAGCTGTGGACCGGCCTATCCCGTCAACGAGGTCGCCATCGTGCCCGAAGAGTTCGAGGGAGACGAACCGACCAGCGACCTGCCCTCTGGTCCCAACGTCGTGGGTGAGCTGTGGATCAAGGGCCCGAACGTGATTCGCGGCTACTGGAACAAACCTGAGGAAACGACGCGTTCCTTCACCAAGGGCTGGTTGCGCACCGGGGACATCGCAAGACTCGACGACGACGGGTTCATCTACATTGTCGACCGCAAGAAAGACGTGATCATCCGAGGGGGCGAGAACGTCTATTCGGTGATGGTGGAAGCGGCGATCTTTGAACACCCCGACGTCATCGACTGCGCGGTCGTCGGCTTCCCTCACCCGACGCTTGGCGAAGAGGTCGCCGCCGTCGTGGTGCTGCGCCCTGGGCGCGTCGTCGAAGCTGAAGAGATCGCCCGTCACGTGGCGGCGCGTCTGGCAAGGTTCGAAGTCCCGACGAAAGTCGTTTTTCGCGCGATGGCGCTACCTCGAAACCCTCAAGGAAAAGTGCTCAAGCGAGAGCTGCGCGACTCGCTGAGCTAAGAGCCCCGGCACGCTCGCGCGCACCGGGGCTCTAGCTACATCAACAGTGAACTATTTGTTGGGCTGAGGAGTGAAGCGCAGGTAGTCCTTCACCTTGCGGAAGCCTTTCGGGAACTTCTCCTTCGCGTCCTCGTCGCTGACGGCGGGTGCGATGATGACGTCCTCGCCATCTTTCCAGTCGATCGGCGTCGAAACGGGATACGCGGCGGAGAGCTGAAGGGAGTCGAGCACTCGAACGATCTCGTCGACGTTGCGGCCCGTCGATGCCGGATAGGTGAGTGTCAGCTTCACTTTCTTGTCCGGCGAGATGATGAAGACACTGCGCACCGTCATGGTGTCGCTCGCGTTCGGGTGGATCATGTCGTAGAGGTCCGCAACCTTGCGGTCCTCGTCACCGATGATCGGAAAGTTCAGTGTGGCGCCCGTTGCGTCACCGATGTCGCTCTTCCAGCGATTGTGCGACTCGACGGGGTCGACCGACACCGCGATCAGCTTGGTATTGCGCTTGTCGAAGTCGCCCTTACGCGCGGCGAACCCACCGAGCTCGGTCGTGCACACCGGGGTGAAGTCTTTGGGATGAGAAAAGAGGATTCCCCAGCTGTCGCCCAGGTATTCGTAAAAGTTCACGGGTCCTTCGGTGGTCTCCGCCGAGAAGTCGGGAGCCACATCCCCTAAACGAATTGCCATCATTACTCCTTGAGTGTGAGATGTCAGTCACTCGACTGCACGTCGATACCTTAGCGGGCAATATTTAATTCTCTGAAATTTCCATTAAGTTTGTAGAGATATAGGTTCTTTCTTCTCGCGCTCCCTGTGAGACTGATGGAGTGAGTACGCCTGGACCGATCGTCGCCGCCTTCGATCTGGACGGAACGCTCTCCGATGGCGGCAGCGTCTTTCGCTGGCTGCGTTCCCTCTGTGGTCGACGCGCCACCTTTCTCGCCGCCGCCTCGCTCGCGGGTCCCTTGCTCGTCGGCGCCGTGCGGAGCGGCCCCTGGGCCGATCGGGCGAAGGAGCGCCTCTTTCGACGCCTTCTCATTGGCCGTGACGCGAACGAGGTTCGCGAAGTGTCGAGAACATTCGCGATTGCCCACTTCGAAGAGCACGGACGGGACTGGGTGATTGAGCGACTTAACTGGCATCTGCGCGAGGGACACGGCGTCGTCATCGTCTCGGCGTCGCCCGAGCTCTACGTGGGCGTTGTAGCGGAGATGCTGAACGCCGACGGCGCGCTCGGCACTCGCCTTGCGGAGGACGCGCGCGGCAGACTATCGGGCAGCTACCTCGGAAGGAACTGTCGAGGGCGCGAGAAGTTGCGTCGGCTCAGTGAGTGGCTCGCCGATCGCTACCCCGACACGGCGCCGACGCTCTACGCGTATGGAAACTCGCGCGGTGATCGTCGGATGCTGCACGGTGCGGCCTATCCCTACGACGTGGGTCGACTCGGCCCCATTGGTGCGCTGCGACACTTCCCTCGCCTTAAGCGCGGTACCGAGTCAGCCTCTACTGCTGACGAATAGACGCGTCGAGCTCGACAAGACCGCCCTCGCGGCCGTCATAGGTGACCTGAATGGAGGCGGCCCGCTCGCTCCACGCGATGACGTTGTGACCTCGTGGATCAACGATCCCCACATTGAGGTCGTAAACCCCATCGAGCAAGGGAATCTGTCCCAAATCAACGCCCACTACGTTTCGTCCCGGCAAGAGGTTGACGGGCGAGCCCTGCGCGTCACTGCGACTCACGAGCAGCCCGGTGCGCGTAAAGAGCTCCATCACAAAGTTTCCGCTGTAGGCCGTTTGGGCGGTGACCGCGACGTCAAAGTGCAGACCCGCGCCGCTCTTTACTTCAAAAGATCCAGACGGCGTCGACACCGATTCAATGTGAATCGTGCCCAGCAAGTGTGAGGGGTCGTGTTCGACGGCATCGGTCATGAGATGCTCGCGGAAGATGCGAAGCGAGTCGCGCGTGGGTCCGTCGGCGATCATCTCGCCGCTATCGAGGACGACGGCACGGTCACAGAGCGCACGCACTTGATCGGCGTTGTGGGTCACGAGCAAGATCGTTCGCCCCTCTTGCTGAAAGCGCTTGATGCGATCGACGCATTTGGCCTGAAAGCGTTCGTCACCAACGGCGAGGACTTCGTCGACGACGAGGATGTCCGGATCGACATTCACGGCGACGGCAAAGGCGAGGCGCACGTACATGCCACTCGAATAGAACTTGACTTGGGTATCGATGAACTGCTCGATCTCGCTGAAGGCCACGACGTCGTCAAAGATGCCGTCCACCATGCGCCGCGAGAAGCCCAGCATGGCGCCATAGAGATAGATGTTGTCGCGCCCCGAGAGCTCGGTTTGAAAGCCGGCGCCGAGCTCAAGCAGGGCCGCCAGGCTGCCGCGCAAGCGGATCTCGCCGGTCGTTGGCTTCAGCACGCCACAGATGCACTTGAGCAGTGTCGACTTACCAGAGCCGTTATGCCCCACGATGCCGAGCGTTTCGCCTTCGCCCACGGTGAAGTTGATGTCTTGGAGCGCCTCGAAGACCTCCGTCGAACCCGAACGCGGATGCAGCAGACGCTCTTTCAGTGACTGATGGCGCTCGTGGTGGATCTTGAACTTCTTCGAAACGCCTTCAACTTCGATGACGGTGGTCATTAAAGCTCCGACTCGAACTCGCCCTCAAGGCGACCGAAGATCGCCTCGGCGACGAAGAAGGCGACGAGCGATATACCGAAGAGCAGCACGTTCAAGATGAGGAACTTGTCAAAGGACCACGTAGGAAGGACGTCGATGATCGGATGCGGCAGGACGGTCGAGTGCACAATGGTGTTGACGTAGAAGACGCGTTGAAACGTGACGACGATCAGCGTGATCGGATTCAGGAAATAGATCCAGGTAAGGCCGCGGATCTGAAGATGCGGCGCAATGGCGTGCTCGTAGGAGTAGACGATGGGCGTCATGTAGAACCAGAGCTGCAAGAGCACTTCGATCAGATGCTTCGTGTCGCGCAGGTACACGTTGATCGCGGACATCACGATCGCGAGCGCCGAGGTGAGCAGATAGAGCGACACGAATGAAATCGGCAGAATGAGGGCGAACTTCCATGCCGGCGCATGCCCCAGCGCCGCGACGACGATGGCGAGGACGAGGAGCTGGGCAAAGAAGTAGACGACTGATGCCCCGACGTTCGAGAGCGCCAAGATCTCTCGTGGAAAGGAGACTTTCTTCACGAGCGCCGCGCGATCGACGATGACGCCCGTCGCGGTGATGATCGAGCTTTGGAACATGTTCCAGACGATGAGCCCCGAGAAGAGGTAGATCACAAAGTTCGGATAGCCGTTTTTGAGAAAAATGTTGAAGACGAGGTAGTACACCCCGAGTGTGAAGGCGGGCGCGACCATCGACCAGAAGATGCCAAGAGTCGAGTTCTTGTATTTGATGCGGATATCGGAGACGATCAGCCCGAGCAGCAGCTCTCGGCGAGACCACACGTTCGCCAGTCGTGTCGCAAGCGAGACGCGAGCGCTCACGACTCTTACTGGAGTGCCCTCCAAAGAACGACTGCGCTGGCCCACTAACGGGGCGTCGTTCACTACACCCCTTGGCGAATAGCCGAACGTTCGATGACGGCGTCGATGAAGCCGTACTCCAACGCCTCTTGCGCGGTGAACCAGCGGTCACGGTCCGAGTCGATCTCGATCCGCTCAACGGACTGGCCGGTGTGAAAGGCGGTGCGCTCAGCGAGCGTCTTCTTCATATAAATAATCTGTTCGGCCTGAATTGCGATGTCTGAGGCCTGACCCTGCATGCCCCCCATCGACGGCTGGTGCATGAGCACACGGCTGTGGGGCAGGGAGAAGCGCTTGCCGGGTGCGCCGGCGCTGAGCAGGAACTGGCCCATCGACGCCGCCATGCCGATGCAAATCGTGCGCACGTCGCAGTTGACGTACTGCATGGTGTCGTAGATAGCGAAGCCGTCAGTCACCGAGCCACCGGGAGAGTTGATGTAGAGGCTGATGTCCTTGTCGCGCTCCTCGGCTTCGAGAAGGAGAAGCTCCGCGCAGATTCGGTTCGCGGTGTTTTGGTCGACCTGAGAGCCCAGAAAGACGATTCGCTCGCGCAAGAGGCGCTGATTGAGGTCATTCGGGCCCATGCCTTCAGCCATGGAGGATGTAATCATGCGACCTAATCTACCGTGCGACACCTGTTCATCCCTCCTTTGTCACTCCTCGGTAGAGTGGGTTGCTCGCGGGCGTGGCGGAATTGGCAGACGCGCTGGTTTTAGGAACCAGTTCTTCGGAGTGTGGGTTCGAGTCCCTCCGCCCGCACGCAGCGACGTGGTTCGGTCTCGGCGATGCACCTGCTAGGATTGCCAACGCTGTTTCATCGCATCTCGCGATAGAGACCGATTCGACAAATTCTTTCGAGTTGGGCTCATCTCAACTCGTAGGAGTTCTATGTCTGTGTCCTTTGCCGATCTCGGCGTGCCCGCACGTCTCGTTGAGCGTCTGAACGCTCGCGGCATCACCGAAGCCTTCCCCATTCAAGAGGCCGCCATTCCTGACGCCCTCAACGGCCGCGACGTCGTGGGCAAGGCCGTCACTGGCTCGGGCAAGACCCTCGCCTTCGCCCTCCCCCTGCTGGCGAGGCTCTCCAAAGCCCAGCCCCGCAAGCCCGTTGCCCTCGTCCTGGTGCCCACGCGCGAGCTCGCCGCCCAGGTCCAAAAAGAGATCGCCCAGCTCACCGACGACCGCGGTCGCCGCGTGATCTGCATCTACGGCGGTACTTCCTACAACGTCGCTCGCAAGGCCCTCAACTACGGCGTTGACGTCGTGGTCGCGTGTCCTGGGCGTCTGGAAGACATGCTCGAACAGCGCGGACTCGACCTCGGCTCCGTGACGACCGTGGTCGTCGACGAAGCCGACCGTATGGCCGACATGGGATTCCTTCCCGCCGTGCGACGCATCGTCGCGGCGACCTCACGCGAGCGCCACGTGATGCTGTTCTCTGCCACCATGGGACCCGACGTCTCGTCGCTCGTTCGTGAGTTCACCCACGACGCAGCGATCCACGACGTCGTCGGCGACGAAGCCCCGAGCGACGTCGACCACTTCTTCTGGCGGGTCCCACGCGACCGCCGTCCCGAGATCACGGCCGACATCATCGAGCAGTACGAACGCGCCATCATCTTCACCCGCACCAAGCACGGCGCAGACCGCCTGGCTCGTCAGCTCGGCGAGCGTGGCATCTCTGCTGTGCCGCTCCACGGTGACCGCTCCCAAGCCCAGCGCGAGCGCGCACTGCGCAGCGTGAAGAGCGGCCAGATCCAGGTGCTCGTCGCGACGGACGTCGCGGCACGCGGCATTCACATCGATCTGTTACCCGTCGTCGTCCACTACGACCCGCCCGCCCAGGCGACCGACTACCTGCACCGCTCCGGGCGCACCGGGCGAGCCGGCGCCACGGGAGCAGTCATCTCGCTCGTCGGTGAAGACGTGATCGGTCAGGTCAAGCGACTCCAGCGCGCGCTCGGCATCGCCCCCTCGATCGAGCTCCGCGAAGACGCACCCGCGATTCGTCTCGGCGCGGTTGACGACACGGCCGCGGCAGAACGCCTGGACGGCAGCTCACCAAAGGCCCGCGACACTCGCGACGCCCCACGTCGAGAGGAAAGCCGCGATCGCGCACCACGTGGCTTCGAACGTCGTGAAACGCGCGAGCGTCCAGCGAGTGCGAGGCGCGAGCACGCGCCGAGCGACTCGGCAAAACGCCCCTCGCGTGGATTCGAGCGTCGTGAATCGACGACGCCACGCGCCGACACCCCTCGAGGTCGCGGCAACGAAGCAGTCGTGAGCTTTTTCAACGACTCCAAGGGTTTCGGCTTCGCGAGCGACGACAAGGGTGACGACCTCTTCATTCACTTCTCAAGCATCGTGGGCGACGGTTTCAAATCGCTCAGCCAGGGACAGAAGATCACCTTCGAAGAGGCCCAGGGACCCAAGGGTCGCGAGGCAAAGAACATTCGCGTCGTGGGCGCTCAGCGCGCCCGGCGCCGCTAGGTTTTGGCCATGTCAGAGAAACCACTTGTTGAACCCCACGTTGGACCGGCACCCGACGAGCTCCTCATTGAAGAGATCGTGGTCGGTGACGGCGCGGTAGCCGCGTCAGGCCAGAGTGCGGTCGTGCATTACGTGGGCGTTGGAGCGTCGAGCGGCGAGGAGTTTGACGCGTCGTGGAACCGAAACGAGCCCTTCGCCTTCAACCTCGGCGCCGGACAGGTCATCAAGGGATGGGACGAAGGTGTGGTTGGCATGCGCGTGGGTGGTCGCCGCCGGCTGGTCATCCCCTCGCACCTCGCCTATGGTGAGCGCGGTGCGGGTGGTGTGATTGCGCCGCACGAAACGCTGATATTCGTCGTCGACCTGCTCGAACTTCGTTAGGTCATCGGCGCGCGCAGCTCGTCGACCGCCAGCATGCGCTGATAGTCGCCGTAGCGCTCACAACAGATCTCTGCGAGCAAGCGGAGTCGGTCGTTGGGATTGCTCAAGCTGATCACCTTGAATTGGTCGAGGAGTGACATCGGCGTCAATGCACACAGCTGCCAGCTGCGCACCCCCGGATCGTCATCCATGGAGCAGTCGCGCTGCAGGCACTCGTCGGCGAACACCTCGCTCTGGAGGGCTCGCAGTGCTCGCACGGCAGACTCGGTGGATTTGAGCAGGGCCGCCTCGATAGGCACGTCATCGCAGCAGCGCTGGCCCACCTCGGCTCGCGGGTAGGGGTCGTCGCGCAGCCAACGCACCACCTCAAAGCACTCCACACCCTCTACGACGACCAGCGTCTGGCCATTGGAGAGTCGGTGGGTACCGAGGACGTCGAGCACGGTGCCGACAAAGGAGCGCTCGTCGCCGCCGCCGATTTCCGATCCGCGTTCAATGAGGCACGTACCGAAACGACGTTCGCTCTCAACGTCGGCAAGCAGGCGGTGGTACCGGGGTTCAAAGACGCAGAGTCCAACGGTTTGGTGCGGAAACACCACCATCCCCAACGGGAACATCGCGAGCTCGCGGTTCGTCACTTATCCACCCTACGGGTGAACAATACTCATACATCCGACGATCTGAGAAGCTTCTCGGCGAAGGTTCGCAGCGCTCTACCCCGGTGCGACAACGCGTTCTTTTCCTCCGCACTGAACTCCGCGAGCGTGCGGCCGTCACCTTCATCGGGCACGAAAATCGGGTCGTAGCCGAAGCCGTGCTCGCCTCGCGGCGCCCCGGTCATCACCCCGTCCAGTGCACCCTCGACCCACCAGGACGAGCCGTCAGGAAACACGACGGCAATGACCGTACGAAACTGGGCCTGACGGCGCCCCTCGGGGACCTCAGCCAGCTCACGAAGCGCTTTGTTGACGTTGTCGGCGTAAGTCGCGTGCTCCCCCGCGTACCGGGCGCTCCACACCCCTGGTCGTCCGTCGAGCGCCTCAATGAATAGGCCCGTGTCGTCAGCGATCGCGGGACGTCCCGTTGCCTCGCAGAGGGCGCGAGCCTTCAAGAGCGCGTTGCCCTCGAGGGTCGACTCGGTCTCGTCGACGTCGGGGACGTCGTTCGGGCGCTCGAGGAGCTCTACACCGAGCGGTCTCAGGACCTCGCGCATCTCTTCGGCCTTGTGGGGGTTGGCCGTCGCGAGGACGAACGTCGCCACTAGCTTCGCGGCAGAGGGGGCGTGGCGAGCACCTCTCGTTGCGCTTCGTTGATGCGATGAATGCCCAGTGCCGCGAGGTCAAGCAGCTGATTGAGCTCGTCGCGGCTGAAGGCCTCGCCTTCGGCCGTTCCTTGGACCTCGACGAAGCGGCCCGAACCCGTCATCACGACATTCATGTCGGTGTCGGCACGCACGTCTTCTTCGTAGGGAAGATCGAGCATCGCGATGCCGCCGACGACGCCCACGGACACGGCCGCGACGGAATCGCTCAACGCGTGCTCACGAATCTTTCCCGACTGCACGAGTCGCGTGATCGCGTCGTGCAAGGCGACATATCCCCCACAGATCGACGCAGTGCGGGTGCCGCCATCGGCCTGCAAGACGTCACAGTCAACAATGATCTGCAGATCAGGCAGCAGCTCGAGACGAGTCACACTTCGCAGAGACCGGCCGATCAGCCTTTGTATCTCCTGGGTCCGTCCCGACTGCTTGCCCTTGGCCGCTTCGCGGTTGGCGCGCTCGGCGGTCGAGCCGGGAAGCATGGAGTACTCGGCGGTGACCCATCCGCGTCCGGTACCTCGCAGCCAGCGCGGCACGTCCTCTTCGACGGACGCGGTACAGAGCACGCGCGTGCGTCCGACCGTGACGAGCACGGAGCCGGCGGCGAACTCGGTGAAATCACGGTGGAACGAAAGGGTTCTTCCTTCATCCAGCGCGCGGCCGTCGAATCGTGAGGTCATGGTGCTCCTTTATCGCACGAAAGAGTGCGAGACCACGGTACCGGAGAATCGTGGTGGCGTTAGAAGTAGATCGTCGTGCGCGCTCGTTCGACCACGTCGTCGAGCTCGTCGTGCCATGCACCCGTCGATAGGTACTTCCATCCGTCGTCGGCGACGATGACGACGATCGTCGCCTGCTCGCCGTCAGGAATCGTGTCCGCGCACTTCACGGCTCCCGCCATGGCTGCGCCCGACGAGATACCGACGAAAAGACCGACTTCGGTAAGTCGGCGCGTCCACTCAACGGACTCACGAGGACGCACGATCACCTTGCGATCGAGCAGCTCTTCACCGTGATTGTCGGTGAAGATCGGCGGCACGTACCCGTCGTCCAAGCTGCGCAGTCCGTCGACCATCTCACCGCTCGGCGGCTCGACGGCCCAGATCTGCACGCCCGGCTTCTGCTCCTTCAAGTAGCGCCCGACGCCCATCAGCGTGCCCGACGTTCCGAGACCGGCGACGAAGTGCGTGATCTCGGGCACGTCGTCGAGGATCTCGGGCGCCGTCGTTGCGTAGTGCGCGGCCGGATTTGCGGGATTCGCGTACTGGTAGAGGAAGACCCATTCGGGATGCTCGGCACTCAAGGATTGGGCCAGGCGAACGGCACCGTTCGAGCCCTCGCTCCCGGGTGAGTCAATGATCTCGGCACCAAAGACCTCGAGCAGCTGGCGACGCTCCGGCGAGACATTGGTGGGCAGCACCACCTTCAGGTGGTAGCCCCGCAAGCGACAGACGAGCGCGAGGGCAATCCCAGTGTTGCCCGACGACGGTTCGATCAGCGTCTGACCCGGTTGGCCCGGGGTCAGGCGACCGTCACGCTCGGCAGCTTCGATCAAAGAGAGCGCCACGCGGTCCTTGACCGATCCGGCGGGGTTGCGTCCTTCGAGCTTGGCGAGGATGGTGACGTGAGGCTTTGGTGAGAGAGCGCTGACGTCAACAACCGGCGTCTGGCCGATCAAATCAAGTACGGAGGCGTATCGCGCCACTACCAGGCGCCACCCGCGACTGCGGGTAGCAAGGTGATCTCATCATTGTTGGCGACGGTTGCCTGCACGCCGCCCAAGTAGCGAACGTCATCGTCATTCACGTAGACGTTCAAGAAGCGATGAAGACTGCCGTCTTCGTTGATCAGTTGACTCTTGATGGCCGGATAGGTTCGCGTGAGATGCAGAAGGATTTCACCCACGGTGGACCCCTCGACCGCAATGACGCTCTCGCCACCCATTGCGGGACGTAGAACGGTAGGAATTCTTAGAACAGCCGACATAGCGCCCACTTTCGACTTTTTGACTGATACATGACCTGCTGAGTCAACATTATCGGCTCTCGAGGGCTCCGTGACAAAAAATGAGTCGTTAGGTCATCAATTTGAGAAGGCGAGCGGTTCCTCGTCCACCGTCTCCTCTACGACCCGAAAACTGCGCACAGCGGCCGGAACATCGAGCAGCGAGACCAGTACGTAGTGCCACGAGGGATCAGGTGCTTGGCGTACGTCGGTAGGGCTCGGGTAGGCCTCACTGTGAGTGTGAGAGTGAAACACACCAATTACTTCGAGACCCTCGTCGTCCGCACGGCGCGTCGTGCGCAGCAGGACTTTCGGGTCGATTTCGTAGATGCGAGCCGAATCAGCGACGTTGGCACTCGCGACAACCTCGTGCACGACGCCCTCGGTCGTGCCGAGCAGCAGCCCACACCCCTCGTTGGGCAAGGCGCGAATGCACGTCGCCACGATCGCTTCGCGTTGGGCCAGGGTGAGAGTGAGCACGGCGCCACATTAGTGACCAGGCAATCTGAGCACGTACGTCACTACGCTTGTGCGGTGGCACGAGCCAAGCAGATGCAGGAGCGCCGCACGAAAAAGCGTGACGAGGCCCTAAAAGGCGACCGGGTGGTCGCCACGAACCGTCGCGCCCGCCACGATTATGAGATCTTGGAGACCCTCGAGTGCGGGATCGTCCTTCAGGGTTCCGAAGTGAAGTCCCTTCGCGAAGGGAAAGCCCAGATCGTCGACAGCTACGCCCGCGTTGACGACGGCGAGCTCTGGCTCTTTCAGATGCACGTGCCACCGTGGAGCTACGCCGTCGGATTCGGCAGTCACGACCCCGATCGCAGGCGCAAGCTCCTCGTCCACCGTCAGGAGCTCAACCAGTGGAAGCGAGAGTCCGAGACCCAGTCGCTGACCATTGTTCCCCTCAAGATCTACTTCAAGGACGGTCGCGCGAAGGTGGAGCTCGCCCTCGCCAAAGGCCGTAAGCAGCAGGACCGCCGCCAGGCGCTCGCCAAACGCGACGCCGAGCGTGAGATGGCTCGCGCCGTTCGTCACGCGGAGAAGTTTTCCTAGTCCTCTCCGGGGAGCGGGTGCGGTTTAGCGAACTCGACTGAGAAGTTCTTCGTCGCCTCGTGATCGGGGCTTCCGAACATCTTTTCCGGGGTCCCCTTCTCCACCAACACGCCCTTGTCGAGGTAGGCCACCTCGTGCGCCACGTCGCGCGCGAAGTTCATCTCGTGCGTCGCGATCAACATCGTCGTGCCCTGGTGCGCCAGGTCGGTGAGGAGGTCGAGCACCTCGCCCACCAGCGAAGGATCGAGTGCGCTCGTCACTTCGTCTAAAAGGAGCAGCGAGGGGCGCATGGCGAGTGAGCGAACGATGGCAACACGCTGCTGTTGTCCCCCAGAGAGTCGCTCGGGATAGTCGTTGGCCCGTTCTTTGAGGCCAATGCGTTCGAGCAGGACCAGCGCCTCTTCGTGCACCTCGTCGCGGTTGCGCTTGTGCGCCCGCATCGGACCGAGCGCCACGTTGTCCAGGACCGTCATGTGTGGAAACAGGTCGTAGGCCTGAAACACGATCCCGACGTGGCGTCGGACCAAGTTCGGGTCAATCCGAGGATCAGTCAAGCTGCGACCGAAGAGCTTGATATCTCCCCCATCGATTCGCTCGAGCAGATTCACGCAGCGCAGCAGCGTGGACTTGCCGGATCCGGACGCCCCGATGAGACAGACGACCTCGTGACGCCGGAGTTCAAGGGACACGCCGCGGAGGACCTCATTCTCCCCGAAACGCTTCACCACCGAATCCATTTCCAAGACCACGTTGCTCATGTGACGATCGTCAATCGTCGAGCGCGATCTCTCGCGATGAGCCGGTCCGTCAAGCGCGTCATGGGAATCGTCAGCACGAGGAAGAACAGTGCTGCGAGGGTGAGGCCACTCTCGTTGAACTCGGTTGACGAGAAGATCTGCGCGGCTCGCGTGACTTCGACGACGCCGATCGCCGAGACGAGCGCAGTGTCCTTCTGGAGGGAGATGAAATCGTTCAGCAGCGGCGGAATCACGTTTCGAACCGCCTGCGGCAGTATCACGTGGCGCATCATCGACGCGTGCGACAGCCCGAGCGATCGTGCCGCCTGGTGCTGACCATTCGGGATCGAAAAGATGCCCGCGCGGATGACCTCTGACACGTACGCGGTGTAGCAAAACACCAGCGTGAAGACGCCGTACACGGCAGGCGACTGGTCGGAGATGAAACCGAACCCCAACTGCGGCAGTCCATACCCAACGATGAGTATGACGAGCAGGACGGGCGTACCTCGAGCAACGTCCGAATACACCGTGACCAGCATGCGAAAGGGGAACAGCACCGGCGACTGGCTGATCCGGCACCATGCGACCAACACGCCCAAGATCAACACCAGTGCTTCGCTCACCAGAAACATCCAAATGTTGGTCACGAGTCCATCTCGAACGGCGTCGATGCCAAGATGCGGGTCCCCCACCCAGGCGACCCAGAGGTCGTGAAGGTTGAAGAAGGTGTATCGGAATACTGCCCCACCGCTCGGGACGAAGAGCAGCGCGACGATGAGGCCAAGGATGACGATTGTCGAGAGCGTGCTCACGAGCACGCCGCGGCGACCGACCAAGAGTCGACTCCGGCGAGACGCGAAGAGGTTCGGAACCCCGTCCGACGGATCGAACGACGGTATATCTACGCCTGGGTCAATCGGCACGATCTCTATGGCTGAATGAGGGGCACGCTGGTGTAGATGCCCAACCACTTCTTCTGCAGTGCGGCGAGCGTGCCGTTGGTCTTCATCGCGTCAAGTGCGGTATTCACGCAACCAACGAGCGGGTCACCCTTGGAAAAGAGCAGCCCGTAGTGTTCGCCGACGCTCGGAAATTGACCGACCTGGGTCGCGATGGGCTTCTTGTTCTTCACGATCTGTGATGCAGCCATGTACTGCCCGTCCGGCGTATCGATGACGATCGCATCGACCTGTCCCGTTTGCAGAGCCAGTACCGCTTGGTCAAGCGTGGAGTAGACGCGCGGCGCTTTGGTGGGCTTGATGAAGTCGTTGATGTAGGCGAGCCCCGTCGTGCCGATCTGATCACCATAGAGATAGCTCTTCAGCTCTTTGGGCGTGTGCTTCTTGACGATGGCGTCCGTCTTCAATGCCACGATGGACTGCTGAACGTCGTAGTAGCTCACGGAGAACGTGACCGCCTTCGCTCGTGCGGCGGTGTAGGAGATCTCGTTGATGTCAAAGTCGAAGGCCTTTTTGCCGACGAGGTAGCTCGAGTCAAAGGGTTCGACGACCCACTTCACGTTCGCTCGCTTGACGCCGAGCTCGGCGGCGATGGCGTAGGCGACCGCGGACTCGTACCCCTTGTCATTCGTGGGCGTGTTGTTGACAAACCATGGCGTGTAGACGGGGTCGTCGGTGGCGACCGTGAGCGTGCCCTTGGCCACCTCCTGTGACGAGATGGAGGTTTTGCACTTGGCGAGCGCGCTGGTGCTGCTCGTCGCGTGTGCGGCAACGGCGGTCGTCAACGTAATCCCGCTGAGGAGAGAAGCGCCGAGTACCCCGGCGAGGGCGAGTCGGACCGTACGCATGCATGTTCCCTTCGTGGCTCGAATCGAGTACAGGTCATGCTAGGCCCGTCGCGTCCTTGGCTCCCGGCTGAGCGACACAATCGCCGATGCCGGTAGAATCAGACCACGACCACAAAGGCCGTACAAGGGGGTGATTGGATTCGACAGCAGTCGTCTTGGTGAAAGAAGCGAGCCGTGGTCTCCGGAGCCACGTTAAAGA
>DASZLS010000045.1:0-154647 GCA_035552255.1 Acidimicrobiales bacterium | reverse complement strand
TGTAGATCTCGTAAATCGGTGCGGTATAGGCGCCAAGCGTGAGCGAGGCGGCGGAAGAGATGCAGAGGCATCCGCCCTTGTCCAGCACACTCAACAAATCTTCTTCAAAGTGAAGCGGAGCCCATTGCGACAGGGCGTAGGTAGGGCTGCCTGGCCCGGCGAACACGTAGTCGGCCTGGCGTACCCGTTGTTTGAATAGTGTTCGTTCGACATCGCTCGCACGCTCGTAGGAGGGGAAATGCAGCGTGGTCATCTTCAGGTGGAGCGAAACGTCGAAGTACTCTTCCAGCTTCTCGCTCATTTGGGGAACGTTGAGTTGGAAGCCGTAGGCGGTATCGACGTTGACCGCGTTGGTGGGCTGGAGAGATTCAAGGATCTGTCGATGGATTTTGGTCATTCCGGGGGCAGTTTCGCCCGATCCGAGTATCGCGAGCACGCCCTGAGCCATTTCGCAAGCGTATCGTGGGCCTCCGTCGCCTTTTGCATGAGTATTCGCTAGGTTGGCATTGTGAATGGTGTTGTCGTCACGGTCCGAAGTCGCGCGAAGGGTCGAGTCACGGCGCCCGTGGTGCTTTGGGCGCTCACGATGACCGTCATTCTCTTTATCGACGTGGTGGCGCCTTCGGCTACCGACACCATCGTTGGATTTGGCATCACTGCGGTACTCGGTTTTTACCTCGGCTGGCAAGGTCGGACCGGCACCATCATTGCCGCTCCCTTCGTGAGCTGGCTCTTCGCGTGGTTCCCAATGGAGATCGCCTGCATGATCCACTTCGGGATTCTGAAGGGTTTTCTGCTGGGACTCTTGATCATTACGTTCGGATGGATGGGCATCGGCTTTGTCGAGTTTGCCTGGATATCAATGGTGGCCGTGGTCGCTCGCTCAATCCACGGATCTTCCGAGCACCATGACGAAGATGACGTTGTGATCATCGACCCCGACCGACACTGACTAATCGGCGAAGTGGATCTCTTCGCTTTCGGCTGACACGAGGCGACTGGCGACACCGGTCCAGACCTCGAGATCATCCCACGGAGAGATCAGATCATGGAACGCCCGGCTGACCATCTGACTCTCGAAGAACAGAGCCCACTGGTGTCCGGTAAGATGCCGGCCGAGCAGCCCCGCCTCGACGACGCCGTTGTAAATATTGTCCGCGCGCGTTGAGAACTCCTCATAGAGACGTAGGAATCCGGGGCGAATGCTCGCTCGTGACAGCGCTGTGGCTGAAACTCGAAAGAACATCTGACGCTGGCGAATGATCGTCTGTTCGTTCTCGGCACTGCTCACCAGCTCATAAAGGGTGTCGGCGAAGGAGCCGGTGGGATGCGGGCCTGCGGCGGCGCGTTCGAGCATGGCCACGATCTCGTCGGTGATGAGGCGAAAGAGGTGCAGCAGCGATGCGTCGATGAGACCTTGACGAGAGCGAAAATGGCCGTAAATCACGCTGGTGCTGAGGTTCGTCTCCTTGCAGATGTCCAGTATTCGCAGATCACTTTCGTCCTCTTGCCAGAGACGTTTGGACGTTGCTTCGATGAGCAACTGGCGCGTGGAGTATTCGCGTGCGTATTCGACCATTTAGTGAAATTAGCCCGTAGCGATGCCGCGCGCACCATTGAACCGTATTTTGTTGATCGCGAATTGTTGTCGCGAACCAATAATGATGAAACGAGATGGCGTTCCTACGCCGCTGTCGTGATGACGAACGCCAGACGGCGCCACTCTTCGCGCGGCACCTCCGACGGGTCGGCGCCGAGGACCTGCAGACACACGTGACTCGCGCCGGCGTCAAAGTGCTCTTGAACGCCCTCGAGGATGGCGTCCTCGTCGCCGTGCAAGACCAGGGCGTCGCACAGCCGATCGGAACCACCGCGCACGATGTCGTCATCGCCAAAGCCTTGTCGGCGCCAGCTATTGCGGTAGTTCTCGAGTCCCGAATAGTGCTCAAGATGCTGGTGCGCTCGGCGAAGGAACTCCTCACGGTTCTGGCCGAGCACCACCGCCTGTTCAACGCCGAGGAACTTGTCACCAAGGATGGAGCGTGCGAGTTCTGTGTGGGCCGGCGTTACGAGGTAGGGGTGTGCACCGTCCGTGAGCTCTGCTGCGAGTTCGAGCATCTTCGGCCCGAGCGCTGCGATCACTCGAGGAACGCGGGTTCTGCCTTCGTCGGCCATCATGGGCGCGCCATCCATCGCGAGGAGGAACTCCTTCATGACGCGATAAGGCGTTTCGTAGTGGTGACCGCGCAGGCGCGTCACGAGCGGCTCGTGGCTGACGCCCAGACCGAGGACAAACCGATCGCCGTACGCAGCCGAGAGAGTCTTGGATCCGTTGGCGGCCGTGACCGCGTCGCGCGCCCAGATGTTGGCGATGCCCGTGGCGACGATGAGTGAGGACGTTGAGGAGAGAAGCAGGCTCGCATTGGTGAAGGACTCACGTCCCCATGCTTCGGGCACCCAGAGCGCCCGGTAGCCGAGCGATTCAATCTCGTGAACACAGCTGGCACTCTCGCTCGGGCTGACCGAGTCGAGCGCTGCGGTCCAGAGACCGATCGAGCCCCGGAGCTTCTCAAGGGTTGAAGGCCACGTCGACATAATCCTCAGCATAGGTACGGCACACTTCATTGAAGTCCCGCCAGAATGGGACGATGGCCTACTTCGTCGCGCTCGCCAGCGCCTTTTTGGTGCTGTCGGCCGCAACGGCGCTGCGGCCAGGTCGACGCGGACTGTTCGCCACCTTGGCCTACCCCGTCGGCTGGGCGGCTGGTGAACTGGCTGGTCAAGCCTTTTTTCTGCAAGCTGGCCTCTTAGGTCTGCTGTGGTGGTGGGGCTGGCCCTCGACGGCGTGGCTCGGCTCGCTCGTCATCTTTCTCGCGGTGGTCGTGATGGTCGAAAACGCGGCGCTCATCTTCATTCAGTTCCTCTCAAGACGCGTCGTGCGGCGAGCGATGGAGGAATCGCCCGATCGACCGCTCACCATCGCGCATCCTCGTGACGATCTCTTCGGTCGGTGGTGGCGCACGGCGCTGCAGGTGCCCTTCCATCCGCGCGACATGCAACTCCATCGCAACCTCGTCTACGGACCGCTACCGCGCCATCGTCTCGACATCTGGCGCCTGTCGACCACACGGACGGATGCTCCCGTGATCTATTACGTGCACGGCGGCGCGTGGACCTTCGGCGACAAGCGCGAACAGGGCCGACCCATGCTGCACGAGTTTGTGCGCCGAGGGTGGATCGTCGTCGCGAGCAACTACCGGCTCGCCCCGCGCTTTCCCTGGCCCGCGCAGATTGAAGACGCGACGCGAGTGCTCGGGTGGATCAAGAAGAACATTTCGACCTACGGCGGTGACCCGGGACGCGTCGTCATCGCGGGGGCGTCGGCCGGCGGTCACCTCGCCGCACTCGTCGCCTTAAGCGCAGACGATCCCACGTGGCGACCTGACGATATGGCCGACGTCGAAGACTGGACGGTCCGCGGCGCCCTCTCCTTCTACGGCGTGCTCGAAATGACCGGCGACGAGATGCACTGGCGCGGGCTGGGTCGCGGCCTCTTGCGCCTTCTCGAGCGTCGCGTGGTGCAGTTGCCGTATCTCGACAACGAGGAGCTTTATCGAACGCTCTCTCCCTACGAGCGCATCACCGCCCAATCGCCTCCGTTCTTCGTCGTACAGGGCGTCAATGACACGCTCGTCGAAGTGAATGTGGCGCGTGCTTTCGTGGCGAAATTTCGTGCCATGGCCTTCACGCCCGCGTATTACGTGGAGCTCCCGTTCACCCAGCACGCCTTCGATCTCACTGCGAGTCCTCGAACCTCGGCGACCACCCGGGCCGCCATTGCCTTCGCCCAATCGGTGGTGACGCCACGACCCGCACTTACGCCGTCGTTGGTGGCGAGCTATCAAGTGCCGCCCACCCAACTATCGGTCCAGGTTGATGGCGAGTGGCGTGATGCGCTGGAGGCGGCGGGAGTGCTCGGTCCCTACTTCGTCGTGACCTCTGACAATCCGTATTCGCAGATCCTCGACGACGAGACCAACGAGGGCCGTCGAGATTCGCTTCGCCGTTTTCTCGCGCGTCGCAGCATTTCGTACCTCGAAGCGACGGGTCGGGACCCGATGAACCAGTGGCCGAGTGAGCACGGGGTGGCGCTGACGGGCTTGACCCGAGAGGACGTGAGTGCGCTTGCACGCTCCTGGGAACAGTTCGCCTTTTATGAAGTAAGCGTCGAGCGCGTCACCGTGCGTGACGCGGCGTCGGATCTCGTCCTGTCTTAGACCGTCTCGAGCACGACCTCAATACGCAACTCGTTGGCGTCCTCGATGATGAGTTCAGTGACGTTCCCCGCACTGCGAAGGTCGTTCGCTCCCGCGCGTAGCGCCGTAGCGATCTCCTCGGGAGCGGCGACAATGAGACGGGCTACCGCCGCTCGTTGCGAGACCTTTGCGGTGCTCTTCTCACGGCGCACGGCTTCGAGCGCGTCGCAGACCGGTTGGTAGACCGATCCCGGTCGCTCGCTCAGGGTTCCGAGCTCCTCGAGGCTCGGCCAGCTCGCTTGGTGCACCGAGCCGTCGTGCCACCATCGCCATACCTCTTCACTGACGAAGGGCAACGTAGGCGCAAAGAGCCGCTGGAGGACCGAGAGGGCGATCTGGAGCGTCGCGCGCGCAGATCGCGTGTCGGTCTCCTCGCCTTCGCCGTACGCGCGGGTTTTGACGAGCTCGACGTAGTTGTCACAGAACGACCAGAAGAACGATTCGGTCCGTTCCAGCACGCGGGCGTAGTCGTAGTGCTCGAAGGACTTGGTGGTGTCGGTGACCAGCAGCCCGAGCAGCGAAAGGAGGTCCTGGTCCAACGGATTCGTCACGTCGCTTGGATCGAGCAACTCGGTGCCATCGAGGCGACCGAGGACGAACTTCGAGGCGTTCAAGATCTTGATCGAGAGACGTCGGCCGATCTTCATCTGGCCTTCATCGATCGCGGTGTCGGTGCCGGGTCGTCCCGAGGTCGCCCAGTAACGCAGGGCGTCGGCGCCATGTTGTTCGAGCAACGGCATCGGCGTCACCACGTTGCCGACGGATTTGCTCATCTTCTTTCGATTGGGGTCAAGGACCCAACCCGAGATGAGGACGTTTCGAAAGGGCACGTCGTGGAATTCGAGGTGACTGCGCACGACCGTTGAAAACAACCACGTGCGGATGATCTCGTGGGCCTGGAGTCGGAGGTCCATCGGGTACACGAGGTCGAAGAGCTCACTGCCCCAGTGGCCCGCGATCTCAGGCGAGAGCGAGCTCGTGGCCCAGGTGTCCATCACGTCGGGATCGCCGGAAAAGCCGCCCGGCTGGTTGCGCTGGGACTCTTCGTAGCCCGCCGGGACGTGGCTGGAGGGGTCGATGGGCAGCTGGTCGAGGCTCGGCAGCAGCGGGTGATCAAACTCGATCTCGCCGGCGTCGTCAACCGGATACCAGACCGGGAAGGGCACGCCGAAAAAGCGCTGGCGCGAGATGTTCCAGTCGAGGTTGAGGCCTTCTACCCACGAGCGGTAGCGGTGCTTCATGTAGTCCGGGAACCAGTGCAGCTCTTCGCCACGCGCCAGCAGCTCGTCGCGGTGTTCGAGCGTCTTCACGAACCACTGCCGAGAGGTCACGATCTCCAGAGGGCGTTCGCCCTTCTCATAGAACTTGACCGGGTGCACGATATCGCGAGTGTCGCCAATGAGCTCACCGCTGTCGCGCAGTGCGTCAACGATCGTCGCGCGAGCCTGGTTCACAGTTCCGCCCTCAATTCGACCGTACAATTCGTTCGCGCTGTCGGGCTCGAGCGAGGGGAACTCTGATCCTGAGAAATCGGCCGGCAGGTATCGCCCGTCACGCCCGATCAGGGCCCTTGTGGGCAGCTGGAGTTCGCGCCACCACGTGACGTCGGTGGTGTCGCCGAACGTGCAGATCATGGCGATGCCGGATCCCTTTTCGGGATCGGCCAGCTCGTGGGCGAGGACCGGCACTTCGACCTTGAACAGCGGTGTGACCACCGTGCTGCCGAAGAGGTCCCGGTAACGCTCGTCCTCAGGGTGGGCGACCAGGGCAACGCAGCTCGGGAGCATCTCCGGACGGGTCGTCTCGATGTCGATGGTGCCCGCACCGTCAGATCGGGTGAAGGCAACCCGGTGGTACGTGCCCGGACGTTCGCGGTCTTCCAGTTCGGCTTGAGACACGGCGGTGCGAAAGTCGATGTCCCAGAGCGTCGGCGCGACGCTCGAGTACACGTCATTGCGTTCGAGCATGTTGAGGAAGCCTCGCTGGCTGATTGCCTGGGCCTCGGGTGAGATGGTCGTGTATTCGAGCGTCCAGTCGACGCTCACCCCGAGGTAGCGCCAGAGGTGCTTAAAGGCTTCCTCGTCCACCGCAGTAAGTCGGTGGCAGAGCTCGACGAAGTTCCGCCGCGAGATGGAGACTTTGTCCTTACTGGGCTTCTCGGGTGGGGTGAAGCCAGCGTCGTAGGGAAGAGCCGGGTCACAGCGCACCCCGAAGTAGTTCTCGACGCGCCGCTCGGTCGGAAGACCGTTGTCGTCCCAGCCCATCGGATAGAAGACGTTCTTTCCCCGCATGCGCCAGAAGCGCGCCACGACGTCGCCCTGGGTGTAGCTAAAGACGTGCCCGATGTGTAGCTCTCCCGAAACCGTCGGGGGAGGGGTGTCGATGCTGTAGACCTCCGCCCGGCTCGTCGACCGGTCGAAGCGATAGGTGGACTCGGCGTCCCAGCGCTCGGCCCAGGTCCCCTCGAGGCCGTCAACCGTGGGCTTTTCAGGGACGTGGAAGGCTCTCGCCGTGGAAGCATCAGGCATGGTTGGCGTAGTTTAGAACAGTGATTCGCCTCTATGACACGGCTCGAGGAGAGGTGCGAGACCTCCAACTGCGCCACGCGGGGCGACTTTCGATGTACGTGTGCGGCCCGACGGTCGACAATCTGCCTCATCTGGGTCATGGCCGTTTCACCCTCGTCTGGGACGTTGCGCGGCGCTGGTTCACGTTTCAGGGGCTCTCGGTCCACTATGTCTCGAACATCACCGATATCGACGACAAGATCATCGCTCGCGCGGCAGCAGAGTCGCGCAGCGAGTCAGATGTGGTCACGCAGTACGAGGGCGAGTGGTGGGACGCGATGTCGCGCCTCGGTGTGGCCGAGCCCGACGACGTCCCTCACGCTACCGAGTACGTGGATGACATGGTCACGCTGATCGAAGCCCTGCTCGCGAGCGACGTCGCGTACCAGACCAGTGACGGGGTGTACTTCGACGTCTCGCGGGTGGTCGATTATGGTCTTCTCGCTGGTCAGCCGCTCGATAGCCTCCGCGCCGGTGCCCGTGTCGAAGAGAACGAGGAAAAGCGCTCGCCCCTTGATTTCGCCCTCTGGAAGAACGCGAAGCCCGGAGAGCCCCGCTGGCCTGCGCCCTTCGGCGAAGGACGGCCCGGCTGGCATACGGAGTGTGTGGTGATGTCGCTCGATCTCCTCGGGGAGGACTTCGACCTGCACTGCGGAGGTCTCGATCTCAAATTTCCCCACCACGAGAACGAGCGGGCGCAAGCCGTTGCCGCGAGCAAGGCGTTCGCACGTCACTGGGGACACAACGGCTGGGTCATGGTCGACGGCGTGAAGATGAGCACGTCGCTCAACAACTTCACCTCCCTCACTGATCTGTTGGAAAGAACCGATCCGCGCGCTTACCGGCTTTTGGTGCTGCGTTCGCACTACCGTTCGCCCATTGAGGTCAGCCCGACCACAATCGCCGACGCCGAAAGGGCGCTTGCGCGACTGGACGGCTTTGCGCGCCGCTTCGAGCTGCCCCCATTCGGAGCCGGGTTCGAAGTCGCCGCCGCCTGCACGTGGGAAGAAGAGTCGCTCGAGCTCTACGAGCGAGTGGTTGCCCTGATGAACGACGATCTCAACACGCCCGCCGCCGTGGGCGAGCTTTTCGAGGCGCTCACGGCCGCCCACCAGGCCGCCGATGAGGGCCGCGACGCGGCCGCTCGCCGCCTGGCCCACTCGATCAACGTGCTCTTTGGGGCGATGGGGTTGGCGCTTCGCGCCGGCGTGCAAAACGTCGACGAAATCAGCGAAAAACTCGTCCTCGAGCGTGATGCGGCACGGTCAGCGAAGAGCTGGGCGGACGCCGACCGCTTGAGGGATGAGCTCGTCGAACGAGGCTGGATTGTGGAGGACGGACCCTCAGGAACGGTTATACGAAGGCCGTAAAATCCCTTGTCCTGGCCATATCCCACCATGTATCGTTGCCCTTGAGGTTGCCGTTGTGGTTCCCTCCCAAAACCGGAGTTCCGGAAGTAAGAAAGTAATAAGGAGGCCCACAGTGGCTGCAGGAACCGTCAAGTGGTTCAACGACGAAAAGGGTTGGGGATTCATCGCAGTCGATGGCCAGCCTGACGTCTTTGTTCACTACTCGGAGATTCAAGGTGATGGGCGCAAGACGCTCGTCGAGGGACAGGCAGTCGAGTTCGACATCGAGCCCGGTGATCGTGGTCCGCTCGCAAAGCGCGTCGTCCTCAACTAACGACCACTCGTCCAATTGAGCAACCGCCGCCTTAGGGCGGCGGTTGTTTTGTATACAGGCCCCGTACGGTAGCGTTAGTTACTGACAAGTAACCCCTTTTACTCCTAGGTGGCTCATGAGCGATTTTTCAATGGAACTCAACGAGGACCAGATCACCCTGCGTGACTGGGTGCACGGGTTCGCCGAGCAGCAGATGCGACCGATCGCGGCCGAGTGGGACGAGCGCGAAGAGACGCCCTGGCCCTTCATCGAAGAAGCGGCCAAACTGGGCATCTACGGACTCGACTTCATGATGAACGCAATCAGCGATCCGACCGGACTCTCCATGATGATCGCGCTTGAAGAGTTGGCCTGGGGCGACGCCGGGCTGTGCCTTTCAATCATGGGCACGACCCTCGGGGTCGCCGCGATCGTCGCCAACGGCACCCGCGAACAGCAGATCGAGTGGGTGCCGCGTTGTTTCGGCACCCCCGACGACATCAAGATCGCTGCCTTCGGCGTGTCCGAACCCGACGCGGGGAGCGACGTGTCCTCGTTGCGCACCCGCGCCATCTACGACGAGGCGCACGATGAGTGGATCTTGAACGGCACCAAGACGTGGATCACCAATGGCGGCATCGCGAACGTGCACGTCATCGTCGCCTCGGTCGACCCCAAGTTGGGCTCACGCGGGCAAGCGTCCTTCATCGTTCCAGAAGGCACAGCGGGCATCCGACAAGGACAGAAGTTCAAGAAGATGGGCATACGCGCGAGCCACACAGCAGAAGTCATCCTTGAAAACTGCCGGGTACCGGGGGCGTGTCTCCTCGGCGGCAAGGACAAGCTCGACGAAAAGCTCGCACGCGTGCGCGAGGGCAAGCGCGCGTCGAGCCAAGCGGCGATGGCCACCTTCGAGGCGACCCGACCGGCGGTCGGCGCCCAAGCACTCGGCATTGCACGCGCTGCCTATGAGTATTCGCTCGAGTACGCCAAAGAGCGCAAGCAGTTTGGCCGGGCCATTATCGAGAATCAGGCCATCGCGTTCAAGCTCGCCGACATGAAGATGCGCGTGGACGCTTCGCGCCTGCTCATCTGGCGCGCCGCCTGGATGGCCGCCACCAAGACACCCTTTACCAGCGGCGAGGGCTCGATGTCGAAGCTCTTCGCGAGCGAGACCGCGGTCAAGGTCACCGAGGAGGCGATTCAGATCCTTGGGGGATACGGCTACGTGCGCGAGTTTCCAGTCGAGCGCTGGCACCGTGACTCGAAGATCTTCACGATCTTTGAGGGGACCAGTGAAATTCAGCGTTTGATCATTGCGCGCTCGGTCTCTGGCGTGCAGATTAGATAGACGGAGAATCCTGTACTCGCGGGAGATACATGAACATTGTCACGCTCTGCACTGGCAACGTCGCCCGCTCAGTGATGCTTGGCTACATGCTGACGACACTGGCGGAAGCGAACGGCGCCGATTGGTCCATTCGAACGGCGGGCACCCACGTCACTGAGGGCAGCGCCATGAGCTCGCGAACAAGGGACGCCTTGATGCAACTTCACGACCTCGGCAATCATCATTACAACGCACACCGGAGCCATCAACTCACCGACGACGACGTTCAGTGGTGCGACGTGATCCTCGCGAGCGAAGCAGCCAATGTGGAGTTTGTCCGGGCGTGTCACGGCGACGGCGCGTCCCGGTCGGTGGTCTTTCAGCAGTTTCTGCGAGAGGCGCCGCTCGATACGGACTTCGACGAGCAGGTGCGCTACGTGGCGTCGCTCGATCCACTCGCGTACTTTGATGTCGCAGATCCCGCGGGCAAGGACCAGCGTGCGTACGACGAGTGTGCGGCGTCGCTGTGGGAGATGGCGCAGGTCTTCGCGACGCTCGAGACTGAAGAGCTTTAGTCGCGCTCCACGGTGCGAAGTCCACCCCAGGCGAGTGTGGCGCTGCGGGCGGCGAGGCGTTCGGCGACGCCGGGCGTGGGCGGTGGCCAGCCCTTCCCCTCTTGTTGAATGAGCCACGCGGTCGCGGCTCCTTCGGCGATGCCCACCACACCGGCCGCCAGTTGGCGCCGATGGTCGGGCTTGATGCGCACCGCGATCAACGGCTCGAGGAACGAGACGAGACCGAGCTCCACGGCACGCAAGTCCCCGCGGGTTTCGCCTTCGTGCGAGTGGATGAAGAGGATGCGAAAAGCGTCGGTCTCGCTGACGACCATTTCGAAATACACGCGAAACGCCACTTCGATCTTCGCGCGCGGCGAGTCAACCTCGGCGACGGCCGTGCGCAGCGAGGTGAGCAGCTTCGTCGCGGTCTGGTTCACGATCTCGCGGTAGAGCTCGGTTTTGGACTCAAAGTACTGATAAAGGATGGGCTTCGTGAACCCCGCCTCCTTGGCAATATCGTCCATCGTCGTCGCCTGAAACCCGCGCTCAGCAAAGATGCCCTGTGCTACGAGAAGGAGTTGAG
This sequence comes from Acidimicrobiales bacterium, assembly GCA_035552255.1. GTDB lineage: Bacteria > Actinomycetota > Acidimicrobiia > Acidimicrobiales > RAAP-2 > RAAP-2. The sequence continues at coordinate 143,632 of DASZLS010000045.1, read as the reverse complement.
TGCGGCGCTCAGCGTGCGGTGCGCGCTCCATTTGGGACGATCGCTCGTCGTTTAGGACCATCGACGAAAAGCCTACTTGCCCTCACTTGACACCTAACGCCTCCAAGAGCGGGGCGAGTCGCCCCGGGAGGTCGGCCTCGTTGAAGTGCATTCGGGCGATACGAGAGTTGTGCTCCAGGAGTTCGTCGCTGGGTTCGTCGAGGAACGTGGCGATGGCTTCGACGTCGTCGAGCCCAAAAAATCGAAAGCCGAAAGCCATGATCTCTTCGAGCACGGGATAGGGGTAGACGGCGAGAGGGCGACGATGCGTCACGGATTCAAGCACCGGGTTCCCGAAGCCCTCCCACGTGGAGGGCATGACCACGAGGTCGCACCCCGCGTAGGCGTCGTGGATGTCGAGCCCTTCGGGACGACCCGAAATGACTCTCGCGGAGCTCTTCGCGACGAGTTGACGGAGGGTCGCGTCGTATCCGTCCTCGGGCGGTCCGAGGAGCCACAGGACTGCGTCGAGCGATGCGGCGAGCTCCAGTGCTCCTTCGACGTTCTTTCGAGGAATCGCGCGTGTCGGAAACAGCAGCACCGGCTCGTTCGCGACCTTGATTGCACGACGCGCCAGTGCGCGTCGTCCCGTCGGTGGCGAACAGTCGAAGGCGTTACGAATGGTCTCGGACGACACGCCGCGCGCCCGCAGCTCGCGTCCCGAAAGATCATTGATGGTCACGTGACGCCACTGCGGATTATTGCGGGGCGCCTCGTCGTCGTTCGATGAGGGGCGCTGCCACGCCAAGTCATGATGGCGAAAGATGGCGCGGCGACCGTCGAGGACGCGATAGAGCATGTCGCGGGCCGCCACGTTGAGCGGCAGTGCAGCCATATTCTCGACCACAATGAGATCCGCGTCAGCGAGCGCGCGCGCGAGCTCGTCGAGGTCGGGTGATCGATCGGCTCGGATGGCCAACTCGGGCATGATCACATCAGCGACACCGTCGCCGGCGACGGTGCGCACGCAATGTCCGAGCGAGCGCAGGGCGGTGATCCACTTTTCGGCCTCGATGCTCACCCCATCGGTGCCGCCCAATCGAAAACTCACGACAACGAGGTGGGCCACCGAGCCAGGCTACGCTCAGGGGCTGTTTTTCTGGGCGGTAGTAGAGTTGCGCACGGTAGTGACCACCCGTCAGTGCCCTTGCGTTGGAGGATCTAGGTGGCCAAGCGCGCGCTGATTACCGGCATTACCGGGCAGGACGGCTCCTATCTCGCCGAGCTCCTTCTCTCGGAAGGCTACGAGGTCATCGGTCTCATGCGTCGCAGTTCGACGGTCAACATTGAGCGCATCAGCCACATTCAAGAGCGCTTGACACTCGTCTCCGGTGACCTGATGGACGAGGTATCGCTCATCAACGTGTTGCGAGATCATCGCCCGGTCGAGGTCTACAATCTCGCGGCGCAGAGCTTTGTCCAGGCGTCGTGGGCTCAACCGGTGCTGACGGGTGAGGCGACCGCTTTGGGCGTCACCCGCTTGCTCGACGCCATCAGGATCGTCGATCCGGAGATTCGTTTCTACCAGGCGAGCTCGTCGGAGATGTTTGGCAAGGTACGAACGGTGCCCCAGAATGAGCACACGTCGCTGTATCCGCGCAGCCCCTACGGCGTTGCGAAGGTTTATGGACACTGGATCACCGTCAACTATCGCGAGAGCTACGACCTCCACGCCTCGAGCGGGATCCTGTTCAATCACGAGTCGCCCCGGCGCGGCATCGAGTTCGTCACGCGTAAAGTCACCCACGGCGTGGCGCGCATCAAGGTCGGACTCGACACGGAGCTGCGACTCGGCAATCTCGAGTCCCAACGCGACTGGGGATATGCCGAAGACTACGTTCGCGCGATGTGGCTCATGCTCCAGCAAGAAAAAGCCGATGACTACGTCATAGCGACTGGTAAGACCCACTCGGTGCGCGAGCTCTGTGACGTCGCGTTCTCCCTCGCTGGACTGAAGTACGAGGAGTACGTACGCAGTGATCCCGCCTTCTTGCGACCAGCGGAGGTGGATCTCCTCGTCGGCGACTCGAAGAAAGCGAACGCGACACTTGGTTGGAAGTGCGAGACGGATTTCTACGCCTTGGTTGAGATGATGGTGGACGCCGACATCAAAGCGTTGCAGCAATAGCGCTTCTGCATGAGTAGTCCCTCACTCGTCGTCGAGCTCCACGACGCGGTCGTGCTCGTCGGTGGCTTCCCGCTGCTGGCGGGCGTCAATCTCGACATCGAGCGCGCCACGCTGAGCGTGATCACGGGCGCGAATGGCGCCGGTAAGACCAGCTTGCTTCGTCTTCTCGGTGGTCTCGTCCCACTTTCGAGTGGTACGGGAAGCGCCAGTGGCGTCGACCTCAAATCCGGTGACCTCCGAGAGCTACGGCGGCGCGTCGGTTGGCTGGGCCACGAAGGCTCGTTCTACGACGATCTCACGGTGCGGGAGAATCTGTCGTTCGCCGCCAAGGCGCTCGGACGTCCCACTGACGACATCACTCGAGTGCTCGAGCGCGTGGGTCTGTCGAGCCGCGCGGACACGCAGGCGAAGCGTCTCAGCGCGGGACAACGTCGTCGACTCGGGCTCGCGTGGCTGTTACTGCGCCGTCCCGAGATGTGGCTGCTCGACGAACCCTATGCGACCCTCGATGACGAGGGCCGCACGTTCTTCGACCAGCTGATCGGTGACGTCGTGGCGAGTGGTGCGTCGGTCATCGTGAGCGCACATGACCCGCTGCGATCGGAAGCATTGGCGCCGCGAACCATCACGCTCGCTGGCGGCCTCGTCGCGGATGACCAATCGTGATTCGCATCGCGCTGCTCGTGGCGGGCAAGGACCTCCGTATCGAGCGACGTAGTCGCGTGTTGCTCTGGCAGGTGCTCCCGTTCGGCGTGATGGCACTCGTCTTATGCGGCCTCGCCCTCGGCCCGAACCACGCCGGGAATTCTTCGGCCGGCCCGGGACTGTTTTATCTGGTGATGCTGCTCGTCACGCTGCTCATGATCAATCGCAGCCAAGTCATCGAAGGTTCTCCCGGCACGCGCGCGTCGGTCGCGACGCTCGGGCTCGACCCCGCAGGCGTCTTCTTGGGCAAGGCCCTCGCCCTCGCCGTCGAGCTCTGGCTGATGAGCATTGTCCTCCTGGGAGGGGCGGTCCTGTTGTTGCACACCCAGTTCTCTGGGACGCTGAAGGCGCTGCCGAGCGTGCTCGTTATCGTCACCGCCCTCGCGGCGGCGGGCACGCTGTACGGCGCCCTGAGCGGCGGCGGCCAGGGGCCCGCGACCCTCTTACCGGTCCTCTCGTTTCCCGCGTTCGCGCCGCTTTTGATTGCGGGGGAGCGTTCCTACTTTGATGCGCTCCACGGCGGAGCGCTTTGGCAGTGGTGGCTAATTTCCCTCGTCGCTTTGGCTGCGTACCTGGCGATCGGCATTCTGCTTTACGGTGTTCTGGAGGAATCATGATAAAGCAGCTCTCCCAACGACTACTCGGACCCGTCACGCTCGTGCTGATGGCGCTCACACTTTGGCTCGGACTCTGGGTCACGCCGCAGGATCGGGTCCAGGGCAACCTCGTTCGTCTGCTCTACGTGCACCCGGCGGTCGCGTGGGTCGCCCTTTACGTGTCGTTTGGTACGTCGGTCATCGCGAGCTGCCTCTACCTCTGGAAGCGCACCCGTTCGATTGCCATGGACCGCATCGCGTACTGCGCGATGGAGATCAGCGCCGTCTTTCTCGCCCTCACCCTCATCACGGGGTCGATCTGGGGTCGCCCGGCCTGGGGGGTGTGGTGGGCCTGGGACGCACGTTTGACGTCAACCGCGATCCTGCTCGTCTTCGCGCTCGGGTACCTTGCCCTGCGCCGCGCGAACGACGACCCCGAAGTTCGAGCCCGTCGCAGCGCGGTCTTTGCGATCATCGCCGCGATCAATGTGCCCATCGACCACTTCTCCGTCGACTGGTGGCACACGCTGCACCAAGGGGCGTCCGTTTTCACTGAGAACGGTAACTTCCTCGTGCACGGATCGATGCTCGCGACATTGTTTATCAGTCTCTTTGGGTTCACCCTGCTCTTCTTCTGGTTGTTACGCGCGCGGTATCGGCTCGAGGTTCGCCGCGACGAGCGCCAGTCATCTTCACTCGAAGAGGCGCTCGAGCAACGGCGTCGTGAGGGGGCAGTTCACTAATGGGGTACGTCACTGCCGGCTACTCCTTCGCCTTTGGGGGGTTGGCGCTCTACGCGCTGTCTATCTGGTGGCGAGGGCGACGTGCCGGACATTGATACCGCGAGCGACCTCACTCCTGTCTCGGCGCCACCCACGAAGCGCCGAGGGCGCTGGCGAACAATCGGCGTGCTGGTGGTGCTGGTCGGCGCGGTCCTCGCGCTGCTGAGCCAGGGGCTCCTTCACTCGCTCAACTACTTCGAGACCATCAATCAGGCCATGAACTCGAGAGCAAAGCTTGGCACGCAGACGTTTCGTCTTGAGGGCGTCGTCAAGGCCCACACCATTAACCGCACCGCCAATGGCGCCTCCTTTTGGATCACCGGAGGCGGGCACCAGATCTTCGTGAACGCGCACGGAAGTCCGCCGCAGCTGTTCCAATCCAACATCCCGGTCGTCGTCGAGGGCCACTTCACGAGCGACTCGTCCGACACGTTTTACGGGACCCAAATTATCGTCAAGCACACCGCGTCCTACATCGCGGCGCACCCGCATCGTGTGAAGGCCCCCAACGGGACGGTTCGATGATCTTGACGTGGCTCGGACGAGCTGCCCTTTACATATGTTTCGTCGGTGCGATCGGAGGAGTGATCGAGCAGGGGGTGGCGCTGCGTCATCACCGCGCGTCACGAGCAATTCGGTGGGCGGGCCTTTCGCTGTTCGGCATCCTGGCGTCTATCGGTGTCATGGAGTTCGCACTGGTCACGCACAACTTCTCACTCGCCTACGTCGCCGAGAACAACGCCACGTTTACGCCACTGCTCTATTCGATCACCGGACTCTGGTCCGCGCTCGAGGGCTCACTCATGCTCTGGGTGCTGGTACAAACCGCCATCACCTTCGGCGTCCTCATTTACTACCGCCGTGACAAAGCGGACTCGGTGGTCGGCTGGGCCGCGATCGTGCTCTTCAGTGTCGGTGCGTTCTTCACGCTGCTGATGATGGGTCCCGCGGATCCGTTTCTGCGCAACGCTGCGGTCGTGACGCAAGGGGCAGGCCCCAACGCGCTGCTCCAGGACAACCCGCTCGTGGCGGTCCATCCGCCACTGCTCTACATCGGCTTCGTGGGCTTCAGCGTTCCGTTCGCCTTTGCCATCGCGATGCTTATCACGGGGCGCGTGCACGAACGCTGGCCTCTCGAACAGCGCCGCTGGACGGTGCTCGCCTGGGGATCGCTGTCGCTCGGGATCGTCCTCGGCGCATGGTGGAGCTACCAGGTGCTTGGCTGGGGCGGCTTTTGGGGGTGGGACCCGGTCGAAAACGCCGCGCTCTTGCCCTGGCTGACGGCGACCGCATATATCCATTCGGTGATTGTCCAAGACCGCCGAGGACTCTTTCGCGTCTGGAATCTCTCGCTCGCCATCGCGACGTTCGCCCTCACGGTGCTCGCGACGTTCTTCACCCGTTCGGGCGTGCTGCAGAGTGTGCACGCGTTTTCTTCGAGCACGCTTGGACCGCTGCTCATCGGCCTGTTCTTCGTGGTCGTCGTCCTTGGGGCGGGACTGCTCGCGTGGCGTGGGGATCGACTTCGCGCGCCGGTCGGCGTCGATCATCCGCTCTCGCGCGAAGGACTGTTCGTGGCGAACAACATCGTCTTCGTCGGATTCGCCATCGTCGTGCTGCTCGGCACCGTGTTCCCACTCTTGTACCAAGCGATCAACGGCAGCGACGTAACCGTTGGTTCGCCCTACTTTGTTTCGGTCGCTGCCCCCATGAGCGTTGTCCTGCTCGCCTTGATGGCCGTGGCCCCGCTCGTTGGTTGGCGCAGCGCTGACCCGAAGGTGCTCTGGGGTCGCATTCGTTTCAGCGCCTGGTGCGCGCTCGCGGCAGTGGTCATCTTGCTCGCGCTCAACGTTCGTCATCCCACTGAAGTGGTGGCGGTCTTTCTCGCCGTGCTGGCGGGCGGCGCGGCACTGCGCACGCTGCGCGGATCGCTGGTGGCGTCGATACGGCGCGGTTCCTGGAAGAGCGTCTTTCGCTCGCCGACAACGGGCGGCATGGTCGTGCACCTGGGCGTCGTTATCCTGGCGCTCGGTATCGTGACCTCCACCACATACGTGACGCGCGCGGAGGTCACACTGGCGAGCGGTCAGAGCACCGTGGTTGATGGGCAGTTCGTGAGCTTCGCGGGCTTTCGCAACCTGAGCGACGCGCTCGAGAGCGCGACGCAGCTCGACGTCAATGTCGACGGCCACCAACTACGACCCGCCGTGACGACCTACCACGGGCGAGGCGGGACGACGGTCGGCACCCCGGCGATTGATTCCAACCTGGCTCGCGACGTCTACGTCACCTTTGACGCAGTGGGCGGTAACGGCAACACCTCTGGTGCGCAAGTGCAGAACAATCTTCCTGCCGGTTCGGTGGTGCTGGGCGTGACCGTCGAGCCGCTCATCGCGTGGCTCTGGCTCGGCGGTCTCATCATCGGGTTCGGCAGTGCGCTCACTTTCTTCCGCCGACGCTACGGCGAGGACAGCTCGTGAAGCGCTCGGTCTTGGTCACGTCGCTGGTCGTCATCGTTGTCGTCGCTGGGCTGTCGCTCTTTCTCGGGTTTCGAAAGCCGATCACGAACGCGACGAACACCGCGAGTCCCCTGCTCGGAAAGGTGGCGCCCAGTTTGTCGGGCCCGCGACTCGGCGGCGGCAGCTCGATCAATCTGCGCCGTGACCTCGGCAAGATCGTCGTCGTGAACTTCTGGGCCTCGTGGTGCGGGCCGTGCAAGACCGAGGCCCCGAATCTGTCGACGTTCGCGTGGCAGGAGCGCAACCGCGGGGTCGTGGTCGTCGGAGTCGTCTTCAACGACACGGTCTCCGCGGCGAAGTCCTTCGCCACGTACTACGGCTCGCTTTATCCGTCGGTCGTCGACGCGGGCGGGGAGATCGCGAATCGCTACGGCGTGACCGCGCCACCCACGACGTTCATCATCAACGCGAAGGGTGTGGTCGCCGCCACGCTGGTCGGCCCGGTGAGCACGGCGCAGCTCGAACAGGATGTCGCGAGGGTGAGAGCGTGACCCTGACAAAGGTTCTAAAGTCCTTCACCGTGTGGTGCGTGGCGCTGGTAGCCGTGGCGGCGGTGGCCGTGATGCTGAACCCGCACGGCTCGGGCCAAACCGCACGGATCGCCCATCTTGAGACGCTGGTGCGTTGCCCGGCGTGCCACGACCTCTCGGTCGCCGAGAGCAACGCCACGTCGGCGATCGCCGTGCGCAACGAGATCGTCGCCGCGGTGAAATCCGGTAAATCCGACAACGAGATTCTCACGTCACTGGAAGCGACCTACGGGACGTCGATCCTCCTGAGCCCCCCAACGTCGGGACTCGGCGTACTGCTCTGGCTCGTGCCCTCGCTTGGCCTCGTGCTGCTCGTCGGGAGTGCAGTTCGATTGACGAGGCGACGGTGAAGCAGAGCGCCCAGCAGTTGCGCGATGAGATCTTGTTGCGCGAGGCCTCACTCGCCGACGCGCGGCGCGAGCTCGCGGCCGGTGAGCTCTCCGCGGTCGAAGCGGCGTCGATCGAAGCACGTGAGGAGCTGGCGTTACGCCGAGCACGCGACGACCTCGCGGGTTTGAGTGAGGAGGGACGCCAGCGCAACGGTCGCCACCGGCGCCGGTCGCTGCTCTGGATCGGACTCGGGGCCTTTCTTCTCGTCATCATCATCGTCCTCTGGTCGTCGATCGAGCTGCGCCAAGCGGGAACGTCCATCACCGGCAACGTCTCGCTCGGCAAACAACAAGAAGTGGCTCAGCTCCTCAATGAGGCGCAGTCGGACGTGGCCGGGAACAAGTTCGCAGCGGCCCTCAGCGCCTACCAGCAAGTGTTGGCACTCAGTCCGAAGAACGCGTCCGCGCTCACCGAGACTGGTTGGCTTGACTTCTCGGCGGGGAGCTCGAACACGAATCCCGCGCTCGTTACCCTCGGTCTCAGCGACTTACGCAAAGCGATTACTTACGCGCCGCGCAACGCGGCCGCGCGCCTCTACTACGCCCTCGCCGCCTACTCGACGCCGCATAACAATGCGATTGCCAAGGGTGAGATGGAGGTGTTCTTGGCCTTGCATCCTTCGAAGGCGCAACTCGCCCTCGCCGCACCAATTCTCAAAGATCTCGGACTTCGCGCGGCGAGTTAGACGACTTGGTCGGGAGCCAATGACTCAGGCGGTATGACGAGAGGCCCGGTCTCGGACGGGACGACGACCGCCATCGGGTTACGACGCGCCGCGGCGAAGTAGTAGATGACCCCGATGATCACGACGAAGCCGAACACGACGTACAGGATCGGAATTTTGTTCAGCCACTCGACGCCGAGACTGAGCGCTCCGCCCGTCTGGTTGGGCTCGGGGTTGCTCGCGGCGCGAGGCCAGGCGAAGTTGATCAGCATGGCGCCTCCCCACGCGAGGGCGAGCACGTTTACGATGAAGCCCCAGCGCCCGAGCTTGAAGGGCGAATCGACCTTCGGCCATCCGCGCGTCCTCGCCCACATGATCGCCAAGTTGCCAAGGAAGTACGACAGATAAATCATGGCCGTCGCGGCGATGGCGACGATGCCCGCCCCCGCGTACTTGAGCATCGGGATCGCGGCGATTACCGCGACGGCGATGCAGGACCAGATGGGCGTGCGCAGCGTCGGGTGGACCTTCGCCAGGTAGCGCGAGGCCGGAAGACGGTGGTCACGAGCCATGCCGAAGCAGAGGCGCACGGTCGCCGCCATGATGGCCATGCAACAGACAAAGATCGCAGCAGAGACCACCAGCAAATACACCGTCGCCCAGAACTTGTCGAAGTTCGCGTCGATGATCTGCGCCGGCCCCCAACCGTCCTTGATTGCGGTACCCAGGTTCGGAATCGCCATCAAGAGCGCCACCAGGAAGATGCCCCCGATGACGAAGGCGCCCGACACGGAGAGCAAGACGGCTTGCGGCCCTCGCCGACGCGGATCATGGGTCTCTTCGGCGAGTGTGGAGGCGGTGTCAAATCCGTAGATCACGAAGAGGCTCATAAACATGGCCGCGAAGAAAACGGGCAGCGTCACGTGAATGCCGCCGCTGTTGGTGACGACCGAGATGGGCTGGCGGTGGTGAACGATCAACATCACCACGGCGAAGACCACCATGCCGACGATCTCGAAGAAGACGCCGGTGTTGTTGATCACCGCAACGAGCTTCACGCTGAAAATATTGAGGATTGTGATGACGACGAGCGTGATCGCGGCGACCCAGATCTGGTCGTGCAGCGCTCCGGCGTTGACGTGCCATCCCATGTTGTCAAGGGCCGGGAGGATGGTGAGCGGAAGGGTCACCACGACGGCCGTGACGGTGAGGATGCCCGCAAAGATATAGATCCAACCGGTGAACCAGGCGTAGGGACGTCCCGCGAGATATTTCGTCCACTGGAAGACGGATCCCGCGACGGGGTAGTGGCTCGAGACCTCGGCGAAGTTGAGCGCCACGATGATCTGGCCCAGTGCAACGATGGGCCACGACCAGATGAACACGCCACCAATGGTGACGAGTCCGAGGGAGAACAGCGTGAAGATACCCGTCGAGGGTGAGATGTAGCTGAACGCGGCCGCGAAGGAGCTGAAGAGCCCAAGCGTGCGGTGCAGCTCTTGTTTATAACCGAAGCTCTCGAGGTCCTTCGAGTCGACCGACGCACCCGAAGCGTGCTCGGATGCTGGCGTGGCTGTTGACGCGTCATCTAGATCCATTGCATCTTCCCCCCAGAAGTGTTCACTTCACTGTGCAATGACGTGCTGACGAGTTGCGAGCACTTCGTGCATCAAACGTCGCGACTCGCGGCAGACGTCACCGTGTGTTCCCCCTACACGACCATCCACTGTTCGAATGCTGCCGTCGCCGTTAAGTTAGCCACGCCCCCCGGCAAAGTCAATTGACTTTGCACCGAGTTGACGGGTTCGTCCTATCCGAACGATGCGCGGTCGCGCTCAGCGGTACTCTCTCCAACGAAGGACGAGAGTCCTCGATAAACGGGGAGATCTGTCTCGTGCCGAACAGCACGTCTGAAGTTGCGTTGCCGCAGCGGGCGCGAGTCGTCGTCATTGGTGGTGGCATCGGCGGATGCTCGATCCTGTACTGGCTCGCGCGACTCGGCGTGACGGACGCCGTCCTCCTTGAGCGCGCCCAGCTCACCAGCGGTTCGACGTTCCATTCGGCGGGACTCGTGGGCCAGTTACGGGGATCGCTCAGTCTGACTCGAATGATGATGAATTCGGTCGAGCTCTATCGCTCGCTGGGCGATGAGGTGGAGCTCGAGACCGGCTGGCGCGAGGTGGGCTCACTGCGCCTCGCGTCCTCAAAGGAGCGCATGGAAGAGCTCCAGCGACAAGCCGACTGGGCGGAGACCTTTGGATTGCCGTTTCACCTGATCTCGGCCGATGAGGCACAAGAGTTGTTCCCGATCATGACGACCGAGGGTGTCTACGGCGCGGGATATCTGCCCACCGACGGTTACCTCGACCCGAGCCAAGTAACCCTCGCGCTCGCCAAGGGCGCGCGCCAACGCGGCGCGAAGATATTCACCGAGACGCGGGTGACGGCCATCGACACCGAGCGAGGTGAAGTTCGCGCCGTGCGGACCGACCGCGGCACGATCGAGTGCGAGGTCGTCGTGAATGCGGGCGGCATCTACGCCCACGAGATTGGCCAGCTGGTCGGCGTGCACGTGCCGATCATCCCCATGGCGCACCAGTACGTGATCACGAAAGATATGGGCCTGCCGCGCGACATGCCGACGATGCGCGATCCCTCGCTGCTCGTGTACTACCGCGGCGAAAGCGGGGGCCTGGTGTCGGGTGGCTATGAACGCAATCCGGACCCTTGGGGGCTTTCGGGCATTGCGAGCGACTTCAACAATCAGCTGCTTGCGCCTGACTGGGACCGGTTCGCCGACATCTTCGAACCTGCGACACAGCGAGTGCCGGCGCTCGCTGACGCGGAGATTCTCACGCTCATCAACGGACCCGAGGCGTTCACGCCCGATGGGGAGTTCATCCTTGGTCCAAGTGACGTCAAAGGATTCTGGGTAGCTGCTGGATTCTGCGCGCACGGCATCGCCGGTTCGGGGGGCATGGGTCAGCTCGTTGCACAGTGGATCATTGACGGCCAGCCGGGTCTTGACACATGGGAGATGGACTCGCGTCGATTCGGTCCTCAGTACCGCAGTCGGCGATTCGCGCTCGCGCGCACCTATGAGGTCTACGCCACGTACTACGACGTGAAGTTCCCCGGTCACGAACGTCAGGCCGGACGCCCGCTTCGTATCGCGGGCGCTTACCCTCGGCTCGAGGCGTTGGGCGCCGCCTTCGGCGAGAAGAGCGGCTGGGAGCGGGTTAACTGGTTCGAATCGAATGCGGCTGCTGGTGAGGAGTCGTCGCGGCCCGACGGGTGGGCCGGGCGACTGTGGTCGTCGGCCATCGGCGCCGAGCACCGGGCGTGTCGCGAGCGTGCGGCGCTCTTTGATGAAACGTCGTTTTCAAAGCTCGACGTGCACGGTGCCGGAGCGGCCGAGTTTCTCGAACGAATCTCCGCCAACCGAGTGGCGCGTGGGGTGGGCGCGGTCACCTACACCCAGCTGCTCAATCCGCGCGGCGGCGTCGAGTGCGATCTCACCGTCACCCGGCTCTCCGAGGAGCGATTTCGCATCATCACCGGCACCGCGTTCGGCAATCACGATCGTGCGTGGATCAGCTCGCAGCTTCGCGACGACGACGAGGTGGTCGTCGAGGACGTGACGAGTCAGATGGCCTGCTTCGCGTTGTGGGGACCACTCTCGCGCGACATTCTTCAGTCGGTGACCGACACGGACTGCTCGCGTGCGGCGTTTCCCTTCATGAGCGCGAAGGAGCTCAACGTGGGCGTCGTACCGTGCCTCGCGCAACGGGTCACCTTTGTTGGCGAGCTCGGCTGGGAGCTCTACTGCCCGAGTGAGTACGCACTGACGCTGTGGGACACCCTGATGAAAGCGGGCGTTCCCCACGGCCTGGTGCCAGCGGGGTACAAGGCGATCGAATCGTTGCGCCTCGAGAAGGGCTATCGCGTGTGGGGCAGCGACGTCACGTCCGCCGACAATCCCTTCGAAGCGGGCCTTGGCTTTGCCGTTCGATTGGATAAGGACGACTTCATTGGCAAAGAGGCGCTGCTCACTGCGGGCGAGCCGACGCGGCGATTGGTCGGACTCGTGCTCGATGATCCGAGGGCCATCGCGCTCGGCTCCGAGCCCGTTCGCATTGACGGTCAGACCGTGGGTCGAGTCACGAGCGGAGGCTACGGCTACACGGTCGAGCGCTCGCTCGCGTATGCCTACGTGCCCGCGAGCGCAGCGGTGTCCGGTCAACGCGTTGAAGTCGTCGTCTTCGGACGGTCGATCGGAGCAGACGTCGTGACGGAGTCGTTCTTCGATCCAACGAACGTGCGGGTTCGTTCTTAGGCGGAGAAGCCCGCACCGACGGCCGAGTCGTGCTCCAGTTGCCTATCATCGCGAATACGAGCGCAGGAAGAAAGAAGGCACACGCTATGACCGACACGCCGGATTATCGTCTCCAGCTGTTCCTCTCCTACGACGAGGCCGTGGGGCTGTCGGACGCCGTGAATTCCACACAGCTGCATGACCCGACGCCGTGTCCGGGCATGGACGTGAGCGCGTTGCTCGATCACCTCATCTGGGCGGCGCGGCGAACGGCGGGCCTTGGTCGTGGCGAGACACCGTCTCCGGATCTCACTGCCCCGCACATAGAGCTTGACGACGTCACCTCAGCGATCCGCGTCGCGGCGTCGGAAAGCAAAGAGGCGTGGGGTGATGACGCCTCCTTGACCCGCGTGATCACGATGCCCTGGGGCGAGGAATACTCCGGCGCCGCGCTGGTCGCCATGTACCTCGTCGAGCTTGCCACCCACAGCTGGGACTTGGCGTTCGCGACAGGAACGACTGGCCTTCTCGATGAGCAACTCGGCGCCGACGTGCTGGCCTGTGCGAAGGCGACGATCAGGAGTGAGTACCGCAACGCGGAAGGTAATCCGTTCGGGCCAGAAGTCGAACCACCCGCAGAAGCCACGTCGTGGGAGCAGCTCGCCGCGTTCATGGGGCGAGCGCCGCGCGGCTAAACGGGGAAATCGTCGGCTTGGGAGGCGAGCACAACGAGCGCGTCGAACTCCATCTCGGCGAGCATCGCAAAGAAGTGATCGCTACGATCGCGACAGTACCCGGCGTAGTCAAAGTCGAGGGTCGACACGGCGAGCTGAACAACACCCCACATGGTTTCGCGCATCTCAGAGACGAGCTTCATCAACGTGAGCGTCGCGAGGAGCGGCTCACTGGATCGACCGAAATACGCGGCGAGCAGCCCCTCGTCCGCTGCCGAGTTGAATCCGTGATTGACCGAAAGGTTGGCGAGGTCGAAGAACGGATCGCCCATTCCGGCGTACTCCCAGTCGACGACCCGCACCTCGCCGTCGAAGATGAAGTTTCCGTTCAAGTAGTCGTTGTGGCAGAAGGCCGTCGCGCGAAACGGTCGCACGGCGCTGATTTGGTCAAGCACGTTCATCGCCGCAGCGAAGTCGAAGGGCTCGTTGACTCCGCGCGCCTTCGCGGTCTCGTGATAGGTGCGAACGATCGTAAAGGGATCGAAGATGGTGTCGATCGATCCCGCATGGTGCAGTCGACGAAGGGTTAACGCCACCGCGCTCAGCATGGGCTCGCGACCAAGCTCGTCGGGAGGAATCGGTCGCCCCGGAAGGAAGCGCGTGACGAGCGCATTCTCGTCCTCCGAGAAGAGAAGGACCTCGGGGGCGACGCCAATGGATGCTGCCAGGTTGTTGGCGTCGGTCTCGTGTCGTCGGTCGATCCCCAACAGGTCGGTGGACTTCCCCGGGAGTCGAAGGACCACTTGTTCGTCGCCCAGATCGACGAAGTAGTTGGCGTTCGTGATACCACCGAGCAGTTGCTCCACTCGCGCGGTGCGACCTGGCCAGAGGCGCGCGACAAGCTGGTCAACGACCTCAGTCATTGGGTGATGGTACTGCGAAGAGTGCGTTGGTGCGGGCTACGCCGTGACGCGGCAGGCGTCGTCACCGAGCGCCTTGGAGGTGAGTGTCACCGTCGTGCATTCGACGCCGAAGCCCTCGAGCATGCCCGAGACGAGTCCTCGATCCACGGCACAGAGCACCGGGTGATAGCGCGCCGCCGAACCGAAAGGGCAGTTGTCCGAGACGACAGAACTCGACAGCTCGTCGCTCTCAGCGCGGGCGGCGAACCCGTGGGCGGTGAGAAGCCCCGCGATCGAGATCATGGCGGTCTTCACCGTGCGATTGGTATCACTCGCGCCGACGGCGTCAACCAGCGTGCGCCCGTATTCCCGTCCGACGTCGTGGGCCATCAGCTCGGACGCTTCCGCGCCGAGGCGCTCGAGGGCCATCTCGAGGAGGGTGACGAGCAGGGCGTCACGACGGATTGAGCCTTCCATCACCACTGATTCGTCGACCACGCGATAGCCCTTTGCGGGTCGCCCGACGGTGGTCTTGTGGACGTTGTCGTAGGTGACGTAGCCACCCTCGGTGAGCCGCTCGAGGTGGTGGCGCACGACGTTCGCGTGGACCGCACAGTGGGTCGCGAGCTCCCCCGCGGTGGCGCCAGGATTGTCGCGCAAATAGAAGTAGATCTTGCGCCGCGTGCTGTCGCCGAAAGAGTGCGTCAGGCTGGTCACCGTGGCGGCAAAGAGTGCCGGATCGACCTCGTTGTCGGTGGGCGCTGTCACGTTTCGAAGTTTACGGGTGTGCCAGCAAGAAGGGACGATACGCTTCGAAAGCCCAACAAAAGGACCCTTGTGACGCTCGACCCCGCCCTCCGTAATGAACTTGCCGCAATCAAGGAACCCCAACTCGTGCGCAGCCTCGGAGAACTGGGCTTTCTCGGCGAGGTCACCGGAACGGACGGCGCCGCGAGGGTCGAGCTGGTATTACCGGTCACCAACTGGCCGCACCTTGACGCATTGCGCGCCACGATCGACGAGCGCGCGCCTGGTGCCGAGGTCGTCGTACGTCCCATGAACGACGAGGAGCGCCTCGGTCTTCGGAACTTCCTGCGCGGCGCGATGGCAGCGCCCGCGGGGCCGGGACAACACGAACACGGTGACGCCTCGCCGAAGTTCCTGGACAGGCTCTCCAAGACCCGCGTGCTCGGTATCTCCTCAGGCAAAGGGGGAGTGGGCAAGTCCTCGGTGACCGTGAACCTCTCCATCGCCCTCGCTCAAGCCGGTCACTCGGTCGGCGTCCTTGACGCCGACGTCTACGGCTTCTCGTTGCCCAAGATGCTCGGGGCGACGAACGATCCGATTGTGCTCGGCGACACGGTGATCCCGACGCTCGTCCATGGGGTGCGATGCCTCTCGATGGGCTACTTCGTCGACGACGCGCAGCCCGTTATCTGGCGCGGTCCGATGCTGCACAAGGCGATTGAGCAGCTCGTGAGCGAAGCGTGGTGGGACGAGCCCGACTTCCTCCTCATCGACATGCCGCCCGGGACCGGCGACGTCGCGCTCACGCTCTCAGAGATCCTGCCCCGCATCGAGATGTACGTCGTGACAACTCCTCAGGCCGCTGCACAACGTGTGGCGCAGCGTTCCGCGTACGCGGCGCGCAAGCTGAAGCTCTCCGTGCGCGGCGTGATCGAAAACATGAGCTGGTTCACCGGCGACGACGGGAAGCGCTACGAGATTTTCGGTGCCGGCGGTGGCGAACAGCTCGCGCGCGAACTGGGCATCACCCTGCTCGCGCAGATCCCTCTCGAACCAGCGCTGCGATCCGGCGGGGACAGCGGTGAGCCAGTCGTCGTGACGGATCCGAAGAGTGAAGTCGCTCGCGCCTTCTACGAGCTTGCCGAGCGCGTGTCGCACCAGGGTCCTTCGCGGGTCTATCGTCAGGAACTCAAGCTGATGTAGTCACGGCGGGGGGAATGATGGACGTAACCGGTAAGACCATCGTCATCACGGGAGGGGCGAGCGGTATTGGCCTCGCGACCGCGACCCGCTTTGCTGAACGAGACGTCAACCTCGTGTTGGGTGACATTGAAGAAGGCCCGCTCGACGCCGCAGTTGCGGGGCTGAAGGCGAGCGGCGCCCGAGTGCTCGGCGTGAAGACCGACGTCACGAAGGAAGACGACGTCATCGGACTGCGGGACGCTGCGCTCGCCGAGTTCGGGGCAGTGCACGTCATCTTCAACAACGCCGGCGTCAGCGCGGGCGCCACGATCGGGACTCCCACCGAGGTGTGGCGGTGGGTGCTCGACGTCGATCTGTTCGGGGTCATCTACGGTGTCAATGCCTTCGTGCCGCTGTTCATCGAGCAGAACGAGGGATACGTCATCAATACGGCCTCGCTCGCGGGACTGAGCGGCTTTCCTGGCATGGGCCCGTACTGCACGGCGAAGATGGCGGTTGTCGGGCTCACGGAGTCGCTCTTTCATGAACTGGCCCTGCAGGGCTCGAACGTCGGCGTTTCGGTGCTCTGTCCGGGATTTGTTCGCACGAGAATCCACGAGTCCGAACGCAACATGCCCCGCGGAATCGCGAGCTACGCCGATGACCCGACCGCGCAGATGATTAGCGGGCTCGCCTCCCAAGCGGTCAACGCGGGCATCGACGCCGCGGACGTGGCGCGTGCCGTCGACGAAGCCGTGCAGGCAGAGAGATTTTGGATCCTCACGCACGAGCATTCGGCAATCCGCACGACCGAAATTCGACTCGAGTGGATGCGCGGGGGACCGCCGCTCCGGTTCGATCCGATGAGCGCGACGAAGGGGTAGCTATCGATCGATGCCGTTGGGTAGCTGATCGATGGGCCATTCGAGATGGGTCACCGCGCTTCGACACGCAAATCGATCCGTCATTCCCGCGACGTATTCGACGGCGTCGTGGAGCGCTTCGTCAGTGACTGGACGTTCCGCTCTCTCCGCGACGTCGGGGATGAGCGTTGGATGAACGCTGTAGTACTCAACTAACGCACGCAACATGCCAACGACCGAGGACGCTTGCTGCCGTGAAGCGCTGCGCAAGTAGATGGTCTCGTAGTTGAACGAACGAAAGGCCGCGAGCGCTTCGGCGTGGCGCGCGTCCATGCCGATCGTTCCACTTGATCGCACCGTGGTGATCATGGCGTTGATGAAGGCACCCAGCTGGTCGCTGCGTCGGGTGCCACAGCGCTCACGCACGAGCGAGGGCAGCTCGTCGAGTCCGACGAGTCCCGCGGAGACCGCATCTTCAAAGTCATGACAGACGTAGGCGATGCGATCGGCCCAGGAGACGACCTCGCCTTCGGGCGTGGCGGGAGCGGGACGAGCCCAGGAGTGATTGCGGATCCCATCGAGCGTCTCCACGCAGAGGTTGAGTGGACGAAGCGAGACGTCCGCACCCCAGACCGCGTGATCGAATCCGCCCTCAACGAACGGGTCAAGTGCCTCTTCGCTGGCGTGACCACCCGGTCCGTGGCCGCAGTCGTGGCCGAGGGCGATTGCTTCGGTGAGTGCCACGTTGAGTCCGAGGGGGCGCGCGATACCGGTGGCGACCTGGGCGACTTCGAGTGCGTGCGTGAGGCGCGTGCGCATGTGATCGTCCGGGAAGATGAAGACTTGGGTCTTACCCGCTAGGCGACGGAACGCGCTCGAATGCAAGATTCGATCGCGGTCGCGTTCGAAACAGGTGCGGTACTCGTCGGGCTCTTCGTCGATCGCGCGCTGTCCGGCTCCGTCGCTTCTCGTCGCGCCGGGCGCCATGAGCTGATCGAGCAATCCCTCGCGCTCGGTGAGCGGCCCCGCGAGCACCTGAGCACCAGCGGCCACCTCGCCCACCGTGGCACTCGAGTCGCGGTGGGCGACCGTCACCTGCGGGCTCGCTTCGTAGCCCCCCATCGTGGCGGCCCACCGCCGCGAGCGCTCGGATACCGGTTCAGTCACGTCTCTCATCTTGGCGCATCGCCGTATCATGGATGGGAGGTCAACTCCAGGAGAACGTCATGGATATTCGTATAGGCATCGTTCAGTCAATGAAGGAGCTTGACGTCGAACTTCCCGATGACGCCGATCGTGACAAGATCATGAAAGAAGTGGAAGACGCGCTTGCCGGGGACGCCGAGAAGGTGTTGTGGCTCCTCGATCGCAAAGGTCGTCGCGTAGGCGTACCCGCCTCGCGCATTGCCTACGTTGAGCTTGGCACCCCTGCCAGTGACCGCGTCGTGGGATTCGGCGCGGCCTAAAACCAGTGATTGACTACCACCTGCACCTCTGGCCGCACGAGGAGTCCTCGGTGTGGTTTCGACTTGATCAGATTGCCCAGTACTGCGACGAAGCTGCGGCACAGGGAGTCAACGAGCTCGCTCTGACCGAGCACGCGCACCGCTTCGTCGATGTCGCGTCGGTGGTAGGCCCCTTTTGGCAGCGCTTCGGTCACGAACCGACGAGCGCGACGATGGCTGAGTACTGGGACTTTCATGCGCGCAACTCGCTCGAGGAGTATGTCACCCTCGCCCAACGTGCGAAAGACGAAGGGCTGCCGGTAAAGATCGGCCTCGAAGTCGACTACTACAAGGACCAGATGGACGACGTGTCCGCACTGCTCGCCGAATATCCCTTCGACGTGCTGATTGGTTCGGTGCACTGGCTCGGTACGTGGCATCTCGACGACTACGAGAATCCCGTCGATTATCACGAATGGACCGTGCGCGACATCGATGAGTCTTGGAAGAACTACACGATGGCGCTCGATGAGCTGTGCGGCACGCGCGCGGTCGACGTGCTCGCCCATCCCGATCTCATCAAGGTCGCCGGGTTCGTTCCCAATGCTCCCGGCGAGTACTGGGACGCTATGGCCGAATCGGCCGCGCGCGTCGACGTGTCGATGGAATGCTCATCGGCCGGCTGGAAGAAACCCATTGGTGAGCAGTATCCCGCGGAAGGCTTTCTCGATCGGCTGGTCGCAAAGGGCGTCACCTTCACGACCGCATCCGATGCGCACGGCAGCGGTCGCGTCGCCGAGCGCGCCGGCGATCTTGCGAACATGCTCGAAGCTCGCGGCGTGCACGAGCTCGCCTCGTACACGAAGCGCGAGCGCCAGATGATTCCTCTCCGAGTGAGCTAATGGCGACCTTTGCCGAGCTCGCTGCACAGCGGACCCGGCTCGACGAGCCTTCGATAGATCACCTCCAGCGTCTCATCGCGTCGTGGTCGCTGCTCGCTGACCTCGCGTTCTCCGACATGCTGCTGATGGCGAAGATTGACGAGTCCGGCCACCACGACGAGAGCTTCGTGGTACTCGGTCAGATGCGGCCGAACAATCGCACGACTCTGATCAACGACGACCTCGTCGGCACCACGCAGCTCGTGGATCGCTGGCTCCTGGTGCAAGCGGCGTTTTCTACGGGCCTGCGGATCGTGGGGGACCTCTCGATTGATCACGTCGAGGAACCAGTCCCCGTCTGGTGCGTGCCCGTGCGATTCAAGGGCGACGTGATCGCCGTCCTGGTGCGCTTACAGGGACCGCTCCGCGGCTCCGCGTCGCTTTACGAGCAGCAGTATCTCTCGGTCTTTGTGCGCCTCTGTGACATGGTCAGTGACGCCACGTTCCCTTATCGCGAAGACTCGGTCGCCGGGCCCGGGCTGCCACGGGTCGGCGACGGCGTGATCTTGATGGACGAGCTCGGACGGGTGGAGTTCGCGACTCCGAACGCCGTCAACGCGCTGCACCGCCTCGGTATCTACTCGTCCGTCGAGGGTCGCAGCCTCCAGGAGCTCGACGTGCGCGCGCGGGCCATCGAGCGTTCCTTGGAGTTCGGCATTCCTTCCCTCGAAGAAGTCGATCGCGGACACGACGTCGCGATCCTCATCCATGGCGTGCCGCTCCTTGCCGACCGGAAAGTGACCGGCGTTCTGACACTGGTGCGTGACGTGTCGGACCTGCGCCAGCTGAACCGGATGGTGCTGAACAAAGAAGCGGCGGTGCGCGAAGTGCACCACCGGGTGAAGAACAACCTTCAAACGATCTCGTCGCTGTTACGGCTCCAGGCGCGTCGAAGCGACGTGGAAGAGACTCGAACCGCGCTCTACGAAGCCGAGCGTCGCGTTCGTTCGATCGCGGTCGTCCACGAAGTGCTCTCGCGCGAACCGGGTGAGGAAGTCGTCTTCGACGAGATCGTTCGATCGCTCGTGCTGCTCGTCGAAGATACGGTGTTGGCGCTTCATCCGGTCGAGATTGTCGTGAACGGCGAGCTGGGAGTGCTCTCGACCGACCTCGCAACGCCGCTCGCGGTGGCGCTCGCGGAGTTGCTGACGAATGCAGTCGAGCACGCGTTCACCGAATTTGGCGGCACGGACAATGATCACGTGGGCGTGGTGACGTTAAACCTGTACCAGGAAGACGGTCAGGCCATCGCCGAGATTCGCGACAATGGACGAGGACTCGGCGAGAATTTCTCTCTCGATGTGCCGACGAGTCTTGGACTTTCGATTGTGAGGGACCTCGTACGCGCCCAGCTCTACGGTGAGATTGAGATGAATTCGATGCCCCTCAGCCAAGGGGGAGGCACGTTCGTTCGGGTGTCGGTACCGCTCAGCGCGCGGCTTTAGCTCGCGTTTGCGCGACGGCGCGCGGCCAGCCACTGCTTGCGCAGCTTGCGACGCTCGTCCTCGGTCGTGCCACCCCACACGCCCGATTCCTGGTTCGTCGCCAGCGCAAACTCAAGGCACGCCTTCTGCGCGTCACAGTGGTCGCACACCCGCTTGGCCGACTCGATCTGGTCGGTCGCCATTCCGGTCGTCCCGATTGGGAAGAACAACTCGGGCTCCGTGTCGCGACAAGCGGCATCCGAGCGCCATTCGGAGTCATCCCAGGCGTGGGTGCGGTTCCAGATTAACGACATGAATAATTCCTTTTGCTGGGGGGCTGGCAGGGAAGTATTCATAGAAACTTCACCCACTTGAAACATAAATTCTACTGATAATAAAGTTGGAAAACAAGGGCAACTTAGGTGATTTGACCTATCTCAAGTCTTTGTAATCCCTGGTCACGTGCTTGACTGGAAGCATGACGGAGGTCTTTGCGCACCGCGGCGCGCACCATAACGCGAGGGAAAATACGCTCGCCGCATTTCGAGCAGCGCTCGAGATCGGTGTCGATGGCGTGGAACTCGATGTACGAAAAACCGCCGACGGAGTGCTCATCATCCACCACGATCCGCGCATCGACGGTCGAGCACTCGCGCGTGAGGACGCGGCGGCACTCCCGCCGTACGTGCCGCGTCTGGATGAAGCGCTGACGCTCATGCGCGGACTCACCGTCAATGTCGAAATCAAGAACTCGCGCGACCTCGACGAACCTGCCTACGACGACACGGGCACGTTCGCGCGCGACGTCCTGGACTATCTGCGGGACGCGTCGTGGACCGACGCGGCCATCGTCTCATGCTTCGACCGGGCGACCTGCGAGGTGATCCGTGCCCACGATCCGAACGTGCGTGTCGCGTGGCTCGTGTACGAGGGATCGTTACGCGAGGCGCTTCGTGCCGCGCGCGACCTCGGCTTCAACGCCGTTAATCCTCATTTTTCGATGATCACTCCGGAAAATATGGGCCTCGCGGGCGAACTGGGTCTGTCGATCAACGTGTGGACCGTCAACAAGGCGCGAGACATCGTCGCGTTGGGCGAGCTGGGCGTTGCGAGCGTCATCACCGATGAACCGGAGCTGGCGCTTGATCTCTTCCGCGCCACGGAGTGAGCTCGAACGGCGTCGGTGCGAGATGCAGGCTCGGGCAGTGGCCCACGTGACGAGTTGAGACCCCGGGGATCGGGGCGAATTATTGAATCGCTATTCGATTTCACCGCATCGGTGATGGCCTAGATTACGTTTTATGAATATCGTCGTGTGCGTAAAACAGATACCTGACCCAGCCGCGCCGCAGTCATTCGATGCGTCGAACAATCTGAACCGGTCCGGAAAGCTCATTCTCGATGAGGCCGATACCTACGGCGTCGAAATGGCTCTACAGCTTGTCGACAAAGCGGGCGGCGGCGAGGTGACCGTTGTCTCGATGGGCTCGGCGAGCGATGTCGCGGGGCTACGCAACGCACTCGCGATGGGCGCCACCAAGGCTGTCATCGTGAGTGACGACTCGCTGCGTGGCAGCGACGCGCTCTCGACCGCGAAGGTGCTCGCAAAGGCCATCAGTCGCGACAGCTTCGACCTCGTATTGGCGGCGACCGAGTCGTCCGACGGTTACACGGGCACCACGCCAGTGCAAGTCGCGGAGTTGCTCGGACTTCCGTCCATCACGTTCGCCAAAGCCGTCACCATCGACGGGACGACGGTGAAGGTCTCACGCCAGACCGAAGCCGGTTACGACGAGGTGACGGCACCGCTGCCTGCGCTCGTCACCGTGACGGCGGGTGTCGTTGAGCCGCGCTACGCATCCTTTAAGGGCATCATGGCAGCGAAGTCCAAGCCGCTCGAGACGCTCAGCGTGAGTGATCTCGGACTCGACGGTCAGGTGGGCGCCGACAACGCTCGCGAGACCATCACCGAAGTGCAGGCCGCCGAATCGCGCCAGGCCGGCGAGAAGTACGTCGACGAAGGAGACGGCGCCGAGAAGGTTGTCGCGTTCCTCGAATCCATCAAAGTTCTTTAGGAGTAGCTGATGACACTGTCCAACCTTTGGATCCTCGCTGAACCGTCTGGCGACTCATTCACGACGACCTCGCTCGAACTCCTCAGCCAGGCGCGCACCCTGGCCACCAACGTGGCCGCCATCACCTGGGGCAACGGCGGATCACTCGCAGCTCAGGCGGGAGAGTATGGCGCCACGACGCTCTATGACGTGGGCGATCTTGCGGGAGCGCTTCCTGGCGTGCCGGTCGCGGCAGCCATACAGGCGCTCGTCGAGAGCGCGGGCGCTCCTGACGCGATTCTCATCCCGGCAAGTTACGACGGGCGTGACATTGCGGGACGTCTCTCGGCGCGACTCGATCGACCAGTGCTCACCAACGTGACCGGTCTTATCGAGGCCGACGGTATCGTCACCGAGCACCCGGTCTTCGGTGGGTCACTGACCGTGAAGGCGAAGTTCACCTCGGACGGCCCGGGCATCATCGTGGTGCGCGCCAAGTCCTTCGCGGCGGAGCCTTCTGGCGGTGCGGCCGCCAACGTCGTCGCTGCAGCGGCCGGTGATGCCGGCACCACTGGTACCGCCAAGATCGTCGAGTCCCACGTCGAAGAGCGCACCGGACCAAAGCTGGAAGAGGCCGCGGTCGTGGTCTCAGGTGGTCGAGGTCTCGGTGACGCGGGCTCCTATGCATTGATCGAAGAACTCGCGAAGCTTCTCCACGGCGCCGCGGGAGCGAGTCGCGCCATTGTCGACGCCGGATGGGTGCCCTACTCGCACCAGGTGGGCCAGACCGGAAAGACGGTCAAGCCGCTGGTGTACGTTGCCTGCGGCATCTCTGGGGCGACCCAGCACATGGTCGGCATGAAGGGCTCAAAGAACATCGTGGCCATCAACAAAGACGCCGATGCGCCGATCTTTCAGATCGCGGACTTGGGCATCGTCGGTGATGTCCATAAAGTCTTGCCCGCATTGATCGAAGCCTTGAAAGCCCGGAGTTAAGATTCCCCGCCAGGGGTGATCACGTTGAAGGACGCTCACTCGTCGTCCTCGACGTTCGCGAGGCCAAGTTGAGGAGTGTCATTGGGCAGAGAACCTCTTAGCGCGAATGCGCGACGGTGGTGGACACTGTCGGTCCTCAGTCTCGCGCAGTTGATGGTCTTGCTCGACGCAACGATTATCAACATTGCGCTGCCGAGCGCTCAGCACGCGCTGCATTTCTCAGCCGGCAATCGTCAGTGGGTCATCACGGCCTACGCGCTCGCGTTCGGGTCGCTTCTCCTTCTCGGCGGACGACTCAGCGACCTATGGGGACGACGGACTGCGCTCTACGTGGGGCTCGCTGGTTTCGCGCTCGCTTCGGCCATGGGTGGTGCCGCGCATACGTTCACCGTGCTCATCATCGCTCGCGCGATCCAGGGGGTCTTTGGCGCGCTCCTGGCGCCGGCCGCGCTCGCCGCCCTGTCGGTGACCTTTTCTGAAGCGAAGGAGCGAGCGACCGCCTTTGCCATCTACGGCATCATCGGGGGTTCGGGCGCCGCCATTGGCTTGATACTTGGCGGAGCGCTCACCCAGTGGGCGTCGTGGCGCTGGTGTCTGTTCGTCAATCTCTTCTTTGCGTTCATCGCCATTGTCGGCGTGAGCGTCTTTGTCGCGGGGGGTCGAGGCGAACACCGAACTCGACTCGACGTGATCGGCACCGCGCTCGCGAGCGGAGGTCTGTTTTTCGTCGTTTACGGCTTCAGCCACGCGTGGATGTCCAGCTGGGGCAACGGCATCACCTGGGGTTCGATCTTGATCGGCCTCGCGGTGCTCGTAGCGTTCGTCTGGTGGCAGCGCCACTCCGCCTATCCTCTGCTCCCGCTTCGGATCGTGATGGATCGCACCCGCGCGGGATCACTCGTGTCGCTGCTGCTGACAACACTCGGGATCTACGCCGTTTTCTTGCTGCTCGCCTATTACCTCGAAGAGACACTCGGGTTCTCGCCGCTGCGCACCGGGTTTGCGTTCTTGCCCCTCGTCCTTTCAATCACGCTGTCCGCGGGTTTCGCGAGCGCGCGACTCCTTGCACGAACCGGACCGCGCCCCCTCGTGCCGACGGGGATGTTGCTGGCGGCCATGGGCATGGTGCTCTTTACGCGGCTCACTCCGTACTCGGACTACTGGGGGCACGTGATGCCCGGACTCATCGTGACGGGCCTCGGACTTGGTCTCATCTTTGCGCCGGCCATCGCGAGTGCCACGGCCCACATCCAGCCCCGCGACGCGGGAGCCGCGTCGGCACTGGTAAACACGACCCAGCAGATCGGCGGATCACTCGGCACGGCGCTGCTCAACACGATCGCGGTCACCGTGACGTTGCGAGCCCTGCACTACGCGGGGGCTACGTCGGCTGCTGCGGCGACAACGGCCACCTTGCACGGCTACGCCGTTGCGTTCTGGTGGGCGGCGGGATTCTTCGGCGTCGGAGCGCTGATAACACTCTTCATGCTCGAATCAGGCGTGCAATCAGAAGTGCCCGAGCTCGCCCCGGTCAGTCAGATCAGCGGCCAGGGATACGGGGGCCAGTCCGAGGTCTCGTCCGGCTCCGGGTAGCACGCGTTTTCGACGAGTCCGTGGGCACGTAGCTGTGCGAGAGCGAGCTCACTCGGGTTGAGCCAGCGCGCCACCTCACCCACCTCGCCCTTCGCGAAACGGTCGATGTGCTCGAGAAGTTGGGGTTCAACCGCGAGCCCGGCGTACTCCCAGATGACCGTGCGCAGTTTGTCCTGCTCGTGAAAGCAAAGTCCGTTGTCGATCGCCCATAGGCGCGTGCCATCAAAGAGCACGTGACCAGCTTTGCGATCGGCGTTATTGGCCACGACGTCGAAGGCAGCGAGACGGCCGAACCAGTGCCGAAACTCTGGACGGTCCCGCAAGGTGAAGTAGTGATCTTCTTGGTTGTCGGCGACCCACCACTGGAGCGATCCTGGCCCAAAGGGCGCGTCGTCGCGCCCCACGGTGATCGGCACAAGATCCGTGCCGAGTTGGACATCGAGCTCGGAGGCAGCGACTTCGCGCCGCCAGAGTCCGTCGGGAAAGTCCCAAAGTGGTCGCTCGCCAGCCTCAGCCTTGTAGCACGCCAGCGCGCTCTCGCCGTCCAAAGTGAGCGAGACGAGCAGCGCCTGATTTGAAGAACCAGCGACGCGACCTTCGACCTCGATCGCTCCGTGCTCGAGAAGCTGGCGTTGCTCGTCGCGATTCACAGCTAGCGGATCGGAGCGCTGTGGCCGTTCGTGCGTGGACAGTCATGACCCTTGGGATCGAGTGGTCCTCCACAGAGCGGGCAGAGTGGGCGTCCGGCGTCAACGAGCCGAACGATGGCGATGGCGAGTCCGGCGGCTAACTCGCGCGTGAGACGAACGGTCAGGGTCGAGTCTTCTTCGACCGACTCCATGGTCACCTCGATGGTCTTTTCCGTCTCATCGACCGAGACCGCGATGTCGCCTGCAACGAAGTCGTTTTCGTATTCCGGCTCAAGTGCGAAGTCCTCGGGCAGGTGACCAGGGCGGCCCAGCTCTTGGAGCACCTGACCGATCCATTCGGCCAGCGCCGCGAGCTGCAGCTTCTCGCACTTGACGATGACGAGGCGACGGCCTTCTCGAACTTGGAGGAGAAAGAGTCGGTTGCCCACCTCGCCGCGTACGCCGACCATGAGGCGGTCGGGGTTAGTAAAGACGTAGTTCACGAGGGGCTGAGACCCTTCAGCGATCCCGTGCTGTTCACGCACAGCACGATTGGCGTCGAGCCCGTAAAGGCGACGGCACTGACCGAGCAGGGAGAGATGACGGTGCGCTGAAAGAGGTCGAGCGGCACACCTTGAGCGTAGGTGACGGCTGCCTTGATCGGATCAGCGTGGCTGACGACAATGATGGTGCGGTGAAGGTGACGCTTCGCGATGGCACTCACCGTCTCCCATATCCGCAGTTGCATCTCGACGAACGACTCGCCTTCTGGAAAACGGAACGTGCTCGGCGCGTGCTGCACGGTGCGCCATTCGGCGCGTCGCGCCAGTATCGCAAGTCGTTTGCCGGTCCAAAGACCGAAGTCGCACTCGAGCAGACCGCGTTCGACGATCGGCTTAAGCCCGAGCGCCTTGGCGATCGGAGCGGCGGTCTCGCGAGTGCGCTCGAGCGGCGAGACGTAGATCGCACTCGGCTTGTGGGCGAGTTCCTTCAGCCGCTCGGCGACTTCGGCTGCCTCCGCGATCCCACGTTCAGAGAGATGCAGCCCGGGTGCGCGGCCCGGGAGGACCGTGCCGGTCGTCGCCGTCGTGCCGTGACGGACGAAGAGAATGGTGGTCGGGCGCATGGCCGTCGTCGCTGGCATCAGCCCGCCGTGACGGGCAGTCGACCGGGGGCCGGCGCGGCAGATGCGGGCCAGCGCTTTCGCGAGACGCGGGCGAGCTTGTGCAGCAGTGCGACGGCGCCGGGGTCGTCGTCGCCGGGGCGAGTCTCGATGAGACCCTGCTCTTTCATTGATGCGAGGATCTCGCGGCCGAGGTCGGTGCGCGCGATCACGAGTGTCCAGTCCCCGAACGCGCCGATGCCGCCCGTCGACAGGTCGGCGTGCTCGGCGGCGAAGTCCGGGCAGTGCGTGCAGCCTTCACGCGTGTACGCGTGCGCTTCTTTCAGCGGGATCTCGTAGTACCCGCCGTCCTTCGTCCAGAGCTGGAAAACGCCCTTGATGTTCATCTTGGTGATGTCGGCGCGCTTGATGTCGTACTTCGCTTCGAAGAGCTCTTCGAAGATCGAGTCATCAAAGGTCTTCGAGCAGAGCAAACCAATCGTGAGACAGAGCCGGCGCGCGACCTTGCCGGCCTTCCTCGCCTGCATGGCACCTGGGGCTGAAGCCATGCAGCCCATGCCGACGAGGCCAATGCGCTCGGCGCCGCCTTCGACGGCTTCTTCGTACGCGAGCAAGTTGGCACTGTAGGTGTAGCGCGACTTCGCCGTTTCGATCACGTCGTCTTTGGTACGAGCCACCATCGGCTTCGCGCGCCACGTCGATCCGTCGCCTTCGAGCCCGCTCACAAGCGCCGCGTCGATGATGTCGTGTTCGAGGGCGTAGATGAGCAGCGCCGAGACGAATCCGCCGTCTTGGCCATTCTCGACGAGCGACTCGTCGGTGGCACGCGCAAGAATCACGTCGCCAATTCCCCAGACCTCTTCATCGGTGCGCTCGCGCGCGAAGCGATGCACATCGATCTCGCTCTCCCAGTTGCGAAAGCGCGGGCAGGCTCTCGTGCACATCGTGCAGCCCTTTTGTCCGTGCGTGCAGTCCTCGGGTCCGCCATCAATGTCGAGGTGAAAGGGCTTGTAGACACCGTTGTCGGTCTCGTAGTCGAGCACGGGGTGGGGGCAGGCGATCACGCAGGCGGCGCAGCCCGTGCACAGCCCCGAGGTCACGACTTCGGTAAAGAGTTCACGCCATTGCGGCTTCTCGACAGACATGGGATTAACCCTAGTAAGGAAGATCCGCATGGCCTACGCCGAATACGATGCCCTCCGTGCCCGAAATACTTGAAGTGGAGTCGTATCGCCAGCTCGCCAATCACGTGGTTGGTGCGACGATCACTCGAGGATGGGCGGACGCTCTCCTCGCGAAGAAGCTCACCTCACCATCTGCGTGGGCACGAACGGTCAAAGGTCTCACCATTGAAGGCACGTCGAGACGAGGCAAGCTGCTGCTCCTACAAACGGACGGACCGACGCTCGGGGTGCGATTCGGCATGACCGGCGTGCTCCTCCTCGACGGTGAGGCCGGCATCGAGGGACTCTTCTACGGACCGCATCTCTTTGATTCGAAGTGGCTTCGCGGTGGGCTCGAATTCGCCGATGGGCGAAAGCTGGTGATCCACGATCCGCGACGAATGGCGCGATTTGAAATCAATCCCGACCTCAGTGAGCTCGGACCCGATGCGCTCACCTTGACGCGCAAAGAATTCGACCAGATGGTCCGCGTGGAGAGGGGAGAAGGCCCCGCGATCAAGGCGCGGCTCCTCGACCAGTCGCGCGTCGCCGGGGTCGGCAATCTCCTGGGCGACGAGATCCTTTATCGCGCGGGAATCGATCCGCGCACACCAGCCGGAAGCCTGTCCACTGAGCAAAGGGATCAGCTCTTTCGGGCATTTCGCGCGACCATGAACGCGCTCAAGCGGCGCGGCGGCTCGCACATGGGCGATCACATGGACGGTCGTTTCCCTGGCGGCCTCTGCCCGAAGGACGGCGGAACGATGCTGATCGCAACCATTGGGGGACGCACGACGTACTGGTGTTCCGTGCACCAGCGCTGAGAGATCTCGTGACGATCTTGAGGTCGGCAAGAATGGATCGATGCAATCCTTCGTTCAGCACTACGGCTACTTCGCGCTCATCGTGCTGTCGATCGCGACCTCGGCCTGCATTCCCATTCCCTCGGAGATCACCTACGTCGTCGCGGGAGCGCTCTGCACCACGGCGGTGACGGGCCACGTTCAGTTCACCCTGTGGGCGGTGATCGTTTCATGCTCGCTCAGTGCGGTGATTGGCTCTCAGATTGCCTACGAAGTAGGACGCAGCGCCGGTCGCACTGTTGTTGAACGATGGGGCAAGTGGCTACTGCTCGGGCCGCGCGATCTCGAAAAGTCGGAACGGTGGTTTGAGAAGTACGGCTCGGCGACGGTGCTCTTCGGACGACTGCTGCCGGTCGTGCGCAGCTTTATCTCCGTCCCGGCGGGGATCGCCGAGATGAATCGCGCGCGCTTCGCGACGCTCACCTTGATCGGTTCGGCCGCGTGGGTGGCGCTCTTGAGCTCGCTCGGTTACGCGGCGGGATCGAACTGGCACCGCGTATCGGGTGATTTCAAAGACGCGGAATGGCCGACCATCATCGTGGTCGTGGTGCTGCTCCTGGTCGCGTTCTGGCACCGGCTTCGCTCGGTGCGACGTCAGAACGCTGGTTAGCTCGACAGTCCCGTGAGCACCTTTCCCGCGTGTCCGTCAGCGCGCACGTTGTAATACGCGCGTTCGATGACACCTTTGGCGTCGACCACGAACGTCGAGCGAATGACGCCCTGGACCTTTTTGCCGTACATCATCTTCTCGCCGTAGGCCCCGTACTTCTCCATCACCGACTTGTCGGGGTCAGAGAGCAGCGTGAAGTTGAGCCCGTACTTCGCGCGAAAGGCTTGATGCTTCTCCGCGCCATCGGGAGAGATCCCGATCACCTGCACGTCGAGTGAGCGAAACGATGAGAGCTCGTCATTGAACTGACAGGCTTCCTTGGTGCATCCAGGAGTGTCGTCGGCGGGGTAGAAGTAGAGCACGACACGTGATCCGGCAAAATCCTTCAGCGAAACCTTCTTGCCGTCATGGTCTTTCAAGGTGAAAGCGGGGGCTCTGTCGCCCGCGTCGAGTCGTGACATCGATGCTCCTATGCGGTTTGGGTGGGGTGAATCACACGTACACTAGAGGGGAGCTCGAAGATATGGGCTCGGGCCCATTCGAACGTACGACGGTTACGGGTCCAACCGAGAAACGACCCGTGTTTACGTGAGCAGTGAAACAGCCGAGTCCGTCGCGTCAGGCGCGGACTCATACGCCACCACTACAACCTTCGAAGATCTTGGCGTCGCAAGCGCCCTCGTGAGCGTCTTAAGCGCCCAAGGGATCACGACGGCCTTTCCGATCCAAGCCATGACGATCGCCGATGCCCTCGCCGGCCGCGACATCTGTGGAAAGGCGAAGACCGGTTCGGGCAAGACGCTCGGCTTCGGTCTCCCGATGCTCCAGCGCCTCGCCCTCGAGCCCACGCGCAGCATCCCCGATCAGCGTCCCGCGCGACCGCGTGGCCTGGTCTTGCTCCCCACCCGTGAGCTCGCAGTCCAGGTCTACGAAGTGCTCGCCCCACTCGGCGCCGCGCTCGGCCTCAATGTCGCTGCGGTCTACGGCGGTGCGGACATCGAACGCCAGATCAAGGCACTTCGCAAGGGCTGTGACGTGATCATTGCGACACCCGGTCGACTCATCGACCTCGGTGACCGCGGCGAGGTCAATGTGGAACAGCTCGATGTGCTCGTGCTCGACGAAGCGGACCGCATGGCCGACATGGGCTTCATGCCTCAGGTCGAGTGGGTGCTGCGTCGTATCGCTGACCGTCCGCACCAAACGCTGCTGTTCTCGGCGACGCTCGACGGCGCCATCGACCGACTGGTCAAGCGCTACCTCACCGATCCCGTCTTCCACGAGGTCGCGAGCGACACGCAGACGGTCTCGCTCATGGTCCACCATTTCTTGCAGGTCCACCAGATGGACCGCCTGAAGGTCGCGGCGACCATCTGTCGCTCCTTCGATAAGACCATCATCTTCTGTCGCACCAAGCGCGGCGCCGACCGTCTCGTGGAGCAGCTCCAAAAAGAGGGCGTCCACGCGTCCGCCATCCACGGCGACTTGCGTCAGAGCCAGCGCGAGAAGGCCCTGGCGGACTTCCAAGCGGAGAAATTGCCCGTGCTCGTCGCCACGGACGTGGCTGCTCGCGGCTTGCACATCGACGGTGTCGATTGCGTCATGCACTTTGACCCTCCAGAGGACCAAAAGGCCTATTTGCACCGCTCAGGACGCACCGCGAGAGCCGGATCTACGGGTGTGGTGGTCTCAATTTTGCTGTGGAATCAGATGATTGAGGCCGAAATTATCATGAAGAGGCTCAACTTGAAGCGGCCCATCGTCGAGGTCTTCTCCAATGACCCCAGATTGAAAGATTTGGCTAATTGGGACCCGACGATGCAAGACTCTACTTTGTGAAGAAAAAGGCGCTGCCTGTCTACAAGCACGACAAGTCGCTGAAACGCGCCCTGGTCGTCGTTGCGCACCCCGATGACGTGGACTTTGGCACGGCCGGCACCATTGCCTATTTGACCAATCGCGGCGTCGATGTGGCGTACTGCCTCGTCACCTCGGGTGACGCCGGTGGCGACGATTCGACCGACAGCCGCGAAGAGCGGATTGCTGTGCGCGAGGCGGAGCAGACGGCGGCGGCCAAGGAAGTCGGGGTCACGAATCTCACGTTCCTCCACTGGCCGGACGGACGCGTCGAAACGACGATGGCGCTTCGACGCGAGATTGCCCGCGTCATTCGCACCCATCGGCCGAGCCTCGTGATCACCCAGAGTCCTGAGCGAAACTACGAGCGCATCTTCGCGAGTCACCCCGATCACTTAGCAACCGGTGAAGCAACGCTGCGCGCGGTCTATCCCGACGCGCGCAACCCCCACGCGTTTCCCGAGCTCATTCGCGAGGGATTCGAGCCGCACACGGTGACCGAGGTCTGGCTGTCGGGCGTGAATCCGACGATGGTCGTCGACATCACGAAAACCTTCGATCAAAAGTTCGACGCGCTGAGCAAGCACGTGAGCCAGGTCGGCACGCGCAAAGGCCTCAAGAAGATGATGCGCTCATGGTCGCGCGCCACCGCGAAGAACGCCGGCATGAAAAAAGGCAAGCTCGCCGAGGGCTTCCGAGTCATCGCCACCAGCTAGTTCTCTCACCAGGCCCGCCGTATGGTGGAGCATGGCGAATGCAACAGCCAGCGAATCTGCGCGCACTCCGATCGGACTGCGACGTCCTGCGCGAGGACTCAAAGAGACGTTCGTCGGCGTCACGCGCCAGAATCTGGGACCACAGATCCTGGCGGGAGTGACCCTCCTCGCGATCGCGATCCCCGAACAGCTCGCTACCTCTCAGCTCGCCGGCGTGCCAGCCTTCGTCGCGATGATTGCCTTCATCACTGCGACGCTGGTGTTCGTTATCGCGGGCTCCAACCCGATCGTCTCGGTCGGCGCCGATTCGACGATCGCGCCGCTCTTTGCCGTCGTGCTGGTGCGCTTCGCTCCGGTGTCGACGACGCTCTACATGGAACTGGTCGCCGCGACGGCGGTCGTCACTGGAATTGCGGTGCTCGCAGTGGGACTGCTGAAGCTCGGATGGATCGCTGACTTCCTGTCCGTGCCCATCGTGACGGGCTTTCTCTGCGGTATCGGCGTCATCATCATCGTCCATCAGCTGCCGAGCGCCCTCGGAGTCGCGTCGGGCGGCACCAGCATCGTCGAGCGTCTCCATACCGTCGTCCGCGAACTTGGTCACGTCAGCGCGTGGTCGATCGCGCTCGCCGTCGGAACCCTCGTGGTGCTGATGGTGGGCGAGAAAATCAACGCGCGCTTACCGTGGGCGCTGGTCGCGATCGCCGTGGCGACGGTGCTCGCCGTCGCCCTCAAGCTCGTACGGCACGGGGTCAGCGAACTCGGGTCCGTCAAGGTCGGACCTCCTACGTGGCATCTGCACTGGCTGACCTCAAGCCAATGGGGCGTCGTCCTCACGACGTCGGTAACCCTGGTCATCGTGATCCTCTCTCAGACCGCGGCGACGTCGAGAACTGCGGCGGACGAGCTCGGCGTCGACACCGACCTCAGTCGAGACTTCGTCGGTGTGGGGCTCGCCAACGTCGCCGCGGGACTGGCCGGCGCCTTCCCCGTCAATGCGTCGCCCGCACGAACGACGGTCTCGCGACTGGCGGGCGGGTCAACCAAGCTCGTCGGGCTGACGGCGGCGGTGATCGCGATCTTGCTGTCGCCGCTTGGACGCTACGCCCACACGATTCCTTTGGCGGCCCTCGCGGGCGTCTTGTTCTTCATCGGGGCGCGACTCATCAAAATCGGTACCATGGCGCGCGTCTGGCGATCGAGTCGGATTGAATTTCTCTTTGGCCTCATCTCCGCGCTGGGCGTGATCTTCATCGGCGTCGAACAAGGGATTGCCATCGCCGTCGGACTCGCGATCGTCAACCAGACCTGGCGATCTGCGCGACCGCACATGATCGTGCTCGGACGTCGCGAGGGAACCACCAGCTGGGAACCGATCAGCCACGACGGAGTGACGCTCGTTGATCACGCGCTCGTCGTCCTCTTCGACAACGATCTATTTTTCGCGAACGCGGGAATCTTTCGCCGTGAGGTGCACGACGTACTGGCGACGTATCCCGCGACGCGACACTTCGTGATCGACGCGGCTGCCATGGCCGAGATCGACTTCACTGGCATGACGACCCTCTCTCAGGTCGTCGACGACTTCCAAAAAGATGGGATCAGCCTCTCCTTTGCGCGCGCCAGCGACCGCGTGAAGAAGGATCTCTTCACTTCCTTCGATCCCACGATCCGCAACGTGCCGACCTATGAGAGCGTCGACGCTGCGGTGGTGGCTCTTACGACGGTTTAGCTCGCCGCCAGCTGTCGCAGGACGAAGTTGAGCACGCCGCCGTGACGGTAGTACTCCGCTTCCGTGGGCGTGTCAATGCGCAGCCGTGCGTCGAACGTGAACATCGTTCCGTCTTCTCGCGTGACGTGCATCGAGACCGTGTTCACGGTCTCGCCGTGGTTAAGCGGCTCCAGACCCGTGATCGAGATCACTTCGGTGCCGTCGAGCTCGTGCGTCGCTGCACTCTCACCCGGCAGGTACTGCAGGGGCAGCACACCCATGCCAACGAGGTTGGAGCGGTGGATGCGCTCGAAGCTCTCCACCAGCACCGCGCGCACTCCGAGCAGCTTGGTGCCCTTCGCCGCCCAGTCACGGCTTGACCCGCTGCCGTACTCTTTGCCGCCGAGGATGACGAGCGGCGTGCCCTGTTCTGCGTAGGCCATCGCCGCGTCGAAGATCGACATCGGTGTGCCTTCGGGGAGCTTGATGGTGACGCCGCCTTCCGTGCCGGGCGCCATGAGGTTGCGCAGGCGAATGTTCGCAAAAGTTCCGCGCATCATGACCTGGTGGTTGCCGCGACGGGTCCCGTAGCTGTTGAAGTCCTTGGGGTCGACCCCTGCGTCAATGAGGTACTTGCCCGCGGGGACGTTCGGGCGGATGTTGCCGGCCGGTGAGATGTGGTCGGTCGTGACCGAGTCGCCCAGCTTGGCCAGTACCCGCGCGTCGAGCACGTCAGTGACGACGCCCGGCTCCATCGTGAGTCCCTCGAAGTAGGGGGGCAGCTTCACGTACGTCGATTTCTGGTCCCAGTTGTAGGTGACTTCGTGGGTCGTTGGCACGGCGCGCCAGCGCTCGTCGCCCCCAAAGGCGCTCGCGTAGCGCTCTTCGAACATCTGTGGCGTGATCGACGCGCGCACAGCCTCGGCCACGTCGGCGTCGGTGGGCCACAGGTCCGAGAGGAAGACGGGCTCGCCGTCAGAGCCAGTGCCGAGGGGCTCCGAGCTGAGGTCGATGTCAATCGTCCCCGCCAACGCGTACGCCACGACGAGCGGCGGGCTCGCGAGGAAGTTTTGCTTCACGTCAGGATGGATGCGGCCTTCGAAGTTGCGGTTGCCCGACAGCACCGAGACGACCGAGAGGTCGTGTTCGTTCACGGCGTCGGACACCCCGTCGAGGAGGGGCCCCGTGTTGCCAATGCAGGTGGTGCATCCGTAACCAGCGAGGTAGAACCCGAGCGCGTCGAGTGGCTCGATAAGGTTCGCGCGCTCGAGGTAGTCCGTAACGACTCGGCTACCCGGGGCGAGCGACGTCTTGACCCAGGGTTTGGCGCTGAGACCACGCCTGACGGCTTCTTTCGCCACGAGGCCCGCTGCGACGAGCACCGACGGATTCGACGTGTTGGTACACGAGGTGATCGCGGCCACGACCACGGCACCGTCTTTGAGGTCTTCTGCGGCATCGACACCGTGGACGTCCAACGGCTCGCGACCGAGGGCATCGCGAAACGCACCGCGCGCTCCCGAGAGCGAGACGCGATCTTGTGGGCGCTTTGGTCCCGCGAGGCTCGGCTCAACGGAGGCGAGGTCGAGTTCGACGTATTCGGAGAAGACAGGCTCGGGCGCGTGCTCGTGGTGCCAGACGCCTTGGGCCTTCGCGTACGCCTCGACCAACTTCAGCTGCGCTGCGGGACGGCCCGTGAAGGCGAGGTAGTCGAGGGTGACCTGGTCGATTGGGAAGATCGTGCAGGTCGCACCGTACTCGGGCGACATGTTGCCGATGGTCGCACGTGTCTCTACCGAGAGCGACTTCACGTCCGGCCCGAACGCCTCGACGAACTTGCCGACGACGCCGTGCTGGCGAAGGAGCTGGGTGATGGTGAGCACTACGTCGGTTGCCGTGACGCCTTCGCGGGTGGCGCCCACGATGCGAAGCCCCACGACGGGCGGGATGAGCATCGAAGCGGGCTGGCCCAGCATGCTCGCCTCGGCCTCAATACCGCCGACGCCCCAGCCGAGAACGCCGAGTCCGTTCACCATGGTGGTGTGCGAGTCGGTGCCCACGACGGTGTCGAAGTACGCGACGCCCTCCAGATCGAAGACGACCTTCGCTAGGTGTTCGAGGTTGACTTGGTGACAGATGCCCATCCCCGGAGGCACCACGCGGAACTGCTCGAACGAGCTCTGCGCCCACTTCAAGAAGGTGTAGCGCTCGGCGTTGCGCTGGTACTCGATCTCGACATTCTCTTCGTAGCTCGTGGCGGTTCCGTTGCGCTCGACGATGACGGAGTGATCAATGACGAGCTCGACGGGGACGAGCGGGTTGATCTTCTTGGCCTCGCTACCGAGCGCGACGATCGCGTCGCGCATTGCGGCGAGGTCCACTACCGCGGGCACGCCCGTCAAGTCCTGCATCAATACGCGCGCAGGCGTAAAAGAGATCTCTCGAGCGTCGTCTCCGGCCGCTTCACCGTGCGCTGAGGGCGTGTCTGCCCAGCGCGCGAGCGCTTCGACGTCGGCGGCCGTGACTTTCACGCCGTCTTCATTGCGCAGCAAGTTTTCAAGCAGGATCTTGATTGAAAACGGTAGGCGCTCGACGCCGAAGGGCTTCAGTTGCTCGCCCTCGAGCGCGAAGTAGCTAAGCGAGCGGCCCTCGACATCGAGGGAGCGCTTTGTCTGGAAGGAGTTGAGCGAAGTGGTCATGAACCCATTCTGCCGCGTTTTGCCAAAAGCGTTCCGCCGCAAATTCGTGACGGTCCGGTGTCAGATGCGAGACTGTGGAGCGTGACGTCGACCTATGAAACGCTGCGCATTCGGCTGCAACGCGCCTTTGACGTCCTCGAGGTCGGGGCGGACCCGGTGCTGCGTGTCTCTGAGCGCAGCGATTACCAGGCGAACGGCATCATGGCCCTGGCAAAACGCCTAGGACGCCCCCCTCGCGAGGTCGCCGAGGAGATCGTGCGCGGCCTCGATATGGAAGATGTGGCGACCGTGGAGATCGCCGGGCCAGGCTTTTTGAACCTGACGCTGGCGAGCGGGTTTCTCAACGAGGAGTTGCGCGCACTCGCGTCCGACGACCGGCTCGGCATCGCGAGCGCGACCCCGCGACGAATCGTGATCGACTACTCGGCTCCGAATGTCGCCAAAGAGATGCACGTCGGTCATCTGCGATCGACGGTGATCGGCGACGCGCTCGCTCGGATGTATCGATTCGCGGGCCACGAGGTCGTTGCGCGCAACCATGTCGGCGACTGGGGCACCCCTTTTGGCATGCTCATCGAGCATCTGCTGGACCTGGGCGAGGATCAGGCCATCGCCACGCTCTCGATCGGCGACCTGGACGCCTTCTACCGGGAGGCTCGAGCGAAGTTCGAGGCGAGCGACGCCTTCAAGGGTCGCAGCCGGTCGCGCGTCGTCGCGCTGCAGAGCGGAGACCCTGAGACGTTGCGCCTCTGGCACGTGCTCGTCAACGAGTCGATTGCCTATTTCAGTGCGGTCTATCAAAAGCTTGACGTGACGCTGACGGCGAGCGACGTCGTTGGAGAGTCGTACTACAACGAGATGCTGGCGGCCGTGGTGCGCGATCTCGATGCCGCAGGTCTGCTCGTAGAGAGCGACGGCGCACTCTGCGTCTTTCCGCCGGGCTTTGTCAACCGCGACGGCGAGCCCCTGCCGCTCATTGTCCAAAAGCGCGACGAGGGCTACGGCTACGCGGCGACCGATCTCGCGGCGCTGCGCGATCGCGTCTCGATCTTGCACAGCGACGAGCTGCTCTATGTGGTGGGTGCACCGCAGGTGCAGCACTTCGAAATGGTCTTTGCCGTCGGGCGGATGGCCGGTTGGTTGCCCGAGACGGTGCGCTGCGAGCAGGTGGTCTTTGGGAACGTGCTTGGCAAGGACCACAAGATGTTCAAATCTCGTGATGGTGCCACCGTCAAGCTTGTTGCCTTGATCGACGAAGCGATCGAGCGCGCGTACGTCATCTTGGATGATCGCGGGACCGATCTTGATGGCGACGCCAAATTTCACCTCGCCGAGCAGATCGCGCGCGCCGCCATCAAATACGCGGACCTCTCCACCGAGCGCCAGCACGACTACGTGTTCGATCTTGATCGCATGATCGCCTTCGAGGGGGACACGGGACCGTACCTGCAGTACGCGCACGCCCGACTCCGTTCAATTTTTCGCCGCTCGGGCGATCTGGTTCCGACGGACTCGCACTTCGCACTTGGCTCGATCGCCGAGCGCGAGCTGGCACTCGGATTGCTGGCGTTCCCCGAAGCGTTCATGTCGTCTTTGGCAGCGCTCCAACCTCATCGCCTCTGCACCTATCTTTTTGATCTCGCCCAGCGATTCACCTCGTTCTACGACGCGTGTCCCGTGCTGTCTTCCGAGGGCGCATTGCGCGAAGAGCGCCTGGCGCTGTGCGACCTCACGGCTCGCACCTTGCGGCTTGGCCTTTCGGTGCTCGGCATCGACGCGCCCGAACAGATGTAGGAAACGCGAAGACGCTCGATCGATAAGGTACGAACGACGGCGTGGGCCGTTGAATCGGGGGGAATTGAGATGCAAGTACGAGCCGCCATCGTCACTGAACAGAACGGTCCCTGGCACGCCGAGACGATTGAGATCGACGAGCCACACGCGCACGAAGTGAAGGTGAAGATGGCCTTTGCGGGGATGTGCCACTCCGATGAGCACCTTCGCACCGGCGACATGGTCCCGAGTGCGGAGCTCGTGCGCATTCTGACGGGCCGTGACTCCGCGTTTCCGGTGATCGGTGGCCACGAGGGTGCGGGCGTCGTTGAATCGGTAGGGGAGAACGTCACGGACTTGAAGCCGGGCGATCACGTCGCGGTGTCGTTCATCCCATCGTGTGGGCACTGCGAATCATGCGTGTCGGGACGCCAGTATCTCTGTGACCTTGGCGCGCACACGCTCGTTGGTCCGATGATCTCGGACGGCACCTGGCGCCATCATCTGGGTGACGACTTTCTCAACCGCGTCTGTCAATTGGGTACCTTTGCGGAGTACATCGTCGTGCACGAGGCGTCACTCATCCGCATTGATCCGTGGTATGACCTGCGTGCGGCGGCGCTCATTTCGTGCGGCATCTCGACGGGTTTCGGATCAGCGGTGAGCCGCGGCGGCACCAAGCCCGGCGATACCGTCGCCGTGATCGGATGCGGCGGCGTGGGTTCAGGCGCGATTCAAGGCGCCGTGCACGCGGGCGCGCGTGCGGTCATTGCAATCGACACCAACCAGTCCAAGATCGACCGCGCGCTCAAGATCGGCGCGACGCACGGATGCGCCACGACGATGGATGCTGCCTTCAACATCTTGCCGGAACTGACGAGAGGTAAGAACTGCGACGTGACGATCATCACGGTGGGCGTCTTAACCGGTGAACTCATCGAACAGGCCCGCTCGATCACCGCGAAGGGCGGCGTCGTCGTTACGACCGCAGTCGCCCCGTACGACCTCAAGACCGTCGATCTCAATCTCTTCATGTTTACGATGATGAATCAAGACCTTCGAGGTTCGATCTTCGGCTCGGATAACCCTCGCGTGCAGGTCCCAAAGCTTCTTCGCCTGTATCACGAAGGAAAGCTCCACGTCGACGATCTCATCACCCAGGAGTACACCGTCGAGAATGTGCAGCAGGGTTATGACGATCTCGCGTCCGGCAAGAACGTACGGGGCGTCGTTCGTTTCTGAGCGTCACGGTCAATCGAGCATCGGCTCGACCATGCGACAGATCTGGCCGCTTAGCTTGCGCTGACGGTCGCCAGGTGGCGACCTTGCTCCAGCGCGAGTGCTTCAGCGTCACGACCCATCTGGGCCGCGAGGTCCTTGAACTCGTCGAGGGCCGGGTTGACGCCCACCAGCGTGAACTCCTTTTCCACGACCTTGACGTCGAGCTGCCAGACATCTTCGAGAATTCGGCGGTACCAACCAGATGCGTGGTCCCAGCCTTCACGCGGGGTACCTACTCCGTACGCGCCACCGCGGACGATGACAAGGACCGCCGGTCGGCCAGCGAGAGCGGGGCCGTCGGGCGTCGTCAACCGCTTGTCTGTCAAGACCACGTCAACCCAGGCCTTGAAGTGCTGGGAGACGCCAAAGTTGTAAAGAGGAATGGCAAAGAGGAGCGCGTCGGCCTGAAGAAGCTCGTCGCCGAGCGAGGCCGCCACGGCGGCCGCGTCACGCTGTTCGGGACTCTGGTCGTCCTCGGGTGTCCAGCTGGCAGAGACAGCTTGGGCCCACAGGGTCGAAGGGAGCGGATTGATTCCGACGCTACGACGGGTGACCTCACTGTCGGGGTGGTTCTCACGCCACGCCTTCTCGACGATGTCGGCGATGGCTCGACTGTGCGAACCCTCTTCGCGGATACTGGCGTCAAGACGAAACAGAGACATGCGAACTCCTAGATGATTGGTTGCTTCTACTATACATGGTACTTTCAAAAAGAAAGTCGCTTAGTTCACACTAGTCACTGGTAGTCTGAAACAGTGACCACCGCTAGCGCCGAAAGGGACAAAATCCCAGGTGACTCGTGCGGCGCCGAGCCGGCCGCCTGCGATGAGGCCCTCGTCCGTGCGTTTCGATTCCTCGGGAAACGCTGGATTGGCGTCATATTGGGCACCCTCGCGAACGGTCCGCTCGGATTTGCCGAACTCGGTCGTCGCGTCGAAGGCATCAGCGATTCCGTTCTTGCTGAGCGATTGAGCGAATTGCAGGTTGCGGGAGTCATCGTCCGCGAAGTGCAAGCAGGCCCACCGGTCTCGGTCACCTATGCGCTCTCGACGGCGGGCGCAGCGTTGATGCCCGCCATGCACGAACTCAGCGTATGGGCCGCAGACAATCTCTCCGCGCAGCCGTAACGTCCGCATCATCGTTGACGCTCCGCCATGGTTGGAGAGAGATCCCGTCGTGAGAGGATGATGCCGTGACGGCGTACCCCATCCCCACGCTGAAGGGCACGCTCGTTCGCCTCGAACCCTTGTCGCACCGACACGTCGACGGCCTGTTTGAAGCCGCCAGCGAAGACCGTTCGACGTATGGCTTCACTGGCGTGCCGCAGAGCCGAGATCAAATGGACGATTACGTGGGTGATCTGGTGCGAATGTGGGAAGCAGGTCAACTGATTCCCTTCGCGCAGATCGATGTTGTTGAAGATCGCCCCGTCGGCGCGACGCGCCTCATGACAATTCGTGCGCTGCAGCCGTTCGACATTCCCTACGCGGTAGAGATCGGCGGCACGTGGCTCGCTGCCTCTGCGCAGCGCTCAGGTATAAACACGCAGGCAAAGCTGCTGCTGCTCCAATACGCGTTCGATACCTGGAACGTGGGTCGAGTGGACCTGAAGACCGACGCACGAAATGATCGAGCGCGAGACGCGATTCTTCGCATCGGTGCGTCGTTTGAGGGCGTGCTTCGACACTGGCAACCTTCCCAAGTCGCCGGTGAAGACCATCGGTTGCGGGATACCGCCATCTACTCAGTTCTCGATACAGAGTGGCCGAGAGTTCGAGACCATCTCGCGTCACTCGGTGACGTTCCAAATCGCGACTAGTTCTTACGGTCTTCTTACGCGCTAGCCCTCTCGAAATCGTTTGGGCGAGGTGTATTGACGATGGCACTCAACTAATTTCACACAACGGTGCGAAAGTGTGATCCTCCAGCTACGGCACCTGCGCCGATTGGCGTCTCGCGCGATGAAGTTGGAACGACACCGACAAAAGTGAGCGGTGCCGCATGTTTCTGATTTTGGTCTCGATTGTTGCTGGCATGATTGCGGGCATTTCACCGTGCGTCTTGCCGGTCCTACCCGTGGTGCTCGTCGCGGGAGCGACGAACACGTCATCATCGTCGTCGTGGCGGCGCGGTCTATCGATCGTCCTCGGTCTGATCGTCAGCTTTTCCGTGTTGATCTTGGCGGGCACCGAAATCGTTTCGCTCTTCCATCTCCCCGAGACGTTTTTGCGCGACCTGGGGATCGGCTTGCTCATTGTCATCGGGATTGGTTTGTTATTTCCTCAGCTCGGCCACATCTTGGAACGTCCCTTTTCGCGATTTGTGACGCGCCAGCCGAAACTGTCGCGCAGCGGCTTTGTGATCGGACTCGCGCTCGGGCTCGTCTTCGTTCCGTGCGCGGGTCCCGTTCTCTCGACCATCATCGTGCTCGGCGCACGAGAACGCGTGAATTTCATGACGGTGCTCGTCACCGTC
This sequence comes from Acidimicrobiales bacterium, assembly GCA_035552255.1. Lineage (GTDB taxonomy): Bacteria > Actinomycetota > Acidimicrobiia > Acidimicrobiales > RAAP-2 > RAAP-2. The sequence goes on along the minus strand of DASZLS010000045.1, from coordinate 101,243 downwards.
GCCTTCTCAATCGGCGCAGCGGTGCCGCTCCTCATCGTGGCCCTTGCGGGGAGCGCGATTATGGAGCGCGCGCGATCAATTCGCGAGCATGGTCCCGTGCTGAGGAGGGTAGGAGGCGTTGTCCTGATCGGCATGGCTATAGCTATCAGCACCAACGTGTTCAACTCTCTGCAAACCGACCTGCCCGGTTACACGAGCGCGCTGCAGCAGCACGTTGAAGGCTCCTCGACCGTGCACAAGGAGCTCCAAACACTCAAACCAGCAGTCTCGGATGGTCGACTCGCCGACTGCGTGCAAAATTTCCCGACGCTCCAACAGTGCGGACCCGCGCCGAACTTCGCTGACGTCACTAAGTGGTTGAACACTCCTGACGGCAAGCCGATATCGATTCAGCAGTTGAAGGGCAAGGTTGTGCTCGTCGACTTTTGGACGTATTCGTGTATCAACTGTGAGCGCGCGCTGCCCCACGTGGAAGCGTGGTATAACCGCTACAAGTCTGACGGGCTCGTGGTTGTCGGGGTGCACACGCCCGAGTTCAACTTCGAGCACGTCGTCAGCAACGTGGAATCGGCGGCGAAGTCATTACACGTGAACTACCCCGTCGATGTCGACGATAACTACGCGACCTGGGACGCCTACCAGAACGATTCGTGGCCGGCTGACTATCTCGTCGCCGCGAACGGTGAGGTTCGTCATGTGGGAGTCGGCGAGGGTGACTACTCGCTCACTGAACGCTTTATTCGGCAACTACTGGTCAAGGCGCACCCCGGTATAAAGCTGCCTTCGCCCACGAGCGTGGCGAACCTGACGCCCACGCAGAACACGAGCCCCGAGAGTTACGTCGGCTACCAACGAATCCAATACGAGGACAACGTCGGTCTGCCAACGCCCAACGTGGCGACGAAGTACGTACTCCCGTCATCTCTTGGGCTCGACTATTTTGCGTTCGCGGGTATCTGGAACGTCCACGCGAAGGAGGCGACCGCAGGCTCTGATGCCGCGATCGAGTTGAGTTATCAGGATCAAGACGTGTATCTCGTTATGGGCGGTACGGGAACGGTCGAAGTCTCGGCGGGTAACGGCACGCCGCCGAGCGAGATCCACATCGACGGCATTCCCAAGCTCTACACCTTGCTGCACTCGAAAACGACTGAAACGGGCACCATGCTGCTGCACTTTTCGCCCGGCGTAGAGGCATACGACTTTACGTTTGGCTAATTGTCCGTCGTTGTTTCGCGCGCGACACCTAAGACCTCGCGCAGTCCGAGCTCGGACTTGGTGATCGTCGGACTCAAGGTCTGGAGGGACTTCGCGCGCCAGGCACCATGGAAGACCCCCGTGCCGTAGGCGAGATCATCGACGATGGCGAGCGGGACGTCACGCAGGTCGAGTCGCTCGTGTCGCCAGCGCCATAGCGTCCCGACGGCGAAGAGTGCGAGTGCGCGAGCTCTCAGGCGCGGATGCAGTGCGCTGAGCAAGACGACTACCCCAAAGGTACGCACGACGGCGCGAGCCAAGGGTCCGCCCGCGCGCATCATGTTGTACGCGACGACCTTTGTGGCGACGTCGTCGGGCGCCTCTTGTTGACTGAAGAACTTGTCGCGGGCGTGGCGGCGAGCACCGTTGACAATTCGAGCGCCAAAGGTTGGATGACCTACCAGCACCGAGGCCCACGCGACCATGGTCCAAGTATCCGCCCGGAGTGGCGCGAGGCGCGCTCCGTGGCGCGACGCGAGGGCGGCGGTAGATTCGCCGTATCCGTGGCGCTGGTGAAACCACGACCGCCACGACGTGCGGGCACGGTGACCCACGACCGCACCGGCTTGATAGCGAACGAGCCACCCTTTGTCGAAGAGGCGCCACACGAAGTCGACGTCTTCGCCGACGCGAAAGAACTCATCGAAGCCATCGCCGAACGACGTACGCCGCACCATTAAGCAGGCGCTCGGTACGTAACTCACCGGACCGCCGGGTACGACGAGACCGCTGAAACCTCCCATGTCGAGCGCGCCGAAGTGGTGCTCGAACTGTTCTCGCTTCGTGGGGCCCGCCGCGCCACGAACTCGCGGCGCGGTAGCGGCGACCAACGGGTCGGCGAACTCGTTGTGCAACGACCGGGCAATGTCTCGCGGATCGCCGAGCTCAATGTCCACATCGACGAACCACAGAAATGGACGCGCACTCGCCAGTGCACCCTTGTTGCGAGCGAACGCGGGGCCGTGATTAACGGGCAGACGCACGAGCGTGGCGTCAAATTCCTCAACGCAGCGAGCGATGGCGACAGCGTTTCGCGAGCCGTCATCGACAACAATGACGTGAAATCCAACGAGGTTTCCTAGGAGTGTCGCGAGTGACTCGACGTCTTCGTACACCGGTACCACGACGTCAATCTGGTCCATGGCAAGTGGAACCTCGAAATGTGGGTGGAGCAATCCTTGCTGCACCAAGGTGCGCGCAAATCGTTCCTCTCCCGCGCGAACGACCCCGTTCGTCCGCCAGCGTGTGGCAACGGCGAAAGAAGGGCTCGTCAAGCGAAGTAGTCGCCAGGGACTCCCTCCGCTCACGAGATCACGGTCGAGAAAGGTGGCGTGCTCGTCGAAGCTCACCCGAGTTCCTTCTGGAATCGGGGCCTCGGTTGGCGGCAGAGCCGTTGGAAGGAAGGCGCTCACGAGGGGAGTCTTTCACGCGTGGCGCGGAACCCCTTGAGCGGCGCGACAGAATGGGAGAGTCAAAGGAGAAGACGTGAGCGTAGAGACCTTGATTGATGACGAGATGCTGGAAGAGGATGAATTATCAGAAGAGCTTCTCGTTGAAGAAGTTTCCATCGACGGACTCTGCGGGGTCTACTAAGTCGTGGCATTGGCAACGACGAGTACCGACTTTGATGCATCGAAGCCGTATCGGTTGAGTGCGTCAGTTTCGTTGCGCGACGAATCGTTCGGCGCGCTTGCCTATCACCACGTCAATCGCCGGCTGGTCTTTTTGAAATCACGAGAACTCGTTGAGCTCGTGCGGCGACTCGACAAGTTCTCGAGCGTGCGCGACGCAGTGACGGCGTCCGTAGCGCCTTCGGAATGTGCACGCTACGAAACGGCCCTCGCATCACTTCATCGATCTGGTTTGCTCGATGGCTGAGGCACTGCGCGATCGTTTCGAGCGGGGTCTCGCGGCACCAATCTGTTTGACCTGGGAGCTCACCTACGCGTGCAACCTCGCGTGCACGCACTGCCTTTCCTCGTCCGGTCGTCGCGATCCACGAGAGCTCTCCACTGAAGAGGCGCTGGGACTCATCGACGAGATTGCTGACATGCAGATCTTCTACGTCAACGTCGGCGGTGGCGAGCCGATGATGCGGCGCGATTTCTTCCAACTGGTGGAGCACGCCGTCAGCCGTCACGTGGGGGTGAAGTTCTCGACGAACGGCACGCGCATTGATCGACGTGCGGCCGAGCGGCTTGCCGCGATTGATTACCTCGACGTACAGATATCTATTGACGGTGTCGACGCCGAGACGAGCGACCGCGTGCGCGGTGTCGGCAGCTACGACGCCGCGAGGCGGGCGATGGATCATCTCGCCGCCGCCAATTTTGGACCGTTCAAGATCTCGGTCGTGGTGACCCGAGAGAGCGTGGAGCAGCTCGACGAATTCGAAGCGCTCGCCAACTCGTACGGCGCGCAGCTGCGCCTCTCTCGCCTGCGCCCTTCGGGGCGCGGGGCAGATGTGTGGGATCAGCTTCGTCCGACGCTCGACCAAGGCCGCCAGCTGTACCGCTGGTTGATCGATCGACCGGACGTGCTAACCGGCGACTCCTTTTTTCACCTTTCGGCACTCGGGAGTCCGCTTGAGGGACTCAACCTCTGTGGCGCAGGGCGCGTCGTCTGTCTGATCGATCCCGTCGGTGACGTCTACGCCTGCCCGTTCGTGATTCACGACGAGTTTCTCGCGGGCAACGTTCGCAATGACGGGTTTGGGTCCGTGTGGCGCAACAGCGAGCTGTTTCGCACGTTGCGTGAACCCGGCAATGCGGGTGCGTGCACCTCGTGCGGCTCTTACGACGCGTGTCGCGGCGGCTGCATGGCGGCCAAGTTCTTCACGGGCCTTGAGATGAGCGATCCCGATCCGGAGTGCGTCTACGGCCACGGTGAGGCGGCCCTCGCCGCCAAGGCGGTGACCCTTCGACCGCACCCATCAATCGATCACTCACGGCGCGTTGCCGTCGCGCTGAGCACGCGTTAGTTCTGTCCGAGAAATCACCTCCGGTAGTCTGCGGTGGGTTGACTTGGAGGGGAAATGGCGAGTTCGTGGTTTGAGACTGTGGCGATAGCCCAGCGCCGGGCCGAAAAACGCTTGCCCTCGTCGGTCTACGGCGCGCTCGTCGCGGGTTCTGAGAAAGGCCTCTCTTCAAACGACAACCTTGCGTCTTTCGACGAGCTCGGATTCGCTCCGCACGTGGCGGGGTTATCCAACGAGCGTTCGATGGCGACCACGATCATGGGCCAGTCCGTGTCGATGCCTGTCGTCATCTCGCCCACCGGCGTACAGGCAGTGCACCCTGACGGTGAAGTCGCCGTCGCCCGGGCAGCCGCCAATCGAGGCGTCGCCATGGGGCTCAGCTCGTTCGCGAGTAGGTCCATCGAGGAAGCCTGCGGCGCGTGCGACCAGGTTCTCTTCCAGATGTACTGGTCCGGTGACCGCGACACCATGATCCAGCGACTCGATAGGGCAAAGAGCGCCGGAGCGAAGGGCATCATCTTGACCCTTGATTGGTCGTTCGCGAACGGTCGCGACTGGGGCAGCCCCTGGATACCCGAGCGCGTCGATCTTCACGCGATGCTGAAGTTGGCTCCCGACGTGCTGGCCCGGCCTCGCTGGCTGTGGTCGTTCGCGAAGACGGGCCATTTGCCGGACCTGACGACGCCCAATATGGCGGCGCCCGGTGAGCAGCCGCCGACGTTCTTTGGTGCCTATTACGAGTGGATGCAAAGTTCGCTGCCGAGCTGGGAGGACGTGGGGTGGTTGCGATCACAGTGGGATGGCCCCTTCATGGTGAAGGGCGTGAGTCGCGTCGATGACGCGAAGCGGGTGGTCGACCTCGGCGCGAGCGCGCTCTCCGTATCTAACCACGGAGGCAACAACCTTGACGGAACACCGGCGCCCTTGCGAGCGCTGCCCGCGGTCGTTGATGCTGTTGGTGACCAGATTGAGGTGCTGCTCGACGGCGGCGTCCGTCGCGGCAGCGACGTCGTCAAGGCGCTCGCGCTGGGCGCCAACGCGGTCATGATCGGACGTGCCTATCTGTGGGGCCTTGCCGTCGCGGGCCAGAGCGGCGTCGAGAACGTACTCGACATCCTTCGCGGGGGCATCGACTCAGCGCTCCTCGGACTCGGCAAGTCCAGCATTGATGAGCTCGACCGCACGGACGTCATCGCGCCGGCTGATTTCTTTCGAAAGCTCGGTTGATGAGCCGCGTCGCCATCGTGACCGGCGCGGCGCGGGGCATCGGTGCCGCCACCGTGGATGCGCTCGTCAACGAGAACTATCGAGTTGTCGCCGTTGATCGCTGTCGGGACATCCCCGACATCCCGTACGCGCTCGCGACGCCCGCCGACCTCGACGCCGTCGTCGCTCGCCACGGCGAGTCGGTGCTCGGCCTCGTCGGCGATGTTCGCAGCGCGGTTGACATGGGACTGGCGGTGGAGACGGCCACGCGCCACTTCGGTCGACTCGACGCGGTGATTGCGTGCGCGGGCGTGCTCGGCGCGGGCGCCGCGCTCTGGGAGATCGGCGATGCCGCGTGGGATTCGGTCTGGTCGGTCAACGTGCTCGGCACGCGCCGCTTGATCGAAGCCGCGGCGCCGGTGCTGATCGCAAACGGTCGCGAGAATCACCCGCGCGTCGTGGCCGTCGCATCGGCAGCGGGACACACCGGGCTCTTTCATCTCGCGACCTACAGCGCCGCCAAGCACGCGGTCGTCGGGCTCATTCGTGGCGTCGCCATGGATCTCGCGCCGTACGGCGTGACCGCGAATGCGGTCAGCCCCGGTTCGACGCGCACCGCGATCCTTGAGGCGTCGGCGAAGGTGTACGGACTGGACAGTGTCGAGGCGTTTGCCCAGCAGCAACCGATTGGCAGACTCCTCGAACCGAGTGAAATCGCCTCCGCCATTGTTTGGCTGTGCTCGGCCGCATCCTCCGCGATCACCGGAGCCGATATTGCTGTCGATGGCGGCATGACCGTTTCGTAGCTCGTTGTGGGCAAAGATCGCACCGCATTACCGGTCTGCGCCGCTCGCGAGAATGCGTCGGGCGTAGGGTAAGTCGGGAACAGTCTCGGGGGAGAGTGACAATGGCGTCAAAATATCGGCCCGGAGCCACGGTGTTGGGAGCGATCGGCTCGACGCCGCTCATCATGGTTGATGGCGTATTCGTGAAGCTCGAGTATCTCAATCCGTCAGGTTCGATCAAAGCCCGGATGGCTCGCTACATCATCGAACGCGCCGAGCGCGAAGGGCTCCTGCAGCCAGGCGACACTATCGTCGAAGCCTCGAGCGGCAACACGGGCAATGCCATGAGCATGGTCGCTGCCGTGCTCGGTTACAAGATGCTCGTGGTCATGCCCGAGGGTTTAAGCCCCGAGCGCGCCGCGATCTCACTTGCCTTCGGAGCCCAGATGCTGAGCGTGGGGACTTTCCACGTCAATGAGGCGCTCGATGAGGCGAGTCGGCTCGGGACGTTGCCGGGTTACTTCGCGCCTCATCAGTTCGAGTCCGAGTGGAACGTCGAGGAGAACCGAACGTGGCTCGGTCCAGAGATGCTTGACCAACTACCCGACAACACCGTCCCCGACGCCTTCGTAATGGGCGTGGGCACCGGCGGCACCCTTATCGGCGTGGGCCAGGCGATTCGCGACGTCAATCCCAAGGCGCTCATCGTCGCCCTCGAGCCCAGCGAGTCGTGCACCATTCAATGCGGCGATACGGGACTGCACCAGATAGAGGGAATCAGTGATGGATTCATCCCGACCATCTATCAGCGTCACCACGAAATAGTCGATCGAGTCATGGCCGTCCACAGCGACGACGCGGTGCGCGAGATGCGCCGGCTCGCCCGCGACCACGGACTGCTCGTCGGTCCGAGTTCGGGCGCCAACATGGTGGTTGCACGTCGACTGCGCGACGAGCTACCTGAGGGCTCGACGATCGTGACCATCCTCTGTGACGAAGGGGAGAAGTACTTGAGTGAGTACTTCATCCCGCCATCGTTGACGTCCCAGATCGGCTCGGACTGAGTCGCTCGTTTTTAGAGCGGGGTCACGTAGGCGCCGCTGATGCCACCGTCAACGAGGAACGTTGACGCATTCACGAACGACGAGTCGTCGCTCGCGAGGAAGAGCACGGCGCCCGCGATTTCGTCAGGCTCGGCGAATCGGCCGGCCGGAATGTGCACCAGGCGTCGAGCAGCGCGCTCGGGATCCTTCGCGAAGAGCTCTTGGAGGAGTGGGGTGTTGACCGGACCTGGGCAGAGCGCGTTCACGCGGATCCCCTGGCGTGCGAACTGCACTCCGAGTTCGCGCGACATCGCCAGCACGCCACCCTTCGACGCGGTGTAGGAGACTTGCGAGGTCGCCGAACCCATCACCGCGACGAATGAAGCGGTGTTGATGATCGACCCGCCCCCGCGCTCGAGCAAGTGTGGAATGCCGTATTTGCAGCACAGGTACACCGAGGTGAGGTTGACGTTTTGCACGCGCTGCCAAGCCTCGAGGCCGGTCGTCAGGATCGAGTCGTCGTCGTCAGGCGAGATGCCCGCGTTGTTGAAAAGGATGTCGACGCCACCGTAGATGTTGATGACCGATTCGTACATCGACTTGACGCTGTCTTCGTTCGCGACGTTGACCGAGACGAACGAGCCGCCGATCTCGCTCGCGATAGCCGATCCCGTCTCTTCGTTGAGGTCAGCGACCACCACCTTGGCGCCCTCAACGCTGAATCGCCGCGCCGTGGCGAGGCCGATGCCGCTCGCGGCCCCGGTGATGATGGCGACTTTGCTGTCGAGACGTCCCATTTTTAATTGTCCTCCGTTGAGATGAATACATTCTTTTCTTCACTAAAACCGAGCAGCGCGTCGGGACCAAGCTCTCGTCCGAGTCCGGACTGCTTGAATCCGCCGAAGGGCGTTGAGTAGCGCACCGAGGAGTTTGAGTTAATCGACAGCGCTCCGGTTTCGACGCCGCGCGCCACGCGAAGTGCGCGCCCGATGTCACGGCTCCAGATCGATCCCGAAAGGCCATAGGGGCTCTCGTTGGCGATGGCGACCGCTTCCTCCTCGTCCGCGAAGCGCACAACGGAGACCACCGGTCCGAAGATCTCCTCCTGAAAGGACCGACTCTTCGTATCAGTTGCTTCAAGGACCGTGGGGGCCATCCAGTAGCCCGGCCCTTCGGGTGCGTTGCCGCGAAATGCGACTTCGGACTCGTCAACGTACGAGCGCACTGACTCTCGCTGGGCGGCCGTGATGAGCGGACCCATTTCGCTGTCGTCGCTTGTGGGGTCTAAGACCTTCACGCCCTTGACCGCGGTCTCGAAGTACTCCATGAACCGGTCGTAGGCAGACGCCTGGACCAAGATTCGCGACCGTGCACAGCAATCCTGTCCGGCGTTGTCAAACACGGCGTAGGGCGCACTGGCGGCGGCCTTCTCAAGGTCCGCGTCATCGAAGATGATGTTCGGGCTCTTACCGCCGAGCTCGAGGGTGACGCGCTTTACCTGCTCCGCGCAGCCCTGCATGATGAGTCGACCAACGGCATTGGAACCGGTGAAGCAGACCTTCCGAATCGCCGGATGCGTGACAAAGCGGTTGCCAACCATCGATCCGTCGCCGGTCACGACCTGGAACACCCCTTCGGGGATGCCCGCGTCGAGCGCGAGCTCGCCTAGGCGCACCGCCGTTAAAGGGGTGAGCATCGCGGGCTTCAAGACGACGGTGTTGCCCGCAGCGAGGGCCGGGCCGAGTCCCCAGCCCGCAATGGGCATGGGGAAGTTCCACGGCACGATGATGCCCACCACCCCGAGCGGCTCGTAGAAGGTGAGGTCGACGCCTCCCGCGACTGGGATCTGGCGACCCGAGTGACGTTCGGGTGCGCCGGAGTAGTAGTTCATCACGTCGCGGACGTTGCCCGCTTCCCAGCGCGCATTTGAGATGGTGTGCCCCGAGTTCGCGACCTCAAGCTGTGCGAGCTCTTCAATATGGCTATCAATGACATCGGCGAATCGACGCAGGAGTCGGGCCCGGTCAGCAGGAGTGACCTTCCCCCACGAGGGCGCCGCCAGCGATGCAGCGTCGATGGCGCGGTTGGTCTCGTCGAGATCATGTACGGCGACGGTCGCGATCTCCATTTCTGTCGCGGGGTTGATGATGCCAAGTGTGGTGCTCATAGTCGTTCGAATCCTCGGTAGCGTTCCCAATCGGTGACGGCGGCGTCGAAGGCGGCAACCTCAATTCGCGCGGCGTGCGTGTAATGATCTACCACCTCGTCACCGAAGGCGTGACGCGCGACGGCGCTCGTCGCAAAGAGATCGGTCGCTTCGTGGAGCGTGGTGGGCACGCGCGGGGCGTCGGCAACGTAGGCGTTTCCTCCAAAAGCAGGTGCGAGGGGGAGCGACTCTTCCACGCCGCGCAGCCCCGCGGCGACCAGCGCCGCAACGGCGAGGTAGGGGTTGACGTCGCCACCGGGAATCCGACACTCAACGCGGATGGAGGACCCGTGCCCTACGACGCGAAACGCGCAGGTGCGATTGTCAATGCCCCAGAGCATCGCCGTCGGCGCGAAAGAACCCTCGACGAACCGCTTGTAGCTGTTGATGTTGGGAGCAAGAAAGAGCGATAGCTCGCGCGCGTAGGCAACCTGTCCGGCGAGGAAGTGCTCAAAGACGTCGGAGAACCCGTGAGCGTTCTCGCCCGCAAAGACCGGTGCGTCGTTCTCGTCGCGAAGAGAGAGGTGAATGTGACAGGAGTTGCCCTCGCGCACGTTGTACTTGGCCATGAAGGTGATGCTGCACCCTTCCTGCGATGCAATCTCCTTCGTGCCGAGTTTGAACAAACTGTGCTCGTCGCACTTGTCAACGAGCGGCGCGTACTTGAAGGCGATTTCGTGCTGGCCAAAGTTGCATTCGCCCTTCAACGATTCAACAACCATTCCGGCGTCGCGCATTGATCGACGCACGCGCCCGAGGAGCGGCTCGATGCGCGACGTGCCGAGCAGCGAATAATCCACGTTGTACTGGTTCGCAGGAGTGAGCTCGCGGTATCCAGCGTTCCACGCATCTTCATAGGTGTCAGAAAAGACGATGAACTCGAGCTCCGTACCGGTGAGGCCGCTCCAGCCGCGCTCGGCCAGACGATCCACCTGATGCTGCAGTACTTGGCGAGGTGAAACCTTGACCGGGTCGCCGTCGGTCGTCTGGACATCGGCAAAGACAATCGCCGTCTTTTCATGCCAAGGGATGTGGCGAACCGTTGAAAAGTCTGGTGCGAACGCGAGATCGCCGTAGCCACGCTCCCAGGACGTGAGCGCGAATCCCTCGACCGTATTCATGTCAACGTCAGAAGCAAGGACGTAGCTGCACCCCTCGACAACACCGTCGATCAAGCCGTCGACGAAAAAGGAGGCGTCAATGCGCTTACCTTGGAGTCGTCCTTGCATGTCCGTGATGGCGAGTATGACTGTGTCAATGTCTCCGCTCTCGACGCGGGCAAGCAACTCTTTGCGTGAAAGCCTGCCCGGTGTTGAAGTACTCATACGCCCCCTCGAACGCTCAGTGGTGGCAATGGTAGCCGTGACGTTGCTGTGCGCCTTGAGCGGATTCGGTGCCCCAAGTCCATCTCGGGCGTCATCCGAGCGTTAATAAATTCGTCGCGTTGCGCGGAGCGGCATGATCGCATGTTCCGAGCGCAATCGAGTGCGTTGGCCCTTGGATCGCTCGACGCGCCTGCGACGATCGAATGAAACGTCAACGTCAAGGTCAATTCAGCGCGGTGCTGTGCGAGCCCTCGGTCGTCGAAATGGTCTTCAAAGACCGACGCGTCGTCGGCAAAGGGGTTTTCCCTTACTTCGCAGTAAAGGGTTGCCCCCCAGAGGGAGGTCCTCGATCTCGTAGACTTAGTCAAAGAAACGAAGGGAAACCCGTGCGGCGTACGCGCATCGTTGCCACCATTGGTCCAGCATCCGACTCCGATGAAAAATTAAAGGAGCTCGTGACTGCGGGAGTGGACGTTCTTCGCCTTTCTTTCGCCCATGGCGACATTCCCTCCGGCATCGAACGGTTGCGCCGGGTGCGCGCCATCGCACCGGATTTGGCCATCATGGTCGACATCCCAGGCCCGAAGATCCGGGCCGGATCCTTTGGCTCGCTACCTGTCGGACTGAGCGTCGGTGAAGAGATCGAGCTTGCCGAGGGGTTTGGGCTGACTTCGACCGCCGAATTCATCGCCGTCGAACGAAAAGACGTTCTCGCGCAACTGAAGATTGGCGATCGGGTGCACATCGGCGATGGCGGCGTCTCGCTCGTCATCACCGGGGTTGGATCGACGACGACCGCGCTTGTCACTTCAGGAGGCGCGGTCATGGGCAAGCCCGGGCTTTCGCTTCCTTCGTCAATCATGAACGACCGCCTGCCAACCGACGACGACCGCGCTCGGCTTGAGGCGCTGCGAGACGAGGAGTTCGACATCTTGGCTGTCTCGTTTGTTCGTTCGGGATTCGATATGGAATCAGTCCGCGCGGTGCTCTCTCGTAGCGACATCATGATCATGGCGAAGATTGAAACGAGCGAGGGTATCGAGAACTTGAACGAGATCATCGAGCACTCCGATTCGCTCATGGTCGCTCGGGGCGATCTCGGCGTGCGGATGCCCATCGAAGAGGTGCCGCACTTGCAAAAGGAGATCGTTCGCCTCGGCATTCGTTACGCGCGACCCGTCGTCGTGGCGACCCAGATGCTGGAGTCGATGACGCATGCCCAGGTGCCGACACGCGCGGAGGTTACCGACGTCGCGAACGCGGTGCTGGACGGTGCGAGTGCGGTGATGCTCAGTGGTGAGACCGCGATTGGCGACGACCCAATCGGCACGGTGGTCACGATGGATCGCATCGTTCGGCGTGCGGAGGAGAGTTTCCCGTATGCGGAGTGGGGCGCGGGACTCGGCATTCAGCACCTCGTTGCGTCGAGCACTCAGGCCCAGCGCGTCACCGCCGCGATCACCGGCGCCGCGTGGCGAGCAGCGATGGACGAGAACGCCGTCGCGCTCGTTGCCTGCACTCGTTCGGGTCTCACGGCTCGCGCGATCTCGCGGTTTCGCCCGCCAATGCCGATCGTCGCCATTACGCCGAACACGTCGACGGCTCGTCAGTTGCGAAGTTCGTGGGGCATTCAAGAGATCTACGTCACCCCGCTCAGCGACATTGATGCGCTGTGTGATTATGCCGTCGCTCAGCTGAAGCAGGACGGCTTCGCGAAGTCGGGCGACCCCATCGTGGTGATGGCGGGCTCTTCGTCGAACAGTGCGGCCGTGACTGACACGGTCCGCATGATCATCGTTCCCTAGGCGATCATTCGGCCACCTGTGCCGACAGTTGCGGCAAATTCGCGCGCATAGCGACCACCCGCAAGGTCAGGCCCTGACCGGTCGGTATTTCATTTGGTCCTCGCGAGCAATCAACCCCATCCTGGGGTTAAATGGTGGCGTACGAGGGAGGGTCCATGAGTGGAGTACGGGTACTTGTCGGCACACGCAAAGGCGCATTCATTCTTACGGCGGACGGCAAGCGCGACAAGTGGGACATCAGCGGCCCTCTCTTTGAGGGCTGGGAGATTTATCACATGAAGGGTTCGCCGGTGAACCCGGATCGTATCTTCGCGTCTCAATCGACTGGCTGGTTCGGTCAGCTCATACAGCGCTCGGACGACGGCGGCAAGACGTGGACACCCGTGGGCAATCAGTTTGTCTACGACGGGGTGACCGGAACGCACCAGTGGTACGACGGGACGCCGCACCCGTGGGAGTTCGCGCGCGTGTGGCATCTCGAGCCGTCGCTCCGCGATCCCGATACGGTGCTCGCGGGTGTCGAGGATGCGGCGCTCTTCAAGTCAGTTGACGGCGGCGAGAACTGGGCGGAGGTCTCTGGACTTCGCAAGCACGACACAGGATCCGCGTGGCAGCCGGGCGCCGGCGGCATGTGCCTGCACACGATCATCGAGAGCCCAGAAGATCCTGATCGACTCTTCGTCGCCATCTCCTCGGCGGGAGCCTTTCGCACCGACGATGGCGGCAAGCACTGGCGGCCGATCAACTCCGGCCTCCACTCCGAGGGGATCCCGGATCCCAACGCGGAGGTCGGGCACTGCGTGCACCGAATCGCCATTCATCCCTCGCGCCCCGACGTCGTGTACATGCAAAAGCACTGGGACGTCATGCGCAGCGACAACGCGGGCGACTCGTGGCACGAAGTGAGCGGCAATTTGCCGTCGGACTTCGGATTCACGATCGACGTGCACGCCCACGAGCCCGAGACCGTTTACGTCGTGCCCATCACGAGTGATTCCGTTCACTTTCCACCGGAGGGCAAGTTGCGCGTCTATCGGAGCACCACCGGGGGAGACGAGTGGGAGCCCCTCACGAAGGGTCTTCCTCAAGGCAACTGCTACGTCGATGTCCTACGTGATTCGATGGCCGTTGACCGGCTCGACTCGTGCGGCATCTACTTCGGGACGACAGGCGGTCAGGTCTACGCGTCCGCTGATGCCGGCGATAGCTGGAAGGCGATCGTGCGCGACCTTCCCGCGGTTCTCTCGGTCGAAGTGCAAACGTTGGCATGATCCGCGTCGTGTTGCCCGAACACCTTCGAACGCTGGCTCAAGTCAACAAGGAAGTTCAGGTTGACGTTGCGGGCGTGCCCACTCAGCGCGCGGTCTTAGATGCGCTCGAGGCTCGCTACCCGGTCCTCCTCGGGACGATTCGCGATGCTCAGACTCAAGAGCGCCGAAAGTTCATTCGATTTTTCGCGTGCGAAGACGATCTCTCCCATGAGTTGCCCGATACTCCGCTTCCCGAAGAGGTCGTTCGTGGGGACGAACCATTCTTCATTATCGGCGCCATGGCGGGGGGCTAAGGCAGGTGCGGGCACGCGCTCGAGCGGGTCGATGGACCTCGCGTCACGTCGTGGTGTTCACGTGCGTCGTTGCGCTGAGCGCCGTCCCACTCGGGGTCGCGCAGGCCACGACGAGCAACTTCCGGGGAGGAACCGCGAAGATCTGTCGCGTCACCTCGGAGTGCCCCACCATCGTCGCGGTCGCGAAGCCCACGTCGAGTCACCATGAGATATCGAGATTTCTCACTCAGCTATGGGCGGTCAACTTCGACGGCGGTCGAGCGGGCACGTATCAGCTGCAACGGTGCGAGGATCCCGGGTCCGCGCCCTACCGCGTCGAATGCGTTCTCTTCACCACCGGCACGCCGCAGGACCTCGACGCGCTGCGCGAAGTTTTTGTGTCGTCGCGTCTCTTCGCGAGTGTGAGTTCGTCGACCTAGGTCGACGAACAGCGGGAGGATTATTCGATATTGGATGGGCCAATATTGTCCAGATTTTCACCCTTGATCGCCGCTTCAATGAGTCATGCGCGCCGTGGTATCACCGTGATATGTTAAGGCGATTTCAGTCGGCGCCTCTGTGGCTCCGCGACATTCTGGGGGGAATATGGATGAGGTCATAGGAGTAGCACGGACGTCCGGGAAGCACTCGCTGCAGAAAGACATCCTTTCGGTTCCGAACGGCATCGCGCTCGCCGCGGCGGCAATGGCCCCGGTGCTCGCGGTGGTATTGAACGCTCCCGCTGCGGCGCCACAAGCGGGCTTGGCTCTGCCGCTGTCATTTCTTGTGGCGTTCATCGCGTGCCTGTTTATCGGCAACAACGTGGTGCAGTTCTCGAGGAAGCTTCCGTCTGCGGGGTCCTTTTACACATTCAATACGTACGGCCTTGGTCAAACAGCGGGCTTCTTCACGGGCTGGCTCTTCGCGATTGGCTACGGGATACTGGCTCCAGGACTTTTTGATGCCTTTGGCTCATTTCTCCACGACTATTTGCTGTCGACGTTCAATTCGAACGTGCCGTGGTGGGTGTGCAGCCTCTTCGGTCTCATCTTCGTGCTGGGTCTCTCGCTGCGCAGCATCCGCGCGTCGGTTCGCGTCGACCTCACGCTGTTGACCCTGGAAGTCATCATCTTCCTGACCTTGGCCATCATCGCGATCGTTCACTCTGGTGACGGCAATACGGCGAAGGCCTTCATTCCGTCGTCCTCGCCGCACGGCACCTCGGGCGTTGGGCTCGGCGTGGTGTTCGGAATACTTTCGTTCATCGGATTTGACGCCGCCGCCACGCTCGGCGAGGAGACGAAGAACCCGAAGAAGAACATCCCCATCGCGGTCGGCGGCGCGCTCATCGCCGTGGGGGTCTTCTACGTGTTCGTGATGTACGCGTTGGTTGCCGGGTATCACCTCAACGAAGCATCGCAGATGACCAAGTTCTTGAGCGACCCGAACCCGTTCGTGACGTTGGCGCACCGCTACACGTCGTGGCTCCTGCAGCCCGTCGAGCTCGCGGCGGTCGCGGGTCTCTTCAGTTGCTTCCTCGCCATCCACAACACCACCGTTCGAGTCATGTATTCGATGGGTCGCGACAGGGTCATTCCGTCATCGATGGGTCGGGTTCACCACAAGTGGTTCTCGCCCCACGTCGCCATTCTGACCCTGGCCGTCTTCACTGTGGCCGTCGGCATCGGTACGGGTGTGTGGCTTGGACCGGGCGCCACGGGAGCGTATGGCTTTACCGGCTCCATCGGCACGGTCGCGATTGTCCTCGTGTACTCGGCGAGCAGCTTCGCCGTCATTCGGTACTTCTGGAAGCTGCCCGAGCGAAGCATTCTGAAGCACGTCATCTTGCCCCTGCTCGGAGTGGTCGCATTCTTGTATCCGCTGTGGTCGGTGGCGAAGCCCGGTCAGTCGTGGCCCTACAGCCTCGTCTTCTGGATCGTCATTGGGTGGATCGTCGTCGGCATCGGGCTCTTCCTCTTTTTCCGCAAGAGCGCGCCTGAACGAATTGCGGCACTCGGCACATTCGTCAATGACGAGCAGCTGCTTGATGAAGTGGAAGGCAAGGACGACGTACCCGCGTAAATCGGTCATCGTTCGACCGTTAGATATTCGAGAAAGAGAAGGAAACGTATCGTGATTGATGTTGAAGGCAAACGCGTCTTTTCAGAGCCGTATGAGCTGGTGCTGCCCGCTCATACGGCTCTGGTCCTCGTGGACATGCAAAAGGACTTCGCAGAACCAGACGGGGCGTTCGGTCAGCTTGGCGTCGACCTCTCCGCCTACGACGCGCTGAGGGAGAACCTCTCGGCGCTGCTCGCGTGCGCGCGCGAAAGCGGAGTGCCCGTGGTGCACATCCAGATGACCACGTTGCCGGATCGACGGAGTGACTCTCCGGCACAGATCAGATTCAATATGCGCATGCATCAGTCATTCCGACGCGAGGGACCTCCGTTGCGGTACACGGTGACGGACACAACTGGCCACGAGTTTCTTGACGGCTTCGTACCCATTGCCGGTGAGTTCGTGGTGCAGAAGTCGCGCTCGAGCGCGTTCTGGGGAACGAACCTCAACCAGATTTTGCGAAGCAACGGGATCGAGTCGGTGGTCGTGACGGGACTCACGACTGAAGGGTGCGTGGAGTCAACGGCTCGCGACGCGCAGTTCAACGATTTCTATGTCGTCATTGCGCCCGAATGCGTCGCGAGCGACGACCGCGAGCAGCATGACGCGTCCATGCTGCTCATGCGTAACCGGTTTGACATACTTGCCAAGAGCGAAATCGAAAGCGTGTGGAAGAAAGGGCTTGGCGGTTAAACCGTCGCCCGCAACGTTGCATAACCAAGTGGAGGTAGCCGTGAGCACGGAGAGAAAGCTAGAAGGACGTGTTGCGGTCATTACGGGCGCAGCGTCCGGCATTGGCGCGGGCGTTGCCGTGGCCTTCGCACGAGAGGGCGCGCGTATTGCGCTGGTCGATCGGGCTGACCCAAGCGCTGCGGAGAACGTGCGACGTCTCGTCGCCGAACAGGGAACGGAGCCGACGTACCACCAGATCGACGTGGCGAACGCGGACCAGGTTGAGGCAATGGCGACCGAGGTCCTCGCGCACTACGGACGTGTGGACATCCTCGTCAACAACGCGGGCATCTTCACCGAGCACAAGATCGAGTCCATGCCCATCGAAGACTGGGACCGAGTGCTCGGCGTCAATCTCCGTGGAACCTTCCTCTGCACGCGCTTCTTCTTGGCCCAGATGCTTGAACGCGGTTCTGGAAGGATCATCAACACGGCATCTCAGCTGGGCCAGATCGGTGGCGTGGAAGCCGGGCACTACGCGGCGAGCAAGGCAGGCGTAATCGGATTTACGAAGTCCCTCGCTCGTGAAGTGGGCACGCGCGGAGTCCTCGTCAACGCCGTGGCGCCCGGTCCAATTGCCACACCGATGCTCGCCGGCGAGACCGAAGAGTGGCGCTCGCGAAAGCTCCAGGAGCTGCCGATCGGGCGTTTCGGAGAGGTGGACGAGGTGACGCCCACCTACGTGCTGCTCGCGTCCGACGCCGGTTCGTACTACCTCGGCCAAACTCTCGGGCCCAATGGTGGGGACGTGATGCTATGACATTGACTGAGTCAAGGGGTCGAGCAGTCGCGGAGGAATCTGGACGATGAATCACGAAGAGCTGCTGGAGAAGGCGGCTAGCGCGGGCGTGCAACTGATTCGTTTCGAGTACTGCGACGTGAGTGGTGTGGCGCGGACGAAGACGGTTCATATCTCTCAGCTTCGCCACAAGCTGGTTGAGGGAGTGGGTCTTACTCGCGCGCAAATGTCTATCAATCTCCTAGAAGAGGTCATTCCAATTGAGGGCATGGAGGCAGTCGGTGAGATTCGCCTCGTACCCGACCCCGATACCTTCAGCGTCCTGCCATGGGTGCCGGCGAGTGCGTCGGTGCTGTGCGACCAGCTCGATCACGATCGAAAGAGTTGGGGAGCGTGTCCCCGTTCGTTCTTGAAAGAGATGATCGAGCGCGCCGCTGCAGCGGGCATCAGGGTGCAGGCAGCGTTTGAGAACGAGTATTACGTTGCTCGGCGAGAGGGAGACGGCTATGTCCCGTTCGACTTTGTCGATCACGCGCCGGTCTACAGCTCCATTGGCCACGACATGGTGGCGGACCTCATGATCGAAACGATTGGGGCATTGGAGTCCCAGGGCATGGTGATCGAACAGGCCATCAATGAGTACGGTCCGGGCCAGCAGGAGATCGCCATTCGCTACACCGACGCGCTGCAGTGCGCGGACAACCAGATGAAGTTTCGAGACACCGTGCGCGGTGTCGCACTGCGTCATGATCTGTTTGCGAGCTTCGCGCCCAAGCCGTATCCCGACGCCATCGGCAGCGGCGCCCACATCCACTTCAGCCTGTGGGATATGGAGGGGAAAAAGAACCTGCTCTACGACGCGTCGACAAAAGGAAATCTGTCGTCGATTGGCAGGGGCTTCATTGCGGGGGTGGCGGAGCATCTGCCCGCGCTAGTGGCGCTCACGGCGCCGAACTACAACTCGTATCGCCGCCTGACGCCGAGCGCGTGGGCGTCAGCCACCACGGCCTGGGGTTACGACAACAAAGAGGCAGCCCTTCGAGTGACGTCTCCCTTCTTCAACCGCGAAGAGCAGAGTTTCAATATCGAATTCAAGCCGTCGGACCCGAGCGCTAACCCCTACCTATCGCTCGGTGGGCTCATTGCGTGCGGTCTCGACGGTATCGCTCGCGACCTCGATCCGGGCGAACCAAGCCAACACAACCCCGTCTTCATGAGCCCCGAAGAACTTGCCGGTGCCAAGGTTCGCCCGCTGCCTGCGTCAATGGGCGAAGCCCTTGACGAATTCGAAAAGAACGATCTGTTGAGGGACGCTTTTGGAGATCTCCTCTATCGCTGCTACGTCGCTGTTCGTCGATCGGAGAACGACACGTTCTCCGCGAACGACACCGCGTTTGAGCTTCGCAATCACTTCTATCGGTTCTAGCGATGAGCGACGCGTACGGAACACTAGATATCTCGACAATCCCCGTTGTCGACAATCACTGTCACCCACTCGAGAGTGCGCCCACTCGGAAGTCGCCGGACGAATGGCGCCGCTACTTCAGTGAGGCCATCGACGACGGGGCGGGCAATCGATTCACGGTAGGAAGTGCCTACTACCGTCGGCTCATCAGCGCGATGGCGCGCTACCACCAGGTGGAGAACGAAGAAGGCGCAGTCTTGGAGGCGCGAGCTTCGTACTCGACCGAGGAGCTTGCTCGACGCCTTTTCGCGGATGCGAAGATCGAAGGTGTCGTTGTCGATCTCGGCTTTCCGCCGGGCGAGTCGTGCCTCTCGCGCGAGAAGTTCGTCGAAGCCACGAGCACCTCGTACGGCGCGCTCCTTCGAGTGGAGCTGCTGTTTCAGCAGCGCATCGCTGAGCTCTCTACCTTTAACGAGGTGGTCGACTGTCTGCGTAGCGATCTCAACGACCTCCGCGCGGCTGGCTATATCGGCTTCAAGTCCATCGCGGGTTATCGAACCGGCCTTCAGATCGAACGCTGGTCCGACGATGACGTCCGCACCGCCTTTGCTGCGGCTCGCAGTGAGGTGGCGAAGACGGGGTCGCTGCGCCTCGGTTACAAGCCGCTGCTCGACACCTTCCTACACCTCGCACTGAGCTACGCAGAACGCGATGAGCTGCCCGTGCAGTTTCACGTCGGATACGGTGATCACGACGTCGATCTGCAACGCGCGTCGCCGCTACTGCTGCGAGCGTTGATGGAAGACGACGAGTATCGCCATGTACCCTTCGTCCTCTTGCACGGCTGCTGGCCCTACTTTCGTGAGGGAGCATTTCTCTCGTCGATTTATCACAACGTGTTCTTCGACATCTCCTACGGCATCCCTTTCCTAGGCGCCGTTGAGCTGCGAACGGTCACGCGAGCGGCCCTCGGCACGGCGCCATTCGGCAAGATCATGTACAGCTCCGACGGGGCACGGGTGCCAGAGATCTTCTGGATGGCGGCCCACGACGGGCGGGCAATTTTGTCGTCGATCTTGAAGGAGATGGTGGACGCCAGAGATCTCACGATGGATCAATCGCTCGACGTTGCCGACCAGATCTTGAGATCGAACGCGCGCTCGCTGTACGGGCTCGATTCGGCGGGTTAGGAGCGTGGAGTTTCTGAGCGGCCGGCGAATCTTGATCACGGGAGCCGGGGGCGCCATTGGCCGCACGTCGTGCCTGACGTTTGCTCGAGAGGGCGCCCGGATCGCGGCTGTCGACATCGTGCAGGACTCCTTGATGGAATCGGTCGAGAGCGTTCTCGCCGCGGGTGGAGAAGCGGTCGGCCTGGTCGCCGACGTCGCCGATGAGACCCAAGCGAAACGTGCGGTGGAGTCAGCCGTGGAGGCGCTCGGCGGGTTAGACGGACTCTTCGCCAACGCGGGCATCATGCCGCACCAGGATCGCTCAGTCCTCGAGGCGGACAGCGACCTGTGGGATCTCATTTTCAACGTCAATGTGCGCGGCACGGTGAACTTCGTCAAGCACGCAACTCCCCATCTCGTTGCCGCGGGCGGAGGTTCGATCGTGACGATGTCATCGTTTTTGGCGCTGCTTGGATGCTCGAATCCTCAGGACGCCTACACGGCGAGCAAGGGAGCAATCGCTTCGATGACCAGGGCGCTCGCGGTCCAGCTCGGTCCGCAGGGCATTCGGGTGAATGCCCTTGCTCCAGGCCCCATCGCGACCGCGCACGTCGAGAAGTTTTTCCCCGACGAGGCTGCACGCGCGCTCCGCCTGGCTCGGTTTCCAATGGGGAGGTTCGGCACGACCGACGACGTCGCGGAGCTGGCAAGTTTCCTCTCGTCGGACGCTGCGTCCTGGATCACCGGTCAGATGGTGTGCGTGGATGGCGGCGCGTCTTGTAATTATGTGTAGTAAAGAAAGTGTGAAGGTCTGCTTATGTGTCGATTGATTGGTTTTGTCTCCCCTTCGCCGCAATCACTTCGTGATGTGCTCGGCGACGAGCGCTATGACTCGTTTGAGCAGTTTTCGTGTGCGGAGCACGGCGACGGTTGGGGGATGGCCTGGTGCGACGGATCAGTGATCCGCTCCGAGAAGGAACCGGTTCCCGCCGCCACGAGTGTGCGATACAAAGAGCTCGTCAATGAGAGCTTTGACGCTGCGTTCGTGCACTATCGGTGGGCTACCTTGTCGCTCGCGGTGCGTCCCGGCAACACGCACCCTTTTACTTCAGGAGAGATTGCGTTTTCGCACAACGGCTCGATCAGCGACGTCACTCACCTTGATGAATTTATTGCTCCAGAGCAACTCCAACATCTAGAAGGGAACACTGACTCAGAGCGCTATTTTCGCCTCCTGCTCAGCTCAATGAGTAACGGGGACGTAGAAGAGGGTCTGCGGAAAGCTGTGGCCACAATTGTCGAGCATCAGACCTATTCGAGTTTGAACGCGCTGGTGCTGACCCCCGACGCGCTCTTCGCGGTGTGCTACTTCTCCAACAGTCCACTGCCTCCAGAACTGCCCGACGACTATTACGAAATGGGTGTGTTCTCGGCGAACGGCGCGACCGTCGTCGCGTCGAGCGGGTGGCAACACGGAGAGTGGTCGCCGCTGGGTAACGGCAACATGTTGAGGATCGACAGGGCGACTGGCGCCGCGACGGTCACCGCCGTGCTGGAAATCGATCGACCGTGAGCATGAGCGACCTCTCGCCGGTGGTACCGCTTCGAGCGAGCGACGTCGCCTACGAGCAGCTGCGCGAGATGATCCTCGACTTGACCTTGGGGCCGGGTGAAATTCTGAACGAAGCATCGCTCGCGGCGAAGTTGAACATTGGCCGCATGCCAGTGCGCGAAGCGATCGGCCGTCTCGTGAGCGACCGATTTGTCACGGTGCTGCCTCGACGCGGCACAGTGGTCGCGACGATGACCATGATGGACATCGCCAATCTCTACGACGCCCGTGAAGCAGTGGAGTGTGGCATTGTTCGAGTCGCGGTCCGCTACATCACCGACGAACAGATCGCCGACTTCGCCCGGCTGGTTGATGTCGCCGACGTCGCGCGCGGTCGATTCGACGCGGAGCGCTTCTTGCTCGACGACCTGAGCGTTCATCGTTTCGTCGCGGGGCTCGTCGAGAACTCACTTCTTCGCGGAACGGCGGAGACCCTCCTGCTTCACAATTTGCGCTTCTGGAGGACGTTTTTTCGCTCAAAGCTTCCCCAAAACGACACCATGTTGAGTCATCGTGATCTTCTGCTCGCCCTTGAACGGCGCGACGGTGCTGCTGCCGAAGAAGCGACCAGGACGCACATCGACGGAGCCCGACAACTACTGGTGACGGTCTTCGGATCGAGCGACGCCTAAGTCGGGGTTCTGCGACAAGCGCGCGTCACCGCCCCGGTCGCTCTCGTTGTTTAGTGCCGCCGCGGGTACTCGAAACCCGATCGCCACCTTCGGAGGGTGGAGTCCTATCCATTGAACGACGGCAGCTTGCGCGACCAGCCTACTTTGCCGCCTTTCGACGCTCCGCCCACGAACCACCCATGGTCCAGCAGGCACGGCTGCATCTCACAGTTTCCGACTGCACTTTCGCGCCGCCCTGAACGACACGAAATTGACGGGACCGTCCTCGTGTTCGCATGGCTCGGTCGTTGCGTAGCGGATCACCCCGAAGGATTCGAAGGTACTGCGTAATCGGCTGAGCCACAGGAGCGCTAGGAAAAGCCCCGCCGGAGCCTCTTCTTCAAGGCGGTGGTGAGCCGTACGTCGAGCGCGTCGGCCACGCGCACGATCATCTTCGATCGACGCAACTCGTAATGTTCTTCTATGGGCATCGCGCCAATTGTCAGTTCCTTGTTCCCCGACACCGCCGTGTTACGCGACGACGGTGTCACGGTGGGCGGCGTCGAGCTGCGCGAATTGGCCACGCGCTATGGCACACCGCTCTTCGTCTATGACGAAGCAACCCTGCGCGCTCGCTGCCTCGAGGCCGCGAGCGTCTTTGACGACGGCGTCGCCTTCGCCTCCAAGTCGTTCCTCTGTGGGGCGATGGCCCGGCTCGCCTTTGAAGAGGGGCTCTGCATCGATGTGGCAACGGGCGGCGAGCTCAACGTCACGCTGCGTGCGGGGGTTCCTGCAAGTCGCATCATCATGCACGGCAACAACAAGTCTTCCAGCGAGATCGAATACGCCATCGCCGTCGGGGTGCACCGCTTCGTCGTCGACAACTTCAGTGAGATCGCTCGACTGCGCGACATGGTCACACCCGAGCATCCGCTCAATGCCTTGGTGCGAGTCACCCCGGGAGTCGAAGCGCACACTCACGAATACGTGCGCACCGGTCAGGAGGACACCAAGTTTGGCTTCTCTGTCGCGGCCGGCGACGCGCGAGCGGCGATCACCGCGCTGCGCGCTATCCCTGGGCTCACGCTGCACGGTGTACACGCACACATTGGCTCGCAGATCTTCGAAGTGGAAGGCTTTCGAGAATCGATGGGGGTGCTGACGGAGTTCACTGCGGCCGACGAGTTCGACGAGCTCTGTGTCGGCGGCGGGCTCGGCGTTCCCTACGTGGAAGGCGAGACTGCGCCCTCCATCAAAGAATGGGCGGACTCGATTCGCGAGGCGGCGGCCGAGAGCGGTCTTCGCCCCGACGTCAGAATTCTTGCCGAGCCGGGGCGAGCGATCGTGGCCCAGGCGGGTATCACGCTCTATACCGTCGGTGTCGTCAAACCAGTCACGCAGCGCACCTACATGGCCGTCGACGGCGGGATGAGCGACAATCCCCGTCCCGTCCTCTACGGGTCGGGGTACGAAGCCTTCGACGTGGATCGACCGCTCGCCGAACGGCCCCAGCGAGCGCGACTCGTCGGCAAGCACTGCGAGAGCGGCGACGTCTTGATTGACGAGGCGTATCTCCCCGATGTGACCGGAGTGGGCAGTCTGGTCGCAACGCCCGTCACGGGTGCGTACGGTTACTCCATGGCGTCCAACTACAACCGTGTGCCACGCCCGGCCGTCGTCTTCGTGCGCGACGGTCTCGCGCGCGAAGTGCTTCGTCGCGAGACGTTCGAGGACCTCGCGCGCCTCGAGGTAGAAAACTAAGAATCGCCGGACGTCGGTTAGCCTTATTTAATGGAAAATCCGGCGGTACGAGTCGGCATCATTGGCGGTGGCTTTGTGGGTGCCTCCCTCGTGGCGCTCCTGAGCGATCCGGCTCGTCATGAGGCTCTGGTCGACGGCGCGACCGCACCGCTGGAGCTCGTCGGTGTCGCCGTGCGCGACGCGACGAAGTCCCGGCCAGGGATTGACCCCTCGCTGCTGAGGGTCGACGTCGACGAGCTGATTGCGAGCGACCTCGACATCCTCGTTGAAGTCGCGGGCGGAATCGAGCCGGCGCGCAGCTACGTCGAGGCTGCCCTCAAGCGAGGAATCTCGGTGGTGACCGCCAACAAGGCGTTGATCGCCGAGAGCGGTACCCAGCTTGCCCAGCTCGCCCACGAGCACGAGGTTGACCTTTTCTACGAGGCGGCCGTGGGGGGCGCGATTCCGATTTTGCGAGCGCTGCGCACGTCACTTGCCGGTGAGCGCATCACTCGCGTGATGGGCATCGTGAACGGTACGACCAATTACATACTCACGAAGATGACGAGCGAGGGCAGCAACTACGAGCACGCGCTCGCCGAAGCGCAGGCCCTGGGCTACGCCGAAGCCGATCCCACGTCGGACGTCGAGGGCTTTGACGCCGCCGCGAAGGTGCAGATACTTTCAACGCTCTCGTTTGGCACGCGCCTCAGCGGGGAGGAGATCGCCCGCGAAGGGATCACGGGTATTCGCATCGTCGACGTCGAATTCGCGAAGCGCACCGGATACGTCATCAAACTGCTCGGCGTCGCCGAGCGTGTGGGCGACTCCGGTATTTCGCGTCGCGTGCACCCGGCGATGATCCCCGTGGGCCATCCGTTGGCGTCGGTGAGCGGCGCGATGAACGCAGTTTTCGTCGAAGGTGTGAAGAGTGGACCTTTGATGTGGCTCGGTCAAGGTGCCGGGGGAGAGCCGACGGCGACCGCGGTGTTGGGCGACGTGCTCGACGCGGCGAGAAACCGCGTCAGCGATCGTCACGACGAACCCTTTAGCGGTGATCGCTCGCTGCACTACGTGCCCGCGAGCGAGCTGCAAAGCGTCTTCTATCTGAGTGTCGACGTGCTTGACCGACCGGGAGTGCTTGCGGAGGTGGCAAGTGTGTTTGGACGTCACGACGTGTCGATTCAGTCAATGGACCAATCAGGTTTCGGCGACGAAGCACGCCTCGCGTTTTTGACCCACCAGGCGCTGAGCGCCGACATCGAAGCGACGGTAAAAGAGCTTGTCGCGCTCGATTCGGTTGATGCGGTCGGCGCGTGCATTCGGGTGATTGACGAGGAGATCTCATGATTGGCTGGCGCGGACTGCTCGTGGAGTACGCGGAGTGGCTCGACCTCGAGGGCGTGACCGATATCGTGACGCTCCTCGAGGGCAACACGCCGCTCCTCTTCGCGGACAAACTCTCGGAGCGACTCGGAGCCAATGTCTGGCTGAAGTTTGAAGGGCTGAATCCGTCGGGCTCGTTCAAAGACCGCGGTATGACGATGGCTATCACCAAAGCCAAGGCACTCGGTGCGACGAAGGTTATCTGCGGGTCAACCGGTAACACGTCGGCCGCGGCCGCGGCCTATGCCGCGAAGGCCGGCATGGAGTGCGTGGTGCTCGTGCCGGAGGGGAAGATCGCGCTTGGCAAATTGGCCCAGGCGATTGTCTACGGCGCCCAAGTGCTCGAGATTCGAGGCAATTTCGATCAGGCGCTTAATCTCGCGCGCGAGTTGACCCAGCATCTTCCCATCACCATCGTGAACTCCATCAATCCCGACCGCATCGAAGGACAGAAGACAGGGGCCTTTGAGATCGTCGACGTTCTTGGCGACGCCCCCGACATCCTGTCAATCCCGGTGGGCAACGCCGGCAACATCACCGCGTATTGGCGCGGGTTCACCGAATACCACTTCGCCCAGCGCGCGGCGACGCTGCCCAAGATGTGGGGGTTTCAGGCCGCCGGTGCTGCGCCCATCGTGCTTGGACATCCCGTCAGCCATCCCGAAACCATCGCGACGGCGATACGGATTGGGAATCCAGCGAGTTGGGTTCCCGCGCTCGAGGTCGTCCATGAATCGCTCGGTGAAATTCGCGCAGTGACTGACGAAGAAATTCTTGATGCCTATCACTTCATTGCGCGACAGGAGTCGATCTTCTGTGAGCCGGCCTCGGCAGCGTCAGTGGCGGGTCTCCTCAAGTACGGCGTGCCGGAGGGCTCGACGGTCGTCTGCATCTTGACGGGCAACGGGTTGAAGGACCCGGACACGGCGGTAGGATCCAGTGCATCGCCCGACGTCGTCGATGCGACACTTGGTGCGCTGCTCGACAAGCTCGGCTAGAGACGTTTACAAATCGTTCGGTCTCGGCTATAATAACTACTGTCGTCCGTTTAGCTGTGCTGGGCGTAAGGAATATCTTCCGAGACGACACTTTCCCGATTTTCTTCTCCGCCTTGTCACATCATCATGGGCGGCGAGAAAGGATCATGCATGGCTATTAAGCCTTCCCCAGACCGTTCGGATCTCGAGTCGAAAACTCGAGAGGATCTCCAAATGATCGCCAAGTTAAAGGGCGTCGAAACATCCGCCCGAGCCACCAAATCAACGCTCATTGAAGCGATCATGGGTGACGCGCCAGTGAGCTCCGGTGCACCGGTCGCTGCGAGCGCGCCCGCGTCGAGAGCCGTACGCTCGCGTCGCACGGTCGCTACCCCTGAGGACGACTTCGACGACTTGCTCAGTGAGTTCACTGCCGACCCGAAGTCTCAGCCCACACCCGCAGCGCCCGCTGCGCCGACACCCGCACCAGTCGCGGAGACAATTGGCGGCGAGGTGGCTCCGAGCGAGCGCCCCGTGGCCCGTCAGTTCACCCAAGCACGCCCGGAACGTCAGCCTCGTGAGTTCAATGGCGAGACCAACAACCGCAGTCGTCGTAATCGCCGCAACCGCAACGGTCGTGAGCGCTTCACGGGCGGCGGCGAGGCCATGCCCAACGCGGACCAGCCGTACGCGGGTGAGCTCGTCGAAGTCGAAGGTCTGCTCGATCTGCGCGACGACGGCTACGGCTTCTTGCGCACGAAGGGTTACCACTCTTCACCGAATGACGTCTATGTGTCGATCAACCAAGTGCGTCGCTACCACCTACGCAAGGGCGACACCATCATCGGTGGTTATCGCCCCGCCGCGTCGAACGAGAAGTATCCCGCGCTGTTGCGCGTGGACAGCGTCGCCGGGCTCGACCCCGAAGTCGCAGGCTTGCGCCCGCGCTTTGAGGACCTCACGCCGCTTTTCCCTGACGAGAAGCTCAACTTGGAGACCAACGAAGGCAAGCTTGACCTCACCCCGCGCATTGTCGACCTGCTCGCGCCCATTGGCAAAGGCCAGCGTGGACTCATCGTCTCGCCCCCGAAAGCCGGCAAGACGACGATCATGAAGCAGATTGCTCAGTCGATCGAGACCAACAACCCCGAGGTGCATCTCATGGTGCTGCTCGTCGATGAGCGTCCCGAAGAAGTGACCGACATCCGTCGCAGCGTTCGTGGCGAAGTGATCTCGTCGACCTTCGACCGTCCGGCTGAGGAGCACACGCACGTTGCGGAGCTCTGCATCGAGCGTGCGAAGCGCCTCGTCGAGCAGGGACGTGACGTCGTGATCATCCTCGACGGCATCACCCGACTTGCTCGTGCGTACAACTTGGCCGCTCCGGCGACCGGACGCATCATGTCCGGTGGTGTCGACTCGGGTGCCCTCTACCCGCCGAAGAAGTTCTTCGGAGCCGCCCGCAACATCGAAGAGGGTGGATCCCTCACGATCCTCGCGAGCGCGCTCGTCGAGACCGGCTCCAAAATGGACGAAGTCATCTTCGAGGAGTTCAAGGGCACCGGCAACATGGAGCTACGCCTCGATCGCCGCCTCGCCGAGCGTCGGCTCTACCCGGCGATTGACGTCAATGCCTCATCCACCCGTCACGAAGAGCTTCTCTTCAGTCGTGACGCGTTGGCCCAGGTGTGGAAGCTCCGACGCGTCTTGAACGGGCTCTCGGCCGAAGGCCGCGATGCCGCCGGTCTGGAGCTCTTGATCGACAAGCTCAAGACCACCAAATCCAACGACGAGTTCCTGGCCGAGATCGGCCGGGGCCCGACGCCAACTAGCTAATTTCCCGCTAAACTGTCTCTTCGCACTAAGGAGCGCCATGAAGCCAGATATCCACCCCACCTACGGTGAAGCGACCGTGACCTGCTCGTGCGGCAACACCTTTACCACCGAGTCGACCAAATCGACCCTGCGCGTTGAACTCTGCAACGAGTGCCACCCCTTCTTCACGGGCAAACAGAAGCTCGTGGACACCGGTGGTCGCGTCGAGCGCTTCCAGCGCCGCTACGCACAAAAGACGAAGGCGCGCGCTCCGAAGGCGTAAGTCCTCGAGCGCCCCGCTAGTTTCGTGCGCTCCCTCGACGAGACGCTGGCCGCACTTGAGGCGGAGTTGCACACCGTCGAAGCGCAGCTGTCAGAACCCGATGTCGCGAGTGATCTCACGCGCCTTCGCGACCTGTCACGGCGCCACAAGGAGCTGAGCGAGATCAACGTCGCCTGGGTGGATCTCAAATCCGCCCATGACGATCTCGCGACCGCTCGCGAGATGTTCAACGACGCTGAGGGATCAGACCGCGAAGCGTGGCGCGAGGAAGTGAACGCCGCCGAAGAGCGGATCACCGAGCTCGAATCGAATCTCGAGACGCTGCTGCTCCCGCACGATCCCAACGAAGGTCGCAACGTGATCTTGGAGATCCGTGGCGCCGAAGGTGGCGAAGAAGCCAACCTCTTCGCGGGTGACCTCGCCGAGATGTATCGGCGCTACGCCTCGCTGCGTGGCTGGAAGCTCGAGGTGATTGAAGAGCGCGAGTCCGAGCAGGGCGGCCTGGATGAAGCGATCTACTTGATCAAGGGTGATGACGCATGGTCACGACTCGAGTTCGAAGCCGGCGTCCACCGAGTGCAGCGCGTCCCTGTCACCGAGGCCAAGGGTCGTGTCCACACGTCGTCGGCCACCGTCTCGGTCCTGCCTGAGGCCGAAGAGGTCGACGTCGATATCAATCCCAGCGACCTCAAGATCGATGTGTACCGGTCCTCGGGTCCCGGGGGCCAGAGCGTCAACACCACGGACTCGGCCGTTCGGATCACCCACCTGCCGACCGGCATCGTCGTGTCGATGCAGGACGAGAAGAGCCAGATCCAAAACCGGGCGAAAGCGCTTATCGTCCTTCGCGCGCGACTCTTAAAGGCAGCGCAAGATGCGCAGGCGAACGAGCTCGGCGATCTCAAGCGTTCCCAGCTCGGGAGCGGCGGACGTAGTGAGAAGATTCGCACGTACAACTTCAAGGAGAACCGCGTGACCGATCACCGGATCAACTTGACGAACTACTCACTGGATGCGGTGCTCGCCGGCGATCTCGATCCCTATATTGATGCCCTGCTCGCCGACAAGCGGGCCCGCCAACTAGGCGAGAGTGACGGACGTTAACGACACGTTCGTTGCCGAACTCGTCGCCGCGGGCGTCGAACGGCGTGAGGCGCGCTGGCTCGTGGAAGAGTTCGTGCCCGGCGGAGATGTTGACGCCGCGATAGCGCTCCGACAGGCAGCGGCTCGACGCCTCGGGGGCGAGCCGCTGCAGTACATCATTGGCCATTGGCCCTTTCGCACGCTCGATCTCGACGTCGACGATCGGGTGCTCATCCCGCGCCCCGAGACCGAAGAGCTGGTGGACATCGCGCTCAAAGAGCTTGCCGTGAGCGGAGCGGCGGCGCCGATCATTGTTGATCTGGGCACGGGGTCGGGCGCCATTGGACTCTCACTCCTGGCGGAGCTGGCGCAGCGCGGGGTGGCGGCCAGTCTCGTCGCGCTCGACGAGTCGCCAGACGCGCTCGACGTCGCTCGGCGAAACGCCGCCAAGCACCGACTGTTCGCTGCTTCTTTCGTCCGCTCTTCCTGGTTCAGCTCGCTCGACGAGTCGCTGCGCGGACGAGTCGACCTCGTCGTCGCGAATCCGCCTTACGTCGGCGAAGAGGAGTTCGAGACGCTCGATCCGGTGCTTCGCTACGAGCCCTACGGCGCCCTCGTCGCGGGCGATGCGCGAGGCGTGGCAGGTTTCTCAGACCTCGAGATCATCATCAGTGAGGCACCCGCGTGGCTTCGCGAAAACGGCGTGCTCGTCTGCGAGCACGCGAACATTCACGGCACCGTCGCTTCGGAGCTGGCGCGGTCCGTGGGCTTTCGCGAGGTCGACGATCTGGCGGACCTCGCGGGTCAATCGCGAGTGTTGGTCGCCCGGCGATGACCGACGTGGTTGGCACAGAAGAGGCGATTGCCCGCCTTCAGCGAGGTGCCGTGGTGGCCGTCCCGACCGATACGGTCTACGGTCTTGCCGCGACACTGGAGCACGCAGATGCTCTGTTTCACCTGAAGCGTCGACCCACCAGTGTGGCGTTGCCGGTGCTCGTGGGCAGTCGCGAAGCGATTGACGCGCTCGGCGTCTCATGGCCGGAGACGGCGGGACGTCTCGGCGATGCCTTCTGGCCTGGTGCACTCACGATCGTGGTCGCTGTTGATCCCACGCTCGCCGCGAGTGTGGGCGGCGGCGGCACCGTTGGATTTCGCATTCCTCGTGACGAGGTCTTGTTGCGCATTCTCAACGAGTGCGGTCCGCTCGCCGTCTCGAGTGCCAATGAGCATGGCGAGTCACCGTGCCAGAGCGTCGAACAGGTGTTGGAGGCGCTCGGGTCGAATGAGCTGTTGGACGCGGTGCTTGACGGTGGCGTGCGCGGTGGCAATGTCTCGACAGTGGTCGAGATCACGCAGGACTCGTGGAAGATTCTCCGCGCCGGATCGATCACTGATGAGGCGATCGAGCGAGTGCTGGCCTAGGCCTCCGTCGGTCGCTTCACCCAGCTTGCGGGACGTTTCTCGAAGAAGGCGGTCACGCCTTCGCGCGCTTGATCGCTGCGAAAGAACGAGTCACTGAGATCCGTCATGCGACGAAGCGCTTCGTCCATTTCGAGCGTCGGCACCGAGTACATGAGCTCTTTGGTCGCGGCAAGGGCGGCCGGCTCCCCCGCGAGTAGGTCCGTCACCACGTCGTCAATCGCTCGATCGAGCAGATCACCGGCCACGGCACACGTGATGAGTCCGATGCGCGCTGCCTCCTCCGCGGAAAAGCGCTGTCCGCGCAGCATCGCCTGTTGTGCATCAGCGAGGCGCATCTTCGGCAGGCACACGACAGAGATGATGCCCGGCACGACACCCAAGCGGACCTCGCTGAAGCCAAACGTCGCGGTATCAATGGCAACCGAGATGTCGGTGACGGCCGCGAGTCCGACGCCGCCGGCTACGCAGTGTCCCGCGATTCGTCCCACGAAAATCTTCTTGGAGCTGCGGATTCGCGTGAAGAGTTCACTCATCCCCGCACCCGGCCTCACGGTTGCCGACTCGGGGGTGCGCTCGCGCAAGTTCGCGCCCGCACAGAAGACGCCCCCGCGATTCGTGATCACGACGACGCGGACAGCGGGCTCGCGATCGGCTTCGTCGACCGCCTCAAGCAGTTGGCCGAGCAACTCTTCGCTCAGCGCATTACGGCGCTGCTCGTCGGCGAGCGTGATCGTGGCGACGTGGGCGGCAACTTCGTAGTCAATAAAACTCACGGGGCCCTCCTCGCGGGACCTGACGTGGCGCCGCCCGCGAACGCCTGGGCTCGTTCCAGCCAGTGCATGCCGAGCGGGCTCGTGACAAGCGACGTGTCGTCGACGCGGCGCCGCTGGGTCACGACAAGACAGAACTCTTCTGCCAGCCCGCTCACGCTCTCCTCGGCCGAGTCGGATCCCCAGGTCCAGGTGCTACCACCGGGGCTCTGCAGCTCGAGTCGAACCTCGCCCTCAGGCACTGTCTCACCGCGCACCTGATACGACCATCGTCTCGTGTTGTAGCCGAGTTGCGCGATGTGTCGCAGACGCTCGGTGGGTGGACGTGATGCGCCGAGCGCGTCGGCGACGTCCGTGCCGTGCGCCCACGTCTCCATGAGACGTGCACTGAGAAACGACTTCGCTCCCATCGAAGGACCAAACCATTCGACCCGCGCGTCCTCGGCGAGCGCGTCGGCGGCGTGGTCGAGTGCGCGACGGGCGTCGCGCCAGCGCTCGTGCAGTTGGCGGGTGTTGAGCAGTCGAAGTGGGGCCAGCGTGAACTCGTCCATGCCCTCCTCGGTGGTGTGGGCTACGAGCACGGCCCGTTCGGCTCGGAATCGCTCGGGATGGAGCAATGCGGTCACCGCCGTTTCATCGAAATAGGTGAGGTGCGCGATCTGGTCGGCGACATTCCATCCGGGGCTCGCGGTAGCGAGACGCCACTGCGGCTCACTCATGGCGGCCACGATCTCCTCCAGGGCGTCGTGCTCATCGCGCAGGTCGTCGTGGAGTTGGTGGATGGACATGTTCATTGCGCGAGCAAAGCAGTAGGGACGTCTACGTAGCGGCTTCGCAACCATTCGCCCAGGCCTTTCGCCTGCGCGTCTTGACGGGTCGAGGCGGCGACTCCTTCGTCGAGCAAGTCATGGATCACGAAGTTGAGCGCGCGCAGCGCGGGGAGTCGATAGCGATCGATCTCGAACTCGGCGGTCTCGGGAAGGAGGCGGCGCAGCTCCGCGACGCTGAGGTAACCGTCGAGCCAGGCGAACGCCTCGTCGCTGCGCGTAAACACGCCCAGGTTGGCGTCTCCTCCTTTGTCGCCGGAGCGCGCCCCGCAGACGTCGCCGAGCGGGGCCAGGGTGGTCGAACCGCTCGGCGCGGCGGCTCGCGAGCCTTCGTTGGCTACGACGTGGACGGCGCGGGTGGGTGCGACTGAATCAATCACGGTTCGCTCGCCGCCGAGCACGGTGATGTACTGGGGCACCAAATTGCTCGGGACTCGGGCGGGTCGGTAGACGCCAAACGGGGTGCCGGCCGACGGGGGAGAGCCCGGGATGAAGAATCCCGGCACCGTCGCGAGCGCGAGCTCGACGAGGGCATCGGCGACGATGCGCCCTACCTTTCGCTCGTCGCGATCCTTCAGCGTGAGTCGCCAGAGCGCGACGGATTCTTCGTTCGTCGGTGAGTCGGCCTTGTCGGTGCGGAGCAACTTCGTGGTCACGCTGTCGTACTCGTCAGGCTGGAACGGGCATGCGCGCCAGAAGGCGGTCTCGACGAGTCGCGCCTTCTGTTCGATGTCGAGCCCCGTCAACGCCACGACGAGATCCTTTCGGTACCCACCGATCTTGTTCATCGCTACTTTGAGCGTGGCCGGCGGGGCTTCGCCGTGCACGCCACTCATCCGCACGCGGTCCTGCTCGACCTGTTCGAGTGTGATTGTGTCAAAGCGCGCGGTCACGTCAGGCCCGTAGTACGACGGCGACGCGATCTCGTAGAGGAGCTGCGACGTGACGGTGCCGATCGATACTTCGCCACCCGTGCCATCGTGCTTGCCGACAATTGAGGAGCCGTCTTCGAAGACGTCGACCCAGGGGAAGCCGATGCGCTCCATGCTTGGGATTTCATCGAAGAAGGAGTAGTTCCCGCCGGTGACCTGCGCACCGCATTCGACGGCATGGCCCGCGACGACGGCGCCCGCGAGCGCGTCGAAATTGTCGCGACGCCAGTCGTGGTGCCAGGCGGCCGGACCGCACACGAGCGCTGCGTCGGTGACGCGGCCAGTGATCACGATGTCTGCTCCCATGGAGAGCGCTTCGGCGATGCCGAAACATCCGAGGTACGCGTTGGCGGTGATGAAGCTCGAAAGGTCATTGATCGCCTCGTTGGAGTCGAAGTCCAACAGGTGACCCGACGCACTCAGTTCCCCCACGCGAGGGAGAAGGTCGTCGCCATTCACGTAGGCAATGGTCGGCACGAGCCCCAGGGTGTTGGCGACCTGCGCGATGGCCTCTGCGCACGCCGCGGGGTCGAGCCCTCCGGCATTGGAGACCACCTTGATGCTCCGATCGAGGCAGGCGCCCATCACTTGCTCCATCTGGGTGAGGAACGTACGCGCGTAGCCCGAGCCGGGGTGCTTCAATTGCGTTCTCGCGAGGATCAACATCGTGAGCTCGGCGAGCCAGTCGCCGGTCAAAACATCAATGGGACCGCCGTCCACCATCTCCTTGGCAGCGGACAATCGATCGCCGAAGAACCCCGAGCAGTTCGCGATCCGAATCGGCTCGGTCACGGCGCGGCGGGCTCTTCGTCGGGTTGCAGCGTCAGCAGCTGCGTGTCGCGCTCGACCTGTTGTCCCTTCGCCACCAGCAGGTTGCTCACGGTCCCGGCATAGGGCGCGGTGATCACGTGCTCCATCTTCATCGCTTCCATCACGACGAGCGTCTCGCCGGCGGACACGTGCTGGTCAATCGCGACGCGAACGTCGAGGACCAATCCGGGCATGGGGGCACTGAGTCCGCCCGCCGCGACCGTGCTGGCGCCCGGAACGACGAATCGAGGGACGATGGTGAAGTCAACGGTCCCTCGACGTGCCTGGACGTAGAGATGATCGCCCGAATGGCTGATCCGTACGCTTCGTCGGAGTCCCTCG
Organism: Acidimicrobiales bacterium; assembly: GCA_035552255.1. Taxonomy (GTDB): domain Bacteria; phylum Actinomycetota; class Acidimicrobiia; order Acidimicrobiales; family RAAP-2; genus RAAP-2. The sequence goes on along the minus strand of DASZLS010000045.1, from coordinate 66,320 downwards.
ATCTCGACGTCGATCGCGCGAGAGTTCCACGCTTGAACGTTCGCCCGCCCGTTCTCAGCGAGATCGAAGCTCCCGTCTCTGCGTGATGAGTAGCTGACGTCGATCTCCTGCTCGGCGCGTCGAAGGACCACCCGTTGGCGCGGGAGGCGAGCGTTTCGCCATCCGCTCGGGACCGACTCGAGCACCGGCGTCTCCGCGCGATGGGCGCCTTGGAGCCACAGAGCGCCGGCGGTCGCGAGCCACGTTAACTCGCCCTCATCGAGTAACACGACCCGTGCCGGCGCCGCTCGTTCGATGAAATCGGTCGTGGTGTCGCCGGCGAGGAACTGCTCGTGGCGCAGCGTCGCGACGAGGAAGTCGCGATTGGTCACGACGCCTCCGAGATGCAGCGTCTCAAGCGCGAGCGCGAGGGTTCGCGCTGCTTCGAGTCGTGTGGGTGCGTGTGCGATGACTTTCGCGAGTAGAGGGTCAAAGTCGACGGTGACGATGGATCCGCGCTCGACGCCGCTTTCCCAGCGCACCTTTGGTTCGGGTGGCGTCTCAAACGCGTGGAGCGTGCCCGTGGCGGGGAGGAAACCGCTCTCGGGGTCCTCGGCGCAGAGACGGACTTCGATCGCGTGGCCGCGCACGACAATGTCGTCCTGGTCGTAGCCGAGCTCGTCGCCCTGGGCAATGCGTAGCTGCTCGCGCACGAGGTCGATGCCGGTGACGGCTTCGGTGACCGGGTGCTCGACTTGGAGCCGCGTGTTCACTTCGAGGAAGTAAAACTCGCGGCTGTGGTCGTCCAGCAGAAACTCAACGGTGCCCGCCGATTCGTACCCGATGGAACGCGCGATCTTCAGCGCGGCCGCACCCATTGCCGTTCGAAGCTCCTCGTCGACTGCGCTGGAGGGCGACTCCTCCACGAGCTTCTGGTGCCGGCGCTGAATCGAACATTCACGTTCGCCCAAGTGCACGACGTGGCCGTGGCGGTCGGCGAGTATCTGAATCTCGACGTGACGCGACGCGGCGACGTACCGCTCGAGGAAGACCCGATCGTCGTGAAATCCGCTCATCGCTTCTCGACGGGCCGACGCGAGCGCGTCCGCGAGCTGCGCTTCGTTCTCGACGATGCGCATTCCTTTGCCGCCCCCGCCCGCAGCCGCCTTCACCATGAGCGGAAAGCCAATCGAGCTGGCGTCACCAGGCTCTTCGCTCGAAGGAAGCGTCGGTACGCCACAGGAAAGGGACACTCTCTTCGCTTCGAGCTTGTCGCCCATCGACGCGATGACCGTTGGTGGCGGACCAATCCACACCAGTTTGGCGGCAACGACGGCCGAGGCGAAGTCGGCATTCTCGGACAAGAATCCGTATCCGGGATGAACCGCGTCCGCGCCGCTCGATATTGCCGCGTTGATGATCCCTTCGACCTCGAGATAGCTACTCACGGGCACCGCGAGATCCGCGTCGCGCACGTACGGCGCGCTTGCGTCAATCGGCACGAAGATTGCGACCGTGCGCAGGCCCGCGTCGCGCGCACCACGAATGACGCGCCGTGCGATTTCGCCCCGATTGGCGACGAGGACTGTCTCGAATCTCACAGGCGAAAGACTCCGTAGCTCGTGGCGCCCTCGATCGGGCGACTGCGCACCACCGAAAGGCACATGCCGAGCACCGTTCGTGTGTCGCGCGGATCGATGATGCCGTCGTCGCTCACGGCGCCGGTCGCGGCGAGTGCGAGTGAGCCGTCTTCTTGCGTCTCTTCCACCATGGCCACGATCTTCGCGTCCTCTTCTTCGTCAAAATCCTCGCCCCGACGAGCCGCTTGGCCTCGACGAACCTGGCTCATAACGCCGGCGATCTGCTTGGGGCCCATGACGGCGATCTTCGCGGTGGGCCAGAGAAACGTAAAGCGATTGTTAAAGGCCCGTCCCGACATCCCGTAGGTGCCCGCGCCGTAGGACGAACCGATGATGAGGGTGAGGTGGGGGACTGTCGAGTTGGTCACCGCGTTGAGCATCTGCGAGCCCTTTTTGATGATGCCCTCGGCCTCGGCGTCCTTGCCAACCATGTAGCCCGTGATGTTCTGGATGAAGACGAGGGGCACGTCAATCTGATTGCAGAGCTGGATGAACTGGCCCGCCTTCTCGGCCGCCTCTGGATGGATGACGCCGTTATTGCCCAGCACGCCGATCGGGTACCCGTGAATGCTCGCCCAGCCGCACACGAGCGTCGAGCCGTAGCGTGCCTTGAACTCTTCAAAACGTGAACCGTCGACGACGCGAGCGAGCACGTCGCGCACGTCCACGCTTTGGCGCAGATCACGGCTCACGATGCCGAGGAGCTCTTCAGCGTCGTAGCGCGGCTCATCGCTCTGCAGTGATGGGCCTGGGCCTTTTTTACGCCAGTTGAGATGTTCGACCACCTCTCGACACATTCGCAGCGCGTCCATCTCGTCCTCTGCGAGATAGTCACCGAGTCCGGACACTTCGGCGTGCAGCTGCGCGCCACCGAGCGTCTCGTCATCGGACTCCTCGCCCGTCGCCATCTTCACGAGCGGAGGACCCGCGAGGAAGATCTTCGACTGGTCTTTCACGAGGATCGTGTAATCGCTCAGGCCAGGTTGATACGCGCCGCCTGCGGTCGACGACCCGAACACGACCGAAACGGTGGGCACCCGCATCTTGGAGAGCTCGATGAGGTCGTAGAAGAATCGCCCGCTTTCGGCGAAGTGGCCGGTCTGCATGCGTCCGCCGCCGCCCTTGCCGACACGAAGGTCCGCGCCCGCCGATTCGACGAAGCTGACATAGGGGATTTGGTTGTCGCGAGCAATCTCCAGCGCGCGCATCCACTTCTTTGCCGAATACTGCGTGAGTGCTCCGCCCAGCACCGAGGGGTCATTGGCCATGATCAGGCACTCGATTCCCGCGATCACGCCAATGCCGACGATCATGCCGCCACCGATGGTGTAATCCGATCCGTATCCCGCGAGTGCCGAGATCTCGAGGAAGGGGGAGTCGGGATCGAGCACGTTGGCGATGCGCTCGCGCACGGGCAGTTTGCCCCGTGAGCGCATCCGTTCCATCGCTTGTTCGCCGCCCCCGGCCGCCGCCTCGTCGAGCAGCTCGTCGATGACGCCCAGCTGCTCGAGCATGTCGATGCGATTCTTTTGAAAGGCTTCGGAGGCGGTGTCGAGCGGCGAGGCGAGCGGGGGCGCGAGCGACTCATGCTTCATGGGGCGATCCTACCTATCGTTTCCCCCGGTAGACGAGGGCGAACAGACCAGAAAAGTGGTCCACGAACGCCACGAGCTCGAGGGTTTCGAACTCGTTCCAACGGTAGGGTTAGTTCGATGCGAATTGCTCTCGGTTCAGATCACGCTGGCTACGAACTGAAGACGCTTCTAAAGTCCTCACTCGAGTCCTGGGGGTACGACGTACTCGACCTTGGCACCCACAGCGCGAGCGAACCCGTGGACTATCCCGACTTCGGAGCGGCGGTCGGACGCGCCGTAGTGTCCCAGGAGGCAGAGCTCGGAGTCGCCTGTTGTGGATCCGGTATCGGGATCGCCATGGCAGCCAACAAGATCCCCGGAGTTCGGGCGGCCGTCGTGCACGACGTGACCTCGGGACACCTCGCGAGAGAGCACAACCACGCCAACGTTCTCTGTCTCGGGGGCCGACTCACCGGATCGACGGTCGCCGTCGAAACGCTCGACGCCTGGCTACGTGCGACGCCGGAGGCCCGACACGAGGCTCGAATCGAAAAGCTGCGACAACTCGACGACGCGGGCGCCGCGATGGAAAGTAGGTAGACACATGGGTTCCTCACCGATTGACGCGTGGATCGCGAACGACGAGGAGATCACGTCGCTGCTCGCGAGAGATTGGGATCGCCAGACTACGACCGTGCAGCTCATCGCGAGCGAGAACTTCGCGTCACCCTCGGTGCTTGCTGCCACCGGATCCATTCTCACCAATAAATACGCAGAGGGGTACCCCGGCCGGCGATATTACGGCGGCAACTACGTCGTCGATGAGGTGGAAGAGCTCGCCCGTCAACGCCTCACCGCGCTCTTTGGCGCCGACCACGCGAACGTCCAGCCTCACAGCGGAGCCAACGCCAACGTCGCGGTCTACGAGGCGCTGCTCGACGCGGGCGACACGATTCTCGCGATGCGACTCGATCAGGGTGGTCACCTCACGCACGGCTCGCCTGCGTCGATCACGTCCAAGTTTTGGAAGTTCGTCTCCTACGGGGTCACGCCGCGGTCGGATGATCCGACGTCACCCGGCGAGGTCATCGACTTTGACAACGTGCGCGATCTGGCACTCGAGCATCGACCGAAGCTCATCGTGGCGGGCGCGACCGCCTACGCGAGGCGCATCGACCCTGCTCCTTTCCGCGAGATCGCCGACGAAGTCGGAGCGATGTTGATGTTCGATTCCGCACACGTTGCGGGACTCATTGCGGGTCACTCCCACCCCGATCCGGTGCCCTTCGCCGACGTCGTGACCTTCACCACGCACAAGACGCTCCGGGGTCCCCGTGGCGGAGCGATCATCTGTCGCGAAGAGCACGCGAAAAAGATTGACTCGGCCGTCTTCCCTGGTCAGCAGGGTGGACCACTCGAGCACGTCATCGCAGCGAAGGCCGTTGCTTTCAAGGAGGCGAGCCAACCGAGCTTCTCTGCGTACACCGAGCAAGTCGTCGCGAACGCTCAGGCCTTTGGCGTCGCGCTGGCGAAAGAGGGCTTTCGAATGGTGTCGGGCGGCACCGAAAACCACATGGTGCTCCTCGATCTTCGTGAATTCGACGCCGATCTGACCGGAAAGGTCGCCCAAGAGGTGCTCGATCGAGCGGGCATCACGACCAATCGCAACACCATCCCCGACGATCCGCGTAGTGCATTCATCACGTCGGGTCTCCGCGTCGGCACGGCCGCCGAGACGACGGCGGGCATGCGCGAAGGCGAGTTCGAGACGATCGCCTCACTCATGGCGCGAGCGCTTCGCCAGCGTGAGGACGACGCCGCTCTGGCCGACGTTCGGCGCGAGGTGGCCGAGCTCTGTGGGGCGTTCAACCCCTATGCCAGCTTCGCGAAGTAGTTCATGGGCAACATTGCCGCATACATCGCCGTAGCGGTAGTGGGAGCGGTCATCACCTTGATCGCAAATCGCCCCGCGCGCGTGATCTCGCTGCAGGTGGGCTATACCGCCCTGCCGGGAGATCGCAAGGTTCACAAGAACATCACGCCCTACGGCGGCGGCGGCGCGATGCTCGTAGGCTTCTGCGTCGCGCTCTTGATCGCGTTCCTCATTCCGGTGCTGCGCAGCGTGATCGTTTCGTCCCACGAGATGCTCGGCGTGTTGCTCGCCACCGGAGTCATCTTCGTCGTGGGCGTGCTCGACGACTTTCGTGACATGAGCGCGCCGGCGAAGGTGGCGGGCCAGTTCCTCGCCGCGTCGATTCTCTACTTTTCTGGTGCCACGATGTACCAGCTGAAGCTTCCGTTTGCGGGATTTATCGTGCTCGGTCCGTCGATCTTGCCGATCATCACGGCGGTGTGGGTGTTCGCCCTCTGCAACGCCATCAACCTGATCGACGGACTCGACGGACTCGCAGCGGGCATCGTCGCCATTGCCTCGGGCACGTTGTGCGTCTACGGACTGCGCCTTGAGGATCTTGGACTGCTGCCCGCCACCAACGTCGGACCACTGATCGCGGCCCTGACGTGCGGGATCTGCATTGGCTTCCTCCGAGACAACTTTCATCCGGCGAAGCTCTTTATGGGCGACGCCGGTGCATTGATGCTCGGCCTCTTGATGAGCGCCTCGACGATGGTCATCGGGGGGAGAACCCCGCCGACGAGCGGGGTCACCTTCTTCTTCTTTGCGCCCCTTCTCATCCCGGTCTTCATCCTCGGCGTGCCGCTCGTTGACGCCGTCTGGGCTTTCGTCCGTCGTACCGCGTCGGGCCAGGGCTTCCATACGCCGGACAAGGATCACATCCACCACCGCCTGATGCGTCTCGGGCACGGTCACCGGCGCACGGTGATCATTCTGTGGGCCTGGACAGCGCTCCTCTGCGGGTTCGTCCTCTTGCCGCTCTTTGACACCCGCGCCAACGTCTTCATTCCCCTCGGGGTCGCCGTGCTCGTGATCGCCCTCTTCACCTGGATGAGCCCCTTGCGCTGGCGTCTCCGTCGACTGCGGGAGGGCTCGGACCCGTCTGATGACCGGGTGCCTCGGTGACGGTCCCGAAGGGCGGCAGTTCCGATCGGGGACCGCATCAGGAAAAATCTGACCTCAAGGACCTTCCCGGATTGGCCGCGTTCGCCGCCATGGGTACAACTCTGGCCGGATGCGAGGCCGTCGGCGTGTTGTTGGGCCTCTACCTCGACCACCTCGGGAACTTCGCTCCGTGGGGTCTTTTAATAGGGATAGTGTTGGGGACGGTCGCCGCCGTGGCGAGCGTTATGCAGCTCGTCCGGCGCTTCCTTTAAAATTGATCGCCCGTGCTAGAGAACCTACCTACCAACACCCTTCCACGCCTCCTGCGCCGGACCATCTTTTCAGCCCTCGCAGTGGGACTCGTCGGCTTTGTGGTGGCCATTTTTGTGGCGCCGCCGCTGGCCGCGCTCGGCGTCGCGCTCGGCGTCGCGGCGGCCATTCTTAACCTTCGTTTCCTTGATCGTCAGGCCGCTCGCGTCGAATTGCGTGGCGAGCAGAGCACGAAGGCGGTCCGCCGACAGCTCGGTGGCAAGACCACCATGCGCCTCGTAGTCGTGACCTTGGTCGTGCTCGGCTTCGTTTGGCTGAACGCCCCCTTGGGAATCGGTATTGTGTCAGGGCTTGTTCTTTATCAAATCGTTTTTGTCGCGAACGTACTTCGCGTCGTGGCAAATCAGGGAGGCTTGTAGTGAGGATGTTGGAAGCCGGGGGGAACATCACCGTCGGCGTGCACCCTCAAGTGCACGTCTTCGGTCTCGCAGTCGACACCGACATTGTGACCTCGACCGTGCTCGCCGCGATCATCTTGCTCATTCTCGGATTTCGCATGCGTGCCAAAGTCACCGACGGTGTGCCGAGCAAGCTCCAGCTCATGTGGGAAGTCCTGGTTGAGCAAGTAAACGATCTCGCCGACTCCGCGATTGGCCCCAAGGGACGCCGCTTCGTGCCGATTGCGGTGACGCTCTTCTTGTTCATCCTGATCTGCAACTGGATCGGATTTATTCCGTCGGCGCTGCACCCGGGCGTCTCCGCGGAGATCCTCCCGGCCCCGACCAGTGACGTCAACTTGCCCCTCGCTATGGCGCTCTTTGTCATCGCGTGGGTGCACATCGAATCGTTCCGGGCCAGAGGCATCCGCGGATACTTTCGCCACTACAAAGAGCCGTACATCGCCCTCGCACCGATCAACGTGATTGAAGAGATCACCAAGCCGATCACGCTCACCTTCCGACTCTTCGGCAACCTCTTCTCCGGCGGTCTCATGATCGCCGTGATGGTGTCGTTGCTACCTATCTTCGTCTCGCCACTCGGCGAGCTGATCTGGAAGCCGTTCGACCTCTTCATCGGGTTGATTCAGGCCTACATCTTCATGCTGTTGACGGTCCTGTACTTCGCCTTCGCGACGAGCACCGACCACTCAGCTGAACTAGAGACCTCGCATTAACAACCCAGGAGGAAATGATTAATGGCTACAAATACAGATGACATCGCAAGTGCGGTACGCATCGCGGGAGCACTCGTCGGTGGCGGTCTCGCCCTCGGCGGTGGTGCCATCGGTGCAGCGATTGGTGACGGCTTGGCCGGTAGCCAGACGATCGCTGCTATCGCTCGTCAGCCCGAAATCGAAAACAAGGCACGTCAGTACTTCTTCTTGACGGTTGGTCTGGTGGAGGCGATGTACTTCATCAACCTGCTGTTCATGGTCGTCTTCGTGTACGTGTTCGAAAAGCACTAGTGAATTCTCTGCGACGCCCACCTAGAGGCGTCGCGAGCGTTGCGCCTAAGAAAGAAGGTCTCACAAGATGATTGGAACGTCAATCTTCCTGCTTCCAAACGGCACGTTCTTCGTTGAACTGGTCGTGGTGGCAGTCATTTTGTTCCTCATGACGAAGTACATCCTGCCGCCGCTTAACAAAGCGATGGAGTCGCGACAGGAGAAGATTCGTTCCGCCCTCGCGGCGGCGGACGCCGCACGCGCCGAGGCGGATGCGGCCGACGACGAGCGTGCGCAGGTGCTCGCCCAAGCGCGCGAGCAGGCTCGCGCCATCGTGGCGGGCGCGCAAGAGACCTCCGATCAGTTGAAGGCCGAAGCTGCCGGACGGGCGCAGGTGGAGTACGACCGCATCGTCGCGACCGCGCAGAGCGAGGTAGTCGCTGCTCGTCAGCACGCGATCGACGAGGCGTCGGCACGAATGGGCGAGATTGTCTTTGACCTGGTGTCAAAGATCGTTGAGCGCGAAGTCGACCAGAGCACTCACGAAGACCTGGTACGTGAGGCGGTCGCGGCGCTCAATGCCGAGGCGCTGAAGGGTGCGTAGCTAAGCATGTTGCCCAAGCTCGAAGGATTCGCCGCCGCCCTCTTGGGTCGACTGGACCACGGCGTCCTTGCGACGGTCGCGAGCGATCTCGACGCGCTATCGACGACGATCCAGTCGCGCGCCGATTTCAGCGCAGTCCTGACCGACACCTCGATCGGCCACGTGGCGCGCGGGCAAGTCGTGAGCGACTTGCTCAACGGCAAGATCAGCGCCGACGCACTTCGACTGAGCGTGTACGCAGCGTCATCCGTGCCCGCACAAGAGGTACCTCACGCGATCGATGACCTGGCACACACCGCGAGGACACTGCTTGACTCGGGCGAGTTTCATCACCCTGGACTCGGTCTGCTGGCGGCGCGTCGTCGCGTTGCTGGCTTTGCCGATGCCTACCTTGACGAGATCGATACCGAGAACTTTTCCGAAGTGGAAGACGATCTCTTCCGTTGGGCTCGAACGGTCGAGGCCAACGAGGCACTTCGCCAGCTGCTGCTCGATCGCGATGCGCCGCTTGAGGCTCGCCTCGGGCTGACGACCCAGCTGCTCGAAGGCAAAGTAGATCCCGTCTCGCTGGCGCTCGCGCAGTTCACCATTGAGGGTGGTCGCCCACGTGACGTCGTTGGCACACTTGACTACCTCGTCAACTACGTCGCCCAGTCCCGCGACTGGCGCGTCGCGCGCGTGCACACGGCACGAGCCCTCACGAGCGAGAACCAGAGTGAGCTCGCGAGTTCACTGAGCGCACTGACGGGAAAGAGTGTGGAGCTCCAAATCGCCGATGACCCGTCTTTGCTGGGAGGTGTGCTCGTCGAGATCGGCGATCTCCGCCTCGACGCCACCACCCGAGGGCGCCTCGGTTCACTTCGCGACGCGGTCGCGGCGAACCGGTCGCTCGAATCCGCTCTACTACGAAACAACTAAGAAAAGGAATATGTGATGACTGAGCTCACCATAAGCGCCAGCGAGATCACTGAGGCACTGCGTAAGCACGTCACCGACTTCAACCCGGCCGTTGCGGCCGAGCAGGTCGGACGCGTCGTCGAAGTTGGCGACGGCATCGCCCGCGTGTCAGGACTGCCCTCGGCGAAGGTGAACGAGCTTCTTGAGTTCGAAGATGGCACCGTCGGGCTCGCGATGAACCTCGACGAAGAGACCATCGGCGCGGTGGTGCTCGGCTCAGTGGACAGCATCGAAGAAGAGCAGGTCGTGCGCTCGACAGGACGCATTCTGTCGATGCCCGTCGGCGACGCGTTGCTTGGTCGAGTCGTGAACGCTCTCGGCGAGCCAATTGACGGCAAGGGTCCCCTTGTCAACCCCGAACTTCGACGCATGGAGATCCAGGCTCCCGGCATCACCGGCCGCCAGCCCGTCAGCCAGCCGCTCCAGACCGGCATCAAGGCCATTGACGCAATGACGCCGATTGGTCGCGGACAGCGCGAGCTCATTATCGGCGACCGCAAGACCGGTAAGACGACGGTCGCCATCGACACCATCTTGAACCAGAAGGGTCAAGGGGTGAAGTGCATCTACGTCGCGATTGGACAGAAGAACTCCTCGGTCGCCCAGACCGTAAAGACGCTGGAAGACTTCGGCGCCTTCGAGTACACCGTTGTCGTGGTCGCCGGCGCCGGCGACCCGGCACCGTTCAAGTACCTCGCGCCCTACGCGGGATGCGCCATTGGCCAGCAGTGGATGGAAAAGGGCGAGCACGCCCTCGTCGTCTACGACGACTTGTCCAAGCAGGCCGAGGCCTACCGTCAGATTTCCTTGTTGCTACGCCGTCCGCCAGGCCGCGAGGCGTACCCCGGCGACGTGTTCTATCTACACAGCCGTTTGCTCGAGCGCGCGGCGAAGCTGAGCGACGAGCTGGGCGGCGGATCACTGACGGCGCTGCCCATCATTGAGACGAAGGCCGGCGACATTTCGGCTTATATTCCGACCAACGTCATCTCGATCACCGATGGCCAGATCTTCTTGCAGGCCGACCTCTTCTACTCCGGTGTTCGTCCCGCGATCGACGTAGGTAACTCGGTGTCGCGCGTCGGTGGCGCCGCCCAGATTAGGGCCATGCGCACGGTCGCGGGAACCCTGAAGATTGACCTTGCCCAGTTCCGCGACCTCGAGTCCTTTGCCACGTTCGGCTCGGAGCTCGACAAGTCTTCTCAGCAACAGCTGGACCGCGGCTACCGCTTGACCGAACTGTTGAAGCAGGGACTCAACGCGCCGGTCCCGGTCGAAGAGCAGGTCGTCGTGATCTACGCCGGTACGAGGGGCTATCTCGACACCCTTCCCGTTGAAGACGTGACGCGCTTCCAGGCGGAGTTCCTGACGGACCTTCGTGCAAAGCACGCCGATATCTTGACGAGCATTCGCGAGACGGCGGCTCTCAACGACACCGCACCGCTCGACGCCGCACTGAAGTCGTTCCTCGACACCTTTGCGACCAGTAACTAAGTAGCGGACAGCCAGGGAAAGGAGGAATCGTGGCCGGTGGACAAGAACGGGTTCTGCGCCGACGGATCAGGTCGGTGCAATCGACGCGCAAGATCACTAAGGCAATGGAGCTCATCGCGGCGTCCCAGATTCCTCGGAGTCTCGCGCGCATCATTGCGAATCGCCCGTATCGCCTTGGCATGCAGCGCATCATCCTCGAAGCGGCCCTCGGCGACCCTGCGGGAGCGAAGAAGCTGCTGACGCTGCCCGACAAGATCGACGACGCCGTGGTGCTCGTAGTCACCGGTGACCGAGGCCTGTCGGGCCCCTACAACAACGCCTCGTTGCGCGCAGGTGAGCGCCTCGTCGCGAAGCTCCAGCACGAGGGCACGAGAGTCCAGCTGTACACCGTCGGAAAAAAGGGAGCCGCGTTCTTCCGCTTCCGTGGGATTGATGTCGAGGACAGCTTCATTGGATTTCTCGATCGCCCGAGCTACAGCGACGCACAGGGGATCGCCACGCGCGTTGCTGACGCCTACCTGCGTGGCGACGTCCAGCAGGTCCTTCTCGTCTCGACGCGATACTTTTCGGCCGGTTCCCAGGGCGTCGAGACCGAGCAGCTCTTGCCGCTCGTCGTGCCCGAGCTGCCCGAGACCACCGAGCCAAAGGCTTTGCGGGGATACACCGAGTTCGAGCCCGAGGTCGAAAAGCTCCTCGTGAAGCTGATGCCCAAAGCGATCGAGAGCGAGATCTTCTCCGCTCTGCTCGAGGGCGCCGCCGCATTCCACACGAGCCAACAGCGCGCCATGGCCGCTGCCACCGATAATGCCGACGAGCTCGGCCAGACATTGACGCGCGTGATGAACCGAGCCCGACAGGACTCGATCACTACAGAGATTATGGAAATCGTGGGCGGCGCAGAAGCGCTCCGCTCGGGAAAGTGAGAAGCAAATGACCGTGACTGAAGAGCAGACCAAGTTGGAAACGGGTCGAGTCGTCGCGATTGCGGGACCGGTCGTCGACGTCGAATTTCCGCCGCACTCCTTGCCGGAGATCAACCACGCCGTTGAGATGGACATTGACCTCGAAGGCCACACCGTCACCGTGGTCGCCGAAGTCGCCCAGCAGATCGGCGAAGGTCGCGTGCGCTGCGTCTGCATGCGCCCGACTGACGGTCTTGTACGCGGGGCCATCGTCCGCCAGAGCGGCAAGGGAATCACCGTGCCGGTTGGCGAGGCCGTGCTCGGCCACGTCTTTAACGTCATCGGCGAGCCGCTCGACACCGACGACATCGGTGCGGTCGAGGACCGCTGGGAGATTCACCGCAATCCGCCGGCGTTCGACCAGTTGGAGCCGCGCGCCACGATGTTCGAAACCGGCATCAAAGTCGTCGACCTGCTCGCACCGTACGTGCAAGGTGGCAAGATCGGCCTCTTCGGCGGTGCGGGCGTTGGAAAGACCGTCCTCATCATGGAGATGATTCGTCGTGTCGCCGAGCAGCACGACGGCGTGTCCGTCTTCGCCGGAGTGGGCGAGCGGACTCGTGAGGGGACCGACCTGTTGCTCGAAATGCGTGAGTCGGGCGTTATCGAGAAGACGGCGCTCGTCTACGGCCAGATGGACGAGCCACCTGGGGTGCGCCTGCGCGTCGCCCTGGCGGCACTCACGATGGCCGAGTACTTCCGTGACGTGAAGAACCAGGACGTGTTGCTCTTCATCGACAATATCTTCCGATTCGTGCAAGCGGGCTCTGAAGTGTCGACGCTGCTCGGTCGTATGCCGTCGGCCGTGGGCTACCAGCCGACCTTGGCTGACGAGATGGGCGAGCTCCAAGAGCGCATCACCTCGACGCGTGGTCACTCCATCACGTCGCTGCAGGCCGTCTACGTTCCCGCGGACGACTACACCGACCCGGCGCCGTTCACGACGTTCACCCACCTCGACGCGACGACCGAACTCAGTCGTCAGATCGCAGCGCTCGGTATCTACCCGGCGGTGGACCCACTTACCTCGACGTCCAACATCTTGGCGCCCGAGATCGTTGGCGAGCGGCACTACGCCGTCGCGCGCCAGGTTCAGCAGATCCTGCAGCGCAACAAAGAGCTCCAGGACATCATCGCGATTCTCGGTCTTGACGAGCTCTCCGAAGAGGACCGCATCACGGTCACCCGCGCTCGCAAGATTCAGCGCTTCTTGTCCCAGCCGATGTTCGTCTCAAAGGTCTTCACTGGTATCGACGGCATTAACGTGCCGGTGCAAGAGACCATCGAATCGTTCGAACACCTCGTCAAGGGTGACCTCGACCAGTACCCCGAGCAGGCGTTCTTGAACGTGGGTGGCGCTTCGGACGTCGAAGCCAAGGCCGCCGAGATCGCGAAGAGCTAGTGGCGACGCTCAACGTCGAAATCCTGGCGCCCGAGGCGGCGCTCTGGACTGGGCCGGCGTCGGCGCTCGTGGCGCGTTCTTCCGAGGGCGACTTTACAGTGCTCGCCCAGCACACCTCGACGGTCGGCGACATCGTCTCGACCATCGTCCGAGTCGACACCGAAGAGGGCCCGATCGCGTTCGCCGTTCATTCGGGCTTCTTTCAGGTGGGACCCGGGCTGGAACCAGATACGACGCTCGCGACCATACTCGCGAGCGTCGCTGAGCGCACGACTGATATTGACGTCGCGCGCGCTCAGGCCGCAAAGGACATCGCCCAGAACGCACTGTCGGTCGCCCAAAAAGCTGACGATCAGGACGCCGCATCGGTGCTCTCCGCTGCGCTCGGGCGCGCCGAGCTGCGCCTGCGTGCCGCGTCGACGAAGTAGTTAGCGCCCCGACACGTAGTCCAGGAGGTCACGCTTGTCGTGCTCGAGTTCGTCGAGTCTGGCCTTCACGACGTCACCGATCGAAACCAAGCCAATCAGGCGCTCTTCTTCGACCACCGGCACGTGGCGGAATCGCCGCTCGGTCATGGTGGTCATCAAGTCGTTGATGTCCGTTGACTTAGTGCACGTGACGACGTCTCGACTCATGAGCTCGGCTACTTTCTGGGTGAGCGCCTTTTCGCCGCTCACGGCCAGCGCACGCACGACGTCTCGCTCGGAGAACATCCCGACGAGTGGTGTCTTCGGGCCTGTCACCACGAGCGCGCCGATGCTTCGCTCCTTGAGGAGTGCGATGGCGTCCGCGATGGTGCGCTCCTGGGAGATTGTCGATACGTCGTTACCTTTTGTTTCCAGCAGTTGCGAGACCTTCATAGCCCCTCCTTCACGCTGTAGCGCATGAGCCAAACGGCTCTTGGGGTGCAGGCTACGTGCGAGAAATCGATAGCGCAACCAGCAACTTTGTGAAAAGAATCTTCTGAGAAAATTCTAAAAACCCGCGAGCGTGAATTCCTGAAGTTTGTCGTGGCGGTGAAAGGTCTCGATGGTTCGTAGGGTGCCAGAACGCGAGCGAACGACGAGCGATTGGGTCGTCGCCCCGAATTCGTAGAAGCGCACGCCCCTCAGGAAGTCGCCGTCCGTGATGGCCGTTGCTGAGAAGAAGCAGTTGTCACTCGCGACAAGATCGTCCGTCGTGAGCACTCTCGTGAAGTCGTAGCCAAGTGCCTCGGCCTCTTTGCGTACGCCATCGTTGTCGGCGTGTAGGACACCTTGGATCTCGCCACCGAGACCCTTCAACGCCGCGGCGGCGATGACGCCCTCAGGGGTGCCGCCGATGCCGATCAGCAGGTCGGCGCCGGAGTTCGGCCAGCCGGTTGCGATCGCGCCCGCGACGTCGCCGTCGGTGATCGACATCACGCGAGCGCCCGCTTCGCGCACTTCCGCGACGAGATCGTCGTGGCGAGGGCGATCAAGGATGACGACACCCATCTCTTGGACGGGCTTGTTCAAGCGCTTCGACAGCTCTCGCAGGTTGTCCGTCGCCGAGGCGTTCACGTCGACCGAGCCGCGTCCTCTGGGACCGACGGCGATCTTCTTCATGTAGAAGCAGGGACCCGGGTTGAACATCGTGCCGCGTTCGGCGAGGGCGATGACGGCGAGGGCGCCGTTACGACCCTGGGCCGTGAGTCGCGTCCCGTCGATGGGGTCAACGGCAATATCGACGAGCGGCGGTCGACCGTCCCCGATCTTCTCTCCGTTGTAGAGCATCGGTGCTTCGTCCTTCTCGCCTTCACCGATGACAACCACGCCGTCCATCGCCACGGCCCCGAGAACGAAGCGCATGGCGTCAACCGCCGCCTTGTCAGCGGCGATCTTGTCACCGCGCCCTGACCAGCGTGCGGCGGCGATGGCTGCTGCTTCGGTCACTCTCACGAGCTCGAGTGCGAGGTTACGGTCGGGCTTTAGGGGTCGTTGCATTGTGGCCAGCGTAACCGGCGTGCCCGATGGGGCACCTCAAAATCTGGTCCAATCCGCGGAGCGGCAATACTTAGAGGGTGACTTCTCTCGTCGTAAAGCCCGCTGGAGCCCTCGTGGGCGAGGCTCGGGCGTACGGCGCAAAAAACGCGGTTTTAAAGCAGATGGCTGCCTGTTTGTTAGCTTCCGGTGAGCACCATTTGACGAACGTGCCACGTATCAGCGACGTCGTCGTGATGAGTGAGCTGCTGATCGCACTCGGGTGCCGTGTCTCGGCACCGAAGGAGCACGAGCTCCGCGTGATCGTTCCCGTAGCCGATCAGCTGCACCCGGTCGCGCCTGCACACCTCTTTGAGTCAATGCGCGCATCAATCGTCGTGCTCGGACCATTGCTCGCACGCTGCGGCGAGGCGAACATGGCGCTTCCCGGTGGCGACGACTTCGGGCAACGTCCAATCAACTTTCACACGGAGGGACTGAGCGCCATGGGCGCAACGTTCCGCAACGACCGCTCGTCGATCCACGCAACGTCGACCACGCGACGCCTGCGCGCGACACGCATCACGCTCGAGTATCCGAGTCATACGGCGACCGACAATCTCTTGATGGCGGCGGTGCTCGCCGAGGGTCGAACGATCATTGACAACGCCGCTCGCGAGCCCGAGGTGGAGGACCTGGGCCGTCAGCTCATTGCGATGGGCGCGCACATCGAAGGGCTCGGCACCTCGCTCCTCACCATTGACGGCGTCGAGGAGTTGGCTCCGGCTGCACACGAGGTCGTCACTGACCGCGTCGTGTCGGCCACGTATCTCGCGGCGGGGCTCATCACGGGAGGGAGCGTGCGCGTGGTCGACGCGCGCGCCGACCACATGGTGATGCTCCTTCGAAAGCTCGAAGCCATGGGCGCCGAGGTGGATCGCAGCGGTCTTGGCGTCGCCGTCAAGTCCCAAGGGCGCCTTCGATCGGTCGACATTGCGACCTTGCCGTATCCCGGCGTCGCGACCGACTACAAACCGATCTTGACCACGACCTTGAGCGTCGCTGATGGCGTCTCTGTCGTCACGGAAAACCTGTTCGCAGGTCGCTTTCGCTACGTCGACGAGCTGGTGCGCCTCGGCGCGAACATTACGACCGAGGGTCACCACGCGATGATTCGCGGCGTCGATCATCTGATCGGCACCTCGGTGCACGGGTCCGACGTGCGCGCAACTGCCGCGCTGGTGCTCGCCGGGCTGGTCGCCGATGGCGAGACCACCGTGACGGGACTCGAACACCTTGACCGTGGCTACGACGATTTTGCGGGACGACTGGCCGCCCTCGGCGCGCACGTTGAACGGTATTCGTGATCCCTCGAGATCCTGACGTCCTGCTCCACGAGGCCCGTGACGGGTCGCGTGGCGCCCTGGCGCGCCTGCTGACCTACGTCGAATCGGGTGGTGACTTTCACCGTGCGACCGTGGCCCTCGCGTACGCCACCGCGCCACCGTATGTCGTCGGGCTTACTGGCTCTCCTGGCGCGGGCAAGTCGACGCTGACCGATCGACTAATCACGGCGGCCCTCGATCGCGGGAAGGTCGGCGACGCCGAGAGCTTCGATCAGATCAGCATCCTCTGTGTCGATCCGACCTCGCCATTTTCTGGTGGCGCGATTTTGGGCGATCGGATTCGCATGCAGGATCATGCGACGAACGAGCACGTCTTCATTCGTTCGATGGCGACGCGCGGTCATCTGGGAGGCCTCTCGCTCGCAGTCCCCGACGCCGTGCGCGTGCTTGGCGCGAGCGGCTTTCCCTTCGTCGTCGTCGAGACCGTTGGTGTCGGGCAGATGGAAGTGGAGATCGCCTCGGCTGCCGACACGACCATCGTCGTGACGAATCCCGGCTGGGGAGACTCCATGCAGGCCAACAAGGCGGGTCTCTTAGAGGTTGCCGACCTGTTCGTCATCAATAAGGCGG
Organism: Acidimicrobiales bacterium; assembly: GCA_035552255.1. Classification (GTDB taxonomy): domain Bacteria; phylum Actinomycetota; class Acidimicrobiia; order Acidimicrobiales; family RAAP-2; genus RAAP-2. The sequence goes on along the minus strand of DASZLS010000045.1, from coordinate 49,059 downwards.
ACCGTCCAGGCGCCAGAGAGACACGACGAGACCTCGAGCAAATGCTTGACCTCGGGCGAGAACGGGCATGGCGGCCGCTCATTGTGGAGACGACGGCGACCGATGGCGCGGGCATCGACGATCTCTTCGAGGCGATTGACGCGCATCGGCGCTTTCTCGATGATGACCAACTCGCAGAGTCGAGGCGTCGTCGGGCCCGCAGCGAACTTGACAAGGTGGTGGGCGTGGTTCTTCGCTCGAGAGTCTCGGAACTCTCCCACGGCTCGGCGTACGACGACGAGGTCGAAGCGCTCATTGTCGGATCGACCGATCCGTATAGCGCGGCGGAGAGGTTGCTCCTCGACTCATGATCGCGACCTCGGTCACGTACGACTGGATCTTCGTCGTACACATCATCGCTGCGGTCGCCACGATCGTCGTGTTCATCGCGATGCGCCTTGGGGCGCTCGCCGTGGCTCGAGGTGCGGATGCGAAGACGCAGCGGTTGCGATTCCCCGAACGGCGTAACTGGGCAGCGCGCGTACTCCACGTCATGCCGGTAACCGGACTGATCATGTCGCTCAGTGGCGGGAAGTCCGTCGACCCTTCGCAGCCGTGGGTGATCGTGGGGCTTCTCTGCTATCTCGCGGCGGCGGGGCATCTGGAAGCGCGGACCTTGCCTGAGGAGCGCGCCATCGCAGCAACGATCGCGCGCGACGGCGTCGCGACCGGCGATCAGGGGCGCAAGCTCGTGCGCTCGATCGACACGTTGCTGCTCATCGTCGCTATTGCCTTTGTTTCGATGCTGATCCAGTTCTAACGCCTGTCCGGCGCTGCCTGGGAAAGAAATTTCCGTCCCCGTCTTGACTTCTCGTGGTGGACTACTTAGTATCTTCACTTAATTAAGTAAGTTTCTTACGGCTTAATAGTTCGTCAGAGGGGGGAAATGAGTCGTAAAACGCCGGACGCTGCGTCCCAACCGGAGCGCTCCCGCGCAGATCTCCTGCCAGCGAACGAGGAGCGAGAGCCTGCGGCTCGGCCCAACCCACCGCGGGCCTCTCGTTCACTTCTGCGCGACATCAACGTCAGCCTCTTGATCGAGTTAGTCCGTCGAGCGGAATCCATTTCTCGAGCGGAGCTCGCTCGGCAAAGTCAGCTGAGCGCACCCACGGTGTCGGCCATTGTCGATCATCTGATGAAGCGGGGGATCGTCGTCGAGACGACGACGGCCCCCTCGAGCGGTGGTCGTCCACCCGTGTTGCTGAGCGTCGATCCGAAGGCGGGCTACGTCGTGGGCATCAAGCTTCGCGGCGACGGGCTCACGACCGTGGTCTGCGATCTCAACGCGCAGGTCGTCTCGAGTGAAGAACACTATGTCCGTCTCGTGGGCGAGCCAATGGCCGCTCTCGAGGCCATCGAACAAGCGACCCGACGGGCATTGCTCACTGCGGCGGTGCCCGCGTCGAAGGTGCTCGGCGTCGGCGTCGGACTCTCCGGCATCATCGACTCGAGCGCAGGCGTGTGTCGCTTTTCTCACCTTCTCCAGTGGCACGACGTTGATCTCGCGGAGCCGCTGCGTCGTCGTATGGGGCTTCCCGTCTGGGTCGAGAACGACGTCAACACGTTGGCCGTCGCTGAGAAGTGGGCGGGCGATGCGCACACTGCACGTGACTTCGTCACGCTGAGTGTTGGCCGCGGCATCGGCCTTGGCATTGTCGTGGATCGATCGCTCTATCGCGGGGCGCACGGAGCAGTTGGCGAGTTTGGTCACATGATCGTCGAACCCGGCGGCCCGAAGTGCGAGTGCGGTCGATTTGGCTGCCTCGAGGCCATGGTTGGCGAAGGAGCCTTACGTCGCCGAGTCAGTGAACGCAAGGGCCACGACGTCTCGCGCGAGGAACTTCTGATGTTGGTGGAGATGAGCGATGCCGCGGCGCTCGACATCGTCGACAGCGCGGGGCGCAAGCTGGGACTCGCCGTCGCGAACATGGTGACGTTGCTCAACCCGGAGCTGCTGATTATCTGCGGCGAAGGAACGGCCCTCGGCGCGCCCTTTATTGACCCCATCGTGAATTCGGTCCGAGAGCAAACATTCGCAGAAGTTGGACGACAGCTCGATATCAAAGTGCAGAGCTGGGGTGACGAGGCGTGGGCGGTCGGTGCAGCCACCTTGGTGCTGCGCGAATCGTTCAATCTGCCCGGCGCGGATGACAAGAGTCTTGCGATCTGGCACCGCGCTGGATCGGCATCAACCGCAGTTTCAAGTGAGCTGGACTTCGTACATGGGAGCTGAGCTGAGCAAGAGAATTGACGACCCTACAGTGCGCCGGAGCGTCGAGTCGATCTTGAAACACCAGAGCGCCAATGGGGCCATCATCGCGTCACCGGATTTCGCCGAGTACCACTTTTGCTGGCTGCGGGATGCGTCTTTCAGTTCCTTTGCTCTCGATCTCGCGGGGGAGCACGAAGCGTCGGCGCGCTTTCATCACTGGGCGAATCGCGCTGTTTCCGGAATTGCGGAGAATATCGACAAGGTGACGGCCACCCGTCGGCAGGGCGGGGATCCTGATCCCCATGAGATGCCACCGGCTCGTTTCTCACTCGCGGGAAAGATCGTCGTCGATGATTGGCCAAACTTTCAGATCGATGGATACGGAACGTGGCTGTGGTCGCTCGGCCGGCACCTAGATCTCACGGGGCACTCGGATCTTCCCGACGAGCTTTTCGAATCCGTCGCGCGCGTCGCGCAGTACCTCGCCACGTTCTCCCTCACACCTTGTTACGACGTATGGGAAGAGAATGGCGATGCACTCCACACCTCAACCTTGGCGAGCGTGTACGGCGGTCTAACTGCGGCCGCGACGCTTTTGCGCGACGAGCGATATCTGGACGGCGCTGTCAATGTGAAGACGTATCTCCTCGAGAGCGCGATACGAAACGGCTATTACGTGAAGTCGAGTGCCAACAGCAACGTGGATGGCAGTTCGCTCTGGCTTTCGTGGCCCTTCGGTGTCGTCGATCGCGATGATGAATATTTCGCGAAGACCGTATCGCTTGTTGAAGATCGACTTTCGTTGCACGGTGGAATCCGTCGCTACCCAACCGACATTTACTTTGGCAGCGGCGCGTGGCCAGTGCTGACGGGCTCGCTCGGACGGCACTACGTGGATACCGGCGACGTTGAGGGCGCCGAACGCTGTCGCGAGTGGATCGCCTCGCACTTCGATGATCTCGGGCTTCTCGGTGAGCAGTATGGAGGTGACGAGCGCGATCCCGAGCACTACCAAGAATGGGTGGCTCGATGGGGGCTGCCCGCTCAGGATCTGACGTGGTCGCACGCCATGTACGTCGTCCTCTGCGATGCGATAAGCGGTCGAAACGAAGAATCGAACGGTCCAGGATCACGTTGAATCTAAAACAGCCAAAAGGGGGCAAGAAGGGGTGACTCGAAGGGGGAAGTGAAGCAGTGAGGGGCTACGTCGCCCCGCGCATCATCTGATTTGAGGGAGGGCTGATTAGCCCATGACTGAAGTGGAAAGTGCAGGAATCTCATGAATATCAAGCAACTGTACGTATCAAGAACTGGCAGGAGGATTCAAGTCTGTGTGGCGGCATCAGCCCTCATTGCGACGGGACTGATTGCTGGCGCGTCTGGAACCAGTGGGGCCGCTGCGAAGCACAAGGTGACCATCACGTTTTGGAATGCATACAACGATGTGACCGAAACACCGGTCATGAATGGCATCGTTATCCCGGCGTTCGAATCTCAAAATCCGGGTATCACCGTCAAGGATGACACTCTTCCCTACAACGGCATGTTGAACAAGTTCATTGCGTCGGCGGCGGCGGGCGATCCACCAGACTTGATGCGTTCGGACATCGCCTGGGTGCCGCAACTTGCTTCAGAAGGAGTCTTGCTCGAGACGTCCAAGCAGCCGTGGTTTGCCGCGATGAAGAAGAATCTTGACCCAGGTCCATTGTCGACGAACCTCTATAAGGGTGGTTACTATGGAGTGCCAGACGACACGAACACGCAAGTTTTGTTCTACAACAAGGCGGACTTTGCAGCGGCGAACCTCACTCCTCCAACGACTTGGAGCCAGATGATTGCGGATGCGCAGACCTTGACGATCCCGTCAAAGGGCCAACACGGCCTGGGCGTGGACAGCACCGACATTTGGAACGTAGGTCCGTTCGTGTGGACTGATGGTGGAAACTTTACCAATGCCAAATGGACCACCGCGACCGGTTACATGGACTCTCCCGCGACCGAATCCGCAGTCCAAGAGCTCGTGTCGCTCGACACAACGGGAGTTATCGGCACTGACTTCGTCGGTGGTTCCGGTGCCATTAGTGGCGAGACGGGGTTCCCGACCGGGCAGTACGCCATGTACATGGACGGCCCTTGGGCGACGACCACCTACAAGGATGCCAGCTTCACGGGCTACGGCACCGAGCTGATCCCCAAGGGACCGGGCGGCACCGTTTCAGTCGTTGGCGGTGAGGATCTCGTCATCCCCAAAAATGCGCCGCAGATGGCGGCGACAGAGAAGTTCGTCAAGTTCCTCGAGTCACCCTTCGCCCAGTTGTCAATGGCCGATGCGGGTGACATGACGCCGTACAAGAATCTTGCAACCGACGAGACGACCGAGAACCCTGCTCTCAAGATCTTCGCGCAAGCACTCTTGACTGCTCGCGCTCGTCCGGTCAATCAGGGGTACGGAACGCTTGACACAGACTTCTCGAACGAGCTTGCGCAGATGCTCGCAGGAAAGGTGACCGTCGCCGCGGGGCTTCAGATCGCGACAGCAGACGCCAATACGGCTCTCAAGTCGAAAGGATGACAGTAGTTAGTCGCCCCGATCGGCGCCCGGCAGAAGTTTTGCCGGGCGCCGCACCGAGGCGCCCGAAGCGGCTGCGACGTACTCGTCGATTCATGACGCCGTATCTTCTGCTTGCTCCGGCAATCATCATCTATCTCATATTTACTGTGTACCCGATTTACCGCCAATTCGACATCAGCTTCTACGACTGGCACATATTTCCAGGCGCGAGCAATCCATACCTCGGGTGGTCGAACTACACGGCTATTTTTCACGATCCGACTATTCGCACCGCCGCGTTCAACTCGTTCCTCTTCATCGTCATTACGGTTCCGATTCAGATGGCGATCGGCCTCTTCGCAGCTGCGACGTTGACGGACCGCCTGCCGGGTTCGATCTTCTGGCGCGCGGCCATTTACATACCCGTGGTCACGTCATGGGTGGTCGTGAGCTGGGTGTTCTCCTACATCTTCGCGTCCCAGGGCGGAGTGATGAACGCCGTCGCGGGCGTCTTTGTCGGTCACAGCGTCAGCATTGACTGGACAGCGCAAACGTGGACCGCAAACGCGGTCATCTGGATACTCAGCATCTGGAAGGGCGTCGGCTGGTCGTTCATCATCTTTCTCGCGGCTCTCGATGGCATCCCGCGACAGCTCCTCGAATCGGCGAGGATCGACGGTGCGAAAGAGAGGAATGTCTGGCGGTACGTGGTGTTCCCTTCCATCCGCGGCGCCGTGACCTTTGTCTTGGTGCTGCTCGTTATCGGCGGAGCCCAGGTCTTCACACAGATTTTTGAGATCACTAAGGGCGGTCCGTACAACTCAACCCAATCTCTTATGACCTACATGTACCAGCAAGCGTTTGCGAACTTTGCCTTCGGCTACGGTGCGGCGTTGGCGTCGCTGCTTGCGGTGGTGCTCTTTGGTTTTAGCGCCATGGAAATTCGAATACTTCGTCGGCAAGATTTGTAGGAGCTGTAAATGACACTTACGATCGAGCACGAGGCTCCCACTCCGATGACGGATACGGGCCCAGGGCTTCTTGGAATCAGAAAGCGCAACACCCCGCGACTGATCATCGCTGTCGTGCTCGCCCTGGTGTCGCTTGGTCCGCTCCTGTATATGGTTTCGCTCTCGTTTCAGCCAAACGGTGGTCTGTTGGGCGCGACGGTGCTAATTCCTACACACCCGACGATCCAGAATTATGTCCAGGCTTGGACGGAAAACAGCTTTAGCCGCTACTTCTTCAACAGCCTCTTCGTATCGCTCGCGACAGTGTTCATCACCGTGGTGTGCGCCTCGCTCGCGGCCTTTGCCTTCGCGCGATACAAATTTCCCTTCAAGCAGACCATCTTCTACGTATTCCTCGCGAGCTTGGCCGTGCCCAATCTTTTGTTAGTCATTCCTCAGTTTCTGCTGATGGACCGCCTTCACCTCTTGAACTCGCTCGTTGGCCTCACATTGCTATACGTCTCATCGAACCTGCCGTTCACAATCTTTCTGCTGCGCGGATTCTTTGAGGCGATTCCGCGCGAGTATGAAGAATCCATCCGAATGGACGGAGCGGGGACGCTTCGAGTGCTGTGGAGTCTCATAGTGCCGCTTTCGCTACCGGCGCTCGCCGTCGTATCGATGTTCATCTTCAGCGCTGCCTGGGATGAGTTTCCGGTTGCGCTGACGATGATCAGCTCATCGAGCAATTACACGCTTCCCGTGGGGCTCGCTGACTTCATCGGTGTGCACACCGTCGCGTGGGGGCCATTCTTTGCGGCCTCAGTCATCGCCACGGTACCGGTGATCGTCGTGTTTCTCGTTTCGCTCAAGTGGTTTCGATCGGGCGTGTCTCTCGGAGCGATTCGGTAGCTCAATGAGATTGATCGAAGTTGAAATGCTTTATGCGCCCGAAGATCAATCGAGCCCTCACGTGATTGAACGGATTACGAATTTTGAAGGGAAGGTGACGCTCGAATGACTGTCGAGACTGGTGAGAAGTTTGACGATCTGCTTTCGTTTTATCGAGTGGACGAGGAAATCGACGTCACCGCATTACCTGAGGGAACGTCTCGTGTAATTGCTCGAGTGGCGTCCGGGAGAGTCGTCCACGCCGCGTTCGACCGGAGTGCTCACTTTGGCCGCCTCGAGTCGGGAACTTATTGCGTCCAAGCGTTGGATGCGAACGGAGGGATCCTCGCGGAGGAATTCACCACTATCGGTGGTCATCAGGGCGAGCGCCCCGTTCACGGATTCGCGACGTCATTCGAGCCCGAGGACGTCACGAAGGTGCTCGAATGGCACCGTTCGCTGCGATCGACGGTAGTGCAGATCTACGACTGGATGGCGAGTTACACCGAACCATTAGGAGCGTTGAGCGGTTGGAAAGACCCTTCGAACAGAGCTGTTTCGTTCGATGCGCTTCGCGAACTCGCGACAGGGCTCCAAAGGCTCGGGGCAGTCGCTCACGCGTACGCACCCATCTACGCGGTCGGTAACGCGTTTGCTGAGGAACATCCTGAGATGCTCCTCTACCAGGACGATGGTGTGGCGATTCGATTTCTTGATCAGATTGTTCTCGCCAATCCAGGGAATGAATCCTGGCAGCAGCACTTTGCCGAGTCGTACGGATCCGCGATGGATGCGATTGGATTCAACGGGCTTCACGTGGACACCTACGGGTATCCGCGCGTGTCCCACGACGCCGACGGCAACGCGGTGGATATTCGCGCCGCATACGAGTCCTTCCTCAAGCATCTTCGAGCCGCGCGATCGTCCGATCTCATCAGTTTCAATCAGGTGAACGGAGTGCCCTCCGCTGCTCACCTCTCTCACGGGCCCGGATTTCGATACTGCGAGGTATGGCCACCGAATGACGGTTGGCGCCATCTCGAAAGCCTGATGGATCGAAGTTCCGGAAGGGCAGGTCTGACTGACCCCGTCACACGTGATCCGCTACTTCGCGGTTCCATTGCGTGCTACCCGCCAGTGTGGGGAATCGACGGACCGACCGGACCAATTAGTGAAGAAGCTCGCGAGAGCGCGTTGCGTACGGTCGTGTATACCGAAGCCATCGTTACGTGCCTAGGTGGCAGCTCGCTGTTGTACGGAGATGTGCGGGGGGCACTGTGCGATCCGTACTATCCAAAGCACGTGCGGCTTGACGACATCGAAGCGAAGACGGTCCTCGACTGGCACCGCTTTTCGCTGCGCTGTCGCGATCTCTTTTATGAAGGCGAAGACACCAGTTGGTACGAGATCGGTGACGAGAACGGTTCGGTGGTTATCTCGGCAGACGCTCCGGTGAAACCAGAGCCGATTGGTGGGAGCGCGTTCGCTCGAGTCGTCCACGGTGAGGATGTCATCAGCGTGAGCGTTATTGATTTGACCGGAAGCGAGAACGCGACATGGTCCGAAGTCACTCTCGCGGGGACGCTGTCTAAGGTAACCGTTCGTGTTTTGCTCGATGATCCCGAGTCGTGGCGAGCTGACGCTGCGGTGCTCGGTGCGGACGCCGGTCGATTCGCTCCCATAGTTTCGTCCGTCGCTTCGCATCGTCAAGGCCGCGCCATTGAGGTCGATCTGCCTCTGATTGAGGGCTGGTCCGTACTGCGGCTAAGGAGAGAGACACCAGGCGATGAGTAGGTTTCCCCATCGCCCGAGTACGAGTTCCCTGAGCGCAGTGACATTTGTACGCAGACGCACCGATGACTGATCAATAAGTGAGACGAAGGCTGGAGAGAACACGATGGCTTCAATAAATCTTGAAGGCGTACGCAAGGTCTACCCAAACGGGTACGAAGCGATAAAGGAGCTCGATCTCAACATCAATGACGGGGAGTTCATGGTAGTCGTCGGCCCGTCTGGTTGCGGGAAGACAACGGTGCTGCGCATGATCGCCGGACTCGAGTCGGTGTCAGCAGGAACAGTGCGGATCGGCGACGACGTCGTGAACGACGTCACGCCTCGCGATCGAGATATTGCGATGATCTTCCAGAGCTATGCGCTTTATCCCAACATGAACGTTGCTCAGAACATTGGCTTCGCGCTGCGAATGAAGAAGCTGTCGAAGGATGAGATTGACGCAAAGGTTAAGGCCGCCGCAAAAGTTCTTGGGATCTCGGACTGGCTCGGCCAAAAGCCAAGCCAGCTCTCGGGCGGTCAGCGCCAACGCGTGGCGATGGGCCGCGCGATCGTTCGTGAACCGAGGGCGTTCTTGATGGACGAACCTCTCTCGAACCTTGACGCGAAGCTGCGAGTGCAGATGCGGGCCGAAGTGGCGAGGGTTCAAAAGCGAATCGGAGTTGCCACGCTGTACGTCACGCACGACCAGACCGAGGCGATGACGCTCGGGCATCGCGTTGCTGTGCTCCGCTCAGGTGTACTTCAGCAATGCGATGCACCTCAGGTGCTCTACGACCGACCGGCCAACATCTTTGTTGCCGGATTCATTGGATCGCCTGCCATGAACCTTCTGGAAGGCGCTCTCTTGAATGACGCGCAGACCGTGAAGCTCGGCTCTCAGGAGTTCACTCTTTCTTCCGAGGCCCTTCAACTGCGACCAGGCCTGAAACGCTTTGCGGGGCGGTCCATTGTCATAGGCATCCGACCAGAGGACCTCTCGATCGCTTCCGGAGAGACAACTAAGGCATCAATAGATGGTGAAATCGAACTCGTTGAGGCGCTCGGTTCAGAATTGCTAATCCACTTTCAGGCGGACGCGCGCGTGGTCCGTGCCGAAGGCGGAGTTATAGCAGAAGGAGCCGAATTGGGCGACTCTCAAGACGAGGAAGAGAAGCCTGCGTTCGTGGCGAGAGTGGCACCTCGGCTCAGAGCTCTCGCCGGGGAGCGCGTGCGGTTCGAGTTTGCAACCGAACGACTGGAGTTTTTCGACTATGAAACGGGAATAGCCGTAAACGATTGATTGAGAATCATTGCGCTCGCCATTGAAACCAGGGAGTGCATCTCGCAACGATGCGTACCGGAGTCACCTTGTCGCTCGAGGCATGGTCAGGAAAACTCGCTGGCTACGTTGACGAGCTTGGGTCCGTCGCCCCCGCAACGACGATTGGTCGAAATCGCCGCGCGCTCAAAAATACTGCGAGGTCGAGAGCGGCGTAGATCGCGATGGTGAAGGGCACGACACGAACTCCAAGATGGGAAACGAGAAGACTCACTAACCCCGGACCCGCGACGCCGCCAATCATCATGATGAAGATGAGCAGCGAAAGGCCGTCGCTGTCGTGCGGGCATAGTTTCGTATACCAAATGAGTCCCATCGGGAAGATCGACGCGATGATGAGACCAAGCAGCGGATAGGCGAAAGGGGCGACGGGGTCGATCGCGGCCAGACCGCAGAGCACGATCGCTGCGGTGAGACCGCCCAGCACGAGCTTCTTGTCCGACAGCCAGTGATAGAGAGGACCGCCAGCGAGGCGACCGACGGCAAGCCCGCCCCAGAAACCGGCGGTGACGAGACTCCCGATCGACTGGGAATAACCCACGCCGTGAAGATCGGTCGCCATCCAACCCGACGACGTGGTTTCAATGGCGACATAGAGCACGTACGCGATCACGAACGTAAAGAGAATGGGACGTCGCTGCGCCTTCATCTTGGTGATCTCGCGTTGCAGTGCTTCGGTGCGTAGCGGGGGAGCGTGCACGCCACCGTTCGCAGTGGATAGCACGAGGCCAATCACACAGAGTCCGCCAAAGAGCGTCGTGAAATGCGACGGTCCCAGCCCGATGATGACGAGCGGACAGATGACCGCGCCCACGCCGTACCCGCCATTGCCAATGCTCAGACGGTGAGCGCGGCCTTCGGGGGCCGTGCGCGCGAGGAGCGTATTGAGGGCGATATCGAGCGCCCCGAAACCGAGGCCGATGACGAACGCGCTCGCGAGAAAGAAGGCCCACGAGTGCAAGAACGTGGCCCCCGCCGCGCCGAGGGAAATCGACAACAGCGAGAGGGTGAGCACGTGGCGGCCGTTGAGTCGTTTTAGTCCGAGCCATCCCGGCAGCACACCTAGGGTCGCTCCGACGAAATACACACTGAGCGCCGCGCCGGCCGTTGGGAGAGAAATATGAAAGCGGTGAGTAAAGCTCTCGAGGAGTGGGCCGTAAAGGGATGTCACCGCACCCATCAAGATGAATATCCCGGTGGCGCTCGCGAACGAGAAGGATCGAAACGAAACCTCGGTCGAAGGAGCGCTTGGCGAAGAGGTTGGTTCGAGGCTCACGAGCCAACCATCCTACGGGTGGCGTCGCGAGGATTGGGGGTTCGAAGTTACGAAGAACGGTGATCCGTCGAGGTCAGGTCGTACTCGCATTGCGCATCGACCTTCGGTCCTAGAAACTGACACCTGCCTGGAGGCCACCGTCGACCAAGAGCTCGGTACCAGAGCAAAATGACGATTCTTCGCTGAGGAAGAACAACACCGCAGCCCCCACATCTTCGGGACGCCCAAAGCGTCCGAGCGGCGGCGCTTTCCACTGGGAAGTGTCTTCGCCCGCCTCGGGGTCAGCGAGGGGCCCCGTATGGCGCATGCCGGGGGGCGTCGCGCCGGGACAGATACAGTTGCAGCGGATTCCGTCTGCGGCAAGATCGAGGGCGAGTAGGCGGCTCATCATTACGAGTCCCGCCTTGGACACGGAGTAGGCCCCGATGGGCTGTTCGCCCCGTAGGCCTGCGTCGGACGCAATATTCACCACCGCCCCCTTCCTCTTGGCGAGATGGGGTTGGGCAGCTTGGACGTAGACAAGCGGCGCGTGAAGATTGACTCGAATCAATCGATCGAACTCAGTGGCTGGCGTTGCAAGGAGCGAGGCGTTCAGCGCGACGCCGGCGTTGTTCACCAGCGCATCGAGCCCTCCCAATAACTGGACCGCTTCTTCTACGGATGAAAGTATCTCGTCATCACGTTCGGCATCCGCCGATACAAACCAGGCGTCGCCAAGCGCACGAAGCTTTGCAACGGCTTCGTCACCACGTTGGCGATCTCGCCCAGTGACGACCACCCTGAACCCGCGTCGCAACATCGCCTCGGCGATTCCAAGACCGATCCCTGAAGTACCTCCAGTGACGAGGGCAAGCTTTCCATCGAATGAACTTGGCGTAACACTCGCCACAAATACCTCCAATTTGCACAACTATACTTTTTTCGTGTCTGACACTCCGCAGTCCATTTTGCCGCCATTGGACGATCCGTGTGACGAAGGCTTGCGAATCGCGCAAGCCGCTGCCTCGCAAAATTTGCCCATTCGTCTCATTGGCGGCGTGGCCGTCTTTCTGCGCTCGCCGAGTGCGAAACTTCCCGGACTGCGTCGTACATACAGCGACGTTGACGTCATGACGCTGTCGAGCGGGCGTAAGAAGACCGTCGCCTTTTTCGAGGAGATGGGCTACGTGCCCGACAAGATGTTCAACGCGATCCACGGCGCCACACGTCTGAACTTCATGGATCCCACGCGCAATCGGCCGCTCGACGTGCTCTTGGATCGCTTCCAAATGTGCCACAACATCGACTTTCGCCAGCGTTTAAACGTCGATCCGCTGACCGTGCCGCTGGCGGACCTGCTCCTCTCCAAGTTGCAGGTCGTGCAGTTGAATCTGAAAGACAATCAAGACATTGTCGCGCTGCTCGCTGATCACGCGCTCGGTGATGGGAAGAACGACACCATCGAAACCGGACGTCTCGTCTCACTTCTCGGGGCTGACTGGGGATTCGAGCACACCGTTCGACTCAATCTCGAGGTCGTGCGCAACTCGCTCGCTACATTCGATCTGCCGTCGGGCGTTGCCGATCTAATCAGCGAACGAATCGGACAGATCGTGACCGCTCTTGATGGCGGGAAGAAGACCATCGGTTGGAAGTCTCGAGCAGTCGTGGGCGAGCGCGTACGTTGGTACGAATTGCCCGAGGACGTTCGTCACTAGACCACCACCCGGACGCGGCCGATAAGGCCGCATCCGGGTTCGCCATTCCTTATTCGGGTGGCAGTTCCTTGTAGACCAGGTCGATGTTGATCCCTTGGCCCTTTCGTACGGCCTTGGCGATGTAGAAGATCGAGAGTCCGACCGCCGCGACGACCGCCATGAAACCAGGCACGTACCACCAGTGCGAATACGTCTGAATCGCAAGTGCCGGGTACTTCAAAACGTCGTAGACCAAGAACGCCATAACCAGCGCCGACAGTGGCGCGACAATCTTCAATACCGGAATACCGAACCAATTCACGTTGGCGGGCGACGCCTGGTAGAGGTCGGGTCGGCGGTTGGGAAAGGTGAAGGCTGCGACGGAGACGACCCAGACGCAGACGACGCCGGCAAGGACGCCGAGGGCCAACCAGAGCTGGAAGCTCGTGCCGTTGACACTCCACAGAAGCATCACCGTGATGAGGCCCATCACCGTCAGAATCGCAGGCACGGGCGTGTGCGTGCGCTCGTTGACGTCGGCCAACTTCGCGGGGAGCAACCGGTCAAACGCCCAGGCGAACACGCTTCGAATCGGCATGAAACTGTTACCCACCATTGCAGGAAGACTCCAGAAGAGGAACGAGCCCACGATGAGCACGCCGAGCGTCCTCGAGTTCGACGCCAGCGAGGCCAGGAATTGGTAGAAGGGACCCGTCGGAATGACGTACGCGGTATTCCCCGCTGCTCCCGCGGCCGAAATAAACGCGTATCCGGCGACCTTGAAGATCAAGAGCACGCCGAGCACGAGAAAAACGACGTCCCAGGTGAGCGCGGAGAACATGATTTTGAGGTGACGGTTGCGGTTGCCCGCGCTCTTGAGCTCACCGGAAAGGTAGACGCTCCACCAGTTCCACATCATGAAGGTCATGATCACGAACACTGCCGGCAACGTCGCGGACATGAGTCCCGCATTGGGGTGCAGCGCGATCGTTCCGCTTGCCGCGTGAATGACCTTGTCGTAGGAATTGCCCGTCGCACCAAATCGCGCCGACAGCGAGTTGAAGTTGTGCTTAAAGGTGTTGGGACTGGCGAAAATCAGTACGACGAAGGCGATGAAGGTTCCAATAGAAGCGATGATCCAAAAGACGTTCTGCCAGCGCATGGTTCGTTTGGTGCCAGAGATCAGAATCAGGGTCATCAGCACGATCATGAACAAACCGCCGAGGAATATCCACGCATTATCGGTCTGGAAGCGATCTCCCCACGCGATCAAGCCGGAGTTGTGAAAGATCACACCGAACGAAACAAGCACCGGACCGAGCGCAAAGACGGCAAAGTAACGGGCCCAAAATGTGGCGCCGATCATGCCGGAGAAGGCGGCCGCAAAGTTCGATACGACGGCGATCGGAGGCGACAGGATCCGACTCACCCACACGTAGTCGCCGCCGGTTCTCGGCATGCTCGATGCCATCAACGACATCATGATGATCACGGGAATGTTCAGAACAAACGAGATGAGTGTCGCGGTGACGAGGTCTGCTCCGGGAAACGCGGAGAGGGCGAAGAACACACCCCACGCAAGCGCTGCACCCACCGGAGCGGAAAATACTGCGTTGAATATCATCGCATCGAAGGCCGAGGCTTCTCGCACCAGTCCGGTGCTGTTGCGGAGGAAGAGCTGTCCGCCCTCCGAAGTCGTCGGTGTAGTCGACATTAAAGATCCCCCCTGTACGTTAACGATGTTGCTCGTCGCGTAGAAAACGTGACGAGCAACATCGTGCTTGTTACATCCTGAGTGCAAGTTACCTGTGCGAGGTGCTCAAAGCAAGTGTTTGTTGGGCTCTTATCAGCGAATTCATCGAGTTGTCTGTACACGTCGAGACGAGCCCCGTCCGCGATTCTAAGCAAGATTCAGTGCGATCGCAGGGGTCTCGCCGTGTCGTCGGCTGGTCACGTCGCTTCGTTTTATTTCACTCATACGATGTGCACAGCGAGCAATTTTGCAACCATCTCTCCGTCGGAGTGGTCTGTTTGCACTGTGATAGTTTGCTCGACGTTCGCTCGAAAGTTGGAGGATTACCGTGGATGTTTTGACCGAGACATTTGGCGTGAAGAAGCCTTTGATCGCTATGTGCCATCTACTCGGCCTCCCAGGACGCCCTCGCCATGACGCCGCCGGCGGCATGGAAAAGATCTATCAATCGCTCGCCCACGAGGTCCACGCGTTGCAAGATGCGGGCGTTGATGGCCTGCTGTTTTGCAACGAACACGACCTTCCGTACTCCACGTCGGTGGGCGTTGAAGCGGGCGCCGCCATGGCGGCAGTCATTGGTCGTCTGCGCGCGGATATTCGCCTTCCCTTCGGCGTGGACCTGCTGTGGGACGCGAAATTGGCCGTCGCGGTGGCTCGCGCCACGGGTGCCAGTTTCGTCCGCGAGGTGTTCACGGGTGTCTACGAGAGTGACATGGGTCTCTTCGCACCTGATTTCGGAGATATTGCGGCCTATCGGCACGCGATCGGTGCCGATGACGTGAAGATCTTCGCCAACATCACACCAGAGTCGGCGAAGTCCGTAAGCAATCGGCCAGTGGCCGACCGCGCGAAGGGCGCCGTCTACATGGGCGTCGACGTTCTCTTGATCAGCGGGCCGGCGGCTGGAGCAGAGCTCGAGCTCAGCGATCTGGTTGAGGCCAAAGAAGCGGTCGGCGACTTTCCCGTCCTCGCCAACACCGGTGTGCGCGAATCCAACGTCACCTCAATGCTGGCGGTTGCAGATGGCGCCATCGTCGGCACGAGTTTGAAAGAGGAGGGCTCCACATGGACCCGCGTCGAACCCGCGCGGGCGACTCGGATGGTTGAGCTGTTCAAAGCAGAGCGAGAGGCCGCCGCTTCATGAGCCCGCTGTTCGGTTCGAAGGCTCCTCGTTCGGTGCTGTACTTTGCCACCGACATCCACGGCTCTGAGAAGTGCTTTCGGAAGTTTCTCAACGGTGGCAAAGCGTACGGCGCGGACATCATGGTGCTCGGCGGTGACATTGCGGGCAAAGCTATCCAAGCGATGACCCACAAGGGAGGCTCGACGTACGAGTGCACCTTCCGCGGAGCGCACTACGAGATCGAGGAGGGCTCCGAGCTCACAGAGCTTGAGCAGCTGATCTCCGACTTTGGTTACTACCCGTATCGGGCAGAACCGGGTGAACTCGCAGCTATGCAGGCAGAAGGCACCATGGAGGCGCTCTTCATCAAACTGATGGAGCAACGCGTCCAGCGTTGGATGCAGCTTGCCGACGAGCGTCTTCGGCCGCTCGATATTCCGGTGTACTGGATGCTCGGCAACGACGATCCCAGCGAGCTGGCCACAATCTTGGATGAAGCACCGTGGGGGACGCACTCCGACGAAAAAGTGCTCAAACTCAGGTCAGGGCACGAAATGATCTCGCTGGGCTACTCCAACATCACGCCGTGGCACAGCTACCGAGAACTGGCTGATAGCGAAATCGATGCTCGCGTGATGAAGATGTGCGAGCAACTCGAAGAGCCATCGCGAGCAATCTTTAACCTTCACGTTCCTCCCTATGACACAGGCATTGACGAAGCTCCCGTTCTTGACGCCAATCTCACGGTGCAGTCCTCAGCGGGACAGGTCAAGATGGGGCCCGTCGGCAGCACCGGCGTACGCGATGTCATCGAGCGCGTCCAACCGTTGCTGAGCCTGCATGGTCATATTCACGAATCGGCCGGCTCTCGCCTCATCGGCAAAACCCTCTGCGTCAATCCTGGGAGCGACTACGGCACCGGTGTCTTGAACGGTTTCATCGCCACGCTGGAACCGGATCGAATCGTGGCGCATCAGTTCGTCCGAGGCTAAGCGCGTTGAAGGATTCGGGCCCACTCTTTGCGGCCATTGAGGTCGGCACCACCGGTGCTCGCGCGGTCGCGATTGACCTCGACGGCGTACGCGTCGCGGAGGTCCGTCGGCCCTACCGAACCAACGTGTCGAATCCCGGCTGGGCTGAGCAAGACGCGCTCGACTGGAGCGAACACGCGGTCCAGGCGCTGCAGCGTCTGCCCGAGCGCGTCAAGCGGCGAATCGCTGGGCTCGGTCTCACCGGCCAGTCCCCGACCGTCGTCCCCGTCAACCGAAGGGGTCGACCTCTCGGACCGGGACTGATCTATCGCGACAATCGTGCTTTTCTCGAGGCCGCTGAAATGCGCGAGCGCGTCGGTGCCGAGACGTATCACGCCATCACGGGTCACACCCCTGAGGCCTTTCACGTCGGCCCCAAGGTACTTTGGCTTCGTCAACACGCCCCGAAGATCTTTAACGCCACCTACAAATTCTTGCAACCGCGCGATGTCGTGCTCCACCGTTTGACTGGCCAATTTCTAACTGACGAGAGTCACGCCAACTGCACACTGTTCTTCGACATCACTTCACGTCAGTGGTCCAGCGACCTCTTCGGCCAGTTCGAGCTCGACGCCGGGCTCTTTCCCAACGTGGTGCCGTCCTCGACCGTCGTCGAGAACCTTTCGATCAAGGCGGCGGCAGAGACCGGGCTTCCGGCAGGAATACCGATCATCATCGGTGCCGGTGACAGCCAGTGCGTCGCATTCGGCGCGGGCGTCACCGAGCGCGGTCCCATGAGTGAGATGTCGGGCGCATCGTCTTGTCTCAACTCGGTGGTCGACTCGATTCGCCGGGATCAACGAATTACGCACTACAACCACGTCATTCCCGATCGGTTAACAACCGAAGTGGGTCTCAATACTTCTGGTGCGGCCCTGCAGTGGGCCGTAAAACGATTGGGTTTTGCCAACTTCGACGACCTGTCGCGCGGGGCGACCGCAGGACTTCGTCGACTGAAAACGCTCGCAGAGAACAGAAATCCGTGCGATGTTGCGCCGATCTTTCTTCCTTACATGGGTGATGGTGAGCGCGATGACCCGACGGTTCGCGGTGCGTTCATTGGCCTCTCTGACCGTCATGACCAAGTTGCGCTGGCGTATGCAGTCATGGAGGGCGTCGCCCTCGGCGTGGCGTCGCGCGTTGCCGTGCTGCAGCGTGCAGGCTCACCGCTTGAGGAACTGCGCGTCTCGGGGGGCGGTGCACAGATCGCGGTATTAGGGCGCATCAAGTCGCACATTCTCGGCCAATCCGTATGTCACCTCGAGGCCGACGCGTCGGCGAATGGCGCAGCGCTGCTCTCGGCGCGCGCTGCTGGTTTTCATGAAGGGGTCGCAGCGGCAATTGCTCACACGCTCGCGCGATCGAAGCGATTCCAACCGGTGGAAGCACTTCACGCTGCGATGCTCCCTCGCAAACACTGGTTTGAAACGGCTCGGCGGGCAGCAGCTCTGCACCGTGCCAACGGATCACTTGAAGAAAATGGTGCATCGTGACTCAGTTCACCCTTGGCGTTAACAACTGCTTTGCCGTGAAACGCTGGCCGGAACCGGACGTATGGGCCGCGATCGTGAAGAACGAGCTCGGCCTCGACCTCGTCCAACACAGTTTAGATCTCGTCGACCTCGACGGGTCAACCGATGAATTGATGGCCCAGGCCAATGATGTTCGCACGGCTTGTGATGACAACGGACTTTCGATGGACTCGACATTCACCGGTCTTGCCGCGTATTCCTCGAACCTTCTGCTCGCCCCGAGCGCGCCCGCACGGGCACGTGCACTCGCGTGGTTTAAGAGGGCGCTGCAACTCACTGCGGCGATTGGAGCCCGCGGCACCGGAGGACACATTGGCGCTTACTCAGTTACCGATTTTCGAAACCCGGTGCGTCGATCAGAACTCGAAATCTCGTTGAGCGAAAGCCTTGAGGAGCTCGCGCGCTTCGCGCGAGAGCTGGGCCTCGACTATCTGCTCATCGAAAATCTTGCGACGGCCCGCGAACCGTCCAGCATGGCTGGGATCGCTCAACTCCTCACTGACGGCGATGAGTCGCACGTGCCGATCCAACTCTGTCTGGACGTGGGTCATCAGTGCGTGAGTGGATCCTCGGGCGACGAGAGCGATCCCTACGCGTGGCTAGAACAGATGAGCCCCGTTGCGCCCGTCATTCAACTCCAACAGAGTGACGCCGAGGGAGATCATCATTGGCCGTTCACCGAAAATGCCAACGCGCTCGGGCGCATCGATGCTCATCGAGTACTTGACGCCATTTCGCGATCGGGTGCGAACGAGGTGTCACTGGTTCTCGAGATCATTCCGACCTTCGAAGCCGATGACGACGAGGTACTCGCCGATATGGTCGCGTCGGCGGACTACTGGCGTCGCGCACTCTCTAACTAGGGGGCTCACCTACCTGACGCACCCGCCAGTTCGCGGCGAATTGGCTAGAAAATGGAGTAAAAGTCGGGATAGCGTAAGCCCATGAGTGCCGAAGAAGGAGCCGACATCGGCATCGAGAATAAGGGCCAAGAGCCAGTGTCCCGGAAGAAACGCTCGATTCGGTCACATGAGCAGTTGATTGGAATGATCATCCTTTCGGCGGCATTCATCATCGGATCGCTCTCAGTAGCGTCGGGGATCCGAAACCGAAATCAAGCGCCGACCAACCAGATTGCGATTACTGGTTCTGCTGAACAGGCGGTCACGTCCAACACATTCCAATGGATGGCAAGTGTGGCGAGCACGGAGCCGACAACCTCGGCGGCTCTGGCGCAATTAAATGGGTGGACCGCCCAGATTCGCAACGCGCTTATCGCCGCCGGAGCTCGTAACGACGAAATCTCATTTGGCACGGCAAATGTGCAACCCAATACACAGGCCACCGGTCAAGTGACCAGTTTCACTATGAGTCAAACGGTCACCGTGCAGTCCTCTCGCCTGACCGCCATGCAGCGAGTTCTGGGCGTCAGTAATCTCTTGCTCGCCAAGAATGTTCCGTTCATTGCCCAACAACCGCAGTACACCTTTAATGGATTGAAGAAACTACGACCGGCTCTCACGGCAGAGGCGGCCGCAAACGCTCGACGGCGTGCCCAAGCCGCGTTGGGCAAGCAGGTCACGTTGGGGAAGCCGATTTCGATCACGGTGGGACAGGTGTCCGTAGATGCGCCCGGGTCCGTCAATTACGGCAGCGGAGACTTCAACACGGACTCGATTCCCAAGGTCGTCTCGGTGGTGGTTTACGCCACTTACTCAACGTAGTAAGTCGTCCTCACTCTCGCATGATGAACGGGCGGAGGGTGGGTGGCGGACTTGCGAGCAGATTGTGAAATTCGTGATCTGGCGAGTCGCTCGTTGAGTGGGCATCATTTATCGGCTGCGCGCGTGACTGGTAGGTCAGTCCCCTAACTAGAGGCGTGGGGATAGCGCGGTGGCACTCGCCGGTGCTTTTACGGTCCGGATACTAAAACCCTCCGACAGCCGTTCCAAAGACAAACCGACGTTTCGATGTTCCAACGATCTTGCTGGGGGTGAATACGGTCACCTCGTGTGCAGCTTCATAGCGCTGGACGAGCACCATGATGACGTAGCTGCCGATCGCCCCGCCAACGCCAATACCCACAAAGGCTTCGCCGATGATTGGGTAGAAGCCGCCGAGTGCACCGAGGACTACCGCCATCGCGACTGATCGAAGGCACTTCTTGCGGCCAGCACGTCGTAGGTTCTCGCGGTCCTCAGAAGATCCGGGCCAGTTCCCAAGCTCCGGATGCACGGCGTCCGCGAGAGCTTCTTCGACGCGACGACGCGTAATGAGCAAGGAGAGGGCGATCGCAGCGGCGAGCACGAGACCCGCAATGGCGACTACAACGAGAAATGATTGCGTTAACGCGAGCACTAGGCCCGCCGCAAACGCCAGGGTCGCGGTGAAACTTGCAAGGTTCCGGTATGACTGAACCGTCGGTCGCCACGTGGGCGCGTCACTCGTTGCCGACGCATCTAGATCGCGGTTCATCATCAGCGTTGACGATAGTACAAGGGCTTTTGGGGTGACCGCGATCACCACCGTTCGTCCCACGCTCCGCGCAACCTCGAGCGAGATTCCATTGGACGAGAATGTACAAGTTGAATCCAGAGCTGTGGGCGAGACGCAACTCAACGGCGAGTTTGACTTTTCGGCGCTGTCTGTGGAGCATTGACCAGTCATTGGAAGTGATTGCTCGACCGTGACCCGTCGCCGAGCAATCTGCTCCGACGGCGAGCAGAGTGCGCTGGCGAGCGCGACCTTTATAGTCAAGAGGCCTGCCAGTTCTTTACTTCGGCAGGTTCTCTTTCCTCTAAAGGAGTTCTCGTGACAAATAGCACGCTGCCCGGCGGCACGTTCACAATGGCGGAAGGACTCTCCGTGACTCGCGTGGGCTTCGGCGCGATGCAGCTCGCAGGTCCCGGAGTGTTCGGACCGCCTAAAGACCATGACGAGGCGATCGCCGTGCTGCACGAGGTAATTGCGCTCGGGATCACACACATTGATACGAGTGACTATTACGGTCCTCGAGTCACCAATCAACTCATCAAAGAAGCGCTGTACCCGTATCCCGACGCGCTACACCTCGTCACGAAGGTGGGCGCCAGTCGGGACTTCCGAGGTGGGTGGCCGCACGCTCGCAAGCCTGAGCAGCTACGCCAGGCAATACACGACAATCTCATCAACCTCGGGCTCGAGGCGATCGACGTGGTGAATCTCCGTATGGGCGGAGGTGAGGATGGTCACTCACTGGTGCACGATTCGCTCGCGGAGCCTTTCGAAGCGCTCGCGCAGATGCAGCAAGAAGGTCTCATCAAACATCTGGGCGTGAGCACCGTGTCGGCGGTGCAGATCGCTGAAGCGCAATCGATCGCGCCGGTCGTCTGCGTGCAGAACCATTACAACATCGCCCATCGCGGCGACGACGAGCTCATCGATTCCTTGGCGAGCCAGGGCATCGCGTACGTGCCGTATTTTCCGCTTGGCGGCTTTTCTCCACTGCAGTCCGACATACTAAATTCGGTTGCGGCGCGCCTCGGTACGACGCACCACGCCGTCGCACACGCGTGGTTGCTGCAGCGATCGCCGAACATTCTTCTCATCTCGGGTACCTCGTCGGTCAAACATCTGCGCGAAAACGTCGCCGGAGCCGGACTCACGCTCTCTGCAAAGGACCTCGACGAACTCAACTCGATTGCGTCGTAATCGTCCCTCGACGACCGCGTCCACTCTCCAGTCGGATCAACTTCAATCGACGTCTCTCAGCGGTGGGCGACACATCGCATTCTGTGACGCGAGCGTCCACCGCTGAGAGGCATTGAAGTTAGGCGGCTGCCGTGGTGGCACTCGCCTCGACCGCGAGCGCAACCTTCAGCACGTCGCTCACGGCTCCCGCGAGATGGAAGGTCATCTGCTGACGGACCTCCTCGGGGACGTCTTCCAGATCGGGCCCGTTGCGCTCGGGCAGCACGACCTCGGTGAGACCAGCACGGTGCGCGGCGAGCACTTTCTGCTTCACGCCGCCGATGGGCAACACGCGACCCTGCAGTGTCACCTCTCCGGTCATACCAACGACTGGCCGCACTGGTTCGCCTCGAAGGAGGCTGACAATTGCGGTCGTCATGGTGACGCCCGCCGAAGGACCATCCTTCGGGACGGCGCCTGCGGGCACGTGGAGGTGGAATCGTCGACCCGTGAATGCTGTCGCGTCAATGCCGAGTTCCGTCGCGTGCGAGCGAACGTAGGACATGGCAATCTCCGCCGACTCCTTCATGACATCACCCAATTGGCCCGTCAAGGTAAGGCCTTCGGGACCGGCCGACACGCTCGCTTCGACGAACAAGACGTCGCCACCCGCGCCCGTGACGGCGAGTCCGGTTGCCACACCGGGCACGCTCGTACGATCAGCCGGCTCGAAGTAGAAGCGAGGACGGCCGAGCCACTCGCGCACATCGCCGGCGTCGACGGTGATGGGCGCCTCGCGCTCGCCAGAGGCGAGTTTCGTTGCGAGCTTTCTCAGGAGTCGACCGATTTCACGCTCGAGTGAGCGCACGCCCGCTTCACGGGTGTAGTCGGCGGCGATGGTTCGCAGCGCCTCATCGCTGATGACGACTTCGTCCTCACGCAGCGCCGCGCGCTCCAGCTGACGTTCTACGAGGTGATGGCGAGCGATCGAAACCTTCTCGGACTCGGTGTAGCCATCGAGGCGGATGATCTCCATGCGGTCGAGCAACGGTCCGGGAATCGTGTCGATCACGTTGGCCGTCGCGACAAACATGACGCGCGAGAGGTCGAGATCGACCTCAAGATAGTGATCGCGGAACGTGTGGTTCTGAGCCGGGTCGAGAACCTCCAGCAACGCGGACGAAGGATCGCCACGAAAATCGGAACCGAGCTTGTCGACTTCGTCGAGGACGATCACCGGATTCATGGTGCCCGCCTCACGAAGCGCACGCACCAAGCGTCCCGGTTGGGCCCCGACGTAGGTCCTGCGGTGCCCGCGAATCTCGGCTTCGTCACGCACGCCACCGAGTGACACGCGAACGAACTTGCGTCCGAGCGCCGTCGCGATTGATTGCCCAAGTGACGTCTTGCCGACACCCGGAGGGCCGACGAGAGCGAGAATCGCTCCTGATCCGCGACCGTCGACGGGAACGAGCCCGCGCTCGGCCTGCAGCTTCTTCACGGCGAGGTGCTCAAGGATGCGCTCTTTGACGTCCTCCAGTCCGTCGTGATCTGCGTCGAGAATTCTCGCCGCTTCGCTGACGTCAAGACGGTCGTCTGATTCGACGCCCCAGGGGAGTTCGAGGACGGTGTCGAGCCAGGTGCGGATCCAACCGGTCTCGGGACTCTGGTCGCTCGTGCGCTCCAGCTTGTCGATCTCTCGGACGACGGCCGTACGCACGTTCTCTGGAAGATCGCGATCCGCAATCTTTGAGCGATAGTCGTCGGGATCCGACTCGTCACCGTCGCCTAGCTGACCAAGTTCCTTCTTGATCGCTTCGAGCTGGCGGCGCAGGAGGAACTCGCGTTGGGTCTTTTCCATGCCCTCTTCGACGTCGGTCTTGATCCGCTCGCGGAGTGTGAGGTCCGCCAAGGTATCGCGTGCCCAGCCGAGCACGAGGCGCAAACGAGCTTCCACGTCGATGGTCTCAAGAACCTGGACCTTCTGGACGAGGGTCAGATCAGGGGAGTAACCCGCGACATCCGCGAGCTGCCCGGGTTCAGTGATCTCACGAAGCTGCGCGGCGATCTGGCGAGCGCCACGGCTCAGCAGAATGTTCTCGAGCACAGCTCGGTATTCACGTGCCAGCTCCGATGCGGCGGGCGTCGCGTCGCCGTCATCGAGCGGTTCGGCCTCCACCCAGAGCGCGTCACCAGTGCCGGGCACGCCGGTTCCGATTGAGGCGCGCTGGTCGCCCCGCACGGCAACCGCCGGTAGACCCCCTGGTAGATCGCCTTCTTCCATGACCTCGGCGATCACGCCGACGCTCGCGTATTTGCCTTCAATGTGGGGAACGAGCAAGAGCCGTCCGCCCGCCGAGCGAGCCGCCTCGACGGCAACACGGGCCTCATCGGATTCCAGGGCCATGGTGAAGACCATTCCCGGCAGCACGACGCCCGACTTGAGAGGTAGTAGCGGCAACGTCACATTTGGTTCAGCCACGATTCATCCTTTTTCCAAGGTGGCACGCGCCACCGTTCATTCCCACCGAGCTCGCGGTGAAATTGCTGGTTCCGTGCCGATGAACTCGTAATCCGGGCATCCATTATACGTGTTCGATCAGAATTCAAACCGTGACGCGATTCATGATCAAAACGTATAATCGCGAACATCCACCTCGTTTGAGAGGAGACCCTGATGGCATTGGCTCCGGGCGACACCGCCCCCGATTTCACGCTGCTCACGACCCCAGATCAAAAGATCAGCCTGTCGGAGTTCGACGTCCCGGTCGTACTGATCTTTTATCCCGCGGACTGGAGTCCAGTGTGCGGCGACGAGCTCACGATGTTCGAAGCGGCGAGTCGACTCTTCCACGAACGTGGTGCACAGCTGCTCGGCATCTCTGTCGACGGCGTCTGGAGCCATCAGGCCTTCCGCGCGGACCACAAGATCGAATTCCCGTTGCTATCCGACTTCGAACCGAAGGGTGAGGTCGCGCGTCTGTACGGCGTGTATCGCGAGGGCGAAGGCGTGTGTGATCGGGCACTTTTCGTCATCGACCGCGACCGCAAAGTGGCGTGGAGCTACGTCTCGCCCATTGGCGTGAATCCGGGAGCCGATGGGGCGCTCAAGGCCGTCGAGGAGCTTTCGTGACCGAGGCCCGACTGGCCATTCCCGTGAGCGACGAGGATCACTCGAGCGGCCCCGCCGATGCTCTGATCACGCTGGTCGAATACGGAGACTACGAATGCCCCTATTGCGGCCAGGCCTTTCCTATCGTCGAAAAGATTCGGCGCGTCTTCGATGACTCCCTGCGCTTTGTCTTTCGAAACCTTCCGCTCGCCGAGGTGCATCCTCACGCCGAACGCGCGGCAGAGATGGCTGAAGCCGTCGCCCTACAAGGGGACTTCTGGGCCATGCACGACATGCTCTACGAGCACCAACGCGAGCTCGCGGACGAGGCGCTGTTGAGTTACGCGAAAGCGGTGGGAGCCGACCTCGATCGGGTGCGGGCTGATCTCACCGAAGGAGCGCCGCGCCGGCGAGTCGAGAGCGATTTTGAGGGCGCGATCAGAAGCGGCGCCAACGGAACTCCGACCTTCTATATCAACGGCGCTCGCTACGACGGAACCTGGCAATACGAGCCGTTCGCTGATCATCTCAAGTCGGTCCTGCGCGACCTTTAGCCTCGATTATCTGGACGGCGAGCGTACGTGTGCGCGGTGCCCGACGAGTGGCGAGTCCAGTCGTCGGGCACCGAACTCTTTGGACCGTCGTTAGAACGTGTGGCGTTGGCGAATGCGCCAGGCCCACCCGATGAGTACGAAGCCAATCACGAGAACGACTGCGCCGAGTGCTGCGTATCCTCCATGACCGCTCATTCCGGACCCGTGGATCACGTTCGCGCCTTGCAGAATCCACACAACGCCCACCACACTCACTACCGCTCCGACAACTCCACGAACCCACATGACGTCTCCGTTTCGTTTGTATCTCTTTCCCTCTACGAATACCGGCGTCGGACTACGAATGTTCACTCGAGTCTTTGGAAGTCTGAAGCTCTTTCCACCACCCCGCAGCGTGGCGCGCGGCCCACTTCTCGCTCACCCAGCCTTTGAATATAGAGCGCAGCGAATCTCGGTGGGTGAGGGCCATGTAGATGTGTCCAACGACCACGGCGAAGATGAAAAACGCGAAGACGTCGTGCACGAAGGTCGCCCCTTGACGCCAGGGAACCGGGAAGAATCGAAACCACTGAAGCATCGAGCCGGTCGCCAGCATCACGATGATGACGGCTCCGATGAAGAGCGCGTTCAGCTTCTGTCCGGGATTGAACTTGTCGGCGTCCAGGGCCGTTCTGCCCATCGACTGCAGCCAGCGGATCTCTTTTTCGGTCCAGTAGCTGAAGCGACGAACATCGCGGCGCATCTGACGGCCCCACGGTCCGAGTAGCGAGATGATGACAGGCAGCGGCAGCGCCAGGCCGCACCAGAGATGGATCTCAGCGATGACGTGACGCGGAAACACGACGCCGAAGAACGAGCCGAAGTAGAGGGGAATCGCCGTGAACATGAGGACCCCGAAGAGAGCAGCATTCGCCCAGTGGGCGGAACGCTGAACCTTGTCAAAGCGAAGGATCCTGATTGTCTCGCGCGGTGCGTGGGTAATCGTCATGACTTAGGTAAGCCCTGGATCTGGGTTGTGTGGGCCGGTCGTGCCATCGAGCCACCCGTTCACGGCGTAGCCATTCTGCTCCCAGAAGCCGGGCTGCACTTCATTGACGACTCTGATGCCCGACAGCCATTTCAGTGACTTGTAGCCGAACATGGGAGCGACATAGAGCCGCACCGGGCCGCCGTGCTCCGTGGTGATCGGTGCGTCGAGCATGCGATAGG
This sequence comes from Acidimicrobiales bacterium, assembly GCA_035552255.1. Classification (GTDB taxonomy): domain Bacteria; phylum Actinomycetota; class Acidimicrobiia; order Acidimicrobiales; family RAAP-2; genus RAAP-2. Next base: position 22,369 of record DASZLS010000045.1, on the reverse strand, counting down.
CGACGATGACGTTGGGCAAGTGCGCCTGATCGAGGGTGAGACTCTCGGAGTCGGCGCCATCGTAGGACTCGAAGGTCAACGCGACGCCGCTCGATTTAACGCCGACCGTCTCCAGGATGTGTGAGAGTCGAACGCCCTCCCAGTGCACGTTGGGCACGCGCCAACCCGTCACGCACTGGAACGTGAGATCGAGTTTCGTCGCGGGCATGGACATGAGATCGTCGAGCGTGAACGTCTTTGGTCGATCCACCAGTCCATCTACCTTGAGCCGGTAGTCACTGTCACGGATTTTTGGATACTTGCCGGTGATGGAGTAGATACGGAAACGATCGCCGCCCGGCAAGATGCCGCCCACCCCGGAACCGAAGACGTTGCCGAAGAAGTTCTGCACGCTGGCGCCGAAGATGACGCCAAGGGCCCCAAGCCCAGTCACGCCGAGAAAGACTCGTCGGCCCACGGCGACGCGCTTGGTGGGCCGCGACGGGCGAGGGGAGGGAACCTGAGGGGACGTCGTCATGACTTGTATACCGGGCAGGTGGCGCAGATGTTCATTCGAGCGACCCGACCGCGAATACGAGACGCAGCGAGCCGCGCTTCAAAGTTCATCCCGTCCCCTTCTCACCCCATCCTCCCAGCGAAGGGCCGAGCTCGCACCGCACACCGTAAGAAGTTTCTAAATGCTCAGCGTGACGAGAACCGCTTCCCGGAAGGCGGCGGTCCTTACGCGGGCGGAACGAGTCGGCCCCAGTCTCCCGATTTGCCGCCGGACTTCTTCAGCAGCACAAGATCTTCGACGTGGGCGGATGGATCCTCGCCGAGCACAGCGTTCACGATGCTGAGCGCGGTGACGGCGCACGCGACGAGTGCTTCCATCTCAACTCCGGTTAGGTCGACGGTGACGATCTTCGCGTGGATTTCCAGGCCGTTCGACACCGGAGCGACGTCGACCTGCACGTCGGAGATGTTGAGGGGATGACAGAGCGGGATGAGGGTGGCCGTCTGCTTCGCGGCGAGAATGCCCGCGACCCGCGACGCGTGCACGGGGTCAAGCTCTTCAAACGTTCGACCGGCGATGTCGACGTCGGTGACAACCCGACAGCTTGCGTGCGAGGTTCGACGGGTGGGATTCTTCTTCGAAACGTCCACCATCTGTAGCTTTCCGCGCGCGTCTACGTGTGCGAAGCGTTTGGACTCTTTCATTGCTCCCCCGTCCAGTTTCTCCGAAGGTCGGGTCGTGGATCTCGTGATTCAGCGACTCTACCTGCGCTGTACCGTGAAGAATCGAGGGTGAACGGCACGGTGAACCGTTGTTGATGTCACCGATAACATCCGGTTACGGGCAGTTCGTGGGCTCGTCGACGAGGGGCGATGACAATGGAGCAGAGCAACGACACCGACGCCGCGAGCGCCCGCTCGGCTCCTCGCACCACGGACTGTGACGTCGAAGCGACCCCCGAATCGTCGATGGTGTCGATATCTGTGCGACGGCACCCCGCTCGTCGCAACGACGAGCAGGCGATCATGCCGACGCAGGGACCGCTCATCGATCGATACGGTCGCGTGCACACCGATATGCGCATATCGGTCACCGACCGCTGCAATCTGCGTTGCGTGTACTGCATGGCCGAAGAGGGGATGACGTTCTTGCCGAGATCGGAGGTGTTGAGCCTCGAAGAGATTACTCGCGTCGCGCGTGTTGCTCGAGACCTCGGTGTGACGTCACTTCGACTCACCGGCGGCGAACCACTTGTTCGAAAGGGCGTCACGACGCTCGTGAGGATGCTCTCGGATATCGGGTTTGAGGACATCGCCCTCACGACCAACGCCATGCTGCTTTCGGGCCTTGCCAAGCCGCTTGTTGACGCGGGGCTTTCGCGGGTGAACGTGAGCTGTGACTCGCTGCGCCCGGAGCGCTACGCCGCGGTGCGAAGGCGCGGTGACCTCTCAACCGTGCTCGCGGCGATGGACGTCGCCGAAGCAGTCGGACTTCGCCCATTGAAGGTGAACGTGGTGCTCATTCGAGGCACGAACGACGACGAGATCCTTGACTTTGCCGCCTTCGCCCGTCTGACGGGAAGAGTCGTTCGTTTCATCGAGTTCATGCCGCTCGACGCGGAAGGCCAGTGGGGTCGCGAACGCCTTATCCCAGGCGCGGACGTCTTCGAAGTCATCAACGGTGAGTATCCCCTCGAAGCAGTCGCGGGAAGTTCACCGGCGCCCGCGGAGCGATTTCGTTTTCGTGATGGCGAAGGTGAGATCGGACTGATCTCGTCAGTCACCCAACCCTTCTGTGGCACGTGCAATCGGCTTCGCCTCACCGCGGATGGCGCGATTCGTAACTGTCTCTTTTCTGACGACGAGCACGAAGCGCGAGACCTCATGCGTCGTGGCGAAAGCGACGAGGAGCTCGCAATGTTGCTGCGACGAGCGGTGTGGTCAAAGTTCCCCGGACATGCAATCAACGAGCCCGAGTTCTTGCATCCGGTGCGATCGATGTCAATGATCGGCGGATGACAGCGACACCGTTTGAGCGACGACGCGCCCCATGTGGCCTGCATTTTTCGCCGAAAAGGATTTATGACCCTGAAAGTAGGGTGAGGGCGTGAGTGTCTTGTCATTGACCGACTGGGTGAGCGTCTCTGCATCTCCTTTGTCCCAGGACGATCTGGCCGCGTGGGCGGTTCGACCCGACTGCGGTGCCGTGGTGACATTCTGTGGAACGACGCGTTGTTCGTCGACTACCGGCCACGAGATCCGGGCACTTGAATACGAGACCAGCGAGGAGCTGGCCGAAGCGCGAATCGCAGAGGTGGTGGCCCAAGCGCGGGTTCGATGGCCCGAGATTGGCGCTGTGGCGATCCACCACCGGGTGGGACTTGTGAAACTGGGCGAGCCAGCCGTCGTGGTTGCAGTGTCGTCTCCTCATCGTCGAGAGGCGTTCGAGGCTGCCCAGTTTTGCATTGACACGGTCAAGCGATGCGTTCCAATGTGGAAACGAGAGATCTGGGACGGCGGCTCGGCGTGGAGCGAGGAAGCGCAACCGCTCGTTCGCGTTGACGACGTGTGAACGATGTGCGTCCCCGTCACCACTCATGATTGACGTTGAGGAGGCGAAGCGTTTCGTCTTGAGCGAGCTCTTGGCGCTCCCCTCGACGGGGATGACGCTCGTGGACGCTCTCGGCTGCGTGGCGAGCGATGAGATCCTGGCGCATGAAGCGGTTCCCGGTTTCGCAAACTCGTCCATGGACGGCTTTGCGTTGCGCTCGGCGGACACGGCGACGGGCCAAGCCACGCTGATCGTTGCGGGCGCACTGCTGGCGGGCGACGCCCCATCGCGCTACGTTGAACCGCGTCACGCGGTGCGCATCATGACGGGTGCGCCGTTGCCCGAGGGGGCCGACTGCGTGTGCATGATTGAACAGACGGTCGTTGATTCCGATACCGGGACGGTTGCGATCTCTCGAAGTGTGCCGGTCGGCGAGAACGTGCGCTACGCGGGCGAAGACGTGAAGGTTGGCCAGACGTTGGTGGGCGCGGGCGACGAACTTGACGCGATTCGTCTCGGCGTGCTGGCGGGCCAAGGATTCGCGACCGTATCTGCGGTTTCGCGCCCGCGGGTGGCAGTGATCTCAACGGGCAACGAGCTGGTGAGTTCTGGCGGGGCATTGCGATACGGGGAAATTCGCGACACGAATCGCCCGACGTTGCTTGGCCTTCTTCGCGAAGCAGGATGTACACCGATCGATGTCGGTGCCGTTCGCGACGAGTACGACGTGATCCGTTCAACGTTCGAACGCATCGCCGAGGAATGCGACGCCATCATCTCCACGGGCGGGGTCAGCGTCGGTGACGTCGATCATGTGAAGGGCGTCATCACCGAGCTCGGCGGGACGGACGCGCGCTCGATGCAAGTGGCTGTGCGACCGGGCAAACCCTTCGCGTTCGGTCGCATTGGTTCTCGCCGAGTGCCCGCCTTCGGATTGCCCGGCAACCCCGTCTCTACACGAGTCAGCTACGAGCTGTTTGTGCGTCCGGCACTGCGAATGCTCGGCGGCCACCGTGCGATCGAGCGCCTGAGTGTTGACGCGGTCCTCGATGAAGCGCTCAAGCGCTCAAGCGACGGCAAATTACATGTGGTCCATGCGTGCGCGCGAATTCATGATGACGGTCGGGTCCACATCGAGAGCGTGGTGCGTCCCGGTTCTCATCTCATGAGCGCCGTGGCGGGCGCGAACGCACTTTTGATGCTGCCGAACAGCGACGGGATCGCGAGGGGTGAGACGGTCCGCGCGATCATTCTCAGCGCCGAAGCGCTCGCGCGTCGTGATGAGGCGAGGTAATCGAGGTGGCTCGACTGCTTTTGTTGGGACCGGCCCGAGAGGCGGCTGGCGTACGACACGATGAGATTGAGGGTGACACGGTCGCCCAAGTGCTCGGTCACTGCGTTGCGCGCTACGGCGACGCCTTCGCCGCAGTGCTCGCGCAGAGCCAAGTCTGGGTAAATGGGGATGTCGCCAACGTGGGGGACCCCGTCGGACCAAGCGATGAGGTCGCTGTATTGCCGCCCATCTCTGGCGGATGATCTCGCAGAGCGCACGAACAGTGCCGCGTGTGTCAGATAATGTCGAATTCACGACGAGGTGAGCAGATCATGATGAGAAGTAGAAGCGTTGACGCGTCTCGTCAGATTCCTAACGAGTTCGCGGAGCACCTCTTCGATCCGCTGCCGCGGCGTTACAACCTTCTCGCCGGACTGCTCTCATTCGGCCAAGACGGACGCTGGCGCTCGACCATGGTGGACCAGGTGGCGCCCAGCACACCCGCGTTGGTCCTCGACGTCGCCTGCGGCCCGTGTGCGGTTACCAAGCGTTTAGCGAAGCGCACATCGGCGCGAATCATCGGGATTGACTTGACGGGCGCAATGCTTCGCGAAGGTCAGCGCAACATGCGCCGCGCCCATCTGGAGGATCGTGTCGCGCTCGTACTCGGACGTGGGGAGCAGCTGCCATTCGCTGACGCCAGCTTTGACGCGCTCACCTTTACCTACCTCCTTCGATACGTAAAGGACCCTCAAGCGACGCTACGTGAGCTCGCCCGTGTCGTAAAACCTGGAGGTCGAATTGCGAGCCTTGAGTTCGCGGTGCCCCAGAAGCGAGCCTGGCGGGTGCTCTGGTGGCTGTACACACGCCTTGTGCTGCCGGTCGCGGGATACATCACCGGGGGACGCGCCTGGTGGGACGTTGGGCGATTCCTCGGACAGAGCATCTCGCGTCACTACCGCGACTATTCGGTCGAGTGGACGAGCGATGCGTGGCGTGAAGCCGGCATCGAGCATGTCGAGCATCGAACCATGAGTCTTGGAGGGGGTCTTGTGATGTGGGGCTATCGGTCGCAGTAGTCATGAGCGAGAGCCCCAGCCACAAAACAACGCCTGGCCCGTCGTTCTACGCTCGACCACGCTTGCTGCGCCGTCAGTGGATGCGGGACTGGTGGACCGTGCTGCATCCGCCGTACACCATGCTTCATCTTTCGCTCGTCACGGTGGGCGCCTGTCTCGTCGGACCGGTGAACTCGAACCGTTTGCTGCTTACGCTGCTTGCATTCTTCTTAGCGGTCGGTATCGGTGCGCACTCGCTCGACGAGCTGAACGGCCGACCGCTCAAGACTTCGATCCCCACTTGGCAGCTGGTGACGGCATCGGCCCTGGGTGTGGGCGGCGCGGTGGCGCTCGGGGTGGTGGGGCTCTTTCTCGTGAGTTTTTATCTGGCAATATTCATCGCGATTGGCGCGTTCATCGCGGTCGCGTACAACCTCGAACTTTTTCGTGGGATGCTCCACACCAACATCGTGCTCGTGCTGGGCTGGGGCTCCTTCCCTATATTGACGGCGTACTTTGCCCAGCACGATCGTCTTGGCGTCGCGGTATTTGTTGCCGCGGCCTTTGGCGCACTGGTCACGCAGATACAGAGATTGCTCTCGACGCCGGCACGTGATCTGCGACGGAGGACCGCGTCGATTCAGGGGACGGTGGTGCGCACGGACGGTTCGATCGTCGAGGTCACTTCGCAAATGATGCTTCGTCCACTTGAGCAGTCGCTTCGCACCTTGTGTTGGGCTGGTGCGTCCCTGGCACTCGCGTTGGCGTACGTGCGACTCCGATAGGGATCCGCATTACCGTCGCCTAGGATCGCGCATTGATCGATCACAATCGAAAGCTGGCCCAAGGGGTTGCCGTTCGGCCTTCGGGTAATGGCCAAGGCGCACCACCGTCACCTGGAGATTGCCCACGCCACGCAAGCGCTGTATTTCGCGGACACCAACGAGCTCAGGTACGAGTCGCTCGACGACACGCGGGACATCTTCTGCGGTCGTCTATTCACTGCATTTCCTGAGAAACAAGTTGATTCATCGGTGCAACCTCGCCATAACATGAAGAAAATTTCGTTCTAATGGTGGCGTGACGAGGTAAGAGGGCTGACATGAGCGACGCCGAATCACCAAAGAGTCGTGCGGTCACCTACATCGTGACGGGCCAATTCCTCTTCGCCTTCTTCATCGCGCTCTGCATGGCGCTGCACCCCGGCATCGTCTTGAAGTGGAACGAAGGAGGCGTCAGCAACTACGGCATCCACATCAAGACGGCAATTCCCTACACCTTGGCGCTCGGTCTCCTCGCGTTTTATAGTCGCCGTGCGGCGGTCCTCTATTCGTCGAGCGATGCACTCACGCGTCGTCTCCGCCGTATGCTCACGGCCTACAGCGTGATCGTCATCGTCATGCTCTTCTCCACGTACGTCTACACGTTCAACCAACTCCTGCGCGATATCCACATCGGCTTTGGGACCGTGCTGATTGCGTTTGAGTCGTTCGCCGCGATCTGGATGTTCGCGCAATTGCGGCACGCCTGGGATGGAGTGTTTCTCGCGACGCAGCTGGTGGGAGCGCTGCTCGCGCTCGTGACGATCGTTGGGGTGCTGCACTTCCTCTTTCTCGCTGAGGAACTCGCCAACACCGGCTTCGCGTGCTTGTTGATTCACACCTCCCAGCGCATCGCGCTCGTCGACCGCTTGGAATCGGAGCGACCGCTGTCGCTCGCACCCCTACCGATTCGACGGTTGAAGCTCGCTTTTTTCAGAGCCGAATACTCCCCGGGGCAGTAGCGATCGACGCGCCGACGAGATCGTTTCACGAGGTCAACGCACCGAAGACGTGAAACAATGGGTCTGTGTACGTACCTCCTAAATTTGCGGTCGACGACGAGGAAGCATGGAAGATCGTTGACGACGCCGGCGCAGGCATGCTGGTCGTCCAGACGCCGCAGGGAATGGCCAGCGTGTACGTCCCGATCCTTGTACGAGACGACCGACTGACTCTGGCGACGCACGTCGCTCGGGCCAATCCGTGGTGGCGATCAGTTGGAGAAGGTACCGAGGTGCTCGCCTTGTTTCTCGCGGCGAGTGCGTACGTCACGCCTTCGTACTACCCGAGTCGCTTTGAGAATCCCGAAGTGGTCCCGACGTGGAACTACGTCGCGGCAGAGATTCATGGCAGAGCCACCATCCATGACGACCTCGATTGGAAGTTGCGCCAGACCGGACTCGTCACCGAACGTTTTGAACGCGGTCGCGATCCTGAGTGGTGCGCAGACAATCTCGACGAGCGCTTCCGTGAAGGGCAGCTGAAGGCAATCGTAGGGATCGAAATCGAAGTGGTGTCGATTGAGGGCAAAGCCAAGTTGTCCCAGAACCGGCTCGAAGTTGATCGGGTGAATGTTCGCGAGGAGTTGTCCGAAGGGTCACTCAGTGATCGAAACCTCGCGCAGCGAATGGATCCTCCCTCGCAGTGAGGTATCCATCGATCCGATGATCGTGTGGGATCTATCGGCGCCGACGATGAGCCGACGATGAGCCGACTACAGCTACGCGCTGATCACCGTGGGGTGAAAGCCGACGAAGAGGCCCGTACCGACGATGCCTGGCACCGAATTGAGCCGGGTATCGAGCTCGGGGGTCACGTCCGCAAACTTGACGTCGAGGATAACGTTGCGATTCTCGGTGATCACGGGTCCGTCCTTTCCGACTGCCATGCGAAGTTCGGCGTGATGCACGTCAAAGCGCTCAGATAACTGAGCCTGCACGAGCTGCAGGGATTCCGGGACCAGCTCGAGGGGGATCGGAAACTTGAGGCCGAGCTTCTCAACTTGCTTTGACGCGTCAACGAGGATGTATCGCTCGGGTGAGCTTGCGATGATCAGCTTTTCTCGAAGCATCGCTCCTCCGCGGCCCTTGATCATGTTGAGGTCGCCATCAATTTCGTCCGCGCCGTCAAAGGACCAGTTGGGGCGTTCGTTCAGAAGGCTCGACGTCCTCACGCCGAGCTCGGCGCACGCGATCTCCATCTCCAGCGACGTCGTGATGGCGCGGAACGTCCATCCTTGAACGCGTGCCTGATCGACGAGTGTGCGCAACGCGAGCAAACTGGTCGATCCACTGCCGACGCCCACGACGTCGTTGTCGCGAAGTCGAGCGGCCATTTGACGGGCAATCTCCTGCTTGGCGTCATAGCTGGAGATGTCGCGTGGCCATTCGGGGTGGTCCATCTCCGAATCGTTCCATTCCATGTGATGGCGTCCTCTCTCGATGCCTGTCTACATCATTGCTCGACGCCGTCCGTACGCTCGACGGTCCGCGGAGCGGGAGAAGGGAGGTCAAGCAAGCGTGGCTTCCGAGGAGCGTTTCCCTCAGGCGAGCGACCGGTGGTTATTGCTCGCCGTCTAGAGAAACAGCGCGTGACCAACCATGCCGGCGGCAACGGTGGCATTCGTTACTTCGTCGATGAGGACAAAGCTGCCCGTGACACGGTCCTCGCGGTAGTCGTCGACGACGAGCGCGTCAGCGGTCTGCAGCGTGGCGAGCCCGATATCGTTGGTGGCAAGCGAGTCGGCCTTGTCAATGGTGAGCGATTCGATATCGATGACGCCAGTGATTGCCTGCACGCGCACCGGTGTGGACTTCGTCGTGTGCTTGAGGCGCAGCCGCTGTCCGTTCATTGACAGCGGTTTCTCTCCGAACCAGCAGATCGTCGCTTCGAACTCTTTGGTGACGCGCGGTAAGGGCTCCGTGGCAATCAAATCGCCGCGACCAGCGTCAGTTTCGTCCGCGAGGTCGAGGTCGGCAGCGAGCCCCACCGTCGCTTCCAGGCGCGATTCGCCACCGAAGTTGATCGCACGAATGGTGGTCTCGATGTTCGCGGGTAGGAGCGTGACCCGATCACCGACGTGGAACGCCTCGCCGCTCACCATGCCGGCGTAAGTACGACCGCCGCCTGGCTGGCGCAGGACCCACTGGATCGGCAGACGTGCGCCTTGGGCGGTCTCCCACGAACCGGCTTCGGACTGCTCGAGCGCTTCGAGGACCGAGGGCCCGTCGTACCAAGGTGTGTTGGTGGAGCTGGTCGCGACGTTGTCCCCGAGCAGCGCCGAGACCGGGATCGCCACGGTGGAGGAGAAGCCCAGCTCACCCGAAAGAGTTTCGATCTGGTCGACGACGCGCTGAAACGCTAGCTCGGACCACGCGGCGGTGTCCATCTTGTTGACCGCAACGATGATTGAGCGCACGCCGAGCAACGCCGCAATGCAGAGATGCCGATGTGTCTGCTCTTTGAGCCCGCTGGCGACGTCAACGACCACGAGCGCAAGGTCGGCGGTGGATGCTCCGGTCGCCATGTTTCGCGTGTAGCGAACGTGACCGGGGCAGTCGGCGATGATGAACTTTCGCGTCGGCGTGGTCGCGTAACGGTACGCGACATCAATCGTGATGCCCTGCTCGCGTTCGGCCCGAAGGCCGTCCGTGACAAAGCTCAGGTCGAGGTCACCGATGCCCCGCTTCTCGGAGGCCGCCGCAACCGCATCGAGCTGATCGTCGAAGAGTTGGCGGGTGTCGACGAGGAGTCGACCGATCAGCGTCGACTTGCCATCATCGACCGAGCCGATCGTGGCGAGGCGCAGTAAGTCTTTGGTCGCAAGTTCCACTTAGAAGTAGCCCTCTCGCTTGCGATCTTCCATCGCGGTCTCGGAGAACTTGTCGTCGCCTCGGGTGGCGCCACGCTCAGAGACATTGGCGACGGCGACCTCATCGATGATCGCTTCGATCGTGGCGGCCGACGAAAGTACCGCACCGGTGCAATTGGCGTCGCCGACGGTGCGAAAGCGCACCAGCTTGCGGGTCACGGTCTCTTTGGGAGTGGGCTCAACGAACTCTCCGACGGCAAGCCACATCCCATCGCGTTGGACGACGTCGCGCTCGTGGGCGTAGTAGATGGAGGGCAGATCCATTTTCTCGCGCCCGATGTACTGCCAGACGTCAAGTTCCGTCCAGTCCGACAAGGGGAAGGCGCGCACGCTTTCGCCCGGGTTCACCTTGCCCTGGTAGAGCTGCCAGAGCTCGGGGCGCTGTTGTCGGGGATCCCACTGCCCGAAGGCGTCGCGGAAACTCAGGATGCGCTCTTTCGCGCGCGCTTTGTCTTCGTCGCGGCGAGCGCCTCCGAACGCAGCGTCGAAGCGATTTTCGGTGATCGCGTCAAGCAGCGTTACCGTCTGAAGCCGGTTGCGTGATCCGAGGTGACCGGGGTCGGCAACCTTGCCTTGGTCAATGGTGTCCTGCACCCGTGCGACGATGAGCTTCGCGTTTGCCGCCTCGACGGCACGGTCACGAAACTGGAGCACTTCATCGAAGTTCTGTCCAGTATCGATGTGCAACACAGGAAATGGCAGCTGTTGGGGCGCGAAGGCCTTGGCGGCCAGGTGCAGTAAGACAGCAGAGTCCTTGCCGCCAGAGAACAGCAGCACAGGTCGTTCGCACTCGGCCACGACCTCGCGCAAGATAAAGAGGGCGTGGGACTCGAGAACGTCGAGGTGGTCAGTGGCGTGTGGGGTGGGCAAGGTCGTAGTCATGATCTTTTGGGATGCATTGTATTCTAGTAATGCACTAGAGAAAGTAAGGCTCGTTAGAGAATGCCCGTAATTGCACCTACTCCTGCGCTCTTTGACGAGCTCGACGAAGTGAATGAGCGCTTTGAGCGCGCTACGCCCAATGAGATCCTCGCATGGACCTTTGAACGGTTTGACGACGATGTCGCAATGGCCTGCTCCTTTGAAGACGTCGCGCTGCTCCATATGGTTCACGAGATGCGCCCGACGACCGAGATCGTGTTCCTCGATACGGGTGGACACTTTGTCGAAACGCTCGAGTTCACGAAACAGATCTCTGAAATGTGGAAGTTGAACCTCACTCGCACACAGCCTGGACCTGACGCCGACGACTGGCCGTGCGGCACTGCGCGCTGCTGTGAGCTCAGAAAAGTCGAGCCGCTCGGGCGGGCGCTCGAAGGTCGCGCGGCCTGGATCACGTCGGTCAAGCGCGTAGATGCTGTCACCAGGACTTCTATGAAGATCCTGATGTGGGACGAGAAATTCAATCTGGTCAAGGTGAATCCACTCGCGACCTGGACCGATGAGGACATCGCCTACTACCTGAAGAGTCATGAGCTACCTGAGCATCCGCTCTGGTCGCAGGGCTACGCGTCAATCGGCTGTGAAGCGATGACGATGAAGCCCCAAGTGCCAGGCGACCGACGATCAGGTCGATGGGTCGGACTCGAAAAAGACGAGTGCGGGCTGCACGAAACCTAGACATCCACCAAAAAATCAAGGTACGACAGTAAATTTGTCGCAATGCTACGGCGACACCTTAAGGAGCATGTCGGATGCTTCTGATAGTCCTCGCTCTAATCTGGGTCGCCTTGCTGGCGCCGGTGGTAATTCGACGACTTCGAGAGGGCGGATCCGAGAAATCGATTCAGTCCTTCCACGCCGAACACGAAGTGCTGAGCCGCCAGGACTACACCGTTGCTCCCGCGCATCGGCTCGACGAGCCTGATCAGGCCCCTGTAAGGGAATCAGGCGGCGATCGTCGTCCGCACCTCACGGTCGTTCACCCCGATGACACGTATGCAGACGTTGAGTCGCGCACGTCGTGGGACGAGTGGAGTGACGATTACGACTACGACGACGCGCCGTCGAGGACTGCATCGAGCAACCATTACGCGCGCGCGTACTCCTCGCGACCACGTGAAGTTGACGTGACGAGTTCGTATGAGCCGCCGATTCGCCAGCGCTCAATGCGCGCGCAGCGTCGCATCATGTTCTCGCGTCTTGTCGCGAGTGCCGTGGTGCTCACGATCATCGCGTTCTTTTCGGGATACTCTCCCGTCATCGATGTGGCCGCGCTGGCGTGGTTCGGCGTTGTCGTCTTCGTGGCGCTCGCCCTGTACGCCGTTAGTCAGGGTTACTTGAGCGATTCCTCGTTGCCGGTGCGACTGCCGCAGCGCCGACCGCTTGCTGCCGTGGAACCGCTCTATCGAGACCGCGATGACCGCTACGAATCCTTTGACGACGATCTGGACGATGAATTCTACGAGTCAGATTCTGGCGTGACATGGGTTCGCGAAACGGAGCGCCGCCGCGCATTGGGCTAAAATGGACTCCTCTTCGGGGGTGTAGCTCAATTGGTAGAGCGCTACGTTCGCAATGTAGAGGCAGTGGGTTCGAATCCCATCACCTCCACCGTTTGAGCTTGACCCCAAAGTGGACCAGGGCGATGCCATCTGGATGCCCGACAACACTTAGCGACGGCAGATTAAGTGTTGGCACTATCCCGAGGTTGAACGGGAGCTCACCACTGATTCTCGGACGACACACTCGTTCGCATCAACCAATCCATTGGCGTTTGTCATGTTGCGTTCGCAGCAGAAGCCGTCCGGCAATGTCTGCAATGTCAATATGCGATGCTGCAACATCCCACACCAATGGGAAGGCGTCATCGTTGTTTAGGTGAGGCGACGCGCCGTTGAGGTCGCACAAGACGGCAGCAGCGAGCCACGCGAGCCTCTTACTGCAATCAACCAGCGCGTGAATATTGACAAGCGATTGGAGCGACGCCGCCGCTTTGAGGTCAAGAGACGGGTATGCACTCACCTCGAGTACGTGAACTCGCCGAAGCGAGAAGCGACGATCAGGCGCGAACACATAACCGGGGTCGGTACGCGAAGACCGGATATACGTCACGTCTCTTCTGTGAAGTCAATGTGAGTCGACTCAGCAACTGATGTGAGCAGACTCAGCGTTCGATGTGAATCGCGCCATCCATCGGTTGTTGTTTTTGAGTTGACGGTTTTGTACTTAGCCGTTCGTAATGTTTGGCCCGACGTAACGCTCCAACGCAACTCACGTGGGGCGTAATTCGAAGCGGGAGGTTCGGTAATGGAGGCGAAGTCGATTTTAGAAAAGAACCGCGAAGTCAGCGGTTCGCGCAACGGAGTGCGCCGAGCGAGTGCACGTCGCCTCGGAGTGGCATCGATACTCGCAACTCTCTTGAGTCTCACGACGTGCCTTACGTTCGCGAGTACGGGTGCGTACGCGGCAGGTCGTATTCCCACGCTCGGCGCGGCGTCGCCGTACGCGATCTTGGGGGTCAGCTCGGGCACGAGCACGGGCCTTTCGACCATCACCGGTGATCTTGGCCTTACCTCAAGCGGTTCGAGCGGGGCTTCAATTTCGTCGGGCACTTCTGGTCTTCTTGGTACGGGCCCGTTGTCGGGGCTTGGCTCGCTCGTCGGCACCGCCACCGGTGAGACGGTTACGAGCGCCCGGGCGGCGGCATCGGCCGAACGTGCCGCTGCTAATGCCTTTCAAATGTTCGCCGGGGAGACTCCAACTCATGTTCTGTCGGGTGCCGTCCTCAACGACGCCACATTGCCACCCGGTGTCTACGCCGTCGCTGGTTCGGCCGAGATCGCGGGTCGCTTGTTGCTTGACGCGCGCGGTAACCAAAACGCTGAATTCGTGTTCCAGATTCCTTCGGACCTCACCACTGCCGTCGGAGCACGAGTCATTCTTGGCGCGGGAGTTCGAGCGAGCAACGTGATCTGGCACGTCGGTGACGCCACCGATCTCGCATCGGCTACGAACTTTGCGGGCACGATTCTTTCCGAGCGCTCGATCTCGCTGGGATCGGGATCAACGCTGGTGGGTCGCGCCTTGTCGCTGACGAGCGTCGTCAATCTCGCCAACGACTCGATCGCCCTTCCCCCAATCGCGGCAGTTGGCGCGGTAGCCAGCAAAGTTGTTGCTGCGTCCGGTGGCGTTGCAATTCCCGCGACGCCCGTGAGGGTTTCGAACCATGCGGGCGTCGGTCCATCGCTCGGGATCGGTGCGAAGGTGTCGTTGCCCCATTTGTCTCTTCAATCACTTGGCGTTCCAACGCTGACGCTCCCGACCATTCCAACCATCGGTTCGTCAATACCCGTGCCGTCAAATTCAGCCGGAGTTGCTGGTCGTTCTCTTGGACTTCCGTTCATTCCCTTCGGAATGATTGGGATTCCCGAGCTCGCCGTGCCGGTACTCGAACTTCCGACGCTTCCCGTCGCGGATCTGACCCCTCCGCCAGTGAGCGCGCCGACCGCCGCTTTGCCGTTCAGCGCAACGCCCGTCACGGCGCAGTCATTCGCGCTACCGCTGATCCCACTGGGCGCTATCGGTGTCCCTGCACTCGCCGTGCCGACGCTCGGACTGCCGACGTTGCCGATCTCCGGTCTCAGTCTTCCGACAGCGAGCGCGCCGACCGTGTCGGCGCCGGTTGCACTGTCCAGCGTCCCCGCGACGGGAGCACTTTCTCTTCCGCTGAGCGGAATCTCACCGCAGGTGCCGACTCTGCCTTCGTCGGCGCCTTCCGGTGTCACGTTGCCCGGCGCGAGTACGTCGCCGAGCTCGTCATCGAACGTGCCAACGTCGAACGCTCTCCCGCTTCCGCTTAGCGGGATCTCGATTCCCCACTTAACGTCGCCGCTGAGCACATCCTCGCCCTTGAATTCACCTTCGGGTGGACTCTCGTTGCCCGCGCTCAACCTGCCGTCCATCACGTCAGGGGGTGTCGCGTTGCCACACCTCAGCGTGACGCCGGAGATATCGAGCGGCAATAGCGCGCTCGTTCACGCACGAGTGAAGGAATCGTCGACGCACGCGTCCGCAAGCCCCCACTCGAAATCGGCGGCAGGCGCTTCATCCGCACGTAGTGCAACGATTCCCGTCGGCGCCCCGCAGACTGGCTTTGGAGGACTGGCGAGCTCGAACCCACAGCTCATCGCGGCCATCGGTGCACTCTTGCTGGCCATGTGCGCAGGAACGCTCGCCCTTCGTTCGCGTCGGCTCCAACGTGGCTGAAGGCGTCGCGATCGTTGCGTCCACTCGGCCGCGACGAGCGGCTCGAGAGTGGATGTACTGGACGATCGCCGTTATCGCACTTGGTGCGGGAGCCTTGACGTGGTGGTGGCCGACATCATCGACTCAATCGCCTGCGGTCAGCGTGCTGTCGATCGCGCCACGTCAAACAGACGGCCCCGTACCGAGATTTCCGGACATACCTACGTCTCGTCCGGTGGCGCTCGAAATTCCCTCACTTGGCGCTCATACGAGCGTTGGTGAACTTGGACTTCAGCCGGACGGCCAGGTCGAGGTACCGACGACCACGCGTGTCGTGGGCTGGTATCGATACGGGGTGACGCCCGGCAAAGTTGGATCAGCCGTCATTCTCGGTCACGTCGACTCGTATCTGGGGCCAGGAGTCTTCTTCAACCTGAAGACGTTGAAGGCGGGAGACTCTCTCGATCTCACGCTCGCTGATGGCGTCCGTGCTCGATTTGTCGTGTACGAAGTCGTTCAATACCTGAAGACTGCGTTCCCTGATCGACTCGTCTACGGTGCGCACGGCGCGAGCCGCTCTCTTCAGCTGGTGACGTGCGGGGGAGTCTTTGATCGCGCGACCGGGCACTACCTCTCAAATGTGGTGGTCTATAGCCATCTCGAAGGCGTATCCATTCCAAAGGCTTCGTAAATCTGAGCTGCAGTATCGTTCGGCAAAGACGTTGGGTTGGCTCGGTCGCGTCGGGGACGATGCGTCAGATCTACCCATCTTCCGCGAGGGAGCGAGGCACGCATGAGCGAGAGCGAAGACCAAGACCAAGACGTTGGTGCAAGTCCGTCGCCACCCTCGTCACCAGTTGACGAGTCGCAGACGGATCACCGTCATCTCTCGCAGGCCGGCCGGGAACACTTTCGCCACACCAGAACATCGGCCGCATGGGTCGGTATCGTCGTCGCCATCATCTTCGGCGTCGCGCTCATTGACTTCATTGCGCAGAACACTCGTGACGTACGCATCGACTTCTTCTCGGTGAGCGGACGGATGCCGGTCGCCGTTGCTCTCCTCGTTGCGGCGCTCGCCGGAGCCATCGTGGTGGTGGCAGTTGGCGTGGGACGTGTTGCGCAGCTTCGTCTCACCATGCGACGACAGCGGCGCCAACACGACGCCGAACGCGAGGCGAAGAACTGACGGTCGCGTCTAACCGGGTGGAATCGAGTGGATGGCGAGCCTTTAAGTGCGTCGGTGGAGGTCGCTTGAAGAGTTGTCGCCGAATTGGGTGAAGAGTGAGAAAAATCTCATTCATCCTTATCGGAGTCGGTGGTGACTCGGTTCTCAACACGATCCGCTGGGCTGCTCGAAGTTCGCTTAACTAAGTAATCAAAGGCTTTTCGCTCGATGCAGAGATCTTCGTCACTCGACAAGCAGACTGGGCTTAGTGGAAAAAAAATAATTGTGCTGTAACTTTACTTACTAGGTACCGGTTTTCAGCCTCGTCGAGATTGAACTTAATTCGGTCTCGAGAGCTGTGTGTCGTATGCGTACGATCCCCGCATCAAACCGTCCTGACTCATCTACAGGGAATTTCCCCCGTCTCCTCACTGCACCACGAGTTTGGTTGAACATTTTAAGCGGTCGTCCCGGCGCGAAGATTGTCGCCGTTGGAGTTCTCGGCGCGATCACGTTCGTCGGCTTCGCAAGCGGTCCCGCGTTTGCGGCGACGGCCATCAATCTCGGTGGCGCGACACCGTACGCGGTGGTCGCCGGTACGACGATCACGAACACCGGCGGTACGGTCATCACGGGCAACATTGGGCTCTCGCCGGGAACCTCGATTACTGGCTTTCCTCCGGGCCTCGTCTCTGGAACGACCGGCGCCGCGAATGCCACGTCGCTCGCTGCGCAGACCTCTGCGACCGCCGCCTACGGAGTGGCCGCCGGTGCGACGCCCTTCACGACGGTCGCCGCGGGGACGATCGGTGGCACCACGCTGAGTCCTGGCGTGTACACGTCGGCTTCGGCGATGCAGCTCACCGGTCCCGTCACCTTGGACGCGGGGGGTGACGCCAGCGCCGTCTTCATCTTCCAGGCCGGTTCAACCCTGACGACCGCGTCCGGCGCCTCCGTCGTGCTCGAAGGCGGGGCACAGGCCTGCAACGTCTTCTGGCAGGTTGGTAGCTCCGCCACACTGGGCAGCACAACGTCGTTCGTCGGAACGATTCTTGCGTTGGCTTCGATCACACTGAATTCGGGTGCAAGCGTCGATGGCCGACTTCTGGCTCAAACGGGAGCCGTGACGCTCAACGACAACCTCATCACCGTTCCGACCTGCGCTACAGGGGCGTCGACAACCACATCGACCACCCCGAGCGCAACGACAACGGCAACCACCACTCCCGTCGCGACCGGTACGACCGGTACGACCGGTACGACCGCGAAGCCAGGGGGCACTGTTCGAACGGGCACGAAGGGACAGGGAGGCGCGGCTAGCACCAGCGCATCGGGTTCGTCGGCCACCATCATCCCCGTGGGCGCCCCCGCTACGGGCGAGGGCGGCACGGCGGGATCAGGCTTCTCGCCACTTGGTCTGATCGGACTCGGGGCAATCACGATTGCCGCCGGGGCGACGTCGATCGCACTTCGCCAACGTCGTCGTCGTTAACACGCCGATGACCCACGATGTACCTCCATTGGAGGCACGCACGCGACGCCATCAATGGGTGTGGTGGAGCGTGGCGAGCGTCGCGCTCGTCGTCGGAGTGGTGGCACTCGTCAGCACGTTCACGACCAGCGACCCGAGCGTGATGGTCCTCTCGCACACCGCGTCGCTATCGAAAGTGGTGCCGCTTGCGAAGGCTCCCGCGATCGCTCGCTCGCGACCGGTGACGATCACGATTCCAGCGCTCGGCATTCGCACCGTGGTTGGCAAGCTGGGGCTGCAAGCCGATCATCAAGTGATGGTGCCGACCAATACGCGCATCGTGGGTTGGTACGACGACGGACCCACCCCTGGACAGATTGGCTCGGCCGTCATTCTCGGGCACGTCGACTCGACCCTCGGACCCGGGACGTTCTTCCGCCTCAAAGACCTCAAAGCGGGCGACTCCATCACCGTGAAGTTGGCCGACGGTGTGGTGACGAACTTCGCCGTCGTCAAGGTCGTTCAGTACTCCAAAGTGGCTTTTCCTGATCAACTCGTCTATGGCTCGCACGGCACGCGATCATTGCAGCTGGTCACGTGCGGCGGCACGTTCGATCACGCGACCGGCCACTACGAATCGAACATCGTGGTCTTCAGCCATCTCGTGAGCTCGTCGCTGCCGAAAGGCTAGGCACGACGCGAGCGGGTCCTCTCTCACCACGGAGGAGCGGTGCACCGTTCGTGCGGTGCGCGAACGTAGGATCAGAGATACCTTGACCGAAGCGTTCGATCTCGACGACGCGCGAAAGCGCTACCACTTCGCACTCGCGCCGGAGGACTACGACCGCCTACCCTTCTACACGGCGCTCTTGCACGAACTCGAGTGCGACACGCTCGCGCTTGAGATGCTCGCGAGCGTGCGCCATGAGCAACGCAATCCGATGCTCGTCCTCGCGGCATTGCATCTCGCCGCGCTCACCGGGCATGACGTGCTCGGTCCTCTTTACGACGACGCGCGTCACGGCGTACTGGAAGATTCGAAGTTTGCGGCACAGCGGGTAATGGACGTCGTGCGGGCTGACCCTGACATCGTGCGAGGACAGCTCTGGCGCTCGACCCAGACCAACGAACCTGGTCGCAGCGCCGTCATTCAAGCGGTGATGGGTGACCTCGCCCGCGACGGCGAGGAGATCAACCTCATTGAAGTCGGTGCGTCCGCAGGCATCAATCTCCATTTCGATCAGTTCCCGGTGCGAGCGGTCGACGATGGACATCCCTTGACGCTCGTGTGTGAGGACCTCACGCCCATCGACCGAACACGCGTCATGCCGAAAGTTCGAACTCGAGTTGGCATTGATCCTCAACCGCTCGATCTCGACAACAACGACGACCGACTGTGGCTGAAGGCGTGCCTGTGGCCCGAACAGCGACGTCGCCACGAGCGTCTCGACGAGATCGTTCGCGCGCGCGCGTCGTGGCCGAACACCACCATGCTGCGCGGAAGTGCGATGGCATGTATAGAGGATGCATTCGCGTTGGGTGACGACGACGTGATGACCGTAGTGATGAACACCTGGAGCGCGTTTTACTTCACGCCGAAGGAACGCGCCGCGTACTACGAAGAGATATCTCGTCGATGCGCGAACGGCAACGTTGCGTGGATCTCAATGGAGTCGACCATGGTGAAGTGGTCGAACCTAGAGGTCGACGAAGCTGCGCATCATCGTGCCGCTTCGCAGGTAATATTGATGTGTCCGAGTTCGAAACCAGCGGTTTGGGGCTGGTGTCATGCACACGGGCGATGGCTGGAGCGAACTACAGGTTCGTAGTTCGTAATGAAGCCCCGGAAATGCTCCGGAAAACGACCCCAAAAACGGGTGGTCTCTGTGGAAAAGATGCGATTAAGTAGTTGGTATGTGAACGTCGCGCGTCGTTTTTGGTGGATAAGTGTCCCAAATCTGTTTATAAGTTTGTGATTTCCCTCTTCGGCCTTGGTGGCGGGCAAAAAGTCTGGCACAGTATCACTCGTAGTTCACGTAGTACCTGCCAACAAACCGACGAACCGCAAGGCGAGAAGGAAGTGGGGGGATGAGGGGCCTCGCAAGAGGAACGGATTCCTTCCGACGGGTAGCGGAGTTCGGTCCGTTACGCGGAACCGGCGATGACGTGAAGTGCCTGCCGTCAAAGATGTTCTGTCCGACACGGAACATAATTGGCGTGCCTCGGAAACCCCGAGGGGCGGGTGAGTTTCGGCTCACTGGTCACTCGGGGTTTTCGGCCGTCTGGGGTCTAATTTGATCAACGAATCCAGTAGCGGCGGACGCTCTCAAGCTCGCCGAAGTTCGGCGGAGCGATTGATTCGAGCACGCCACCGTTTCGCTCGATCGTGCGAGACGATGCAACGTTTCCCTCGTCGCACGTGACGAGGACCGGATCAACGCCCTCGGCGCGAACGATAACGAGTGCCTGACGCAAAATTTCTGTGGCGTAGCCCTTGCGTCGATGCGCGGGTGACACGCCATAGCCAATGTGACCTCCGCGCTCGGCGAGATATTCGTTCAGTGCAACGCGAAACGACACTCTGCCAACGATCTCTCCGTCGACGTCGGCGACCAGTTGACCTCCGCGCACTTGATGCGGCAAAAGATTCACGCCACGTCGCTGGTCGTCGATAACCCGAAAGAAACGTTGGCCACGACATGCTCGACTCCCAGCCGAGGAGGAAGTGGAAATTCTCTTGCAGCATCGTTTCATGTAGCGCGACGGCCGCCGACTCGTCGCTCATTCGGTACGGGCGGAGTCGCAGCGCCATCGACTCAGGTTAATGAGGCAACTCTCTCCATCCAGTCGTCACGCGATGACAAAGCGTGCGGTGACTAACCAACGGCGCCCGAGTTATCGGGATCATCTCGCTAAAACAGTGACTGCGGTTCGACTGATTCGATCGGCTCGGTGAGTTCTGGCCCGTCGTTCTTCACCGAACCAACAGCCGTGTTGACGCCGTAGTGCGTCAGTGTGCCCGCAGGTGCGGGACGCAAGAGCAATTGGCGTTCATCGGGTCTGTGCACATTCGCATTTATCCACGTCTCGACGTCATCGGGATTCAGCACGACCGGCATGCGGTCGTGGAGTTCATCCATGTCCTCACTTGGCGTGGTGGTGATGATGGTGCACGTCGCGAGGAGTTCGGCATTCGCGAGGGTGTCATCGCGCCAGAACTCGTAAAGTCCGGCGAAGACGAGTGGCGCTTCGTCGACACGCGTGAAGTAGTGCGGCTGACGATTGCGTCCGGGACGATGGTCCCACTCGTAGAAACCGTCGACGGGGATCGCGCAGGGGCGCTTCGCAAAGGCATTGCGAAACGACGGCTTCTCGGTGACCGTCTCGCCGCGAGCGTTGAAGAGTCGGTTGCCGACTGAGGGGTCCTTCGACCAACTCGGCACGAGTCCCCAGCGATAGCGATCAAGGACGCGAGTGTCGTCACGCTCGGTGACAGCGAAGAGCGTGCGCTGCGGCCCGACGTTCCAGCTTGGCGGTTCGTCGAGATCGAGGTCTGCCGCGAGGGCCGCGTCGAGGAACCGAGCGAGGTGAGCAGGCGGGGTGAAGAGAGCGATGCGACCACACATGCCCCCATTTTGCCGGTATTTCATGGCTCTGGCGCATGTCTCCGTGAGTGGCTACTCGGCGACGTGTAACTTGACAAACCCACGTCACGGTAGGGTGGCGCAATGGGGGAAACGCGATGGTCAAGGGCCTGGGAGGCAGCCAAACCGGAGAAGCAATGGAAACGCAAGGGCTCCGAGTCCTTGATTGGCGCGGTCCTTGGTGAAATCTTCGGTCAGTCAAACGGCTGGAAGATCGGGCTTCTTGCGGGCGGGATTGGTGCTGTTGGCGGCGCTGTGTTGCCAATCGCGTGGGTGTATCTCGTTTCTCTTCTCCGAGATGGTCGTAAACAAGCCGAATTCGAGTCAGATCGCTTAAAGGGGGAGCTAGCGCAACAAAGCGCCGCGCTAACTGAGAAGGACATGATCATTGCGACCAAAACTCGTGAGATTGAGACGCTCCACAAGGAGAACGAGGATCAAGAGGTATCCAAGGTCCACTTTGATTCCCTTAAGTCGATCTTGGAGCACACGAAAACCTACGTGATAAGAGGCCAAGATGTTGCTTTCAAGACGGCCTACGACGTGGAGGGGATAAGGGGTCACTTCCCAGAAATTGCACCAGTACTCGAAGAGTGGGAACTAATCGCAAGAACTACTGCGGCGATAGAGCGCGCCCTGGACGAAAGGTACAAGTCGGAAATTGCCGCGCAAGGATTCAATTCGCCCGACTTCAACTACGCGGCCTTTGATTACTTGCTTGGGAATGTCAAACTTGTGGCAGGCGCGCAAAAACTAGATGATGACCGAGCAATTGAATGGAGGAATTTTGACCCCGGTGCGCCAGATCTCTACCTATGGAAGGGAACGTT
>DASZLS010000044.1:0-6677 GCA_035552255.1 Acidimicrobiales bacterium | reverse complement strand
CGACACCCGTCGCCCCGCGTCGGTCCACGTTGCCTTGCACCACGCCCTACGACTCGAAGACCTCCACTTTCCGAACCCCGGCGCCTGGCAGCAGCTCGCGCGTCGATTGAGCCCCCAGGAGACACTGGTCGGCGCGGACAAGTTCGAACCCGTCATTAGTGATTGATTCATGCAATGTTTAGATGCACGACGTTCGCGCCACTGAAAGGCATATCGAGCCGGGCCGCTTTCTGTCGGAGCCGGGTCGCGGGTCGTCACATCGATTCGCCCCCGCCTCAGCCGTGGCTCGGATAACTGGGGATGGATCAGCCGGATCGCAACAAGGGAGCGAAACGTACGCCAACCATTCACTCGATGTTGGAGGATCTCGCGACCACCGATTCGAGCATCAGTTTCATCTATTCGGCGCTCGAGTTACTCGCCACTCACTACGAGATCGATGACGCGGCGATCGTTTTAAGCAACGACGTATTCGGTACTCAAATATTTCGGCTTGCCGGACGAGCGGTGAGCGCAGAGTTGATCGCCACGCTTGGGTCGCAACCAGGTGTCTACTGCACTCCCGACGTGGTCCCGCGAGCCGAACTTGACGAGGTTTATTACGCCTGCCAACAGGCATTTTCGTCCCAACACCTTCGATACAGCGCGGCACAGGGTGTCCCAATTCGGCGCGAAGCACCTCGCAGCGACGCCGAAGCCCCTGCTGCTCTCATTGCGCAATCGCGCAGTAGCCTCGCAGACAAGATGTCCACGACGATTGAACAATTGCGCGCATTGCGTCGCAACCGAACGTTGACGGATCGGTCGCGCGACGGGCTCGCAGGGAAGACGGCCACGGCGATTGAATACCTCCGCACGCTGCGTCCCAACCGGACGACCTACGGCCAGTCAGTTCGTTCACGTTTGTCTCAATTTCTCGTACTCGTTGACATCGCATCCTTCGCGATGACCGTCGGCGATGTGCATGGGCCTCTGCGACTAGTACTCGGGCTCCTTCTCGGTATGGTCATTCCGGGCTGGTGCGTCGTTGGACTGCTGAAACTCGACAACCCGCCGCTAGAAATCGGCTTGACGCTGGCTGTGAGTTTGTCACTACTCATGATCATCGCCCAGATCCTGATGACCATCGACCTTTGGCATCTCGGGGCGCTCGAAGACGTGATCTGCGTCGTGTGCCTTCCATCTCTCATCGTCCAGGCACGAACGCGCAGCTTCTCCGGGCGCCACGCTCGATAGGCGGCTCGCCGAGCGACGTCAGACCGCCCCGGCTCCGCCTTCGACCCCGACTTACTTACTCGATTCACTTACTCGACCGAATAGAAACACCCGCGATTGCGAAGAGCACGCCGAAGTAATGCACAATGTCGCAATCGAATGATGAAAAGTGCGGAGCTTCCACGAGTATTTAGTGAACGTGCGGTTGCATCTGTTGTTCAGGCGCTGAGTTTTCGGTACGTTTTTGCCGCGCTTCATACCGCTCAGTAGCATGTAAGCAGTCATAGGCGCTCCCACCAGTCGGTCGGGGCTTTCGCGAGAAAAGGGAACGCTTTGCACAATCGCGCGCGCATTTCCGAGCCATCGAAGCTTGTAAATCAGAGTACGCCAACTCCAAAAACGAGACGTTGGATACCGCAGCTTCGAACCGGACTGAACACCCGGAGGTCCGCTTTGGCGCTCATTGGCGGCTTCACCCTTGTTGCTGCGGGCGCTGCGCCTTTCGCGCTTTCCAACTCGGCGTCCGCCGTGCCCTCGCAATCGGATCGGACTGCAACGCTGTCAGCGCACGACTCCGCATCGGCTGCGTACCCGGTAGGAGTCACCGACTCGGCTCAGCCATCGGGCCAGGCGCCGCCCACCACGAGCGCAATTCGCGGGTATCGGTTGAGGAGCGTCACGAAATTCAGTGGCAGCTCAATCCCTCCTGGATGGATCGTGTTTACCGGCAAGCCCTCGGGCGACCCTGGCGATCAGTGGGCCGCCAATCACGTCACGGTTAGCAACAACATGTTGGAACTCAATTCCTTTCAAGATCCCAAGTTCAATAATGAGTGGGTGACGGGCGGTGTGTGCCAGTGCGCCACAGCCGCGCACACCTACGGCGCATACTTTGTGCGTTCAAGAATCACTGGTCCGGGTCCGACGCAAGTCGAGATGTTGTGGCCGACGGCTGGTTGGCCGCCCGAAGTTGACTTCGCTGAAACCTACGGCGCCACGAACCTCGCCCAGGCCACCCTCCACTACGGCAACTCGAATCAAACGATTCATAAGAACATCACGATCAATATGACCGCTTGGCACACGTGGGGCATCGTTTGGACTCCGACGTCGATCACCTACACCGTCGACGGGAGAATCTGGTCCACCATTACGGAATCGTCAATCATTCCCCACCAGCCAATGAGTCTGCATATCCAGCAGCAGACGTGGTGCTCTTCGGGTAGTGCGTGCCCGACGTCGCCTCAATCGACTGACATCAACTGGGTCGCGGAATACACCGTCGGTTCGACCCCGGCGACGAACACCACGGCGCCGACTACGACCACTACGTTGTTGTCTACATCGACGACGACATCGACGACAACGACAACGACAACGACAACGACAACGGCCCCGCTTACGACCTCAACCGCTCCCATATCGGTGGGCTCTTTCGCTCGAAACTCTGCGTTGTTGTCGCGAAGCGTGAAAGCAGAAGTCCGCCATTTGGCGAGGGTCATCACGGACCGCCATGACTCTGCCGTGACCTTCACCGGATACGCCAATGGCGCAATGGGTCGAGCACGAGCCCTCGCCCTCAGTATCGAACGGGCGAACCGCGTCAAGTGGTACCTTGAGTCGCAGTTGGCGTCAATCGGCGATCACGGCGTCTCCGTCGTGGCGATCGGTGCTGGCGATGATGCCAGTTCCGGTGTTATCGCTCAAGCAGACTCTGGCAACGTTGTCGCTCTTCTAAAGTGAACAATGATCGCACAGGAATATTCGTTTCATCAGGCACCTGCAGCGCTACCCAGCGCTGCTAAGCGCCACTTGCAGCACCGCACATCATTTGCCGCGCAGTGACCGACTCCTGAAGAGGCAAACCGGATAGCTATTATGAAGAGTTCTGGCCTATGAGGAGACACCGGGAAGCCGACCTAACGAACGGTCCTGGCAAGCGTCGTTGGACGGGCCGGCTCGTTCGAAACGCCGTTGCGCTCATGATCTCGTCAGGCGGAACGGCCCTCCTTGGCGTCGCATTTTGGGCTATCGCGGCCCACCTGGCAACCTCGTCGGCCGTGGGGCGAACCTCGGCCGAAATCACCGCCATGATTCTTTTGTCGAGCCTGGCCCAATTGAGCTTTGGAACGATCTTCGAGCGTTTCCTGCCAGTCGCGGGAACCCAAACGCGAGGATTTGTCGTCCGTGCTTACGTCATGTGCATCATCGTGGCCTTTGCCCTCACCTCGATCTACGCGTTTTCGGGCCTAGCGAACAGCTACCTGCCAACGTCGCTCCTTTGGCGCACGCTCTTCGTTCTCGCCGTCGTTTTCTGGACAATCTTCGCGCTGCAAGATTCAGTCTTGATCGGCCTTCGCGCTTCCACGTGGGTGCCCGTCGAGAACATCTTGTTCGCGATTATTAAGCTTGCACTTCTACCGATTCTGATCGCCACATCCCCAAACGAGGGAATATTCTTGGCCTGGTCGGCTCCCGTGACCCTCACATTGATCGCGGTCAACTGGTATCTCTTCCGCAAGCGAATCCCGGAACACGAAGCGCTGAAAGCGCCGGCCGAGAGCCTCCCTCGATCCAAAGAGCTGGTCATCCTCGCTGGTGCGCAATACGCGACGCTGTTGTTCAGCGTGCTCACCCCTTCGATCGTGACACTGATTGTGATTCAACGGCTCGGCGCGATAGCGAACGCCCACTATTACCTCCCGGCAATGATCTCGACCAGTCTCTCCATCTTTCTACTGAGCGTGTCGAAATCGTTCGTGGTCGAAGCAGCGTCAGAGCCCCACGCCTTGCGCCATCACACCAACATGGCGATCGCCACGATGAGCGCCGTGCTCGTGCCGTGTGTCCTCATCGGCGTGATCTTCGCGCCGCTCATTCTCCGGGTGTTCGGCACGGAGTACGCCGTCCACAGCACCACGCTGCTTCGAATGCTCTTGCTGTCACTGCCGCTAAGTGCCGTATCAATTTTCTACAGCGCCTTTGCGTGGTTGGATCGACGCGTTTGGTGGATGGCCCTGCGAGATTTGATTAGCGCCGTGATCTACTTCGGTGTCCTCTTCTTGCTGATCGGTCATTTCGGGATCGTCTCAATTGGCATCGCGTCCCTCGTCTCCTCAGCGCTGCTCGGTATCTTCTTCCTTCCGATTTCATTCCGGCGCTATCGCCTGACCACCAATTCGAGCCCCCCAGGCGATGATGGTCCCGTCGTGGCCCCCTCCACCTAGCCCTCCTGGCTAGGAACGAGTCCATCGACACGAGCAGGGCCATGAATTCTCGTCTTGAGGTTCGTGAGAGAATTCTCTGATGCATCGCGAGGCAACGTTGGGCGACTATGGCTTCGCCACGTCAGCGCTGGGCTTTGGTACCGCGAGCATTTTCCACGAACCCAGTGCGACGGCGCGCCAGAGGTTGCTCCGATCGGCGCTTGACGCGGGGATTCGTCATTTTGACGTCGCGCCGATTTATGGCCTAGGTCTCGCTGAAGGCGAGCTCGGCCGAGCGCTCCGCAGTCAGAGAGAGCGCGTCGTCGTCGTGACGAAACTGGGCATCGGAGTCACGCCCCTCGCCCGGATGATTGGAAGAGTGCAAAGCCCCGCGCGCAAGGTCCTCCAAAAGTTGCCATCCTTGCAGCAGCAGGCGCGCGAAACCGCAGCGAGTCCGACCTCGGGGAAATTAGGAGGACTGTTATATAGAAACACCTTCGACGCCGCCGCCGCTCAGCGAAGTCTCGAGCGAAGTCTGAGCGAACTAGGCGTCGAGTACCTCGACGTGCTCATGCTCCATGACCCCGAGCCCTCGCAGCTAAACGCCCCCGAAATGTACGACTTTCTCGAGCGAGCGCGTGCCTCAGGCAAGATTCGCGCGTGGGGAGTCGCCGGCGAGGTTGGGCCGACAGCACGCGTCATCGACGAACTTGGCGGCGCCGCACCAGTGGCCCAGATCCGTGACGACATTTTTCGCGGAGAGAGCCTTCCTACACCCGTTGTGAGGTCGGACTATCTCATCTCTTTCGGCGTTCTGGGTGAAGCGCTCCCAAAAATTTTCGTCCACGTGACCGCGAACGATGAACGTATCCGGCAGTGGACGAACGCCGTCGGCGCCGATTGCTCCAGTCATCACGTGATTGCAACGCTCCTTTTGAAGGACGCGATCCGCGCCAACCCGCGCGGCACGGTCCTTTACAGCACGACCCGGCCCGAGCGACTGCAGGAGACCGCCGCGCTGTTCAGCGAAGAGCTGTCTCCAACCGACGCTTCGCTCGATGCATTTCGTGAGCTCGTGCGAAGCCAGCTCGGTCCAAACGACGCCGTATCAAAGGATGCGAAATGATCATTGACGCTTCAGTCCTACTCGGCTCTGAGTCGCCTCACGCAGACGTTGTCATCATCGGTGCAGGCCCCGCCGGCATCGTCATCGCGCTCGAGATGGCGCGCCACGGTGCCGACGTGCTCGTGATTGAGAGCGGTCTCGAGACGTACTCCGAACGGATCCAGAACCTCGCGGATGCAGCAGATTACGACCACGACTTGCACGCCCCGATGTCGATAGCGACTCGGCGTCAGGTCGGAGGAGCGTCGACCATCTGGGGCGGACGATGCGTCCCCTACGACGCCGTTGATTTCGACCCGCGATCGTTCATCGATGGCGCCACGTGGCCGATCTCCTACGATGACCTGCTTCCGTACTACGAGCGCGCTTGCATGTGGATGGCGTGCGGTCGGCCCGTCTTTGACGCGACGCAGGTACCGCAACTGTCAAGAACGCTCGTGCCGGGCCTCGTCGACGGCAACGTGCGAAGTACCACCCTGGAACGATGGTCACTTCCGACCAATTTCGGACACGAGTACAAGACCCAACTGGAAAAAGCCGACAACATTCGAGTGGTGACGGGCCTGACCTGTACCGAGATCGTCTGCGAACCCGGTACCTCCCGTGTCGATCATCTGGTGTGTCGAACGCTCGAAGGAGGCGTCGCGACGATTCGCGGAAAGCAGTTCGTGCTCGCTGCCGGCGGCCTCGAAAGCACTCGCCTTCTCCTCGCGTCGACCGGCCCCGACGGTGGATCGATGGGCAACCACTCAGACCATCTGGGCCGTTGGTACATGGGTCACCTTGAGGGCGTCATCTCCAATGTCCGCTTCACGACGCCCCCGCGTGAGACGCTGTTCGATTACGAGCGCGACACCGATGGTGTCTACGTGCGACGCCGACTCTCCTTCTCTCGCGAATTCCAGCACGAGCGGCAACTTCCAAACATCGTGGCGTGGCTTGCCAACCCCGAATTAGCGGACCCCAAGCACCGAAGCGGGATCCTTTCCTTTGTCTACCTCGCGCTGCGGTCACCTCTCGGTAAGTACTTTGCGCCGGATGCCCAACGCCGTTCTCTTATGGGCGAGCGAGTTCCCGGATCCCCCTATGGTGAAGCCCACCAGGGGCCAGTCTCTGCGCACCTCGGAAAT
>DASZLS010000043.1:0-3940 GCA_035552255.1 Acidimicrobiales bacterium | reverse complement strand
GATCAGTTCCGTACGAATCGCCATGGCGAGAATGCCACCTACCGCGAGAAGGCCCATCGTGACGATGATGTACTGGATGCCGACGACTTTGTGATCCGTCGTGTATTTCCAGTAGCGAGCCTTACCCATGTTGTATCCGGCGTAGTAGAGGTCGTCCTCGCGCGTGTGGTCACGGCCCAAGAGCCAGCGGAAGGGGCCGTTGAACGCTCCGATGCCGATCCAAAAACCGAACATCCAGCCAGTGCCGGTCATGACGGCTACCTGATCGGAAAAGCTATCGCTGTCGGTGAAGAACAGTTTGCGCGCGACGAACCAGAACACCCACGCGAGGATGACGCCACCAATGATGGCGGTCGCGAAATTCTGATGACGTGCAAGGCCGCCGCCCTTTGGCTGAGCGGATGTTGCGGTGTGCTCAAGTGTGGTTACCATGATGCCTCCTACGCTCGCTGCGGCTGGCTAGCGAGCCAATTAGAGAATTGCTTCGGACTGACGACGTGACCTATTGCCTCCATGAAGGCGTGGTTCAGTCCACAGAACTGTTCACATCGCACGACGAACGATCCCAACTTGTTAGGTGTCGTGTGGATAGTCGTGTACACACCCGGGTTAGCGTCAACTTGGACGCCAAAGTTTGCAACCCAGAAGCCGTGCGTCACGTCGAGAGACGTAATACGGAACTCGACTTCACGGTTCTCGGGAAGGTATAGCTCGTCGGAAACGACGTGCGTGCCCGGGTAAGCGAAGGTCCAGACCCACTGCTGACCGGTAACGGTCACGACCAGTGGGTTGCCAGACGAGTTGGAGTTTTCCGCAGCCAGGGCACCAAGACCCCATACCAGCACGAATACCGTGAGTATGGCTGACGCGGTGAGCCAGGTCACGAGCGCCTTCGTGTTCTCTCGAACCTGCTCCGCTGCCGGTGGGACACCGTCGCCGCGGTAGCGATAGTGCCGAAGAGTATGGAAAGCGCTCGCATAGACGCCCGCCGCCACAGGAGCAGCGAGGATGCTGAAGAGAATGGTCGTCTCCATTGCGAGGCTTCCATCGTTACTCATCATCGACGGCATATAGCGGTGCGGCAGCCAGATCGACAACACCACGCCAACGACTGTCAGAATTCCCCATGCCCAATAGAACGTCTTGAGTGAACGCGTTTTTTCAGTAGCCACGGAGTCTCCCTACTCGACTGTGATCGTGCCGGACATGTAACCGAAACTGCTCATCGCTTCGCCGAAGCCATTGCCTTCGCGCGAGCCCCCACAGGGGAACTCGCAGTTCCAGTTGTAAACAGTTGCACCGCCGGTCGTAAACGAGAACTTCACGACAATCGGTTTCGGATACGCGCCATCACCGATTTTCACGGGAGTCTTGTCCGAAGTGTTGTCCGGCAGCGGTATTGAAATGAAGAGATACTTCCCATTGCCAGGAATCGCATGGAGTGTCCACGTGTGACCGAGGTCGTTCTTGACGTGCGTCGTCTTGACGCCGTTGACCGTGTCGAACCCGCCGTTCGTGCCAACCACGTTGTCAAAGTACGTGTTGTTCGCCGGACCGCCGCCGTCATACTGGTCGATCGTGACGTCAACGGTCGTGTTTGCGGGCACGTCAATGTTGTCGTTGGAGTACGTCACCCAGTCTGGGTGGGGTCCGCCACCTTTGCCGTGCGCACCTTCAAGTGAGTCCGGAAATGTGGACAACGTGATGCTGCAGGTGTGCGCTTGGGTGGTGCTCTTCACGCACTGAAGTGCTGTCTGATGCGGCGTGGCCGTCGCCAGCGCAAAGCCGGCGAGCGCCAATGCGCCTCCACCGATCAGCACCGATGCCAAGGCCACTCCTAGTGACTTGGAGCGATTCATGCGATCTCCTTCTGCGCTCTCTCACGGGTCGTGACAAACCGATTTCCCGCGTTCGCCGGTTTTAACCGTACTGTAAGAGCGACGCAAAAGGGCAGTAAAGTCACTGATAATGACGCCCCAAAGTAAGAACATCTTCAGGATTCATCTTGGATTGTTCTTGGCAGAGCTGATATGCATTCCTGCGTTCATCATCGAGATGAATCGCGCGCTCGACGGAAATGCGCTGTCCTGGGCGTACGTCTTTGAGTGGCCCGCGCTCGGTGGCTACGCCATCTACATGTGGCGAAAAATGATTCTCGACGAGCGAGGGCAGGTCAAGCCGAAGCGAGCTAAAGGTCCGGATACGGTTGATCCTCGCCTGGAGGAGTGGAACGCCTATCTCGCCTCGGTCCACCAACAAGATCAGCCGTTGACGCCCGAGAGTCGCGACGACTGACGTTCGAGGGCGGCAAAGAGCGAGCCATCTCGCTTCACTAACCGGAATCCCACCGCGATAAGGCAAGGTATGGCCCAGCCGTCGCCACAGATCCACAAGATGCCCGCCGCCAAACGCTGCTGGCTGAAGGCGACGGACGCGGTGCGCGCCATTCCTGGCATGTAGCCCATACCCGGGTGGACCACCATCACGCTGTACCACGCGGCATTCGTGAAAATCGACATCGACATCGCCAGTATCAGCATCTCGAAGATCGTGACGAGCAGTGCGATCGCCTGATAGCGAAGACGCACTTTGTTTCGGCGCGGCGGCGACGCGACGATGAAGTGGAAGAAGAACAGGCCGCTCAGCAAGAACGCCGGCTCGACGAGCCACTGCATCATCCACGTTCTCGCCATCATGAAGTCAAAGACCCGCGGCAGATGCGACGCGACCATGACCGCGTTTAACACCAACGCTGCGGTGAGAGGGTGAAAGAGCCAGTGCGGCGCGTGCCAGGTGCGCTCGAGATACCACCAGCGAAGCACCCGGCGACGGCGCTCCGGCGACCAGAGCCACCAGAGCGACCTGACGAAGCTCGAGCCGACGATGCCGATCGGGATCATGAACATGGTCAAGATGTGGGCGATCATGTGATCGGGAAGGCTCATCATGCCCTCGTCGGCGAAGGATGACGACGTCGCGAACCAGAGCAGCGCGAAGCTGAGGAGAGAGAGCAGGAACTGTAGATTGACACGCAACGACCTCGACGGTCGTCGCGAATAGGCGAGTATCGAGAGAACGGCCCCGATAACGGCGACGACGCCGAGGGGTGCCATGTCTAGCCCAGTCCGGCCTTATGCAGGACCGTAATCAACTCGGCCTCGGTCGACTCTTGACCGGCCACATTCTTTAAGGGATCGTCCGCGAGAATCCATTTCAGGCGATCCTGACCGTTGATGACAAAGACGTAGTCCGAGTGGATGCTCATGACCTTGCCCGGTTCGTTCGTCACGCTGATGCCGTACGAGTGCCATACAGGGCTCGTCTGGGCCTTGGTTCCTGTGACGAAATAGAAGTTCTTTACATCACTGAGGTAGTGGATCTTGATGAAGTGGCGAACGTTCGCGAGGGTCTGGTGGAGCGGATTCGCGGCAACGGCGACGATATTGATTTTGGCGTTGGCGGGCAACTCCGAGCGCACCTGCTTCAGCTGGGCCGCGATCAGCGGACAGTCGGTGTAACAGACCGGGTCCAAGAAGGTGAGCACCGTGTAATACCCCTTCTGCGCTTCGAGCGTGAAGGGCTTATTGAACTGGTCCGTGAGCGTGAACGTCGGTGCCTTGTGGTTGTATCCCGGGGCCGCGGGGCCATTCTGTGCGACGAACAGTGTCGGCTCCGCCGCCGAGACTGACGCCACACCCATGGAGATGACCGAGAACGCGACCATGCCCGTGGCGAAGGCGGCGACGACTGCCCCCGAGCTCGAGCGGAACTCCTCGGGAAGGCGACGTGGCAGCGGTGGTGCCGAGCGCAGCAGCGGTCGCGCGCACCATGCGAGGACAGCGAGCGGGATCAGCGAATTGATGTCCGTGCCCAATCCGCCAAAAATGGCGACGTCTTCGCCGGTGATCCAGAAGAAGACGCAGCCAACGACGAGCACGGT
>DASZLS010000042.1:0-2876 GCA_035552255.1 Acidimicrobiales bacterium | reverse complement strand
GGACACGCCATGACCGTTGGTTCCGTCGATGAGAAAGGTGGGCAACAACGTCACCGCGGCAAGGATCAGTTGGGCGCTCGCTAATGAGACCGGTGCCAGCCCTCGAGGAATGAGGTAGCGCCTGCTGTACGGGTACGAGATCCCGTAGAGCGTGACGGCGCCGAGGAGCGCCAAAACGGCCCACCACGGATTCCTGCCAAATCCCTGCCACACGCCAAGCACGACGAGCACGCCACACAGGCCGACGGCAAGTCCGACCAGCTGGTAGCGCCTCATTGGCTCGTCGCGAAAGACGGCGAGCATGAAAAACAGCGTCGTGAGGGGCGTGAGGGCATTAATGATGCCCGCCACGACCGAAGTCGTACGCGTTTCGGCGACGGCAAAGAGGATCCCTGGCACGATGTTGAGACAGAGCGCCACGACCCACAAATGCAGCCACACGATGCGCTCTCGCGGCAGGCGAACGCGGGTGACCGTGGCAACGATCACGAGCGTGATCGCGCCGAGCGCACAACGCACGAAGGCGACGCCGAAGGGCGTGAGGAAACCGAGGGCGAGTTTGATGAAGAGAAACGAGCAACCCCATACGATCCCTGTCGCCAGATAGGCGGGCAGCCATGATCTCGTCGTTGAGGGCATCCAAGAAGGCTACGTGGCACCTGTAAGGAGTCCACGAAAATGTCACAGGGACTCTTTACGCTAGTAAGTATGAGTAGGCGCGACCTATGGCGCGAGGGCGAAGTGCGAGTCATCTCGGTCACCCCGGTATCGAAGGGCGTCGTGCGCCCGTTTTTGCTCACCGTCGTGACGCTCGCGCTGATCATCGAAGCGGCGGCTCGTTTCGTCTACGTGCATCGTTTCGAAGAGCTGCTCAGCGTTGTATTCGTCCTGCCGCTGCTGGCGGTGACCTTGACGCGAATCTGGCGTTGGCGATCGCACAAGATACACGTGACCAACGAGAGGGTCATCGTCGAAGGCGGCGTCATGCGCCACCAACGAACCACCGTAGAGCTGCGTGATGTGCTCTCAACGCGCGTCGACCAGCGCGTGAGCGAACGGCTCACTCGTCGCGGCTTTGTGTTTCTGGAAACGCCCGGGTCGACGATACCCGTAGGACTCGTGCGTTACCCGAGCGCGCTCTGTCGTCTCATCGACGCCGAGCGGATCGCCAGTGACGATGCTGGCTTTCCACTCGACACGGTATTTACCTACGACGATCCCGACCGGTACCAGCTTGAGATGCGTCCCGACGAGTGGCAGCGCCGACGTTACGAATGAGGATCGACGGGTTTCCGGTACGGTGAACTCGTGACAAACCGATACCGCTGCACCGCGTGCGGCAATCTGACTCGTTTCGACGTGGTAGAGACCACGTCAGTCCGCTCGTTCCACCACTACAGCGTGGGCGGCGAGCTCACCGTCGAAGAGCCTGAGGTCATCTCGCACACCGTTGAATCGGTGACGTGTCGTTGGTGCGGTCACGGCCGCGGCGTCGAGGTCTACACC
Source organism: Acidimicrobiales bacterium (assembly GCA_035552255.1). Lineage (GTDB taxonomy): Bacteria > Actinomycetota > Acidimicrobiia > Acidimicrobiales > RAAP-2 > RAAP-2. The sequence goes on along the minus strand of DASZLS010000042.1, from coordinate 1,370 downwards.
GAGACCGAGTGAGCGACTTTCGGGCCCGCTCCTTTGACGCTCCGCGCGAGCGCCCCGCGCCCAGCGTGCTGGCCGGCAAAACACCTCGTGGCGAGGAGCGACGCATCGAGCTTCGTCGCGTGACGCTGGTCGTCGCCGTCAAACCACACTGTGACGGTTGTCGTGAGTTTCTGATCGCCGACCTGCACGAACTGTCGAAGGTCGACGTGGTGGTCGTGAGCGCTGCCTTCAGCGAAGAATGGATGGACGTGACGAACGATGTGCTCGTGGCGCCCGAGTTGATGAAGGAACTCGACATTCGATCGGCTCCGTTTTATGTGTTGATTGATCCGTTGAGCTTGCGCGTCGTGACCGAAGGCGTGGTCTTTGGTCCAGCACAGGTTGCAGCAGAGATCGAGGGATTGCTCCGGGCCTGAGAATGTCACAGTGTGCTGCGATCCTGGTTCCATCAAGTGAGAGGATCCACATGCGCAAGGACATCGAAGTTTCCATCAGCTGCAATGACTGCGTGCGACGCGGAACCCCCGACTGCTCCGACTGCCTCGTGAGCTTCGTGCTCGGAGAAGAGCCAGAAGCGTTGGTGCTCACCGAATCCGAGGCACAGATCGTTCAACTGTTCACGTCCGAAGGACTCGTGCCGACGCTCAAGTTCGATCGCGTCCGAAGCTAGCCAAGGGCTCGCCTAGCGTGGGTCCCATGGCCCGCCATCTTTTGGTGACCAACGATTATCCGCCCAAGACGGGCGGCATCCAGGTCTACCTTCATGAACTCTGGCGTCGCCTCGACAGCGGTCGAGCGGTGGTGCTGACCGCCTCCTCCCACGAGGACGCCGCGAACTTTGACGCATCGAGTGAGATTGTCGTTGAGCGCGTCAAGGCATCGACTCTGTTCTTCCCTTCGTGGCGGGCGTATCGAGCGATCGAGGCGGCCATCGAACGGCACCAACCAGAGCTGGTGCTGCTCGATCCGGCTTGGCCACTGGGTCTACTCGGGCCGCGACTCTCGCGGCCCTACGGCGTCATCCTCCACGGAGCCGAAGTGACGATCCCGAGCCGAATTCCCTTCGTGGCCTCGTCGCTGCGCTATGTGCTGCGCCGCGCAATTGTCGCCGTGTGTGCGGGATCGTTCCCTGAAGACGAAGCCCGACGGAACGCGGCGGAATATCTCTGTCCCGTCATCCAGATTCCCCCCGGCGTTGACACGGGGCGGTTCGTGCCTATCGACGGTGATCATCGCCACGTGGTGCGCGAGAAGATGGGTTTTCGTGACGACGAGATCCTCGTGGCGTCGTATTCGCGTCTCGTTCCCCGTAAGGGAATGGACACCCTCATTCGAGCGAGCGCGACATTGCGCGAGCGCTATCCGCAGCT
>DASZLS010000041.1:0-5406 GCA_035552255.1 Acidimicrobiales bacterium | reverse complement strand
ATCGCCGTTGGACCGAGATGTACGCTTCCCGCGAACCGCGTTGTGAGGGTTGCATCCTCGGTGAAGAGTTCGCCCATTGCGTCAAAACGTCGTTCGTCGAGAGCGTGGCAGTAGGCGGCGAGGAGATGACCGATTACTGCCTCGTCCGTCTGCACTGGTGGATTGTCCCCGTCTCGATCGCCCATTTGCACCCGCCCCTTTCGTCGCACCGTATAGCGCTCGTCTGCCCTTCGTCGGCTTCGCTCTGAGCTTCTTCTCACACCGGCAACGGAGCGGTCGTAACATACTACGCAGTCGGATGTACCTTCCGGTCTCGGTCGCGAAGGCACCAAGAGATGGATGAATCAGAGGTGACATCCGAACTATTCGAATAGGGAGCGCGTATTCAAATCCCAATCTCGTCGTTTGGAATCCAGCGGATCGGCGTTAAGCGCTGAAGTTGCGTGACGTGGTCCGGCGTTAACTCTGCGAGTTCGCTCACTCCAAGCAAGCGCATGGTTCGTCTGATCTGGTCCGAAAGTATCTCTATCGTGCGGTCGACACCTTCGCGTCCGCCCGCCATCAGACCATAGAGATAAGCGCGCCCAATTAGAGTGAATTTTGCGCCCAATGCAATCGACGCAACAATGTCGGCACCGCTCATAATGCCCGTGTCAACGTGCACCTCCATTTCTCGTCCGACTTCGCGAACGACATGTGGGAGCAAATGAAACGGCACGGGTGCCCGATCGAGCTGGCGCCCCCCGTGGTTTGACAGCGTGATTCCATCAACGCCCATTGTTGCAAGCCTCTTCGCGTCGGCCAGATTCTGCACACCCTTGACGACAAGCTTCCCCCGCCATTGACGCTTGATCCAGTCGAGGTCCTCGAAGGTGACCGAGGGATCAAACATCGTGTCGAGGAACTCAGCAATGGTGCCTGGCCAGCTTTCGAACGTTGCGAACGAAAGTGGTTCCGTCGTAAGGAAGTTAAAGCACCATTCCCACTTTGACAGTGAGGTAGCAACCGTCTTGAGCGTCAGTTGGGGCGGGATGGTAAGCCCGTTTCGCGCGTCGCGTAGCCGAGCACCAGCAACGGGCACATCAACCGTCACCAGCAGTGTGTCGTATCCCGCTGACTTCGCGCGATCAATCAGCGCTTCGGAGCGTTGGCGATCCTTCCACATATAGAGCTGGAACCAATTGCGACCGTTCGGATTTGACGACTTGACGTTCTCGATGGTGGTTGTGCCAAGGGTGGAGAGCGTGAACGGGATGCCGGCGGCGCCCGCCGCGCGTGCTCCTGCGACCTCGCCCTCAACATTCATCATGCGGGTGAAGCCCGTGGGTGCGATGCCGAAGGGAAGTGAGGTGGGACCCCCCAGGACGACCGACGACGTGTTGACCGTAATGACATCGCGCAGGATGTTCGGATTGAACTCGATATCTTCGAACGCTTGGCGAGCGCGTGACAAAGAGATCTCCGCTTCCGCGGCGCCGTCGGTGTAGTCGAAAGGACCCTTAGGAGTGCGACGTCTCGCCATCTCCCGAAGGTCCCAAATAGTAAGCGCCGATTCGAGGCGGCGGCTCCTTGTATTCATGCGAGGGGCTCGTAACCGCAGGAGGGGTGCGAGCTCGCGTCGCCGTGGGATCTGCCTCTTCACGATCATCCTTTCACTGGAACCGACTCTGTCATTCAAATCCATTGAGAGGTGATTCGACGTCACGTCACTCAACAAGGGCACTAACCGTAAGTATTGACCGCATGCTGGGGTTCGTTCAGTTTGTAAAACGTTGTGGCTTGGCCGGAGGTGCGGACCTAACCTCGGCGCTACGGACCTGTAAATCGGCGAGGGGAGTGGGGTGAACGGCCGAGTCGTGATTGTTGGTGGGTCGATCGTTGGGTTGAGCTCGGCTCTCGCGTTGGCGCGAAGTGGCGCTGAGGTGACGGTTCTCGAGCGATCCGATCTCCGCGCGCTTGACGTGGGTGGGGGACTGGGCGTTGATGTGGAACTCATTCAACAGGTAACCGGCGCCACTACAGCGCCTCCGGTCTGTCGCGGGATTGATCGCGACACCACCGCCTGGCAGCTTCTTCGCGACTGGCTCGAAGAGTGCGCCGCCGAGATTGACGCTATCGATCTCAGAAGAGATGTAAACGTGACGCTGATTGCGTCCGAACAGGATGGGGCCGTGGTGACCTCTTCGGCGGGGGAAGAGTGGCGAGCGGACATCGTCGTTGGTGCCGACGGCGTCCACAGCACGGTTCGCGCTTTCGTTGACGCCGATCGTCCGCTAGCGACCTACGCCGGCGTCGTGTTGTGGCGAGCCATGGTCTCCGAGGAACTCGTGAAGGACGCCGCGAAGCTTCCCGGTCCGCGGGAACCATCGCGCGAGTACTACCAAGACCGCTACCGGCTCGTGACCTATCCGGTGCCGGGACCGCAGGGCCAGACGCGCGTCGGCGAGCGGCGCTTGAACCTGGTGTGGTACGACACGGCCCGTGAAGATTTACTTCGAGCGCGCGGGCTCCTCGACGGCGTGGAGGTGCGTGGCTCGCTCCTTGCTGACGCACTCCCCGCAGAACTTGGAGCGGAGTTGCGGAAAATCGCGGAGCAGACATGGCCATCGCCGTGGGCCGAAGCTTTAGATATCGCCATAGAGCGGCACTTCATTTTTGGCACGCCCGTCGCGGAGTACATGCCCACCAAGCTGGTAAATGGTCGAGTTGCCATCGCCGGAGACGCCGCACACGCGGCGTCTCCCATGGTCGGAGGCGGATTCTCGGAGGGTCTCGACGACGCTGCGCGGCTCGCGAAATCGTTCACCTCCGCGAGTGACGGCGATCGCATGCTCGAGTCGTATGAGAAGGCGAGGCTTGGACCGGCGCGCCGACACGTGGCGGCGAGCCAACGAGCGACCAACCAATATCTGAAGTGGGCTCATTCGCCCTGACGGATCGTCGGATTCAGTGAAGAATCAGCGCCGTACGTGAGATGCCATCTAGAACGTCGACGCGTCGATCACGAAACGATACTTCACGTCGCTCGCGACGGTGCGCGCGTACGCTTCGGCGATGTAGTCAGCCTTGACGAGTTCAATGTCGCTCGTCAAGTTGTGCTCCGCGCAGAAGTTCATCATCTCCTGGAGATCTTTGATTCCCCCGGCATTTGAACCGGCCAGCGAACGGCGTCGCCCGACGAGCGTGCCCGCCCTAATTGAAAAGGCGTGACTCGGGAGCCCTACGACTACGAGCGTGCCGTTGACCTTCAGCGCCTCCAAGTACGGCGTCAGATCGAGATCCGCTGAGACGGTGTTGATGATGAGATCAAACGTGCCGCGAAGCGCGGTCAAGTTCGCCGGATCGGTCGTGTCAACGAAGTTGCTTGCCCCCAACCGCAGTGCGTCGTCACGCTTGTTTGCGGAGTGTGAGAAGACCGTCGTCGCAGCGCCCATGGCGGAGGCGAACTTGACCCCCATGTGTCCGAGGCCGCCGAGTCCGACGATACCGACGGTCGTCTTATCCGATGCACCCCAATGGCGCAGCGGCGAGAAGAGAGTGACGCCCGCACAGAGCAACGGCGCTGCGCCGGCCATGTCCAATCCGTCGGGAATCTTCACCGCGTGCCCCTCGTCAACCACGAAGCGGTTGGAGTAGCCACCAAAGGCGATCGTCGTGCCATCGCGCTCGATCGAGTTGTAGGTGAGCGTCATGCCGTTGAGGCAGTACTGCTGGTCGCCGTTGAGGCAGTTCTCGCACGTGCGGCACGAGTCAACAAAGACACCGACTCCAATGCGGTCGCCCACCTGGAATTTCGTTGTCGCCGTACCGACGGCTGTGACGACGCCGACAATCTCGTGACCGGGGATCATCGGAAAGATGGCTGGACCCCACTCCTCGTTGACCTGGTGAATATCGGAGTGGCAGATGCCGCTGAATAGGACGTCAAATGCGACGTCGTGTTCGCGCAAATCCCTGCGCTCGAAAGTGAAGGGAACCAAGGCGGCTCCGGCGTGTTCGACTACAAATCCACGTGCTTGCATCTCTGCCTCTCAGGAAAATGGTGCGTTCTGCGCCCGCACAACTCTACAAAGAGCATCGCTACGGACAAGTCGCCGCGCCTGTCGCGAGCTGAGATCGTGTATAGAAATGCCGTCTTCGCGAAGTGTGCGGTGGTTCCGTTTACTGACGTCGGGCGTTGGTCACCATTTCGGCGACCTTCTCCCGCGGAAGTGCTGGGCTTCGGTGTCCACCTTTACCTACCATGTCCTCGTTCGCCACTAGCGAATTGATGATTGCCTCTTCCACGCCCTCCACGACCGCTTCGAAGAACGGGTCCATGGAGACCCATGGCACAAACTTCAATTCATCGAGGCGTTGGCGTTCTCCAAAATATGTCTCGAGCGTTGGCGAGAAAGCACCAACGTTGGCCGTGGAAAAAGCGAGGAAGAGGTCACCGGAGAAGTGCGAACCACTGGTGCCGGTTCTCGCAATCCCCAGCGAGACACGTCGCGCCAGGGCTTTGCACTGGTGGGGCAGCAGGGGCGCATCAGTCGCCACAATGGCAATAATCGAGCCGGCACCTGGTGGCGCGCCTCGGAACTCCTCCATGGGATTGTCGCCCGCGAGCGCTGCGCCACACGAGATCCCCCTCAGCACCAGTTCCTTGCGAGCGCCGAAGTTGGCTTGCACGAAGATGCCCACTGTGTAGTCCTCATCCCCATAGGGAACCGTCCGCGACGCCGTCCCTGATCCGGCTTTGAACTGATAGCAGTTCATCCCCGTGCCGCCACCCACAGAGCCCTCCTCAAGGGGGCCTTGGCGCGCGGATTCGAGGGCCTCGATGACTACTTCCTCGGTGACGTGGTGGCCGTTGGCGTCGTTGAGGTAGCCATCCCAGGTCTCAGCAGCAACCGGTAATTGAAACACCTGGGTCAACGCCGGATGATGTTTGTTGGCCCAAGCGATCGTGCCCGCGTGCGCGACGCCGACGGCGTGAGTGTTGGTGATGGAGATCGGACCGGCGAAGGTGCCTGACTCCTCAATCCATGACACCCCCGTCATTTCTCCATTGCCGTTCTGAGAATGAAATCCAGCAGCGACCGGATCGCCCGGAGAATCCTTGCCGCGGGGGTGAATGGCCGTCACGCCGGTTCGAACGTCGCTGCCCTCGATCAACGTGACGTACCCCACCTCGATGCCGGGCACGTCGGTGATCGCGTTCAGGGGACCAGGTGACCCGGCGAACTGGAGCCCGAGTGATCGCGCGCGCGGCTTACCACTGGGGGTGCGCAGGAGAGGTTGTCGCGTGGAATCAAGGTCTGTCAAGGGCTTTCCGTTTCGTTCGTTTTCGTTGCCGTAGCGATGGTAGTGAACGCATTCGACACCTTCAACGCGTTTTGGGTTTCTCGGCTCGCCGAGATCGTC
>DASZLS010000040.1:0-4809 GCA_035552255.1 Acidimicrobiales bacterium | reverse complement strand
CGAACTCCAAATTCATCCGTCTTATTGGCGTTCGCTTCCTGCGCTATCTGTTGAATGGCCGACTCGGGTAATTTCAGGTCGTCGTGGTAGTCCATGAACTGTGGCATTTTCGTTCTCCTCGTTTTGACACGGCTTTCGTTGACTGATGCCGATTTGGTCCTCGAAGACGAAACATAGTTCGCGTCAGATTGTCTCGCTCGATGAGGCTTTGCGGCGGTTCGCAGTTATCGCCGTCTGCGAGATTGGCCGTTCGGGCTCCTCCAGACTCGAAGCTTGAAGCACTAAGAAATCTGGGATACAAGCATGGGGATCGAATGAACCTTCGAACTCGATCCTGTGATTGAAATCACGGATTTGAGAGCCATTTAGGGTTCTCGGGACATCCGCAGCTCGAATCTCCGCGCGGACCGCTCAGGCAGCGCCTCTCACCTGGGTGTTTCGACCCGCCCCCGCTGCCCTTACTAGCATTGCGTTTGGCCAGAGGTACTCCTCAGTAACGAGGAAGCTTTCAACGTCGCATTGGCGATTCAACGAGTCGATCATCGGCCTTATAAATAGAGAGCGAGCAACGTCTTGAAATCTTTAAGAGCTAAATCTGTGTCCGAATCCAAGTCAAAAGTGCGAGGTCAATGGCGGTCATGGTTGGTCTGTGCATCCGGGCTTTCGCTCCTTGGAACCTTCGCAGTGCCCGGTGTGGCGTCCTCGGCTACGACGTATCCGATTGGCACAGCGTCGGGTTCAGAGCCCTCGGGGTACGCACCTCCAGCCGCTGATGCGATGCCGGGATACACGTTGACCTCTTCAACCGATTTCACGGGAACAGCGCTCCCGTCGGGTTGGTCGACCTTCTCGGGCGCCGCCGCCGGTGATCCCGGCTCGCAATGGGCGAGCAGTCAGGTCGCGGTGAGCGGGGGATTGCTGCAACTGAACGCGACAGAGAAATCCAATCAATGGCTCACCGGCGGTATTTGTGATTGTCGCGTCTCTCAGACCTATGGAGCATTCTTTGTTCGTTCCCGACTGACCGGTCCTGGTCCGACGCAAGTCGAGATGTTGTGGCCGGCGTCTGGTGGTTGGCCGCCCGAAATTGACTTTGACGAAACCTACGGCGCGACGAATCTAGCCCAGGCGACCCTCCACTACAGCAGTTCCAATCAGCAGATTCATAGCAACATCAATATCGACATGACCGCTTGGCACACGTGGGGCGTAATTTGGACTCCTACCTCGATCACCTACACCGTTGACGGGAACGTCTGGGGAACCGTTACTGATACGTCCGCCATCCCCAACCAGCCGATGAGCCTCCATATCCAACAGCAAACGTGGTGTTCGTCGGGTACTGCGTGCCCGACTTCGCCACAATCGACCGACGTTGACTGGATCGCCGACTACACGCTGGGCGGTTCGTCCAGTCCTCCCGCGACAGGCGGCGGCGGCTCGAGTCCCACGCCGACCACCACAACGACGATCGCCAGCAAGCCGACGACACCAAAGCCGCCGGTCTCGCCTCCTGCCTCTCCGTCCGGCCCAACCACGACGACTACATCCCCTCCGGCAGCCACGCATCGATCGACCTCCCAAACGGTCACGTTGAGCTCATTTACCAGCAACTCGTCGAGGCTGTCGCCCGCCATCAAGAGGGAGATCACTCGTCTCGCAAAGAAATTGTCGGCCGACCACGATGATGTGGTCACGCTGACTGGTTACAGCTCCGACTCCTCCAATCGAAAAGTCGAACTCGCGATCGCGCAGGAGAGGGCCAACAGAGTTCAGTCGTATTTGCGAATGCGACTGAATCAACTCAATGATCCGGCCGTGACAATTCTTGAGCGAGCGGCTATCAGTCGGGGCGCAACGGTCACGGCAAAAGTGAAGAGCCGAAGCGTGGTGGCGCTCGTACGCTGACGCGGCCTTAATGAAGAGCTTGCGTGAATAGTGACGTTGTGCGAGCTCCTGCTTGGAGCGCCGTTAATCGTATAGTTCTTCGCAATCGGGAATTGTCTCAGCGGTAATGTAATGGCGAAACGAATCCAGCACCGAACACGGTGCTGGATTCGTTCCCTCAGCCACTCAACCTCAAAGGATGACGAAGGATATGACGACATTTGCAGGATCATGGGACGTGACCATCGATACGCCCATTGGCAAAATGGCGGTCGTGTTCGATATCACTGAAGAAGGCGGCGTCATTCAGGGCACGGCGCGCTCAGACAAAGAATCGGTCGTGTTTCTCGAACCGGTTGCTGACGGGAATCATTTGACCTGGACACAGAACGTGACGACACCGATGAAAATAACGTTGAAGTTCGCGGTGGATGTCGATGGTGATTCGATGACCGGTACCTCCAAAGCTGGATTTCTCCCCGCATCGAAGGTCTACGGGAGCCGGTCCTCGGGAAACTAAGACGTTTCAAGCGCTCCTGACAGAAACCGGACGTTCACGCGGTCTTAGCGTGAGTGGGTGGTCCGCTTCGTTGACGTCCGTTTCTGCGAAGCGGCCCGTCACGAATGAGGCATCTTCGATGGACAACCTGTAGACGTGGATTCCGTTCGGTGCTTGCCGTCGTCGTGGTCGGGATCACGAGCGTGCTTGCGTTTAGCGCCGAAACCAGAATCGCGCCGCCTGCGTCCGGAGCGGCGAGCACGAACGGGATCAATGTGTACCCAATGGCTGGTGCCTCATACGGGGTGCACGCGCCCGTTCGCCTGCTCACCTTTTTCGGTTCCCAGTACACGCTCAAAATCGGACTGGCCAACAACACCGTTGATGGTGGTGAAGAAAAGCCCAGCGCCATGTGCCAAGCGACGACTGGCTGTGTCGCGGCCGTTAACGGCGACTTCTTTGATGTCTTGAACGCCGGCGCGAAAACCGATCCCGGCGACGAGGTCGGTGGCATCATTCGCAACTGCGTGCTCCTGCATACTCCCGAGATTGCCCATAATCAGATCAATTTGGATGAACTGTCCGTGAGCAATGGACTCAACTGGAGCAGTGTGATCGACGTCAATGGGACGAGTGTGCCGATCACGGCCATCAATCAGGAGCTGCCGATGTCCTACGTTGGCGTTCATCTTCCACTGAGGGGAACGCTTCTCTACACCGCGCCGTATGCCCTCAAGACCCCGGCAGTCGCAAGCCGCACGACGTACGAGTTCGCTCCGATTGACGGCGCCGTAAATCCAACCACCATCAACACGACCGCTGATCTCAAATATCTGGGACGAACGTCCAAGGCGCTGAAAGTGACGGCCAATCGGGTCGATATCTCAGCAGCACCAGGAACTCCGCTCGCCACCCTCAGCGTCGGCAGCGCAGTGACCCTGACGACGACGTCGACGGCGGGGTGCGACAACCTGGGAGGACACCCGATCATCCTCAACAACGGCGTGGCAAGCCCGATAAATGGCACCGACGCCTATATGAACTCGCCGTCCCCGCGCTCGGTGGTTGGGTGGACAGCGGCCGGCGAGACGGTGGTTATGTCGGTCGGCGGGGCGGATGGCAAGTCGGGCGCCACGATGTCCCAACTCATTGCGATGCTGACTTCACTGGATGTGGAGACCGCCTTAGACCTGGACGGCGGCGGCTCCACGACGCTCTACGCCAACGGACAGGTGGTGTATCCCAACCTCAAAGCCGAACGGCCAGTGTCGACGGGACTGCTCATCGTGCGAAGTGAACAAACCGATGCTGGATAGGAGCGTGGATCTATGAAATCTCGTCGCCTAACGTGCGCGCTGGCGGGGATCGCGGTGTTGCTCACGGCAGCCGTCACAGTACCGAGTTCGGCGGCTCCGACGAAGATCTCGGTAGCCGCTCCGTGCGGTGTCGCGAGCACCGCCCAGTACACGCACGTTGCGGTCATCATGCTGGAGAATGTTGGCTACTCGGTGGTGGGCTCTTCGAGCGCGCCGTACTTCAACCGTCTCGCATCGGACTGCGGACTGGCGACAAACTATCTGGCGGTATCGCATCCCAGCTTGCCGAACTACATTGCGCTGACGTCGGGCTCAACGCAGGGGATCACTGACGACGATGAGCCAAGTTCACATCCGCTCCGCGCGCCGAGCATCTTCTCCGAGCTGGGCTCGAACTGGAGAACGCTCGCTGAGTCGATGCCCTCGGCGTGCGATCGTGTCACCAGTGGGCAATACGCGGCGCGACACAACCCCGCCGTCTATTACACGTCGATTTCATCGGCCTGTAAGCGCAACGACGTTCCGTTGACGCTTCCGTTGAATCTAAGTGCGAAGTTCACGATGATTGTGCCCAACATCTGTGACGACATGCATAGTTGTCCGGTGTCGACGGGCGATGAATGGCTCAGCCGATACGTTCCCTTGATCCTGAAGAGCGCGCAGTATCAAGCAGGCTCGTTGGTGTTGTTCATCACGTTCGACGAAAATGATTCAGGCGCGACGAACCAAGTGCCGACACTCGTCATTGCACCGTCGACGCTTCGCGGAGAGCGAGTCGGGGCACGTTTTACGCACTACTCCCTCTTGAAGACGGCCGAGACGCTCCTGCACGTTCCGCAACTCGGTCAGGCGAGGACGGCATCCTCCATGGTTGCTCCGTTTCATCTCTGAACAGCCCTTCACTGGGTGAAGGAGTCTGGGTGGCGTCTCTCGTCGCCGAATTCGGGAATCCGACCGGAGCGCGACGGCACCTTTTAGCGCGGTCGAATCGGCGCCGCAAAACCGTTTGAGATCTTTCGTAGTCTCGATGAACTCACCCGTCGACGATTCTCCCGTACCATCTCCCACGAAGGGGGCGCAGTGAGGCTTCGAACATGGATGAGCGTC
>DASZLS010000039.1:0-16849 GCA_035552255.1 Acidimicrobiales bacterium | reverse complement strand
CGGCGTTACGACGAAGCTGTCAAATGTCGAAGGTCTCGCGAAGAAACTTGTAGCTATCAATTAATTGGGCACGAGGCAACGTCCAATCATGTCAGAACGTCGGTCTCTTCGACGAGATCAACGATCTGAAGCTCAAAGAATGTCGAATAACGAATTTCAATTCGGATCGATGCAGTGAGCTCTTGTCCCCGTCGCGGGCAAAAGAGTACGGCGGATTATGGGTTCGGACAACACCCCAAATTGGGTGCTGTCCGATGGTACGGTGAGCGGAGGACGCCAAGACCTCGCATCCTCCGCATCTGGCGCTAGTCCAGGAGAATGGAATAAGGAGGGTCATGGTGCCACGAATTCGATCCGGGACTGTCAAAACCTCTTTACTTGCCAACGTCAACCACCTGAACCACGATCCCTCTCACCCGTGCTGTTGAAACTTCCCGTCGCGCATCTTCGGTCGTACGGTCGAGAAAGTTCATACAGACCGTGACGTCACACGACGAGCAATCTGGTCGAGATCCAGACCTCGAACCACCCCCGGTACTCATACTGCCAACGGCCGTCGAACGAGCTCTCGATGAGTCGGATGATTCACTCGGATCGCTCGGTCGACCCTTCGATCATCGCGCGCCATTTTTCGTAGGCATGAACGCGGCGCTGGGTGTTGCGGTCGCGTATGTAATCGTTCGCGGAATTGCCGACATCACGACCGTGCTCGTGATCATTGGACTGGCGCTCTTCATCGCCATCGGACTCAACCCCGTCATTGAGTTTCTCGTAGGCCGAGGGATCCGCCGTTGGATCGCGGTGGCACTCGTGACGCTGGGATTTGTCATTGTGATCGCGGGCTTTGTGCTCTCAGCGGCGTCGCCCATCACCCACGAAGTCCAAGCGCTGGTCAAGAACTATCCGCGCTACAAGGCCAACATCGCTGCAGGTAAAGGATGGGCGGGAAAGCTCGCGGTGAAGTTCCACTTGACGAGCTATCTCAAGGGGAAATCGAAGTTGAAGATCCCCGTTGGCGGCGTCTTGGGTGCCGGCAAGATGTTGTTGAGCATTGGCATCGCGACGATCAGCGTCGTGGCCTTAACCATATATTTCCTGTTCGCGCTCCCGGGTGTGAAGAAACTCTGGCTGTCACTGATTCCGCGAAGTCGACGCGAGAGAGTTGAACTTATCACCGACGAAGTATTTACTCGCGTCGGCGGATTCATGCTGGGCAACCTGTTGACGTCAGTCATCTCTGGCCTAGGAACCTACGTCTGGCTCCTCGCATTTGGTGTTCGCGACGCGCTGCTCCTCGCCATCGTCGTTGCTCTCTTTGATCTCATCCCGATGGTTGGCTCGACCGTCGCCGGCGTGATCGTGTCGCTCGTGGCCTTTACCCGAGGGGTACCGATCGGGATCGCAACCATCGCGTTCTACATTGTCTATCGATATCTGGAGGACTATCTCCTGAATCCCCGCGTGATGAAGCGAACGGTAAAGGTCTCGCCGGGATTGACAATCATCGCGACGCTCATCGGGGGCACGCTGCTCGGGCTGGTGGGAGCTCTCGTAGCAATTCCGGTCGCCGCGACGATACATCTCATTCTCGAAGAGGTGGCGATTCCTCGACAAAATCAGCGATGAGACCCACGGAACAACCGAACTCCCCCATCCAGGGGAATCGCGTGCGCCGTCCTACGGATCTGTTGCTGTCACTATTTGCGCTCGTTGTTGTCACGTTCACCATTGGGATAATTCGAACGCTCCCCGCGGGTAGCACCGAACTCTCCAACGACGTGTCGAGATGGCTGCGCCACATTCCGCTGTGGCTGTCCTCGAGCGCGGAAGTGGTCGCAGCCTTGGCGAGTATCGCCGTCATCGTCGTCGCGCTCGTCTCGCTCTTTCGAAACGACTTTCGAAGCGCCATCAACGCCATCAGTGCGGCGGTGGCGGCAACGGTAGCGGCCGTCATCGCGACGAGCGTCTGGCACGGGGAACATGGAGCGATCCCTGTCGCAGTGCTCCACGGAAAAAATCCGGCCATCTTCGTCGTCGACGTTGCGCTGGTGGCGTTCTTGGTAGCCAGCGATCTCGCACGGCACTCGCGATGGACGCGCTGGTATCTGCTCTCGGGTGCGGGCGTTCTCCTGACGGGACTTGCCGTGAACTCGTTGACGCCGTTTGCGGTCGTCGTCGTGCTTTTTGCGGGGCTGTTCATTGGCTGGGCGATGCGTTGGATGCTCCGCGCCCCCTCGGTGCGACCGCGCATCTCGGAGCTCATCACCTGGCTCTCGGACTTTCAACTCTCCGTGAGCGAGCTCGAGGAAGCTGACTCCGATGTCTCGCATCTTGTCGGTCGTTTGAATGACGGAACGAGGATCGAAGTTCGCATGGCGAACCGGGACACCCGAGGATCAGGTTTGGCCCGACGCCTCTGGACCCGGCTCCGTTTACGCCGCGTGGTCGTTGGTCATGTGGCGCTGAGTTCACGCACCCAACTAGAACAACTGGCACTGGCAAGCCTCATCACTCAAAGCAAAGGAATCCCGAGCCCCGACGTGCTCCTGTTGAATGAGATGCCAAGCGAGACGCTGGTGCTCGTCATGATGGTGCCGAGCGGAGACGCACCCGGAAACGATCTTCAGAGCGCGGAGTCACTGTTCGAGGCGCTGCGCACGTTGCACGACGCCGGGATCGCCCATCGAGACCTTCGAGCAGAAAACCTGTTCATCACCGAAGGATCGGCCGGGTTCTCGTCGCTCGACGCCGCGCTTCCTGGAGCGGGTGAGCTGGTGCGTCGGCTCGACGTCACCCAACTCCTGACCACACTTGGCCGTACAGTCGGACCGGCGAAAGCCGTCGAAGCATTTCGCAGCGTTTACAAGCCCAAAGATGAGTCGGCCATTGTTGCCGCTCTCCAACCAATTGCTCTCGCGCCGTGGGGTTGGGGTACGATGCGAGAAGCTCGCGGATGTCTCGCTGAAGTTCGCACCGAACTGGCGGGTACCGATGAGAGCGCGCCCTCGATCACGCGCCTCGAACGATTTCGTTGGAGGACGGTAGCCAGCACGATCGCGTTGACCGTCATTGCGTTCCTCTTTGTGGGGCAGTTCTCCAAGATCAACCTCCTCGGCGCCCTCGACCACATCCGCCTGGGTTGGTTCTTCGTCGCTCTCCTCGGCTCCGCCGTCACGTACTTCGCTGCCGCGGCGAACTTGGCGGCGTTCGTGCCAAAACGCTTGTCGCTCGTTCGCGGCTTCTTTGTGCAACTGTCAACCGCGTTCGTGGGCGTCGCGATGCCGCCAACCGTGGGACACATCGCGGTCAACTCTCGATACCTCACTCGTCAGAACGTGGATGGAAGTTCGATCGCGGCGGCCGTTGCACTGTCACAGATCGTGAATGTGGTGACTACCATCCCTCTTCTCATCATCTTTGGCCTTCTCACCGGTTCGGGAATAAGCCGCTTCAAGATTGTGCCGGGCGCCGACCTACTCATCGGAATTGCGGCGATCGCAGTCGTCTTGGGAGTCGCACTGTTGGTGCCCAAAACACGCGTCAGGTTTGTGCAACAGGTATGGCCGCGCGTGCGAGGAGTGTGGCCCCGACTTCTCTTCGCGGTCTCGCAACCCTTGCGCCTTGCCGCCGGCGTCGGCTCCAACCTCTTGCTCACTCTCGGCTATCTCGTTGCATTTATTGCCGCCCTTCACGCCTTTGGCGCCCATCCCGCGCTTCTTCCCGCGTCGATCGTCTACCTCGCGGGGAACACCGTCGGATCCTTCGCTCCTACGCCCGGTGGCCTTGGAGCAGTAGAGGCGGTACTTACCGCGGGACTGACGGCCATTGGCGTTCCAGCACATGAGGCGATACCGGCCGTTTTAGTCTTTCGCATCGCAACGTTTTGGCTTCCCATACCCGCTGGATGGCTCTCGTACACCATGCTTCAGCGTCATGGCACCCTCTGAATTCAAAGCGCGTTTGGATGCGTCACAATCGCGATTGCAGGAGACGGTCTCACGCGAGACTTCGCGACCGAGCGATTTTTAGGTGACCGATGGGCGACACACGATTAAGACCGTCGAATGACATTCGGGCTCCGAAGGAACGTCATGAAACGGGCGAGCCAGTTGAACATCCATTCTCTCCTTGCATCGTCAGGTTCAATAAAACCGCGACCTGAACTCGAACGATAACGAATGGCGAATTATGGAAGGAGCTTAAGAGCTGCGCCACTCCCGCGAAGCTCTGGGGTAGTCATTCATGTGCTCATAGATGGTAAGCAGTCGAGAAACTACGGGCGCATGCTCGTACCAGCGCGGTCCTTTTGAATTTAGGTACGTCGGTGCATGACGGCGTACGTAGCGCGCCGTGCGAAGCCGACCTTCCAGTTTCTCAGTGCTGGTTGCCTCGCGAAAAGCCGGAATCGCCGAGGTGAGCTCCCATACGATCTCGTCCTTCACCGCTCCAATGAGAGGAACGAACGATCCGTCGAAATCCTGACCAACATTCAGTGCGACAGGTTGCACTTCACGGGCAAGTTTCGTCGCCTCGTCTATTGAGAGAAGTAACTCCGTAGCGCGTTCCATGATGCGCGAACTGAGATGAGCCAAGTTCGGCAACGTCGACATCACCGCGCTGACGTCCACGAGACTCGACTGGCGTATCGCAAGATGTCGGAGAATCTCTTTCGCGAGATTGCCGTATTCGTAGCGTTCCTCCACTGAAGATCCGCGGCATACGGCGATGCCCTCAATCAATCCGAGAAGGCGAACGTTTTCCGCCTCGAAGACGTCAAGCGAGTTTTTCTCCGGCTTCGATGCGGCGGGAACGTCGCGTAGTTGCTGACGAGAATTGTCTCCTTCTGTCGTGGTCGTGGAGAGGGGCGATCCCTCTTCGTCGATGCGTTCATTCCCTTGCGGATTGCCGCCACGCACTCCCACGTGAATGGTCGCGTCGCCATTGAGCCGAGCTTTGTTTCGCTTGCGCACGTCGATCGTCTCGCGGATTGTCAGTTCACAGGCTCTGATATATGTCACAGCGATTTTGGGAAGGGTAATGAGAAATGAAGGGTCCTTCATTCCGCGCGCTCTCTTATCGAATATTCCATGCCCGCCGTAGTCAACGTCGCTGTCGACGGCGGTCCAAAGGTTCGACGGTCGATTCACCTGTACGTCGTTCTTTGTCATCTGCCCATTCCAGGCGGCGAGCGACGCGAAGTGATTGCCGACGCCCGGAAGTAACTGATCCATTACGACAAGCATCTTGTTCCACGATCCCACGATCCGAGATCGCCTCCCATCGACCGCGGTATCGAATATTGCCCGCGCGGCGATTTCGGGCTGGTAAATCGGCGGAACGGGCTGCGGTTGCTTTTCCATGGTTGTCTCGCACCAATCGAATTGGGGAGTGTTCATTGCGGGCAAGTGCACCATTGAGAGACGGACATGGGACCCGTCGTGCAACAACTCTGCCCGGGTCGATTCAAAAAACCCGCGGCATGCGAACTTCGATGCGCAATACGCAGCTTGCAAGGGAATGCCTACAAACGAAAGCGCCGAACCAACATTCACGATGGCTCCCGCATCGCGCGGCCGCATCCTGGCGAGGGCCACCTTGGTCCCCCATACCTGGCCGAGGAATGTAACGCGCAGGGCGCGTTCGAAATCCTCGGGGGCTACGTCTCTGAGGGGCGAAAACACTGTAGTCATCGCGTCATTGACCCACACGTCGATCGGACCGAGCTCTAACTCGGTTCGCGCGGCGGCATGGTCAACTTGTGCGAAGTCCGAAACGTCCGTTGGGATCGCGAGGCAACGTCGCCCGAGGGCTTCCACCTCCCGCGCGCTCGCCCTGAGACCCTCTTTACCGCGAGCGAGAAGTGCGACGTCGTATCCATTTTCTGCAAATATCCGTACTGTTTCGCGTCCGACTCCCGCAGATGCGCCAGTAATGACCACAACCTTATGAACCGAATCCATACCGCCTCCCGTCATTTCCATGCCAAAGAGAATGCAACTCCGCATTCACTCGGAATTGTCGTCGATCCGACTTTAGAATTACCCGAAGCTGACGTCGCACAAAAAGAATGAGGAGTAATACTCCTCTCACGGAGGGGCCAGGAGTGGCCTACCATGCGCCTTTTCTGGAGAATCGCTTGTAAGTTCCGACACAAAGAAGGTGAGATCGGTGAACCCAGCGAAACGAATCAACGGGCAGGCGCGCATTGAAGAGTACGCGGTCGTGACCGACGGGCGCACCTGCGCGTTGTCCGCGATCGATGGCCGAATTGACTGGTGGGCCGTACCCACTCTTGACGCCCAGCCAGTGTGCGGTGCGTTGCTGGATCCCGAACGAGGTGGATACCTCAGCGTCGCACCCACCGAGGAATTCGAGGTCGAGCGACGTTACCTCGAAGGGACCAACGTACTCGAGAGCACGTATCGAACTGCAACCGGCAGCGCGACCGTGACACACGCGTTCAATATGGGATCTAGTGGGCGACTTCCTTGGACCGAACTTGCTTTCCGAATTGAGGGCGTCTCGGGCGAGGTTGAATTTAAGTGGGAGTTTCTTCCAGGAACGCAACTTCGAGAAGTACTCCCTCGCATCGAAAACGAATACGGCGTCCCGATCATCAGGCTGGGCACTCAGACCATTGCGGTCCTGTCTGAGTCACCGGAAACCGTCACGATGAGCGAAACCGCGATTTACGCCACCGTGAACATAACCAGCGAAACGACGATGGTCCTCTCGCTGGTCGCGAGCGAGGGCGAGCCGCTGTTCTTGCCGACGCTGGAAGCGGTTGGCAAGCGCCTTGACGCGACAGTTCATCAATGGCGCGTCTGGAGTGGACAGCTCAGCGCGAATACCGCGTGGTATGAAGCGGTGCTGCGTTCCGCACTCGTGCTCAAGACGCTGTTCGCCGAATGGACCGGTGCGATCGCGGCGGCTGCCACCACCTCACTGCCCGAAGACATAGGTGGAGAGAAAAATTGGGACTACCGGTACTCCTGGGTTAGGGATTCAGCCTTTACGATTGACGCCTTTATGAATCTCCAACTCACCGAAGAGGTTCATAGTTCTCTCGCCTGGCTCTTGAAGGCCGTCACCCGGAATGGACCAGAACTTCACGTTCTTTACACACTCGAAGGAAATCTGCCAAACGTAGAGGAAGAGATGAGGGTTCCCGGATATAGGGATAGCCGACCCGTCCGATCGGGCAACGGCGCGGCGAATCAATTGCAGCTCGGGAATTTCGGCGACGTGTTTGACGCGGTGTTTCGTTTTGTCAGCAATGGTCATGTGTTAGACGAGACAACTTGCGATCTGTTGTTCGACCTGGCGCAGCAATGTACCGAAAGCTGGCGGAGAGCCGACTCGGGAATGTGGGAGCTCAAACGTGTCGAGCACTATACGATCTCAAAGATTGGCTGCTGGGTGGCGCTCGATCGAGCCATCAGACTCGCCGAACATGGCTATCTCAACGGCGATTTACTTTCGAAGTGGAGAGACGAGCGAGCAGAGATCCGTGCCTTCATAGAAGAGCGGTGCTGGTCACAAATGAAGAACGCGTACACCTTTTACGCCGACAGCGAGGACCTTGACGCTTCGGTATTGTTGAGCGCCCGTACGGGATTTGATACCGGAGAGCGACTCGCAAGCACCATTGCCGCGATCGACCGCGAACTACGTCGCGGACCCCTCATCTTTCGCTACACAAATGCAGAGAGGAGCGAAGGCGCCTTCATCGCATGCACCTTTTGGATGGTGCAAGCCTTAGCGATAAACGGGCAGCGGCCGGCGGCGGCGGCGCTGATGGAAGAGGCGATCGCACTCGCGAACGACGTGGGAATCTTCGCTGAACAAATGGATGTCAAGACGCACGCGTTCCTAGGAAACGTTCCCCAGGCGCTTTCTCATCTCGCCCTGATCAACGCCGCATACTGCTTGCGGTGAGTCGCAATGGCGATAATCGGGCCGTGAGCTTGACGGGCATCACCCCGCGATAACGGCAAAGCGAGGTGCAACGCCGAGCGCGCGATCAACAAATGCGGGGAGCGCTGATCTCGTCGCCCATTCAATGTCGCACAAACGTTCAATTCTCGCCAGTCCCCACGACGACGACTCGACAAGGTCGACAAGCTGCTCGGGCGACGTTCCCGCTCCGAGCGGAAGCTCCGCGCGCAGCACCTCCTCGTACTCGGCGTGATGGTCGGAATGCTCACCGCGCAACCTTCGAAGCATCCGATGACCGGAGGATCGCCACTGCTCCGCTCGACCGCCGGCGGATCCCCAGAGACTTTCAAGGAGCACCAATCGTCCTCGGGGCGCCACCTTCTGCCACGCTTCGAGGGCCTCACCCGGGTCGGGTAGCGTCCATAAAAGATGTCGCTCAACTACGGCGTCGAACTGACCTTTCGGAGGATCAGCTGCGTCGCCCTCGATCGTCATAACCTTCACCTGAGCATTCGTGGCGTTGTGGCGCAAGCGCTCAAGCATGCCCGGCGAGAGGTCTAGGGCCGTGACCTCGTATCCGAGGCGCGCCAAAAGAACGCTCAGGAATCCTGTACCTGCTCCGACGTCAAGCACCTTCGCAGGTGCCGGAGGCAACAGACGCGCGAGCGTCCCGGCCCACACTGCCCGCTCAAGAGCCGTGCGCGGATTGTGGCCGCGAGATTCGTCGTACGTCGCCGAATCGAGATCCCAGTAAGAGCGGATCTCTTCTTTGAACGACGTCACTCTCGATCCGCGACCGCGAAATTATTCGCGAACGCAATGCACGACGCCATCATCATGGCAACGCCCAGCAATCCAAGTGGCACTGACCGCGTGAAACACGTGACCAAAATGATCAGTCCCACAACGAAGCCCGCAATACTCAGTCGGGTCCTGCGCCGTCGTCGAGCGTAGAGATTGATGTTGCCAACGCTCTTCGCGAAATGGGGATCGTGTTCAAGGAGCGACGCTTCCAAGTCGGTAAGAATCTTCTGTTCGTGTTCGGATAGTGGCACGACGCCTCCTTCCACCCTTCTTCACGGCATCGTACCGTCGGAGTTCCTCGAACTCAATGCACCCGCCTAAATCACAGGCCATTACTGACTATCCGAAGGCCCGATCGGACTCACCAGCGGGCAAATCATTCAGTAGTCCTTGATATTCGGTTTCTTGAGCGTATAGTCAAAGTTATCGCTCAATATTTAAAGGAGAAGCGAATGGCCAAGCCGGGCACTCCGAGCAAAATGAGCACCGAAGGGAGCCCCCGATCCGCCGATACACGGCGATCATTGGTTGAGGCCGCCATCGAAACCTTGAAAATCGAAGGTTTTGGAGGGACGAGCGCTCGGGCAATCGCCGAGCGCGCAGGTCTCAACCAGGGACTCATCTTTTATCATTTCGGCTCGGTACTAGAACTTCTTTTGGCCGCTTTGGACGCGGTGAGCGATGAGCGAATGCTCAAGTTCGGCGCAGCCGTCAACAGCGCCGCCACTCCTGCCGAGCTCACGGACATTGCTGTCCACATCTTTCAAGAAGACCTCGATTCGGGTCACGTCACCGTCCTCGCCGAGATGATTGCCGGTGCTTCTTCAACTCCTGGACTCGGCGTTGAAGTTGCTGCTCGATTGGGGCCATGGTTCACCTTTGCTGAGAACGCGATTGAAAAGTCTTTCGGCGACTCTCCACTCAGCTCGCTCGTCCCGTCAAGCGACGTTGCCTACGTGATCGTCGCGCTCTATCTCGGCGTCGAGATGCTCACTCATCTGGATGGGAATCGCGAATCAGCGCTGCGGGTCTTCGGTCACGCCCAACAGCTCGTCGCGCTGCTGGGCGCCTTCAGCATGTTGACCCCGCCGCGAGCAACGACATGACCACGAACCCGATTGCGGTGATTCAATCGTCGAGTGCTACCGACACCGGCCTGGACGCAGTCACCGGCGCCTTTAGCTACTCGGGGAAAGCGATCAGTGACGCCCTGATCGAATCAGGACGACGAGTACGAACTCTAACGGGGCATCCCAATCGCGCACGAGAACGCTCTCTCATCGAGGTGCGACCACTCAACTTCGACGATCAAATCGGGCTCGTCAAGTCGCTCGAAGGAGTGACCACGCTGTACAACACCTATTGGGTGCGATTTGCCCACGGACGAGTCGACCACGAACTGGCCGTCGAGAATTCCCGAGCGCTATTCCATGCAGCGAAGCGCGCAGGGGTCGAGCGGATTGTGCACGTCAGCATCACTCATCCCAGCGTCGATTCGCCGCTGCCATACTTTCGCGGCAAAGCGCTGGTCGAGCGCGCCCTCGCCGAGACTGAGGTGTCCTACGCAGTGTTACGACCAGCGATCCTCTTTGGCGGCGACGGCGTGCTCCTTAACAATATTGCATGGCTACTCCGGCGCCTTCCGGTCTTCGCCATCGGCGGACGTGGCGAGTACCGCATCAGAGGTATACACATCGACGACCTTGCCAATCTCTGTGTCGTAAAGGGCGCCGAGCGATTCGACAGTGTTACCGACGCAGTGGGGCCCGAGCGGCCGACGTTCGTGGAACTCGTCCACCAGATCAGGGATGCCGTCGAAAGCCACTCCCTCGTTGTCCATCTACCCGGGACCGCCCTGCCAATTGCTTCTCGCGTCGTGGGTGTCGCTCTGGGTGACGTGTTGTTAACTCGCGATGAGTATCGCGCAATGTCGGGAGGGCTCGCCGATACTGACGGGCCAGCCACTGGCTCAGTTGCACTCTCGCGGTGGTTGACAAAGCATCGCTCCACGCTTGGTCTCACTTACGCCAACGAACTCAAGCGTCACTTCGACACGACGAGGAGCTGATGGCCGCGTCGACGGCCACGGACTCCGGAAATTACAACGTTTCTAGAACGACCACCGTTTTGGTGGTGTTCGAACAGAAGACACGTGCGCGACGGCAGCAAAAATGCCGCCGACTAAGGGCGCCACTATGAAGAGCCACGCTTGGCTGAACGCTTGACAGCCGACCATCACTGCTGATCCAAGGCTTCACCCGAGGTTTACCGACAGCCGACGCCGAGGCCGAGGCCGCAGCAGTGTGAGGCATCTGCACGGACTGGAAGTCAGTTCATCGCGGCGCCAGTACGCGAGGAACGGGATGTCCGCAGTCCTCAATGCGGTGCTGTCGGTACCACACCGACGATTCCCGTTCCCGGGGTCTCCGGAAGAATGACGCGGTCGCCGCTGTAGTCGATTCCTCCCTCGACGGGACTCTGCGTGAGCCACAAACCTCCGTCGAGATCGTGCGAGTTGGACTCTGGTCCAGTGCCTTGATCGAGCGCCGACGCGAGCGCAGCCGCAGCTGAAATTCCGACATGGCTCTCCGACATGCAGCCAACCATGACGCCGACGTCGTTCGCACGAGCCATATTCGCCAGTGCGAGGGCCTCACGCACGCCGCCCGTCTTCGCGAGTTTGATGTTCACCATGTCGGCCGCTCGGCTTCGCACGATCTCACGAAGATCGCGTCGCGTCCACACCGATTCATCGGCCATGACCGGAGTGCGTACTCGGCTGGTCACGTAGGCGAGTCCATCAATGTCTTCGCGTCGCACCGGCTGTTCAACAAACTCAAGACCGACGCCCGCATCTTCCAGCGCCGTCACGATTCGCACCGCCTGATCGGGAGACCACCCTTGGTTCGCGTCGACACGGAGCGCGATCGCATGGCCAACAGCCTGGCGCACCTCAACAAGCGCTCTCAGATCGTCGCCACCTGCCGCGACCTTTACCTTGAGCGCGTGAAAGCCCGCGGCTACATGCTCGAGCGCCGTGCGAAGTAGCTCGTCGAGGTCAGGCTCGCTGAGTACAGCGGAAAGCGTCATGTCCGTACGCACCGCATTAGCGTTGCCCCTGAGATACCGGTAGAGAGGGACTCCTTCCACTCGCGCGGCAAGATCGTAGAGCGCGCAGTCCACTGCCATCCGTGCCGAGGAATTACCAATAACGGCCCGCTCTAACGCTGCGCTGGAGGCTTCGGGGTCGTCCGACGCGAGACCATTGATCGCTTCGCTGAGCGGACCACCCACCGCGGCAGTGACACTTTCGATGCTCTCCCCGGTGACTCGCCAGCTCGTCGGAGCCTCACCCCAGCCGGAGCGGCCATCGGTGTCGCACACTTCGATGATCAGAGCGTTGACCGAATGGGCGGTTCGCACCGCGGTCACGAAGGGTCGCCTGAGCGCGATCTGTCGTAAATGGATCTTCACGCCGTCGATTCTCGACACGTCAATGATCCTCTCGCTCGAGCGACACTGTGAAGGTACTTCCAGCCAAGGAGGGCTGGACCTCGCGTACAGGGCGCAATGTCAACGCTAATCAGTTCGCGCCTCGTTCAACGGCAAACTCGACGTCGCGACGACCGCCAATCGGTACGGCTACCGGAGGATTCAAGGTGGACGTCTGGTCCTCAGATCCCCTACGGTGTCTTGGGCCTGGCCATCGCCAGGTTGACGATGAAGTCGCGCATGCTCTGCGGGGTGTAGTGAACTTTTGACGATTTGGCGAAGAGCGCTTGGCCGATCGGCGCTGCACAGCAGGAGCTCACGAGCGCGGACGAATCGATGTCGACATCGACCCAGCCAAGCAGCTTCGCTGCCTCGACGATGCCGATCCAGCGCTCGAACTGCACTTCGAGCGAATCCCAGAATTCATGCTGCGTTGTCGAGTCCTCGGAGATGTCGATCAGCAGCTTGACGACGCGCCAGCGATCATCACCGTGTGGGAATGACCACGCCAGGGTCACGTTGTCGCCGATGGCCGACCAGAACGACTCCTGATCGTGTTCCTCCAGCGCCTTTTCTGCTTTGGTGATGTATTCATGAAACGGCTCCGTGAGTCGGTAGTACGTCAAGGCTTGGGCCTCGGCGATCAACTGAGTGCGCGAATCAAAGTGGTAATAAATGGTCTGCACGCCCACGTGCGCCCGCTCGGCCACGTCCGCGAGGTGGATCTCGCGGCTCGGGCGCTGGGTCAGTAGTTTCACTACCGATTCAACAATGTGACGCCTTGTACTGATGCCGCCGCTCGTCATAAGCTCCCCCAGAGCGACTCGAGTGAATCGCCGACGAAAGGGTGCGCCGATCTCATTAACACCCTCTAATCAGTTCTTTCACTAATGGACTAGGTCTAATCCACCTGACAAAGAAACTAGAGGGAAATTGGTATGTAATGAGATTCCAGACTTGTTTCCCGTCTATTAGACATACGTCCGATCTGTTGGCGACCCTCGATTTACGATCCGACCAGGTCCGGCGATAACTCGTTTCCTGAGATCTCAATGCCCCCTGGGCTCGCCCAAACGGGCTGAGCGACACTTTCGCCAAAATTGGTCTTATTATCGAGTTTGGGGAAGACCCTTAGCGCTTCGAAACGACGCCGAGGAAGAACTCCTGGATGGTCTCCGGCGTGTAGTAATTCTTCGACGAATACGCGAAGATCGCTTGGCCGACCGACCCCGCCCAACACGCCGTTATCAGCGCGTACGTGTCGACGTCTGAATCAATCCAGTCGAGTTCTTTCGCGCTCTCGATGACGTTGATCCACCGTTCCAGCTGTAGTTCGAGCTTCTCGCTGAACTCTCGCTGCGTCTTCGCGTCAGAAGAGATGTCAATCAGCAGCTTGGGAATCTTCCAGCGGTCGCCCGCGTGGCCATACGCCCACGCTAACTTCACGTTCTCACCTAGCGCGGACCAGAAGGCCGGTTGGTCTTCGTCGACCAACGCCGCTTCGGACAAGATCAGGTATTCGTGAAGAGGTTCGGTGAGCTTCTGGTAGATCGCTGCCTGCGCCTCGGCGATCAGTTGATTACGAGAGTCGAAATGGTAGTAGATCGTCTGCACACCAACGTGGGCCCCCTCCGCGATGTCGGCGAGGTGGATATCGCGACTTGGTCGTTCGGACAGCATCGCTTCGGCGACCTCGATGATGTGGTTCCTCGTGCCAAAGCCGTCTTTACTCATACACGCTTCCCCGCCGAACCGCTGACTCGTGCACGCACCATCCCCAGTACCCCTTCACCACGCCACATGAACAGTTGCCGCGTCGATTCAATCCTCCGCCGTTCGATAGAACTTAGATTGAACTTGATATGGAATCGGGTTCCAAAACGGTGTTACAGGATTCTCGGTTAGTGGCAGGGGCGGTGCGCCGCCATCAACCGAAAGACGCTGCCCATGAATATAACTGACGGTGTTCACGCATGCTCAGAGGATCGTGATGTCCCGTACTCCTTCACGAGCTCGACAGCGCGTCGAGTGCGTAGGCGGCAGCGGCGCGCTTCCTCAGGTCGTGGCTGCGGCCTAATCGGGAGCGGACTTTCGCCTAGCCACGCACTGCTGAGCAAGCGCCATGGACCGATTAGTTCTCTTCTATCGAGTCCGAGACGAACCAGTGCTCGGCGACTTCAAGTATGCAGTCAGGATCATCCGAGCAGACGTGGGTCCCTCCATCAATGATGGCGGTCCCGTGACAGTGCTGAAGGTCCTCGTCGCATGATACGCAGGTGAGGAGGATTGCACGCTCCTGTGGCATTGACATGCACCAAACGTAGAACGGTCATGTGACATGCGGGCGGATCGTCGATTCGACCCCGAGTGAGCCGCATACTTGGTACGAATGCCGGTTTTAGGAGCAGTCCCGCATTCTCGGCGCTGTAGGTTCTTTCGCCACAATTTCAACTCGTGGTAAATTTTCGGTAGTTGGTCTCTCGCACTACCCGAGGAGAAACAACATGGCACGCGCCACATGGTCAGGATTTCTAAGTTTCGGACTAGTGAGTGTCCCTGTCGGTCTCTACAGCGCCACCGCCGACCAGACGATTCACTTCAATCAGCTCCACAAAGGAACCTCAAATCGCGTCCGATACAAGAAGGTCGACGAGGAGACGGGCGAAGAGCTCACGACCGATGACATCGTCAACGGCTACCCGCTCGGCGGGGGCGAATACGTTGTGGTCACTCGCGAAGAGATGACCGAGGCGGCGCCTGGAAAGTCCGAGCTGATCGAGATACAAGACTTCGTTGATTTAGACGAGATCGATCCGATCTTCTTTCGACAGTCGTATTACCTCGCGCCAAAAGGAAAGGGCGCCGACCGCGCGTACGCGCTGCTGTTAGAAGCGATGCGCGAGACGAAGAAGGTCGGCATCGCGACACTCGTGCTTCGCGATAAAGAGCACCTCGTCGCGGTGCGCCCGGCAGAGAAAGTTCTCATGCTCGAGACGATGTACTTCGAGGACGAGATTCGCAATCCCGAACAGGAGCTCGACACGTTGCCGCCCGTGGGGCACGCGAATCCGCGAGAGCTCTCGATCGCCAAGAAGCTCGTTGAATCGCTGACCGACGAGTGGGACCCCAGCCGCTACAAGAACACGTATCGCGAGCGCGTTGAAGAGCTGATTGACGAGAAGCGAGCGGGTCACGCCGTCGTCCACGGTGCCGAAGAGCGTCCCAAGTCCAACGTCATCGACCTCATGTCGGCCCTACAGGCGTCCATCGATCGATCGTCGACGAAGCGACCTGCTCGTTCTGCGGCGAAGGCAACGGCGGCGACGAAGAGTTCCAGTTTGAAAGTTTCCGCGCATCGTGAGCGCCAGGGTCTTGAGGCGATGACCAAGGCTGACCTTCTGGAGCGGGCAACTCGACTGAAGCTCGACGTGAACGCAAAGATGACCAAGGCGGAGCTCGTACGAGCGGTGGGCAACGCGAAGCCTCCCACGAAGAAATCGGGCCGCCGAGTTTCATGAGCCGCACGGTCGGCTCACGGGCGCCCCGCGCGACCCCATCGTCACCCAAGCTCACCGCGTATCGCGCAAAGCGCGACCCGAAGAAGACACCCGAGCCAATGGGCAAGGTGGCGAAGGCGACCAGCAAGAAAGCGACGTCGCTTCCGACCTTCGTCATACAAGAACACCACGCGCGGGCGCTGCACTGGGACTTCCGTCTCGAACGAGACGGCGTCCTCGTCTCGTGGGCGCTGCCCAAAGGTCTCCCAATTGATCCCGGTACCAACCACCTCGCGGTGCACACCGAAGATCATCCGCTCGACTATGGGACGTTTGAGGGAGACATCCCCAAGGGCGAGTACGGCGGGGGTCACGTATCCATCTGGGACCGCGGAACCTACGACACGGAGAAATGGCGGACCAACGAGATCATGGTCGTGCTCCACGGCCAGCGTGCCTCGGGCAAGTATGTGCTCTTTCCCACCGGAGGGAACAAGTGGATGATTCACCGCATGGATCCCGCGCCAGAGAATTTTGACGCCATGCCGGACCACGTGAAGCCGATGCTCGCGTTAGCAGGGGCACCACCGAAGAGCGACAAGGGCTGGGCTTACGAATTCAAGTGGGATGGCGTGCGCGCGATGCTCTACGTCGAAGGCGGGCGCGTCAAAGCCCTCACGCGAAACGACAAGAGCCTCAACACCACCTTCCCGGAACTTCGAGATATAGGTCTTCACCTCGGTTCGCGCTCGGCGATACTCGACGGAGAGATTGTCGCGCTCGACAAGAACAACCGTCCAAATTTTGGAACGCTGGCGCGGCGGCTCCACGTGACGTCGAAAACCGCCATCGAGAAGCTCGAGCACTCGACGCCTGCAAGCTTTTTCGCCTTCGATCTCCTCTATCTCGAAGGTCGATCGCTGCTCGATCTCCCCTACGACGAACGTCGAGCGTTGCTCGACTCACTAAAACTGAACGGCGAGACGTTCGCCACCCCGCCATCGATCACCAATACGTCGGGCATCGAGATGCTGCGCATTGCCCAAGAGCGCGGGCTCGAAGGCGTCGTGATAAAGCGCCGCAACTCGCGATACTCCCCGGGGATTCGAAACGGCGAC
>DASZLS010000038.1:0-6662 GCA_035552255.1 Acidimicrobiales bacterium | reverse complement strand
CGAGCGATTCGTCGCATCACGCACGCTCTATCGCCGACTGGCCGCGTGGCTGTGGCTGCCCCTCATCGCCTTTGTCGCTATCGATCTCTGGAGTCTCTTCGCCACGCTGGCTGACCACCTCACCAAGCGCCACTACCGCGTGCATCTGTTGCACACCAACAACTTCTGGGTCAACCTGTTCGTCATTTTGATGTTGATCGGGATCGCCGAAACGATCGTCGCGGCACTCGCGGGACTCCTGGTCCGACGTCGTTTTGAGCGCAAAGCCCACGGCCACATGGAAGAGCTCTCGGAGCCACTCGCCCTCACCAACGTGGGCGGGGTCGCCGCCCTCGAGATCGCTCGACGCGTGCTCGAACGCGGCGGTGCGGGCGCAGTGGTGGGTGGCACCCCCAGCGCGGCACTCGCCTTCTTGGACAAGGGCGTCTGCGCGTCGCCTGGGCCGTCGCGCACGCTCATTGTCGAGCGGCGAGGTCGATTCGGCTTGCCGCCGATCTTCTCGTCGATGGATCGCTTCGGTGTTATCGAGATCGAGGCGGCGAGCACGGTGCAAGTGCGATTGTTCTCCGGAGAGACTCCGCGACGACGCGGCACGTTGTTCGAGCGCCTCCTGGCTGGCCCGAGCGTGCAACCGTCGCCCGGATCCGTCGCCTCGACGCTCGGCTCCTGGCCCTACGGCAAGCCGTTCCCGCTCAATGTCGAGCGACTCGAAGAGCAACGCCGCCAGCGCGGCATTCGCCGAGTGGCCGCGGGTCTCATCCTCGCCGACGGTCTGCTCAACGTCATCTTTGCGACCGAACACCGACTGCGCAGTCATCTGCATCTCGTGCCCAACATGCTGCCGCTCGACGTGGCCAAGGGCGCGGCCGCCCTGATCGCCGTGGCTGGCATCGTCATGATCATGCTCGCCAGAGGCCTGCGGCGAGGTCAGCGACGAGCATGGTTTCTCGCGGTAACGCTCCTGTCGACGACGATCGTCTTTCACGTGCTGCGCGGCGGCACGCTCGTATCCTCTCTGATCGCGACTGGTATATTGATCGCCCTGGTCGTCCAGCGACGCTACTTCCAGGCTTCCTCGGACCGCACCAGCGCGGCCGAAACCTTCTGGCTGCTCGGTCTCGTCGCGGTCACCGCCGTCTGGTTCGCGACCCTGGGCGTCGAAGCGATGTCCCACCGACATCACCTGCCGAGCCTCGGCGTGGTCATCGTCGCCTGCGCCGAGCGACTCGTCGGGCAGTACAACATCACGCTGCCCGATCGGGTCACCGACTTCATCAATCCGACGCTGCTCTCGATCGGCGTGTCGCTGATCGTGCTCGCGATCTTCTTTCTCACTCGTCCCGTCGTCGACCGACGCCTGTCGACGTCGGCAACGTCACGCGAGCGCCGGCTCGCCGAGCTTCGTGCGCGAGAGATCGTCCGTCGACACGGGCATGGCACGCTCGACTATTTCGCGCTGCGCGATGACAAGCAGTTCTTCTTCTATCGCGACTCCCTCGTCGCCTACGCCGTCTACGGCGGCGTGGCCCTCATCTCACCTGACCCGATCGGGCCCGAGGCCGAGCGCACCGAGGTCTTCAGCGCGTTCCGAGAGTTCGCCGAGGCTCGCGGTTGGACCATTGGCGTCATGGCCGCAGGGGAAGAGTGGCTCGGGATCTATCGCACGGCTGGATTGCACTACCTGTACTTAGGTGACGAGGCGATCGTCAACTGCCAGTCCTTCTCGCTCGCCGGGCACAAGATGAAGGGATTGCGTCAAGCCTGTACTCGACTCTCGCGCTACGGCTACACCATTGAGTTTTTCGATCCGAGCAAGATGGATCCCTCACGCGTCATCGCCATCGTGGAGCTCATCTCGCTGCTTCGACGAGGCGGTGGCGAACGAGGCTTCTCCATGATGCTCGGACGCCTGTTCGATCCGCGCGACAAGGGGCTGTTGCTGACCGTCGTCTACGGACCCGATGGCAAGCCCGCAGCGGTCTGTCAGTTCGTGCCGTCTCCCGCGATCGACGGATATTCCCTCGACCTCATGCGCCGAGACCCGGGCGAACACCCGAACGGACTCATCGACTACGCCCTTTGCGCAACAATCGAACACCTGCGGTTGCAGGGTTCCAAGGGTCTCAGCCTCAACTTCGCGGCCTTTCGCTCGGTCATCGAGGGCGAGAAAGACACGACGTTTACCCGCGTCGAGCGCTGGGCGCTCAAGCGCCTCTCGGGCATCCTGCCCATCGAGTCGCTGTGGAGCTTCAACTCGAAATACCACCCGACCTGGCTGCCCCGGCACCTCGTCTATCCGGCGGCGGAGAGCTTCGTGCCTGTCGTGGCTGCTACCTTGCGCGCCGAAAGCATCACCGAGCTTCCGCTGCTGGGCCGCTTCCTTGCCAATGATCCCGCCAACCGTCCGGGCACCGTGGTACCTGAAGAGGTGCTGGCCGCCGCGCGCGAGGTCGAACGAGCAGCTTCAAAGTAGGCACGGAGCGTTGCTACGTCGATGAAGTAAAAAGAAGGATCAAGCAACACGACGAGGCGTGACCCAGAAGGAGGCAACGCGTGCAGCAGCCGGGCACCGAACGATGAACCGAAACACGGGGCCCCGACGAGCGCGGTCATTCCGCGCCTACCTGATACAGACGCGAGTGGCCGCGTTCCTCGCGCTCGTCGCGCTGGCCGTCGGCGTTGTCTCCGACTTCACCGACGAGGGCTTCTGGGCTCGCCATTCCTTGCTCGCGGGACTCGTGTCGAGCGTGCTCGTGGTCATGGTCTCCGTTGCCGTTATTAACGAGATCCTCGAACGACGACGGCGCCAGCGTTGGAGCATCCTCGCTCAGTACGTCATGTTCGAGCTGGTTCGCAACGCGCGGATGTTTTGGCTGGGCGTCGTCGAGGCGGCTGGCCTACTGCCAACCGACGTAAAGCAGCGTGAGCTCATTGCACAGAGCGCCGCACTCGTTCGTGACACCAGCCAGCTCAGCGCTGCCCTGCGTGTCGTCGTTGAAGACCAGGTCGCTCAGGCGCGCTTGCGCAGCGACATCACGGCGTTCGCCGACCACTCCGACGAGGTGCTGAGTCGGTGGGCGGCGGTCATGCTCAATGCGGAGCTCTACGCCGAGATCATCGATCGACACGTCGAACTGGTCGACGACATCACCTGGATCAGCGCGCTCCTCGACGTCGCCTTTCCGCCCGACGACATCCAACGCCAGCGGAGGGCGCGTAGCATCCCGGCCGAGCAGATCGACTACACGCCGGATACCGAGTGGATCGTGAACCGCATCGTCATCATCACGCAACTTGCCGAGGCTCTCGATCGAGGAACCCTGGAGCTCGCGTTGCAGATCGTGCCCGTCGAGTGGTGGGAGTCGCGGCTTGGCACCGTCGGAGAGTCCGCGCCCAACACGACAATCAACTGAGCGTTCTTCGTGACGGCTCAGGGCTGGACGGTCAGCCGTTCCAGGTTCACGAGGCTGGCTTCCATCGCGGGCCGCCACCGCTCGCCGCCCTTCACCGCTTGTCGGAGCCACTCCGGCGATCGGCTGCAGTCGTAGAACTCGGTCACTCGAGTGCGCTGCGCATCCAGCGGCTCAACCCGCCATCCCCACTGGTGATGGCCCGGCTCGCCAAGATCAGTTTCGAATTCCGCTTTGTCGATTGAGACCAAGATCGGCTCCCAGACAATGGAGCGCTCCGGCTCGAACTCGACCACGCGATTCTCCATCACGTAGTCACCCATCTCGTCGTTGAACATCTTCATGAGAAAGACGTCGCCGACCTTTGAGATAAACACGTCGTCGCTCGCGCCGCGCAGCATGCCCGATCCGTCCACGTCGAGGTGGGTGACGGGTCGGGTCAGTACAGAAAAGATTCGCTCTGCGGGCGCGGCAATGTCGCGCGATACGGAGATCGATGGGTCAGCCATGTTGGACCTTTCGTCAATCCTGCAATGTCCGTGACGGTAGCACCGCCGGACGGAAAATCACAGCCCGTTTGCACGCCACAAGCTGGCACCGTCAGGGACGACAGACCGTGCTCGCGTTCGCCGCACCGGTCTTCCCCTTCATTATGACGTGGATCATCTTGTGGATCACCGACAAGACGGTGGGGCTGCGGGTGAGTGACGACGACCAGGATGCCGGGTTGGACATGAGTGAACACGCCGAAATTGGATATGGAAGGCTGTAAGTGCGAGTAGTTGATCGGTCGAAGCATTTGCTCTCATGCCCCGCCGGTGAAGAGCGCCAATACCGAAGCAACACCCGCCAGAGGAAACCCCCAACCAGAGACAAGGTGTGCCATGAAAATTGGAGCCATCGTTCCCCAACTCGATCTCGGAGCGGATCGCGGTGCGATCCGTGAGTATGGTCAATCCGTCGACGAGATCGGCTTTGATCATCTGTTGGCGTTTGACCACGTCGTCGGCGCCGACCCCGCGGTACACGTGGGATGGGCCGGGCCCTACGACCTCCGGTCGACCTTCCATGAGCCGTTCGTACTCTTTGGATTCTTAGCGGGCATCTGCCCCACGCTCGAGTTCGCGACTGGCATCGTCATCCTGCCGCAGCGCCAGACGGTGCTCGTCGCGAAACAGGCGGCCGAAGTCGACATCTTGAGCGATGGCCGGTTTCGCCTGGGCGTCGGCATCGGCTGGAACGCCGTTGAATACGAGTCGCTCGGCGAACGATTCAACAATCGTGGCCGACGAATCGAAGAGCAGATCGAGCTTCTTCGTCGGCTTTGGACCGAGCAGTCGGTGACCTTCGATGGAACGTTTCATCACGTGACGGGTGCAGGCATTGCTCCGATGCCCATCCAACAACCCATTCCGCTCTGGATGGGTGGTGGCGCAGGACCCGCGCTCGAAAGAGTGGGCCGACTCGCGGACGGCTGGTTCTCCAACGCGACACCGGGACCGCAGCTCGACGGCGCACTCACCACGATTCGCGATGCCGCTCGTGCGGCAGGCCGCGACCCCAGCGGAGTTGGCATCGAAGGCCGGATTATGGTCGGCGACGGAGACCAGGACCGGATTGCCAAAGAGTTCGAAGAGTGGGAGAACCTCGAAGCCTCTCACGTCAGTTTCAACACGATGGGCGCCAACCTCCGCGACGTTGGCGAACACATCAGCGCGCTGCGTTCCGCGTTCGACACGGTGCGAGGCGCGCGTAAAGGCGGTTGACGCACAATGGCAGCCGAAGTGAACGCGGAGTTTCGCTGCGCCGACGAGCGTGACGAGAGAGCACTTGCTCATCTCGATCAGGTGACGTGGTCAACATCGAACTCGCCGGTGCCGCTCTGGGGCGACGACACGAACTTCTTCGCGTCGGATCCTCCGTCGGACGTCATCGTCGCGGTCAGCGACGACACGATCGCTGGCTACGTGAAGTTGCGTCGAAGCAGTGCGCTCAAGTCGAACGCGCACGTGCTGATGATCGGGGGGTTGGCCGTCGATCCGCGAGTGCAACACCAGGGATTGGGAACGGCACTCGTCAAACGAGCAATTGAGGAGGCCACGACTCGAAGGGCGAAGCTCCTGAAGCTGCACGTGCTCGGCACCAACCTGGCCGCCATGCGCCTGTATGAGCGCTGTGGCTTTGCGGTAGAGGCGGTCCTTCGCGAAGAGTTCCTGTTGGACAATGAATTCGTAGACGACGTGATCATGTCGCAGAGGCTTTCGAAACTGGGCTGAGAACAGAACGTACAACACGTTCTCGCGCCGCCGCTTAATGAATGCGCCGCCCATTGAGCAAGGTGACTCCTACGACCGACGCGTCGTGGCGTAGCCCCTTTCGGAATTCCAATAATGATGTACACGACGTTCTTGACCACTACGTGCGACGTCAGGTTACGTCGCCACACCAGCTTTGTAGCCTTGGGTCTCCTGTAGAAAAGTGTGCAGATCCGAGTTCCCGGTCTTGAATTGGTTCGCCAGATACGGCATCGCCTTCTTCACTTTGAACGGCGCGATGATGGTTGCGCAGTCATTGATGCCCAAGTAAATCGCTCCGAGACCCGCCAGCAGATTGACGTCTGGATCGCCCGGGTAGTACGGCACGGAGTCGAAGGTCTTGTACTCATTTTGCAAAACCTGACAGTCGTTGAGGAGCCTCGACCAGTTCGGACGCGTGGAGTCGAACGTTGACTGATACTGCGACACGGCGTGTCGAAGACCC
The DNA here is from genome assembly GCA_035552255.1 of Acidimicrobiales bacterium. Taxonomy (GTDB): domain Bacteria; phylum Actinomycetota; class Acidimicrobiia; order Acidimicrobiales; family RAAP-2; genus RAAP-2. The sequence continues at coordinate 492 of DASZLS010000038.1, read as the reverse complement.
ACGACGTTACCTCGATACTGACTGTTCCACGATGAAGCGGAGATATTTGAGTCAATATTTCCCGACACCCTCCAGCGCGGAACGAATGCGATGTAGAGCCCCGCAATGACGACGCCGAACACCAACGTCGCCACGAGTATCCGCCGAGCTCCACTCGTCAACGTCAGAGCCCACGTGTGCTCATTCTTCGAGGTGATGCCCGCTACCGAGTCTTCATGAGTCACATGCGACGTCAACTCGATCGGTGACGAGGTTTCATCGTTGAGCGGCTCGGTCTCGATGAAGGACTCTGAACCTTCGACGCTCGGAGCCAACTCTGGCTCATGCGGACTCGGCTTATCGCCGAACAGTCCCCTCGGATAGGGATCCTGCAGCAATAGCGCGTACGACGTCACTCGACCTTGGAAACGAATGATCGCGACAATCGCCTGATGCATTGGTGTCGGCAGCTTGCCTCGAATCAGGAGGGTCACCCACGAAACGAAGCTCAGC
>DASZLS010000037.1:0-15508 GCA_035552255.1 Acidimicrobiales bacterium | reverse complement strand
GACAACGTCGTCTCCGGTCTTCGCTTCAACGGCCTAAAGAAGAAGTCCTTGCTTGACGAGTCGGCGGAAGCATCGTTGCGCTCGGCAGCACTGTGGGACTCGGTATCGAGTCGGCTGAAGGTCGCCGCGTCCAACCTCTCTGGTGGTGAGCAGCAGCGTCTGTGCATCGCTCGTGCGCTCGCGCTCGACCCCGAAGTCCTGCTCATGGACGAGCCGACCTCGGCGCTCGACCCAATCGCGACACTGCACATTGAAGAACTGATGAAGACCTTGAAGAGCCGTGTCACGGTGATCATCGTCACGCACAACATGCAGCAGGCGGCTCGTATCTCGGACGACTGTGCCTTCTTGTTGATGGGCGAGGACCGCGCCGGCGAGCTCATTGAATTCGACACGACCGAGAAGATCTTTAACAACCCCAACGATCCCCGCACCCTTGATTACACCCTCGGCCGTTTCGGCTGAGTCGAGCTGGCTGCGGCGACGTGGCAAACTACCCGGAAGAAGCGGGAGGGTAGTGAGTGTCAGATGAACTATGGCGGGAGTCGGCATCGACGCTGGCCCAACTTATTCGCGCCGGCGAGATCTCCTCTCGCGAGGTTGTCACGGCGCACCTTGAGCGCATCGGTCAGGTAAATGACGAACTCAACGCCGTCGTCGTAGTTCGACCCGAAGAAGCATTGGCCGACGCCGACGCCGCCGACGCGGCGTTGAAGGCGGGCGAGCCGCTCGGCGCCCTGCACGGCGTGCCGTTCACCGTCAAGATCAACCTCGATGTGGCGGGGTACGCGACGAGCGAAGGGGCGACGGCGTTGAAGGATTTCGTCGCGACCCACGATGCCCCCACGGTCGAAAAGATGCGCGCCGCGGGCGGGATCATGCTGGCCAGAACCAACATGCCCGACTTTGGACTACGCATGAATACCGAGTCGTCCCTCTACGGCGCGACGCATAATCCCTGGAAACGGGGCTATACGACCGCAGGCTCCTCAGGCGGGGAAGCCGCCAGTATCGCGTCGGGAATGAGCCCGATCGGCCTCGGCAACGACGTAGGTGGCTCTCTGCGAAACCCGGCCTACTGCTGTGGCATCGCCTCCATCAAACCCTCGCGGGGCCGCGTGGCGCACGGGAATCCGAGCTCCGTCGTTGAACAACCCATCCACTCGCAGATCATGTTCGCCGAAGGCGTGCTGGCTCGTCACGTCGGCGACGTTCGTCGCGGCCTCGAAGTGGTCATGGGCGCGCACCACCGCGATCCTCAATCCGTTGATCTCCCGTTGCACGGACCTCCCGCGTCGAAGCGCGTGGCACTCGTTGCGGAGCCAATCGGTGGCGACACGGATCGCGACGTCGCCGAAGGCGTGTGGATCGCGGGCCGCGCGCTCGAGGCCGCGGGTTACGAGGTTGAAGAAGTCGAGCCGCCCATGCTCTTTGATGCCTACTTCTCGTGGAGTGAGCTGATGACGAGAAGCCTCGAGCTCATCGAGCCGCTGCTCGATCCTTTTATGGGCGAGGGTGGACGACGCTTCCTTGACCTGACGCACGTGGAGTTCCCGGAAGTGACTGCGGCGTCGGTCGCCCTCATGTTCGAGAATCGAATGCGCGTCGCTCGCGCGTGGCGCGAGTTCTTTGTGACGTATCCGATCATTGTCGGACCGACGGCGACCCAGCCTCCGTTCCCGCACGGATTCGATCTCATTGACGCGGAGAGCGCCTTGAAGGTCGTCGAGATGTTTCGCTTCGTCCTACCAGCGAACCTCCTCGGGCTGCCGGCCGCGTGCGTGCCGACGGGCATCGCGAACGGGTTTCCTACCGGCGTGCAAGTCATTGGCGATCTCTTTCGTGAGGACCTCTGCCTCAACGCCGCCGAAGCGATTGAACAGAGTGTCGGCGTGCTCACGCCCATCGACCCACGCGTCTAATCTCGTGGACTTCACCATCCGTCCCATCGAGTTCGACGACATCGCACATGCGTCGCTCGTCGTGCAAGGGGGTTCCCTCACGGCGGAGGCCGAAGACGAACACGACGTTGCTGCGTACTGGGGAGCCGTAGAGGAAACGCGCCGCCGTCGCGGTGATGTATTGATCGCCGACGCTGGAGGCGACGTCGTCGGCGTCGTCCAGGTGATCGTCTTTCCCCATTTTCAGCACACTGGCGGGTGGTGTTGCGAATTAGAGAGCGTCCACGTGCGAGACGACTGGCGAAGCCGAGGGGTCGGCGCCGCGCTACTCGCTGCGGCTGAAGATATTGCTCGTCGCGAAGGGTGCTACCGAATCCAGCTGACCAGCCGAAATGTGCGCACGGATGCGCATCGTTTCTATGAGGCAAACGGATACGTGGCGATGAGTCAGGGCTTTAAGAAGTTGCTGTAGGGCACGCTGACCTCGCGCAACGTCCCATCGTCGACGTCGAACACAAAGCCGCGAATCTCCGAGTCGCTCAGGAACGGGCTCTCGCGCAGTGTCCGAACTGTGGCGCGCGTGTCCTCTTCTACGTCCTTGAACGCGCCGAGTCGAAAGGGCGGCTTCACCCGAAGTTCGAGAGCGATCTCTTCTTTGAGCATCTGCTCGTCGAACATCTCCAGTCCACAACGCGTGTGGTGCACCACCATGATCGAGCGGGTGCCGAGCAGCCACTGGCTAAGTAACAGTGACCGAATCGCATCCTCGCTCGCAATACCGCCCGCGTTTCGCACGAGGTGCGCCTCGCCAATGTTGAGACCGAAGTCGCCAAAGAGATTGATACGCGAGTCCATACAGGTGAGAATCGCCAGTTGGAGTTTCGGTTCCGTCGAGAGCACTTGATATCCGTGCTTCTCCACGGAGAGGCGGTTGTTCTCAATAAGATCGTCGATCGCAGTCACCGCGCCATCTTATGAAATCGCACGGGTGCCTTCAATCGACTCGAGACGTGGTGAATGATCACTACGCTCCTAACGGAGGTGGCTATGGACAGCATGGAACACGTACGAGAAGAGCTTCGTCAGCCGGCACTGGATTTGCACGGCTTGATCCCTGAGGTGATGAAAAACTACACAGCATTATCTACGGCCGCGATGGCCGACGGTGAGCTGTCGAGCAGGGTGAAGGAGCTCATGGCGCTCGTCATCGCCGTAACGCGTGAGTGCGATGGTTGCATTGTTGCTCACGCTCGTGGGGCTCTCCGGGCGGGTGCTACGCGCCAGGAAGTGGCTGAGTCGATCGGCGTGGCCATCTCGATGAACGGGGGACCCGGGACCGTCTGGGGTCCGCGGGCGCTCCATGCGTACGACGAAGCGGTCGCCGCGCGCCGGGCGTAACGGTTGATCGAGTAGTTACTCGAACCGGTAGTTGAGGTGCTTGATGCCGTTCACGAAGCTCGATGCGAGTTGGACCGGCTGATTCGTCGCGCGAATCAGTGGTGTGCGCGTGAGGAGTTCGCGCCACATGACCGTGATCTCTCGACGCGCAAGGTGAGCGCCTAAGCAGAAATGCGGGCCGGGAGCGCCGAAGCCGAAGTGATCATTGGGCGTTCGACCCACGTCGAACATCTCGGGATTCTCAAATACGGTCTCGTCGCGGTTCGCGGAACCGTAGAACTGGACGACGTGCTCGCCCGCGCGCAGGTCAACGCCGCCGAGCGTGTAGTCGCTCGCGAGCGTGCGCCGCGTCCAGCCAATGGGCGAGGCGTAGCGCACGATTTCGTCGGTCGCGGTCTTGGCAAGTCCGTCGAAGTCGTCGGCAAGCCGACGCTGCTGATCCGGGAACTCGCCGAAGTAGTGCAGGGCGTGGCTGAGCGCGGTGCGCGTCGTCTCGCTGCCAGCTGTTACAAGCAGCACAAAGAACGAGGCAAGCTCTTGTTGGGTCAAGCGCTCCGATTCGATCTCCGCGTTCACGAGCGCGCTCGTTACGTCGTCGATCGGTTGATCGCGTCGGTACGTGCCGAGCTCTTCCATGATGCCGATCAGCGTGCCGCCGGCCTCGAGGAGTGCCACGACGGGATCGGCGCCCTCACCGATGATCTCGTTGTCCCCGTTGGACAGGATGACGCTGGCGCATCGCACCACGGTCTCGTATTCGCTCTTTGGCACGCCGAGCATCAAGCAGATGATCTCGCTGGGGTAGGGAGAGGCGATATCGACCACAAAATCGCCGGTGCCGCTCTCAAGCGCCCGAGTGACCGTCTCACTCGCCACGCGCTCAATGGACTCTTCGATGCTGCGGACGTTCTTCGGATTGAACGCGTTCGAGACAATGCGGCGGAGTCGAGCGTGCTTTGGGTTGTCGGTTGAGATCATGCCCGAGAAGTACTCGGCCATCTCGGGCGGCAGGTCAAACATGGTGACCGAGCCGTGGCCCGAGAGAAAGACGTCGGGTCGTCGCGTCACCTCGGCGACGTCGGCGTAGCGAGTCACGGCGTAGTAGCCGTCCCCCTTGGGAAACTCCATCGCCGAGGCCGAAATGTCGGGTTCGTCGTAGTGACTGATCGGCCGTTCGTGGCGAAGCATCCGGAAGGCTGCCGCCCGCTCCCGGTACGGTCGGAGCCAAAACTCGACGTCGGATAGGTCGATGTCGTCAACAGAAAGGGTGCCCTCGTCGTGCATCCGCTCATCGTAGTGAAGGGCTCGGGCACGTCGCGGCCATTTCGCGGCAGACTGGACGTATGGAACTGACGGAGCAAGAACGGATAAGTCGGATCTCCGCACTCAACGCGTTGATGGAACTTATGCGCCCTTCGGTGCAGGCCGACGGTGGTGACCTCGTGCTCATTCGAGCCGACGTCGAGACTGGCGTCGTAGAGGTACAGCTCCAAGGTGCATGCTCGAGCTGCGCGATTTCCACCGACACCATCCAGGGCGGCGTTACGAGAATCTTGACTGATCGTCTTCCGTGGGTCACCGAGGTGGTCGGCGACGTCGATGAATCCATGGATCCAGAAGAGTCCTCGCTACTGGGCACGGGCGGCTACATCCCGCGGTACCGCTCTCTGTAACGAAGGATTACGTCGGTAGTGACACGCCGGTCAGCTCTTCTGCGAGTGTGAAGAGCCGTGGGCCGAGTTCTACCGATCGCGCCGACTTCGGCGGTCGTACCAACGTGGTAGATCCCACCATTAATCGGTTCGGTCCGTAGTACGCGCCGTTGAAGGCGTCGGGGCTCGTGGTGGCGTACAGCATCGGCTCCGCCCCGCTTTCGACGGATTGTGAGAACAGATACGCGGCTCGGTTGACCCACTGACGCCGCGGCCGCTCGTGGCCGAGGCTCGCGCCCGCGCTGATGAGATTCGTGCGGGTGTAACCGGGGTGGGCAGCGTTGCTCTCCAGTGGCCAGTTGCGTTCGCGAGCAACGTCGGCGAGATGGCGGGCAAAGATGAGGTCGGCGAGCTTCGACTGGGCGTACGCGAAGGTGGGGCGGTAGCCGGCGTGCCACTGCGGGTCGTCGAAGTGGATGCGACCAATCATCGCGACCGCGCTGCTCATCGTCGAAACGCGCGCGGCGGGCCGGTTGAGCAGCGGCAGGAGTCGCAAGGTGAGAGCGAAGGGACCGAGAAAGTTCGTGCCCATTTGCAGCTCGAAGCCGTCGACCGTCTCGAAACGCTTCGGCGGCATCATGACGCCAGCGTTGTTGACGAGCACGTCGAGATGCCGTCCCTCGGTGAGCAACGTATCGGCAAAACGCTGCACGGATGAAAGGTCCGCAAGGTCAAGGACGCGCACGCTGAGACGTGCGTCGGGCTGAGCCGCGAGGAGGTCTCGTTGCGCGACCTCACCCTTGGCTGCGTCACGCACCGCCATGATCACCTCGGCGCCCGCGCCTGCGAGTCGGCGGGTGATCTCCTTGCCGGTGCCACTGTTGGCACCGGTCACGACAATCAATTTGTCGCGCTGGCTGGGGACTTGGTACACGGTTTCCTTTCGTTGACGGCGAGCGTAACGGCTCAGTTGCCTCCGAGCATGGCCGCTCGATACCGACGAAGTGCGATGCCCGACCAGATGAACTCAACCACGCCGAAGGGCCAGGCGCCCGAAAGGAATCCGTACGCGCTCGACAGCAGGCACCCGAGCGCAAAGAGCAGGATATATCGACGGTGGCGTCGCTCTAGGGCGTACATGGTCATCATGAAGGAGACAGCACAGACGCCGTAAATCGTGACGGCGACACTCGACATCACCTCAGTCAAGCAGAGACGGCCCCTCGACCAGGGCCGAGCTCAACGCACCTACGGGGTGACGCGGGGCTCCTTGGGCAGTCCGAGCGCGCGTTCGCCAATGATGTTGCGCTGGATCTCTGCGGTGCCGCCCCAAATCGTTTCCGAGCGCGCGAAGAAGAAGGAAGCCTGCATCTCTGAGACCGGATAGTCAGCTCGACCTCGACGCACGGCACCGGACGGGCTCTCGACCGGACCAACGCCCGTCAGGATCTGACCCTCCATCCCGAGGATGTCGATGGCGAGCTCGGTGGACGCGCGATGTGCTTCCGACCAGAACATCTTGTTGCACGCGCCCAGCAGAGCTGCGTGGTGCGTGGCGTTGAGCGCGTCGGTCAGCGTGCGATAGCCGTTGATCTCCATGATCTTGATCTTGGACCACGCGCGTACCAGATCGTCGCGTACCACGTCGTCCTCGCTCTTGTGCACGCGCTTCGACTGGGCGACGATGTACTCCCACTCTTTGAGAAATCGGCGATAACCCGTGGTTGAGGATGAGCCGCGCTCGAATCCCAGCGTCGTCATCGCAACCTTCCATCCGTTGTTGACGCCACCTACGACGTTGTCCTTTGGACAGCGAACATTGGTGAAGAACACTTCGTTGAACTCGGCGGACCCGTCGACCTGGGTGATCGGTCGCACGTCGACGCCCTCTTGGTGCATCGGCACGAGGAGATAGCTGATGCCCGCGTGTTGGGGTGCGTCGGGGTCGGTGCGCGTGAGGAGGAACACGTAGTCCGCGTGCTGGGCCTGGGTCGTCCAGACCTTTTGTCCGTTGATCACCCATTCGTCGCCGTCAAGGACCGCGGACGTCTTCAGGCTGGCGAGGTCCGAGCCGGAGTTCGGCTCGGAGAAACCCTGACACCACGCGATGGTCCCGTTCAAAATGCCCGGGATGAACTCCTTTTTTTGCTCATCGGTACCCCACTGGAGGATCGTTGGCCCGACCAGCGTGTCGCCGAAGAAGTCGGCGCGCATGGGAGCGTTGGCTTTCGCGAACTCCTCATTGAGCACAACCTGATCCATCAAGCTCAGACCTTTGCCGCCGTACTCGACGGGCCAGCCCGCACAAATCCATCCGCCGTCAAAGAGCTTCTGGGTCCAGGTTTCGTTGAAGCGCTGGCGCTCCTCTCGGCTCATCGAAAAGCCTGACTCGAACCAGCCGTCGGGTAGGTTCTCCTCGAGCCAGGTGCGAATTTCCTTGCGAAACGACTCGGCTTCAGCGGGGTACGTGAGGTCCATATCGGCAGGATACCTAAGAACCACGTATTTGTGCCTCACCGGGAAGTACGCGAGAATGGCGGACTGCCGTCATTAGGAAAGTGGTGCCGTGTCTCGCTCGATCAGAGAAACCATTGCCGCGACGAAAGACTCCTGGGCGCTCAGCAAGACCATCACGCTGCCCGACGCCATCCCCGCTCGCGCGCCTGAGCCGGGCAAGCTGCGTGTGGCGTTTCTGGTGTATCGCGGCAATCCTCGCTGCGGAGGTCAAGGGGTCTACACGCGTCACTTGACCCGCGAGCTGGTCGCTCTCGGGCATAGCGTCGAAGTCTTTGCCGGTCCGCCCTGGCCCGAGCTCGACGAGGGCGTCGGCTTCACCCCCGTGCGGAGCCTCGATCTCTATCGCGACCCCGATCCTTTCCGCATGCCCGCGCCGTCGGAGTTCACCTCAATGGCTGACGTCTCCGAGTTCGCAGTCATGCTGACGGCCGGATTTGGCGAGCCGCTCGCGTACTCCATGAGGATCGCCAAGATGCTGAAATCGCGACGAGCAGACTTTGACATCGTCCACGACGACCAGTGCATTGGCAGGGGGATCCTGCGCCTGCATCGACACGGGTGGCCCCTCCTTGAGACGCTGCATCACCCCATCACCGTTGACCGCTCCATCGCGCTCGACCACGCCGACACGCCGGCGAAGCGCTTTGCCACCAAGCGCTGGTTTGGATTCCTGCGCATGCAGGTACGCGTCGTCAAACGGCTGCCCGCCGTCCTCACGGTCTCGCACAACTCAAAGGCTGACATCCACGATCAGATGGGCGTCGCGCTTGAACGTCTCACCGTCGTGCCGGTTGGTGTCGATCACGAGGTCTTCAAGCCCTACAGCGACGTCGTCAAGAAAAAGGGCCGCCTGATGGTCACGTCGAGCAGCGACGTTCCAATGAAGGGGCTGGTGCCATTACTCGAAGCGATCGCGAAGCTGCGCGTCGAGCGTGACATTGACCTCATCGTCATTGGCCAGCCCCGACCGAAAGGACGTGTCGCGCTCGCACTTGAGCGCCTCGGATTGACGGACATCGTCACCACGATCAGCGGGGTGAGCGACGAGGAGCTCGCCCGTCTGTATGGCGAGGCCGAAGTTGCGATCGTCCCGAGCCTCTACGAGGGCTTCTCGTTGCCCGCAATCGAAGCCATGAGCTGCGAAGTGCCCGTAGTAGCTACGACCGGGGGAGCGTTGCCCGAGGTCATTGGCACCAGTGGAGAGACGGGGATCCTCGTCGAGCCGAACAATCCTGAGGCGCTCGTGGTGGCGATTCGCGAATTGCTCGACGACCCCGCGGAACGTGTGCGACTCGGCAAGAACGGACGCCAGCGTGTGATGGAGCGCTTCACGTGGCAGGTAACTGCTCGCGGCACGGCGGCCTGTTACGACGCGATCCTGAACGATCGGCCACTGCCGGACTCGATGATCTTCGACTGATGCTCACGGCCAAGTACGAACGACTGGGACTTCGCGAGCACGACACGATGCTGGACCTGGGATGTGGGTTCGGTCGTCACGCCTTCGAAGCGGCACGACGCGGCGCGAGTGTGATCGCGCTCGACGCCGGGCGTAGCGAAGTAGAGGGCGTCGCAGGAATGTTCACCGCCATGGTCGACGCGGGAGAGCTCAAAGAGGGCACGACCCGCGCTCACGTCGTCCAGGGCGACGCGCTGCACCTGCCTTTTTCTGATGGCACGTTTGACCGAGTCATCTGCTCCGAAGTCCTTGAGCACATTCACGACGATGTTGACGCGATGCGCGAGCTCGCACGGGTGCTTCGCCACGGTGGAACCATGGCCATCACGGTGCCTCGGTTCGCGCCGGAGCTGATCAACTGGGCCCTGTCCGATGAGTACCACAACGTGCCCGGCGGCCACATCCGCATCTATCGCCGTCGTGTCCTTACGGAACGACTCACCTCAACGGGGCTGATCGAGACCGGGCACCACTACGCCCACGGCCTCCACAGTCCCTACTGGTGGCTCAAATGCCTCGTCGGCACGACCAACGAAGACCATCCGGCAGTCAAGCTCTACCATCGCTTACTCGTCTGGGACATCATGAAGAAACCCCGACTCACTCGCTACGCGGAAGCGGTGCTCTCTCCGCTGATGGGCAAGTCCATCGTCATCTACCTGAAGAAGCCGTGAGCGCGGCGACGGGCACGCTGAGTGGCGTCCCCGATGTCCTGAGCGCCGAGCAGCTCGCCGCAACGGCCAGCCACCTCGCTCGCCTGCAGCGGCCCGACGGGTTCCTTCCGTGGTTCGAGGGTGGTCACAGCGACCCATGGAATCACGTCGAAGTCGCCATGGCGCTTACTGCAGCGGGCTACCGAGACGAAGCGCGCGCCGCATATCGCTGGCTCGCGAACACCCAGCTCGGCGATGGAAGCTGGTTCAACTACTACGTCGAGACACGGGTCAAGAACGCCCGACTCGATACCAACGTCTGCGCCTACGTCGCGACCGGTCTGTATCACTATCTCCTCGTGACCGGCGACGTCGACTTCGTCGTCGAACTGTGGCCGACCGTGGAGCGAGCGCTTGACTTCGTGTTGCGCTGGCAGCTCGACGACGGCACCGTTCGCTGGTCGCTCGACGCGCAGGGCCGACCTGAGTCATACGCGCTGCTGACGGGCTCCTCCTCGATCTTTCATTCGATCTGCTGTGGCGTCGCACTGGCGGAGCGGCTTGACCGGCCGCGACCCGAGTGGGAGCTCGCGGCCGGTCGCCTCGGCCACGCGGTCGCCCATCACCCGGGCGCCTTCGCGCCGAAGAACGAGTTCGCCATGGACTGGTACTACCCGATCTTCTCCGGCGCCCTTCGTGGTCAGGCGGGCGAGCGACGAATAGACGGAGGCTTCGAACGTCACGTAATGGACGGCCTCGGGGTGCGCTGCGTCTCGACCAACGACTGGGTGACGGCGGCAGAGACGGCCGAGTGCGTGCTGGCCCTCGACGCGCTCGGGCTCACCAGTCGCGCCCTTGAGCTCTTTCGCTGCACCAATCTTCACCGTCGCAGTGACGGCGCGTACTGGACGGGTATTGCCTACCCCGACCGGGTGACCTTTCCCGATCGCGAGACGACGTCGTACACCGCAGCGGCGGTGATACTGGCGGCAGACGCGCTGACGTCCTCGACGGGCGCGTCAGGACTCTTTCGGCACGATCGACTCGCGACGCCGCTCGATCTGCCCGAGCCTGGCTGTCCGCTCCGCTAGCTAGCGGCGCTCGAGGACGCGAAGTGATCCCTCGAAGCCCCGCTCGGTGAATTGGTCGTCGATGGCCGCAAGATAGATCTCGTAGGGCGGGCGGCCGCCGTCTTTGGGATCAGGGAAGACGTCGTGGATGAGAAGTAATCCTCCGGGGACAACTTTGGGCGCCCAGGCGACGTAGTCGGCCCAGGCGACGTCGTGCCCGTGCCCGCCGTCGATGAACAGCAGATCAAGGGGCTGGGCGAAGTGCGGAGCCACCACCTGCGAGTGCCCGACGAGACCGATGACCGTCTCTTCGAGAGCGGCGTCCGCGATGGTGCGCTGCCAGTTCGGCAAGGTGTTGAGTCGCCCGTCGATCGGATCGACGAGGGAGGAGTCGAAATGCTCCCAGCCCGCTTGGTTTTCCTCGCTGCCGTGATGATGGTCGAGCGAATAGAGGACGCTGTTGGTCGCTTCGGCGGCGGCCCCGAGATAGAGGGCGGACTTTCCGCACCAGGCGCCGATCTCGAGCCAGGTTCCGCCTGGTATCTGTTGGCCAGCCTCGAGCGCGTGCTCGTAGAGGGCGAGGCCCTCGTCGCGTGGCATGAAACCCCTTGCCGTATCCGCAAGCTCTAAGAGTTCGTCAGTTCTGCTCACGTCGTCGCCACGTTCACAATGGTGTAAATCCCGAGCCCGAGAAAAATCAGTCCGCCGGCGTAGCGAATCCACCGCAGCGGCACGTAGCGCTGGAGATACTTGCCCCCGTAGGCACCAAGAAACGACACGCCGATAAGCGCTAAGGAACCTGCGAGAAACACTTCAAGCGGTTGGTGGGTCTTGATCGTGAGATTCGCCGCCTGAATCTGGGTCAGGTCACCGAACTCGGCAAGGAAAATCACCGTGAAGGCCGTCGCGATTTCCTTCAAATGGGTCGCCGGGCGTTCGCTCCTTGCCTTCTCTTCGCCAACGCTCTCTTGCTTCTCCTCGCGTGTGAGCAACAAGTATCCCGCTCCACCAAGGAAGAGCACCGAGACGATGATGTCCTTCACGTGGATGGGCAGCAACGTCAGGAGACCGCCCGCGCCCACAGCGATGCCCATCTGGACGACAAAGCCCGCTGACGCACCGACGACAATCGACGACGGGCGCGAGCGGGTGCTCATGACGATCGTGGCGATCATCGTCTTGTCGGGTAGTTCGAGAACGAAGAGCAGGGCGAAGATGCCCAGAAACGCCCCGATGCTCATTGGGTTAGAACTGCGTTCGAATGGTGGAAGCGAACTCCAGCCCGACCCGCATGCGCTCGAGCTGCTGTTCAACAGTTGCCGGGTAACCACCGGGCACCGGGTGGGCCAGGTGGAACGCTTCAACCTCGTCGGCGAATGCAGGGTCCCGGATGAAGGTCGTGATGCCGCCCGCGAGTCGCGCGTGGTGATTGGAAGAGATTCGCTTCGTCGCCTCGTCCCAGTGTTCGGTCACGTATCGCCAGACGGCGGGTCCCGTCGCGTCATTGCGCATGAGCGCCGGAATGATGAGCGGCGCGTCTTGGCTGCGGAACTCAATCAGGCACTTCTCGACGGCGTCGAGTGCAGTGGTCTCGTTGCGGAACGAACCGAGCGCGGCAAGATAGCGCATGTCTTCTTGGGGCGTCGCGGCGTGTCGGTGGCGTTCGAGAAACGTCTCGTAGTCGCCGGGACGGTCCTGACTCGCCACGACGCGAAGGATGGACATGGCGATGTCGCCATCCATTTCGTTTGCTTCGAAACGGCGCACCGCTTCCTTCTGAACGTCGTCGTCGCGGCCGATCGTCCCGAGGGTTCCGATCACGAGCGAGCGCAGCTGCGGAGCGAGCTCGCCCTCGCTCGGGCGCGGGTCCCAGCCGAGTCGCTCGAGCTGGGGCCTCATCAGGTCGAGCAGCTGGCGGCGAAGCGTCTCGCGCTGATCCTCCTCGAGTGCACGATTGACAATGTCGAAGCTCGCCGCGACGGACTCCCAGGGGTTGGGCTCGTCCTGGTTGCCGAGTCCGCGCGCAATGGCGAGGAACTCCTCCCAGGTGATGGCGTTGGCGAGAAGCGCCGCCGCGTAATCCGAAAGCAGCGTCGAACGCTCGAGCTCTTCGAGCTCGCTCACGCGCGGCGCGAGAGCGGCTAGTTCGCTCTGGCCGTAACGGGAGCGAAAGTAGCCGCTCCCGCCCGCGTTCACGACCACCGGGGACGCGTCGGTGATGGTGATGGCCTCCATGCTCAAGAGGTGACGCGTTGGCTCACCGCCGTCGAGCGAACGCGTCTTGACCGGGACCAGCCAGTGCTCACCGATAGCGCTCTTGCCCTTCGAGGGACCGTAGCTAAACGGTCGTTGACTGATCGTGCCCGCCTCCAGCGTGACGAGGGGGAAGCCACCCTGGAGAATCCAGGTGTCCATCATCGTGCGCACCGGCTGGCCCGAGTTCTCTTCGAGCGCGTCCCACAGATCGGTCGTCGTTGCGTTCGCGTAGCTGTGCTGTTGCAAGTACAGCCGGATGCCGTCGCGGAAGATCGTCTCGCCGAGGTACTGCTCCAGCATTCGCAGCACCGAACCGCCCTTCTCGTAGGTCAGCAGGTCGAACATCGCGCGCGTGTCGGTGGGCGAGAGTACTTCGTATTCGATCGGGCGCGTTGAATGCAGCGCGTCGACCTGCATCGCGAGATCGCGGAAGGTGTTTTGGGTGACCCAGATGCGCCACTGGGGACGAAACGCGTTCGTGCAGATCAGCTGCATGAAGGTGGCGAAGGCCTCGTTGAGCCAGATCCCCTCCCACCAGGCCATGGTGACGAGGTCGCCAAACCACATATGGGCAATCTCGTGGTGGACGACCTCGGCCACCCTCGCGATCTCGGGCTGGGACGCCGTTGCGGGGTCGACCAAAAGGGCCGTCTCACGGTAGGTGATGCAGCCCAGGTTCTCCATGGCCCCCGCGGCGAAGTCCGGGATGGCAATCATGTCGAGCTTCTCGCCCGGATAGGGGATGTTGAAGTAGTCGGAGAAAAAGCGCAGCGCGAAGGCGCCGGCTTCGAGCGCCAGCTCTGTGAGGTGGCCCTTGCCGATCGGGTACACCACGCGCAGCGGTACGCCATCGACGTCGAGAGCGGGCGTCTCTTCGAAGGGACCCACCACGAACGCCACGAGATACGTCGACATCACCATCGTGGGCTTGTAGCTCACGGTGCGCTGACCGTTGCCGAGGTTGGTGTCTGACTCGACGGGTGAGTTCGAATACGCCGCGAGCTCGCTCGGAATAGTGAGATTGATCTGATAGGTGGCCTTGAAATCCGGCTCGTCGAAGCACGGGAAGGCGCGCCGGGCGTCCGTGTTCTCAAACTGGGTCGTCGCGATGGTGTGCTCGACACCCGCGTCGTCGGTGTAGCTCGAACGATAAAAGCCGTGAAGCTGATCGTTCAAGATGCCGTCGAAGGCGATCTCGATGACGGCGGGGCCGGCTGGAATCTCGCGGTCGAAGACGAACGTGGCGGTCTCGTAGGTGTCGTCGAGGCGGTGTTCGAGGGAGCGATAGCTCGTGCCGTCACTGCTCAGCGTTGCCGCCCCCAGCTCGAGGTCAAGCGCGTGGATCGTCAGCTCGCTCAGCGGCTGTGCCACTTCGACGTCGATTTCGACTCGCCCGGCGAAGGTAAATGCCTCAAGATTGGGCGTGAGAAAGATGCGATAGGCGGACGGGACGACCGTTCGAGCGAGACGATAGGGGTTGGGAGTGGGGCTCATAGTTGGCTACATTACGACGAAATCTCCTACGATCGCTAAGTGACAAACCCGCCAACCCGCGTCGCGCTGCGACAAAAGCCGGGGCCGAACCGACTCGCCGTGACGGGTATCGGCAACGCCATGCTCGACATCATCACTCAAGACACTCGCGAGATCTACAAGGAGCTCGGGCTCGTGAAAGCCGCGATGTCGCTCATCGGAGAGGATCAGCTCGACGTCTTTTCTCGCGCGATGGGCTCGACGATCGAGATGTCGGGCGGATCGGTGGCGAACTCCATCGCCGGTATCGCCGCACTGGGAGGAACGTGCGGATACATCGGCAAAGTGGCCGACGACGAGTGCGGCGAACGCTTCCGTCACGACTTGCGTTCGCTCGGCGTGGAGCTCGAGCTCGCCATTGCCAAACCGGGCGAGGGCGCGACGGGACGATGCCACGTCTTCATCACGCCGGACGCGCAGCGCACGATGGCGACGTACCTAGGCGCCTCCAATCAGCTGAACGTCGACGACATCGAAGGGGAGTTGATCGCCCGTTCCGAGATCACCTATGTCGAGGGGTATCTCTTCGATCTGCCGCCAGCGAAAGAGTCCATTCGCAAGGTGGTCAACTTCGCCCACGAGCACGACTCGATGGTCGCCCTGTCGCTCTCGGACATGTTCTGCGTGACGCGACACCGGAGAGACTTTCTCGATCTTGTCACCACCGACGTCGACGTGCTGCTCGCGAACGAGACGGAAATCCTCTCACTGTTTCAATACGACGATTTGGAAAGGGCGTTCGCGGCGCTCGATGAGATTGGCGTGCTCGCGGTCGTGACCCGTGGTCCACAGGGCGCCGACGTGGCGACCGTCTCGGGCGTCGTGAGTGTTCCCGCGGTGGAAGTCGACGACGTCATCGATCAAAATGGAGCGGGCGATATGTTCGCCGCCGGATTTCTTTACGGGCTCGCTCTCGGTGCGGATCCGGTCGAAGCCGCCGAGCTCGGTTCGGTCTGTGCGGGCGAGATCATCACGCACCTGGGCGCGCGACCGGAGTCCGACCTCGAACTCCTCGGCATCGAAGCGGGACTTCTTTAGCGAAGCGTGCCGGTCAAATCCCCTGAGCGTC
>DASZLS010000036.1:0-88375 GCA_035552255.1 Acidimicrobiales bacterium | reverse complement strand
AATCGGTCGTCACGAGAGGGGAGGCGGGCACTGCTGGAAACACTGGTTCTACTTGCCTTCCGCCTTCGCCCGATCGGTGGGCGTCGAGGTAGGAAAGCTGAGCGACGAGTGATGCTGACCAATGTTCGCCCACCGGCTCGTCACAGCCTTTCCCTTGGTGTAGAACTTGACGCCGTCGGGACCGTAGACGTGCAGGTCGCCAAAGAGCGAGCTGTTCCAGCCGCCAAATGAGTAATAGGCGACGGGTACCGGAATGGCGACGTTGATGCCGACCATGCCCGCCTCGACCTCCGTCTCAAAGCGCTGCGCTGCTCCCCCGTCACCGGTGAAGATGGCGGCGCCGTTGCCATAGCCGTTGCGCTCGATGAGGCCAATGGCGTCGTCCAAACTGTCGACGCGCACGAGTGACAGCACCGGTCCAAAGATTTCGTCGGTGTAGACCTTCATGTCTTCGGTCACGTCGTCAATGAGGCACGGACCGAGCCAGTAGCCCCCTGGGTCGCCGCTGATGTCGTGCTCGCGTCCATCGATCGCGATCTTCGCCCCCTCGGACTCGCCAATGCCGAGATAGGAGGCGACCTTGTCGCGGTGTTCGGACGTGACGAGCGGACCCATCTCGGACGTCGCATCCGTCCCGGGGCCTACCGCCAAACGGTTCACCCGATCGCGAATGCGCGTCACGAGCTCATCACCGCATCCACCGACGGCGACTAAGACCGACGCCGCCATGCAGCGCTCGCCCGCCGAGCCAAATCCCGCACTGACGGCGGCTTCTGCGGCGTCGGCGAGATCTGCATCCGGCAGGACAACCATGTGGTTCTTCGCCCCGCCAAGAGCCTGGACGCGCTTGCCCTCGCGAGCAGCGGTCTCGTAAATGTAGCGAGCGATGGCGGTCGAGCCAACGAAGCTCACGGCCGCGATATCGGGATGGGTGAGGATGCGGTCGACGGCGACGCGGTCACCCTGGACGACGTTGAAGACGCCGTTGGGCACACCCGCTTCGGCAACGAGTTCCGCGAGCAGCAGTGACGTAGAGGGGTCCTTTTCGGAGGGTTTCAATACGAAGGTGTTACCCGTCGCGATGGCGAGCGGGAACATCCACATCGGCACCATCGCCGGGAAGTTAAACGGAGTGATGCCTGCCACCACACCAATGGGCTGGCGCACCGAGTGCACGTTCACCCCAGTCGACGCGTTCTCGGTGAATTCGCCCTTCATGAGCTGAGCAATGCCGCAGGCGTATTCCACCACTTCGAGCCCACGCGCAACTTCTCCTGCAGCGTCACTCTTCACTTTTCCGTGCTCGCTCACGATGAGATCGGCGAGATCGCTCGAGTGTGCGACCAGAAGTTCGCGCAACGCAAACAGTGCGGAGGTGCGCCTGGCGAGTGACGTCGCGCGCCATTCGGGAAACGCGGCCTTAGCGGCCGCGACGGCTGTGTCAACTTCGGCGTTGGAGGCGAAGTCCACCTCGCCGCTTTGAATGCCGGTTGCAGGGTTAAAGACCTTGCCGTGGCGCTCTGCGTCGCCGACGAACGGCTTGCCATCGATCCAATGCGTAATTCGTTTCATGGGGCCTCCGAAGACGTCGTTCTCCAAATAACACTACGAGACTGGGAGATTGTTATGCTCGGCCCTGACGCAGCGTTCACCAAGACCCGAAACGAACTTTTTGACGTGCCACCAGTGGAAATCGACGTAGAGCATGGGTTCAGTGTTGACGATGGTCCTCCCGGTTCAATCGTCGAAGCGCGCCTCACCCACGGCCGAGCAATGCGCACGCTTTTCGACGTGCCACACGTGACTGGCCATGCCGATCAGTGACCGACAGCGCTTCGGAGCCATCTAGCTCCGCCCGAGAGGTCCACTTTCGCCGAAGCGCCCTCGCGGGGGCGGGTTCAAGTTTCATGCTCATGGGCGCAGTCGGGTCTATCTATGGACCGCTGTTGATCGCATTCGCCGATCGATTTCACAAATCCGTTCCCGCGGCTGGCATCGTCATCAGCGTCAATTCGGTCGGCGCCCTGATCGGCGTGTTGCTGGCCTGGTGGTGCATCAAGAAGCTTTCCGGTGCGGCGGCACTGATGTCGGCAGCGACGCTGCTCGGAGTCGGAGCGTTCGGCGCGGCAGTCGCGAAGCCCTGGACGTTGTTTTTGGTCGCCGTACTGGGCGTAGGCGTAGGATTCGGCGGACTCGACTTTTCCCTGAATTCGCTCCTCGCGAGAACGACAGAAAAAGGTCGTGCCCTGCGGATGAACCTCACGAACGCGGGCTACGGCGTCGGCGCGGTCGTTGGACCACTCCTCATCATCGCGCTGCACCCCCGCCACTTTCCCGTGATCTTTAGCATCATCGGTGGCGCGGGTCTCCTCGTCGCGACACTCAATCGAGGCGTCCACGCGCCGGCTCTGGCCGGAGACGCGAACCAACGAGAGATCTCCAAGCGACGAGCTGAACGTCGCCCGATCCTCCTAACGTTCGTGCTCGCCTACATCCTCTACATATCCGTGGAAACGAGCGCTTCCGGGTGGATGGCAACGCAGATTCACGGTGTCGGGTTCAGCGAAACGACCGGCAGCTTTGTGACGGCGGGCTTTTGGGCGGGCCTTACCGTCGGGCGCGTCTTCGGCACGCCGCTCTATCACCGGCTCTCGCACAAGCGTCTCGTGCTCGGCGGACTGAGCGCCGCCGCGGTGCTCTGCGCTCTCGCCTACTGGAACACACTCGCGCTTTACGCATACCCGTTGCTCGGTGTCGTGCTCGCGCTGGTCTTTCCGATGGGGCTCATCTGGTACACGCACCTCTGTCGACATGACGGCGACGGACTCGCGTGGATACTCCTCTTCATGATGGCGGGCGGCGTTATAGGCCCAGGAATTGAGAGTCTGATGGTCTCTGCCTTCAGTGTCCATGTCGTTCCGCTCGTCATCGTCGGGCTCGCGCTGGCCGCCCTGGCCGTGTTCGCGAGCGCCCTGCGGTTCAAGCCGCTCACCCCTCGCTAACTCGCAGCGAGGGACACCTGCAGATCGGGTTCGGTCGCGGCGATGATCGCCTCGAGCGAGATCCCAGGAGCCAATTCACGCAGCACCAGGCCCGTCCCCGTCACGTCGATGACGCCATAGTCAGTGATGATTCGATGGACACACCCGCGTCCGGTCAGCGGCAACGTGCATTCGTTCACGATTTTGGGCGTGCCGTCGCGAGCGACGTGTTCCATCATGACGATGACGCGACGCGCGCCGTGCACCAGGTCCATCGCCCCGCCCATTCCCTTCACGACCTTGCCAGGAATCATCCAGTTGGCGAGATCACCGGATGCAGAGACCTGCATGGCGCCGAGGACCGCCACATCGATGTGCCCGCCGCGAATCATCGCGAACGACGCCGCCGAGTCAAAGAACGACGCTCCTCGACGCACCGTCACGGTCTCTTTGCCAGCGTTGATCAGATCGGGATCGACGTCACTCTCCTTCGGATAGGGACCGACTCCGAGAATCCCGTTCTCCGAATGCAGGACGACTTCGACGGACTCGGGCACGTACGTGGGCACCAGTGTGGGCAGTCCAATGCCCAGGTTCACGTATTCGCCGTCGCGGAACTCACGCGCCACGCGCGCCGCGAGCTCTTCCCTTGAGAGTGGGCTCACGACGCCACCGTTCTTCGTTCGATTCGCTTCTCGACGTTCTTGACCTCAATCACGCGTTGCACGAAGATACCGGGCGTGTGGATCGAACCGGGATCCAGGTCGCCCGGCTCCACCAGCTCTTCGACCTCAGCGATCGTGATCAATCCCGCGCTCGCGCACAGAGGGTTGAAGTTCTGCGCGCTCTTTTCGTAGATCAGATTGCCGTAGCGATCTCCATACCGCGCATGAACCAGCGCGAAATCAGTTCGAATCCCCCGCTCAAGGACATAGTGCATCCCGTCGAACTCACGCACTTCACGCGACGGTGAGGCGACCGCCACGTCGCCGTTGGCGCCGTACCGAACGGGAAGGCCCCCTTCTGCAACGTCGGTGCCGACTCCGGCGGGCGTGTAGAACGCGGGGATGCCGGCGCCGCCGGCGCGCAGACGCTCGGCGAGCGTACCTTGGGGCACCAGCTCGACCTCGAGCTCGCCGAAGAGAAACTGCCGTTCGAACTCCTTGTTCTCTCCGACGTACGAGCCGGTCGTTCGCCGAATGCGCTTGTCGGCGAGCAACGTGCCGAGCCCCCAGTCATCGACTCCGCAGTTGTTGCTGACGGTCGCCAGTTCACGCACGCCGCTGTCGTAGAGCGCGGCGATCAGCGCGCTCGGTATGCCACAGAGCCCAAAGCCACCCACCGCGATCGACGCGCCGTCTCGAATATCTTCGACGGCGACCGCTGGACTCGCTACCACCTTGTTCATCTGACTCCCCCAAAATGTCCGAGACCGTATCTATGGTCTAGATCATCGCCTTTGCGCTCTCGATGAGCGAAGCCTTCGTCTGACCGTCCTGGACCACGGGATCGACCTGGAGATGCGTGACACCCGCCTCTTTAAAGGCCGCGATTCGTTCGGCGACGTAGCTCGCGGGACCGCAGAGTGTCGTGAGCTCGAGAAACGCTTCGGGCACTGCCGCCTCAGCCTCTCGCTTGTTTCCCGCCAGATAGAGGTCCTGAATGCGCGCTGCTTCCTCTTCGAAGCCGTAGCGGACGGCCAATTCGTTGTAGAAGTTCTTCCCTTTGGCGCCCATGCCACCTATATATAGGGCAGCGCTCGTGCGCTGGCGTTCGCGCAGGGCAATCGTCGCGTCGTCCTCGCCCAGGGCGAAGAGTCCGCCGGCCGTGATCTGGAGCTCCCCCAAGTCGGGACTTCGCTTCGCACGTCCCGCGTCCAACGCGCTCCCAAAGACCTCCTGAGCTCGCTCGGGAATGAAGAACAGTGGGATCCAGCCGTTGGCGACCTCGGCCGTGAGCGCGACATTCTTCTCTCCGAGCGAGGCAATCCACACCGGAATGTCGCTGCGCAGCGGTCTGGTGATCAGCTTCAGCGGCTTGCCGAGCCCCGTACCCTCTCCCGCGGGCAACGGCATCTGATAATTCTTGCCGTGATGTTCAAGCGGTGCCTCGCGCCGCCAGATCTCTCGACAGATGTCAATGATCTCGCGGGTACGCCCGAGCGGGTTCGTATACGCCACCCCGTGGAACCCCTCAATAACTTGTGGGCCCGACGCACCGAGCCCGAGGTGGAATCGACCGTCGGACAGCGTGTCGAGACCCGCCGCGGTCATGGCAATCAACGAGGGCGTGCGAGTGAAAATCGGCAAGATCGCCGCGCCTATTTCCACGCTCCGCGTGCGCGCCGCGAGGTAGCCCATGAGCGAAGGCGAATCGAAGCCATACGCTTCGGCCACCCACACCAGGTCGAGGCCGGCATTCTCCATCTCGGCAACTTCGCTCACACCTTCCTTAAAGCCGCCCGCGTAATTGAGGTGGGTGGTCAGCTTCACGCGCGTGTGGCGTCGCCGTGGGTAACGGTCTCGAGAATCGACCGCGCGGCCGCGGGGAATCGCCTTGCCGTGGAACCCGGTTCGCGCTTGTAGATCATGACGGATCGGCGATAGGTCAGGACTTCAACGCCGTCTTGATTGAGCGCTCGCGTGAAGCATGACACGATGCCTGCGTAAGGGCGTGACTGTGACTCGCGAACGTGGGTGATGATGCTCTCGCCGTAGAGAGTATCGCCCACGAAGACCGGAGCCAGCAAGCGGACCTCGTCCCACCCCAGATTCGCGACGGCGTTTTGACTGATGTCCGACACCGAGATGCCAAGCGCGATCGCCATCGTCAGTCCGGAGTTCACGAGCTCTCGGTGATGCTCTGTTCGCGACGCGAAATCGGCGTTGAAGTGCAGTTCGTTCGTGTTCATCGTCAGCAGCGTGAACCAGGCGTTGTCCGCGTCGTAGATCGTTCGACCCAGCGGGTGCTGAAAGACCTGGCCCACACTGAAGTCTTCGAAGTAGTTACCTTCGTTTCGCATCGTTCCTCATCGCGCCCGTCAGGTGAATGTCGCCGAGATGGGCCTCCTCAGCGTCGTCTGGTCTTCAGCTCTCGGAGCGAAGCGCCTTCTGCAAGGCACGGAACTCGTCCGCGATACTTTCGGGCACGCTGTAACGCGAGTCGTCGTTGATCTCGTCCCAGTGGTCTCTCACGTCCTCTGGGGTCAGCGCACCGTCACTGCGTGACCAGCCGTCGCTCATCGCAGTAAAGAAACGAACGACGCGTCCGCCGCCGGCGCTGTACACGCGGCCCGTTTCGCGACACTCATCCGACGCGAGCCACACAACGACCGGGGACACCAATTCTGGGTCGAGCCGCTCGGCCAGCTTGCCGAGGATGTCCTCGGTCATACGAGTGCGAGCGATGGGAGCGATGGCGTTCACGTTGATGTGGTACTTCGCACCTTCGACCGCGAGCACGTTGGTGAAACCGACGAGCCCGGCTTTGGCCGTGCCGTAGTTCGCTTGTCCGAAGTTTCCGAGAATTCCCGCGTTCGATGACGTGTTGATCACTCTCCCGTGACCTTGCTCGCGGAAGTGGTGCCACGCGGGGCGCGTCACGTTGAACGCGCCGCGAAGGTGCACGTCAAAGACGCCGTCGACGAGATCAGGCGTCATGTTCTGAAACGCCTTGTCGCGAAGAATGCCAGCGTTGTTCACGACGATGTCGATCTGGCCGAATGCGTCCAGCGCGGTCTTCACGATGGCTTCGCCGCCTTCTGGCGTCGTCACCGAATTCGTGTCGGCGACGGCTTCGCCCCCGAGCGAGCGAATCTCTTCGGCGACGACTTCGGCCGCACTCTCGTCGGCGCCGTTGCCGTCGACGAGGGCACCGAGGTCATTGACAACTACCCGCGCGCCATAGCGTGCGAGGGCCAGCGCGTGCGCGCGTCCAAGACCACGAGCTCCGCCGGTAACGATCGCGACGCGGTTGTCGAGCGTGATTGAGGGTGCGTCGCTCATTAGATGCGCTCCAACAGCGTCGCTGTCGCCATCCCGCCACCGCAGCACATCGTCACCAGCGCGATGGACTTGTCCGTGCGCTCGAGCTCGTGCAGCGCCTTGGTCAGCAAGACACACCCGGTGCTGCCCAGTGCGTGACCCATCGCGATCGCACCACCGTTGGGGTTGACTCGGTCGTGATCGGGCTTCAGCTCTCGCTCCCACGCGAGCACGACGGACGCAAACGCTTCGTTGATCTCGATCACGTCCACGTCGTTAATCGTCATGCCATTGCGCTCGAGGAGCAGCTGCGTCGCGGGGATTGGACCGGTCAACATGAGAACAGGGTCGGATCCCACGAGGCACGAGTCGAGCACCCTCGCGCGGGCGCGCCATCCGAGGGAGTTGGCGACGTCGCGTCGCGTGAGCAGCACGGCAGCGGCCGCGTCCGCCAACTGCGACGACGTGCCGGCCGTGTGAATACCGTCCTCGCGCGCAACGGGCTTCAGACCCGCGAGCCCTTCCATAGTGGTTGCGCGAAGACATTCGTCGCGCTCGACACGGTGCGTCGTCTCCAGGGCTCGCCCGTCGTCGCCGAGGTCCGGCGCGTCGAGGCCCACCACCTGGGTGTCGTAACGACCCTCGGCCCATGCGGTCGCGGCACGAGTTTGCGAGTCAACCGCGAGCTCGTCGGTGTCCTTCTTCGTCAGTCCCCACGCTTCGGCGATGCGCTCGGCGGCTTCGAACTGAGAGGTGTACTCGTAGTGCGAGAAGTACGACTTCGGCACTCCCTTGCCTACTCCCTGAGACAGTCCGGAGCCGAGCGGCACGCGACTCATGACCTCGACGCCACAGGCAACCGCCGAGTCCACCAAGTTCGACGCGAGCAGCGCGTGCGCGAACGTGTTGGCCTGCTGGGACGATCCGCACTGGCTGTCAACGGTCGTCGCCGCCGTAGTGAACGGAAGCCCTGCGGTGAGCCACGCAGTTCTTGTCACGTTAAAGGCCTGCTGACCGACTTGGGAGATGCACCCGCCAATCACTTGACCGATCACGGAGGGATCGGCACCGGCACGGTTGAGCACCTCTCGTTGGGCGACGCCGAGCAAGTCCGCGGAGTGATAGCCGGACAAACCGCCCCCGCGCTTCCCAATCGGCGTTCTCACAGCTTCGACAATGACGACGTCGTTCTCGTTCGATGATGAGGACACGTTGACCTACTTTCTACTTTTCGATTCCAGTCGACTACTGGCCGTCTTCGGCGAGTAGTGCACGGGCAATGACGAGTCGTTGAATCTCGTTCGTTCCTTCTCCAATGCAGAGCAGTGGAGCGTCGCGGTAGTACCGCTCGATGTGGCCCTCGGTCGAGTAGCCATAGGCACCATGAATCCGCATCGCCTCGGTGGCGTTCTCCAACGCGGCTTCCGTCGCGACCAGCTTGGCCATGCCGGCTTCGAGATCACATCGCTGTCCCGCGTCGAGCGCGGCAGCGGCGGCGTACACGAGCAACCGAGCAGCCGCTGTCCGACAGGCCATGTCGGCGAGCTTCAGCTGTATCGCTTGGTGTTGACCAATGGGCTTGCCCATGGTGTGGCGCACCCGGCTGTACGCGAGTGACGCCTGCAACGCCGCGTCGGCGACACCGACGCCACGGGCGGCAACGTTGATGCGACCGAGCTCCAAGGCGCCGACGGTCTGATGGAAGCCGTGCCCTTCGACGCCACCGATGAGCCGGTCGGCCGGCACTGACACGTTGTCGAACACCAGCTCCACGGTGTCGACGCTCTTGTACCCCATCTTGCTGAGCTGACGGGGGACGTCGTAGCCGTCGTCACGGTGAACAATGAAGAGCGACATTCCCTTGTGACGAGGCTGGATCTCCGTGTCAGTCTTCACCAGCAGCGCGAGACAGTTACCGTACTTCGCGTTGGTGATCCACGTTTTGGCTCCGTTGATGACGTAGTGATCGCCGTCACGACGGGCAGTCATGCGGATGGCTTGGAGGTCGGAGCCGCCATCAGGTTCGGTGAGCGCGAGACCCCCTCGCCACTCCCCCGAGGCCAAGAGCGGCAGAACCTTGGTCCGCTGTTCGTCGGTCCCGTAGCGACGAATGAGTTCCGCCATCATGAGGTGCGAGTTGAGCACGCCGGTGAGCGACATCCATACGCCAGAGATGAGCTCGACAATGCGCGCGTACCTCGAGACGCTGAGTCCGAGTCCGCCGTACTCCTGGGGAATGGTCGCGCCAAAGAGTCCGAACTCGCGCATCTGTTCGACCATCTCGGTCGGATAACGATCGGCGTGTTCGAACTCAAGAATGTTCGGTTCGACGTCTTTGACGAGCCACTTTCTTATGACGTCGAGAAACGCTTCCGTCTCTTGGTCATCGTGCTCAACTTGGTCAGCCATGGTGCAACTTGTCCGATCCGGGGGGTCTGACGATTCATCGATATTGTATTACGACTGACAATATACGATACCTACGAGGAGCGGCGTAAATAACCGCAAACGACCGGAATCGAGAACAGCGCTTGACAACCAGTGAACTCGATGCACAAGAGGTCAGCGAGCAGGTAACCGATTGGGTGCACGATGCGTGGAGCCCCGACCTTCCTTTGGGCGAGTGGTGGCAACTCCTCGCCGATGCGGGCTACGCCGCTCCCCACTGGCCCACCGAGTGGTTTGGGCGGGGTTGGCCGCGGGGCCACGCGGTACTTGTCCAGCGCGTCCTGCGCTCGCTCAACGTACCTGGTCCACCCGCGGGACTCGGCCTGATGCTGGCCGGACCAACGATCCTGGCACACGGCACGGATGATCAGAAGCGTCGATTTCTCCCCGGTATCGTCTCAGGGTCGACCAACTGGTGCCAACTCTTCAGCGAGCCCGCGGCAGGTTCGGACCTCGCGTCGCTCACGACCCGTGCCACCCACGACGGCACACAATGGATCATCACCGGCCAAAAGGTGTGGACATCCAATGGACAGCTGGCCGACTACGGCATGCTGCTCGCTCGGACCGATCCGGAATCACATTCGCATCACGGCATTACCTGGTTCGCCCTGGATATGAACCAACCAGAGATTGACGTTCGCCCGCTCCGCGAGATGACGGGTCGATCGCTCTTCACCGAAGTGTTTATCGACGGTGCGGTGACCTCCGATGACAACGTCATTGGCGAACTTCACGCGGGGTGGCCGGTCGCTCGTACCACGCTGATGAATGAGCGGATGGGACTCGGCGGTGCGGGCGGGGCCGTGGGTGCGATGCCCGGAGCACGAGGCGGCATGCTCGTACGTCGCGCGGGCGACGCCGTGCATCGAACGTCGGGTCCCAGCTCCGGCACGGCGCTTGCCATGCGAGGACGAGCGTTCGAAGAGTGGCGCGCCCTCGCCGCGACGCGACCGCTGTCGGCGTCGCTGCGCGACGAGCTCATCCAGCTGTACGTGCACGAGAGAATCGCGCAGCTCACCCAACAGCGCGCCCAAGATGAGGGCGCCGCCGGACTGCTGGCGAAGGCCGGCGGCTCCGTTGGCAAGCTCCTCGTCACCCAGAGCACGCAGCGCGCACGCGAGGTCGGGATGAGCATTCTCGGCGCCGAGGGCATGCTCTGGCGCGGCGATCGCTCCCCGGCGGGCGTCGTCCAAGAGCAGTGCCTCTTCAGTCCCGCGGTGTCGATCTACGGCGGCGCCGATCAAATACAGCGGAACATTCTCGCCGAGCGAACCCTCGGACTTCCGCGCTGAGTCAGCTATCGGAGCGAACTGGCGCAAAAAGCGCGAGCAACGCCGGTCGACTCACCTTCATCGACGGCGTCAGCGGCAACGCGTCAACGATTTTGATGTCGGCGGGTACTTCGTAGACGGCAAGGCGAACCTTCACAAACTCGATCAGCTCACTCGCCTCAAGCGACTCGGCGCCGCTCGTCGTCGTCACGACCGCTACGGGAACCTGACCCAACCTCTGATCGGGCAATCCCACGACGGCCGCCTCTCGAACACGGTCGTGTTCCTCGAGCGCCGCCGCGACCTTTCCGGCGTGCACCTTGAATCCTCCGCGCACGATCACGTCGTCCACTCGGCCCTGGATCCAGAGAAAACCTTCGGGGTCGAGGACTGCGAGATCGCTCGTTCGAATCCAGGCCTGAGGATCGGCACTCGACTGGGCCGTTCGAACCTCGAGCACGCCGGAATCGCCGAACGGCAGTACGTTGCCCGAAACGGGCTCAACGACGCGAAGCTCAACGCCTGGCTGAGCCCGACCGCTCGCCCCCAGGTGACTCCGCCCGTAGGTGGCGTGGTCGTCGGGCGACCAGCCAACGATGGCGCCCGCGAATTCTGTCGCACCGTAGGTGGTGAGGACCGGAACTCCGTAGCGATCTTCGAACGCGATCTGCAGCTCGGGAGGCGTTGCCGACGTGCCCCCGCGAATGACCTTCAGCGACGAGAGTCGTTCGGGAGCGATGTCCGCGTCAAGAATCATTCGCATCGCGGTCGGATTCAGCTGTCCGACACGCACCTTTTCTTGTTCGACGAAGTCCGACCACGCGCGGGCGTCAAAACGTTCCATCAGCACGAACCGTCGGCCAGAGTAGAGCGCGTCAATCACAAAGAACGCGCCCGAGATGTGCACAATGGGATTCCAAATCACCGCAGGACTCGACTGAAGACGCAGGGCATCGTCCGCGAGCGACTTCGCGTGGGCTCCGTCGCCGGCGAGAGATGACTCGAGGTTTTCGAGCTTGAGCGGAATACGCTTCGGTATGCCCGTGGTGCCGCTCGACAGCATTTCGAGCACAATCCCCGGACGCAGGACACCTCGCGATGCGGGCGACATCGGGCGAACGACGCGGAACGGAGCGTCCCGATCCGCTATCAATTCGATGATCATCGCGCCCGCCGATGCGGCGGCATCATGCACGCCCACTCTGGCCAGATCGAATTCGTCGCCGAGCACCGCGTGCAGGCCAAGTGTCTCAATGTCGCGCGCCAACGCTTCATCGGAGAACATCGGGCTCAACGTCACGAGTGCTCGTCCCGTCACGAGCGTGGCCGCGAGCGTCGCCGCGTGCCAAGGACGATTTCTCATGATGAGACCAACGGATGCGCCCTCGCCGATTCCTTGCTCTAAGAGCGCCGTGTCGAATTCGTGGATGGCATTCGAGAGATAGCGCCACGGATAACGCTCGTTCTGGAAGAGGATCGCCTCCGCCTCGGGGTCGAGCGCGATGACCCGTCGAATGCGCTCGGCGAGATCCATCAGCGACGACGCATTTACGCGTTCGACAGTCGAAGGAGACCCGCGTCAATTACGACATCGCCTCGTTGATTCCGGGTTTGGAAACGGAACGATCCGGGAAGATCGTTCGATGCATCCCACATCGATATCGTCAGCGCGTCGCCTGGATAGGTCGGGCGCGAGAAACGAGCGCGCATCGAGCCAAAGCGTGCGATGTCCCCCGAGCACGCTTCGTGAAGCAACGCTCTTCCGGTGAAACCGTAGGTGCAAAGGCCATGCAGGATTGGGCGATCAAATCCGGCTCGCGCCGCGAATGACGGATCGGAGTGGAGTGGGTTTCTATCACCGCTCAATCGGTAGAGCAGCGCTTGGTCGGGCCTCGTCTCGTAGACCACTTCGTGGTCGGGAGCCGTGGTGGGAACTGGGGCAGCAGCGAGCGCCGTTTCGTCGTCGTCCTCGGGCCCGCGAGGACCCCCGAATCCTCCTGCGCCGCGTAAAAACAGGCCCATCCTGGTCGTCACCAACCGCTCGCCGGACTCGATATCGTCAGCGTTCGTCGAGAGCACCACGAGCGCGCCGGAGCCCTTGTCGTACACGCCGTCGATGGTCGTGACCACGTTCACCTCGCCCGAAGTTGGCAATGGTCGCGACATCCAGACTCGCTGATCGCCGTGGACCATCTGTGCGTAATCGACCTCGCCCAAGATCCCGAGCTTCAGTACGTTTTGTCCGAGAATCGCGGCGAAGGTGGGAAGAACTCTCTGCGCGATGCCAAAAGAGTTCTCCGTCGTAAATTCGAGCTCGCGCTCGTACGCGCCGAGCGACCCCGCTCCCACACCGAGCGCGTAGAGCAACGCGTCCTTCTGATTCCAGGCTCGGTGCACGGGATCCGAGGACGCGCCCACTGCGTCAAGGTTCAACACCTTCGCGACTCCCCCATACCCTGCCCCTCTCGAATCGTCAGTTCCTGCTTGGCAAATACCTGAACACGTCCGTACACGTTGCGATTGTCACGATGAGTCTGTACGACTTCTTACAATACAATCTAATGAATCAAACGGCAATGGCGAAGGGCGATCGCGTGCGTATTCGTTCATCTGACCTAGGTCGCGTGTCATGACCGAGGTGCGCAGTTCCCACGAGCTTGACGCGCCGCCCTGGCAGCGATTCGAGTCAACGCTCATGGCGACGTCAAAATCCATCCGCCGCGCCTACGACGTGCGGCTGTCTGACATTGGTCTCAATCTCTCCGAAGCGTGCCTTCTCGAATACGTCTTCGAGCACGGTCCGATGACCCAAACCCAGGTGGCAGAGCGCATCGGGATGCAGCGTGCCTCCGCCGGCACGATCATTGACAACCTGAGCCGCCGCAAGTTGCTGAAGCGACTCCACGATCCTGCCGATCAGCGTGTGTGGCTCCTCTCGGCGACGAGCGAGGGTCAGCGCATGGCGGAAAAGATTGCGGTGGTCGACAATGCATTGCGATCCGAGCTACGAAGGAATCTCTCATCCGACGAGCGCGGTCAGCTTGCTGACATGCTGATTCGCCTGCAGTCCAATCTTTCGCAAATACTCGAGGGCAGCGACGAGGCGTAGCGCCGCTTTATTGAGAGGTCGACTTCGACACCTTCGCGCGCAACGCGGCGAGGCGCTCAAAGAAGAAGGGCTCGCCGAGGGACCATGTTTGGGCGACGATTTCAAGGTCCACCGCGTCCGCGTGACGATCGAGCGCGGGTACCGCCCGCAGCGTCTCTTTCGTGCGCGTGAGGAGTGCCCGAGGAACGCTGCCGGCGCGCCGCGCGATCGCGAGGGATTCGACCATCAAATCCTTGTCATCGACGCAGCGCCACGCGAGTCCTGTGCGTTCTGCGTCCTCGCCGCTCAAGACCTCTCCAAAGAGCACCATGGCGCTCGTGGTCTGAGGACCGACGGCCCGGTCGAGAAGAAACGTGTGACCGCCGCCCGGGTGCAAGCCGAGGTTCAAGAATCGCGTGTCGAAACGCGACAGTCTCGACGCGATGCGCACGTCGCAGGCCAGTGCCAAGTTCATGCCCGCGCCGACGGCGGGACCATTCACCGCGGCGATGGTTGGCAGCGCGCACTCCGAGACTCGAAGAAACGCGGAGTACACGCGACGCAGGCCCGCCTCGCGTTCCGCTTCGCTCTGCGGCCGATCCTGATCGGGGGCGAGTCCACTGAGATCTGCACCCGCGCAAAATGTCGGCGCCGCTCCCGTCACCACGATCGCGTGCACATCGGGCGACGCTTCCAGCTCGTCGAAGGCGGCGATGAACTCACTGACCAGCTGCGCGGAAAGCGCGTTGCGCCGAGCCGGATCGTTCAACGTGACGACTCCGACGGTCCCTTCGCTCGCGTCGTGATGTTGCACCTCGGAGAGGACAAGTTCCATGTTGCTCCTTTGATCGATTGAAACAGTGAGAATCGCTCAGTGACCCGTCCATCGAGGCGGTCGATGTTCGATGAAGGCGCGAGGACCTTCGCGAAAATCATCAGTCTTGGAAAGGCGCCCAAGGGCACGCCTGGCTAACGCGGTCCCCTCCTCGTCACTCGCTCCGACGCTGTCGCGCAGCACTCCCAATGTCTCGCGAACGGAACCTGGTGAGTTCGACGCGATGAGTCCTGCGAGCGCCGTGGCCCTCTCGAGAGCCGTTCCTGGCTCGACGAGCTCGCTCACGAGTCCGAGTTCATACGCGCGCGACGCGCCAATTGGTTCTCCGGTCAAGACGATGAGCGCGGCGGTCGCGAAGGGAATCTCACGTCCGAGTCGCCAGATCCCCGGGCCGGCCATCACGCCGCGCTTCACCTCGGGAATGGCGAATCGAGCGTCGTTCGCTGCAACGATGAGGTCGCACGTCAGCGCAATCTCGAATCCGCCGGCGTAGGCGTTCCCTTCAACCGCAGCAATGACCGGCTTTTGACGCCGTCGACTCGTAAAGCTCGCGAATCCGTACTCGTCACGAATGGGTTCCCCCGCCGGTCCGGCGCGCAAGTCGGCGCCCGAGCAGAAAGTTCCTCCCGCGCCCGTGAGGACGGCGGCGAGCACCGTCGCGTCGGCCTCGAACTCATCGAAGATGGTTCGCAGCTGCTGCGTCGTGACTCCATCGATGGCGTTGCGCTTTTCTGGGCGGTTGAGCACAATTGTCAAAATCGAGTCATGAACGGTCGCTTCGACGCTCATTGGCAGACACTGACAAATAGTTGGAGCTTGGGCATCACGTTTCCGTTCATTGCCGACGGCCGCTCACTGGAGAGGAACCCGTCGCCATTGTTACTACTTGGACTAGCATGCCCCCATGTCTCCGGGTAGCCAAAGTCGGCTCGCTCGAGTGCCGATTCCTCGATACGCCGAGGTCGAAGAAAACTTGCGAGATTCGATCGTGGGCGGCCGCTACGAAGTCGGAAGTCAGCTTCCGAGCGAGACCGAGCTCGCCGAGCAGTTCAAGGTCAGTCGCTTCACGATCCGTGAGGCGCTTCGCATGCTGAGCGCGTCGGGAATGATTACCCGCCAACAGGGCGCTCGATCCCGAGTGATTCGCACCGAAGAGACGACCGGCTACACCTTCTCGGTTGGTTCGGCGGAAGACCTTCAGCAGTATGCGTCCCAGACGTACATCGACGTGACCTCTACTTCTCTCATCAAGGCTTCTCCGTCGTCGTTGGCACGATTTCTCCGGTGCCGTGACAACAAAGAGTGGATCTTGTTGAAAGGCCCTCGCCGCGACACGGTCACGTCGCTCGTGCTCGGCTACACCGAGGTGTACCTCTGGCGTCAGTTTGAGTCCCACCTCGGAGAGATCACCAAGCGCGGCGTGGCCATCCACAAACAGATCGAGGCGGTTCTCGGTATTCAAGCGGGCGATATCGTCCAAGACATCAGTGCCATCGCGATGCCTGAAGAGGCAGCCGAGGCGATCGGTGTGCCCGCAGGATCGCCGGCTCTTGAAATCGTTCGTCACTATTCGGGGTCGCGCGGACGCTCCTTCGAAGTCGCTCGCAACTTCCACCCTGCGACACGATTCACCTACTCGCAAGTTTTTCACCGCCAAGTCGTGCCGAACGCTCTGTAAACCCACCGGGCCTTCGCGAGTCACTGGCGTCACGCTCAGCCCAAGGGTTCGGGGGCGTCGCGCAATTGCAATGCCGCTTGCGCCAACGCAATGGCGCTCGGTCGGTCGACCTTTTCGCGTGGCGTCAACGGGATCTCGTCGAGACTAAAAACAAATCGGGGAACTTTGTAATGAGCGAGCCGGTCGCGCACCTCGCTGAGGACGCGTTCCCCGTCGGGCTCGCCGCTCCACACCACGCCCACGACCGGAATCTCGCCCAAGCGCTCGTCCGCCAATCCGACGACAACTGCATCAAGCACACCCGCGCTTTGGCGCACCATGTCCTCAACCTCAGCCGGGTAGACGTTGAACCCGCCAACAATCAGTTTTTCCTGAGCGCGGCCCGTGATGTACAGGATTTCATGCTCATCGAAATGACCGACGTCACCGGTGGCGAACCATCCGTGTTCGTCGACTGGCACCGGGGCGCCACCAACAAATTCTGTCGGCATCTCCATGCTTCGTACAAAGATCTCGCCGTCCTCTCCGGACGAGCAGGCGACGCCACTCTCGCGATCTCGAATGACCACCTCAACGCCCTTCGACAGGCGCCCGACGGAACCGGGACCGCGCCGCCCCGCCTGGACATCTTCAAAGCGCTCGGTTGCAATCGATCCCGCCTCGGTCATGCCGTAGGCCTGCATCACCGGCACGTGGTAGCGCTGTTCAAATCGTTCTCTCGTCGCGATGGCGAGCGGCGCCGTTCCAGAGGTGACGTAGGCAATGGATTCAAGCGAGAGCGGCTCCTCGGTCGTAGCCAGCATG
The DNA here is from genome assembly GCA_035552255.1 of Acidimicrobiales bacterium. Lineage (GTDB taxonomy): Bacteria > Actinomycetota > Acidimicrobiia > Acidimicrobiales > RAAP-2 > RAAP-2. The sequence continues at coordinate 71,284 of DASZLS010000036.1, read as the reverse complement.
TAGACCATGGCGGGCGTGAGCTGCAGCGAGTCGAACGAGAATCGATCGAGCAAGGTGCGAACTGCCGGTACCGAGAACTTCGAGACGAGAATGCTGGGTCGACCAATCCACAGGCGAAATCCGAATCGGCCGTAGCCCGCGGTGTGGCCGAACGGGTTAAAGACGACGCCAGGTGCCAGCGTCGCAGGCGCGGTCCGAGGCCGATACGCGTCGGTCTTGGCGTACGCGGAGGCGACTTTTCGGGCGCCGTCAACGAAATCGCGATGCGTGTGCGTGATTCCCTTGGGCCGACCGGTGGTACCCGACGTAAAGAAGATGCACGCCACCTCCGAGGGCTCGGGAACGACGCGTTCGCCAGGCGGCGACACCGATTCCTCGCTGGTGACGACACCTTCCGCGTCGACAATGATCTCTTCAAACCCGTCAAGAGCCCCTGATCCCTCGACGCGTATGACCACTCGAACATTCGCCAGCTCGAACAGACGTGTGGCTTCGGCTGCGGGCAGCAACGTGCCGACTACGGCGACCACCGCACCGGAGTGCCAGACCGCGAAACTAGCTACCACCCACGCGGGAGAATTCGCAAGATAGCAACCCACGGGCTCACCCGGCGTCACGCCGTGTCGCTCCAGCACCGCTCGAAGTCGATCGGCCCGCATAAGAATCTCTGCGTAGCTTCGCGAGATCAAGTCCCCTTCTGGGGCGTCGGGCAACGTCAGAACGCAGGGTGCGTCAGGATCGAGTTCCGCCCTTGCGACGAGGACATCCGACAAACTCGACGGTGACTCGACGTCGCGTGGCAACCTCGCCTGGTCGTCGGAATTGTCCGTTATTGGGCCTTGAGGCGTCACGATCGCCCACTATATCTCGTCCCCAACTTGACTGGACAGGCGCTAGTGCACCTGGTAGGTTCCTCACGCAGTACGTCGTAACCATTGAGTCATCGTGGCAGCGACATGAACCAGCCGACAGAGTTCGACTGACAGAGAGTGGGGGAAGTGCAGTGACGAAGAATCCAATAACGAGCCGTTTTTGGCGTACTCGAGTCGCAGTTAGTTGCGCGATGGTCGCCGGTATGACGTTGACGGCAGTGAGCTTGGGCACCGCGGGAGCGAGCGCATCGAACTCGCCCTTCAACGTGCTGATGATCGCCGGCACAACCGGACCGGTCGCTCCGCCGACGCAGGCAGAGATCCAGGCAACGAAGGCCGCAGCGTCCGTCATCAACCACGAAGGTGGCATCGACGGTCACAAGATTGCCGTGAAGGAAGTCAACGACAACCTCGACCCGACAACGGCGCTGAGCGAGCTGCAGCAAGCCGAGAGTGGCTCTGCAAAGCCCAACCTCGTCTTCGCCGGCACCACGAGTAACGAGACGCTGGCCATGTTGCCGACCTTGACCCGTGACAAGACCCTCTCTATGGAGCTTGCCGGTTCGGGTGTCTTCGACTCGCCGTATCAGTTCGCACTGCCCAACTACTTGCCCAATCAGGCCACTGCTCTCGTCAATGCGATCAAGAAGCAGTACCCGAACGCAAAGAAGATCGGCATCGCGATCACCAACGACGCGTTCGGTACCTCATTGCTGCAGTCCTACGAGCCCGCCATTACGAAGGCCGGCCTGACGTACGTCGTCCAGACCTTCAGTGACACGGCGACCGACGTAACTCCAGAGTTGCAGACGCTGCAAGCGGCGAACCCAGATGTCCTGATCGCGAGCGGTTACGGCGCCATTGGTGGCTACATCATCCAGGACCGCGCCAACCTCGGCTGGACCGTTCCCACCATCGGTGACGGCGCAGAGTCGTCCAACGACCTACCCGCGATGGTGCCCGCAAGTGCTCTTGACGGCGTGTCGCTGATCGCACAGGCGCCCTCGGTCTACAAGCCGCTGTCGCAGGAGTCGAAGGCGTTCCAAACGTTCTGGAAGGCCACCGCACTTCAGGGTTCGAAGTTCACGCAGTCCATCGTGCTCTACACGTTGTCCTATGACGACCTCATGCTCGTATACCTTGCGGCGAAGCAGGCTCACTCGACCTCATCTACTGCCATTGCGAACGCACTCGAGCACCTCAAGCAACCTAAGGTGAAGCCGTATGTCACTTGGAGCACCGAGGGATTCACGCCGAAGCTCCACGTCGAGCAGGCACCCGCGACTGACTACGTGCTCGCCAGCGCGTACACCAAAGACGGGATGGCGTTACCGTTCGGCTCGAAGTAGAGCTCGAGCGACTGACTAAGTGATGAGGGGAAGAGGGCACCGAAGGAGCAGATCGTGACAACATTGTTGTCCGGACTCTCCGTCGGTGCCCTCTTCGCTCTTGTCGCGATTGGTTACCAAGTCGTTTTCATCTCCTCGGGCATCTTCAACTTCGCCCAGGCGACACTCGTCACGCTGGGCACGTTTCTCGCCTACGTCGGGGTCGTCACGCTTCACCTCAATCCGATCCTCACGATCCTCATGGCAACAGCCGGCTGCACGATCGTTGGCCTCATCGAAGAGCGGGTCGCGATCCGCCCGTTGAGCGGCAAGATCAGTCGCGCCGAGCTCGTCACCACGGTGGGCGCGGCGGCACTCATCGAGGGAGTGATCACCCTGATCTGGGGGTCGACGCCACTCGAAGTACCGTTCTTCGGCTCCACCAGCGTGCTCACCATTTTCGGCGGCAGAATCGTTCCCGATTCTCTGATCCTCATCATCTTCGTGATCGTGCTGTCGATTGCGCTGCACGTTTGGTACAAGTACTCAATATCTGGGCTCGCCAGTATCGCGGTGGCAGAAGATCGGGTCGCTGCTCGACTTCGCGGCATCAACGTCGGACGACGTTCGATCATCGCCTTCGCCATGGGCGGGGCCATCGCGGGCGTAGCCGGCATCTTGGTCGCTCCCCAGACGTATGCAGTGTCGAATCTCGGCGACACCGTCGGGCTCACTGCCTTCATCGCCTTCGCGCTCGGCGGATCCGGCAGTCTCCTCGGCGCCACCATCGGCGGCTTCGCGGTCGGCATCATTGAGCAAGAAGTCGCTCGCTACGTCGGCTCACTGTATGTCAACTCCACCTTGTATGTCGTCCTCCTCATCATTCTCTTCGTCATGCCGAACGGTCTCTTCGGGCGTTCGACCGCTCGCGCCCTGTAGGTCGTGGTGAGCACAACGCGAGGGACCCAACTCCTAGGCCGCGCCTTTTCGCTGCGAGACGGCGAGAGTGGCTACGGCTTCGTGTGGCCGTTGCTCGGCGTCATCGGTCTCGTGCTCTTACCTTTCATCGGGCTCAACATCTTCTGGCAGACGCAGCTCGACCTCATGATCGTCTACGCCCTCATCGTGAGTGGCGTGAACCTGACGTTTGGCTTCGCCGGCGAGCTCGCGCTCGGTCAAGTCGCGATCTTTGCGGTGTCGGCGTATTTGAGTGCGTATCTCATGACCCATGCCATCAACGACGTCGTCGTGGCACTGCTGGCCGCCATCGTTGCGGCGATCATCATCGGACTCTTCACTGGTCTTCCCGGCCTGCGAATAGGTGGGTGGGCGCTCGCGATGACGTCCTTCTTCCTCGTCATTCTCATTCCTGACGTGGTCCAGATGATCCCCAACATCACCGGCGGTACGCAAGGATTCGACGCAATTCCGCTGCCCGAGGCGTTCGGCATCGATCTCACCGTGTCGGAGATGTCCTTCATTGCCGTTGTCATTTTCCTCTTGTGGTTCGCGTTCTTTCGTAACTTTGTGCTCTCCCGTCACGGGCGCGCGTTGAAGACCCTGCGCGAGAGCCCGCATCTCACCTCGAGTCTCGGCATCTCGGTTTTGCGCCTCAAGCTGCTCGCCTACGTTGCCGGAGCCGTGCCTGCAGGTCTCGCGGGCGTGCTGTTTGCTGCGGTTGAGGGCTACATCGGACCGACAACATTTAGCTTCACCCTCGTTATTGGCATGATCGCCGGGTCGATCATCGGCGGCGCCGACAGCATTTATGGTGCCGCCATCGGGGGCGCGCTACTTGAATACATCAACTTTCGCTCCGCGGCGTTCGCGCAGTACTCCTTGGTCGTCTATGGCGTCATTCTGGTGCTCGGCGGCATTCTCACTGCGAAGGGACTCGCCGGCATTGCTCGCGGCGGCGTTCGTCGCACCGCCAACCTCCTTCCGTCAGCGCTGTCCAACGAAAGTATCTCTGTCGAGGTAGCAGCCGTCCCGCCGTCGGGCGCTCCGTCGCGACAGCTGATCGATCGCGCCGTCGGGGACGCGCTCGCCTCGGGCGACGATACGACGGGTGTGGAGCACCACCTGGAAATACAGGGCGTGACAAAGGAGTTCGGTGGTGTGCGAGCGCTGAACGACGTCACGTTGAGCGCTCGGTCCGGAGAGATCACCGCGATCATCGGACCAAACGGATCGGGCAAGACCACACTCCTCAACGTCATCGCGGGCGTGTATCGCGCTGACGGTGGCGGCGTGTCGCTCGACGACGAGCGCCTGCCGAGTCGCTCACACCGCTGCGCGCGGCGCGGCGTGGCGAGGACGTTTCAGACACCGATTATTCCCAGAGGAATGCTTGCCTGGGAAGTTGTCGCGGCGGGTCGTTATGAGAGCGAGTACGTATCGGTCCTCCAGAGCGTGCTGCGCTCGCCCCGCTTTCGACGAGTGCGTCGCGACGATCGAAAGCTCGCCATCGAGCTACTGACCAACCTCGGTTTGGGCTCGTACGCGTTCTCCCCCGCCGACGCTATGCCGCTTCCCCACCGTCGCATTCTCGAAGTCGCCCGCGCCATCATCCGCCGACCGGTCGTGATGCTGCTCGACGAGCCTGCAGCCGGATTGGACGAGGGTGACCTCGTCACGCTCGCCGAGGTACTTCGCCGTCTGCGCGAAGAGGGAGTCACCGTGGTAATCGTGGAGCACAACTTCGGTCTTGTGGTTGAACTCGCCGACACGATTCACGTTCTCAATCTCGGTGAGGTCGTGGCGAGCGGGCCTCCCACCGATATTCAGCATGATCCCGTCGTCGCCTCGATCTATCTCGGTAACGAGTCGAGCGGTGCGGTCATCCCAACCGGTGAGGCGTCGTGACCTCACCATCAATCCTCACCATGACGAACGTCTCCGCTGGCTACGGTGACGTGCTCGCCGTACGCGACATCTCCCTCGAGGTGCCCGTCGGCACGGCGTCGGGCATTTTCGGACGCAACGGTGCGGGCAAGTCAACAACAATGCTCACGATTGCAGGCATCGTCGCCTGCCGCTCCGGCACGATCGTCTTCGACGGGGACGACATCACCCACCTGCCCGCGCACCAGAGGGTCGCTCGCGGCATCGGCTGCGTGATGGAGGGTCGGCGAATCTTTCGCCAACGCAGTGTGGAAGAGAACCTTCTGCTCGGCACCGTCTCTCGGCGCGCACGTCGCCGCCAACGAACCTCCGACATCGATGAGGCGTACGATCGCTTTCCGATCTTGCGCGAAAAGCGAAAAGAACTTGCGGGACGATTGAGCGGAGGTCAGCAGCAGATGTTGGCGATCGCCCAGGCCCTGATGTCCCGGCCCAAGCTGCTGCTGTTCGACGAGCCCTCTGCGGGCCTTGCGCCGGCGATCGTCGGCGACGTGCTCGCGATCATCGACGCGCTGAAGGCCGATGGCCTCTCGATCATCCTGGTCGAGCAGCTCATTGACCGAGCGTTGCCCCACGTTGACTCGTTCGCGCTGATCGACGATGGGCGAATCGTCTATCGAGGAGCGCCCGACGACAGCGAGTCGACCCGAATGGCCCGCAATGTATATCTCGCCCGCGGTAGCGATCACCGCGACGGTCCCTCTATCTAGCTGAGCCGACCAGCCCGACGAAGCACTTCGCGAGCCGTGCGCACCATCGCCGCGTCGATCATTCTTCCTTCGAAGCGAATCGCGCCCACCTGACGCTCGTCAATTTCCGTACCCGAACTCGACGCCAGGTCGACGATTCGTTGTGCGCGTTCAATCGCGGCCGCGTCGTCGTCGAAGACTCCGTGCACGACGGCGACGTGAGAGGGATGGATCACGTCCATCCCGGCGTAACCGAGGTCTCTCCCCTGCTGTGTGAAGGCGAGCAGCCCCTCGGGGTCGTCGAGCGCGGTCCAGATGCCCGTCAGCGGGTTGGAAACCCCGGCAGCGCGTAGCTCGACCAGACAGTGCTCTCGCATCGCCACGGATTCCCAGGCCGAGCGAGACCATCGATACCCGATTTCTCGCTCGATGTCGCCCCCGTCCGTCGCGATGCCTCCGAGATAGTCCACGCGAGCGCTGGCGCTCGCAAAGTCGTAGGCGAAGTGGACGGACGCCGCCGTTTCAAGAATCGGCGATAACACCACCGAGCCGGGCGTCATGTCAGCACGAAGCTCCAGCCACGAGAACAGAAAATCGAGCGACGTGATCTCCGTCACCGTCGTGAGTCTTGGCACCACCACGCCAAACAGTCCGGGCCGAATGATCGCCTCGAGGTCGTCCAAGGCCCATCGCGTCGCCACGTCATTGATTCGCACGAAGATCGGTATCGGCCACTCGCTGCTTATGGCCTCCGCAACGGCGGCGCGGGCGTTCTCTTTGTCATCAACCTCAACGGCGTCATCGAGATCGAGGATGACGGCGTCCGCACCGCTCGCCACGGCTTTCTCTATCCAGGACACCTTCGTGCCCGGTACATAGAGCCGCGAGCGCAGCGACGGTCGGATCGATTCTTCTTGGTTCGCCCGCTGCCCGACGCCGGTCATGAAAGCGCCTGCCCGTCTTCGGACGGCCTGCGGTGCATGAGGGCTACCCGCCGACAGCGCGCCACGACTGCGCCGTCTTGATTGCGAGCCACGTGTTCAAACGTGACGATGCCCGCGGTCGGACGCGAGTTCGACGGACGCGTCTCCAGAATGAGGGTCTCGGCGTGAATGGTGTCGCCGATGAACACGGGCTTTGGGAACTCAATATCTTGGAATCCGAGATTGGCCACCGTCGTGCCGAGCGTCAGCTCCCACACGGTGAGCCCCACGAGGAGACCCAAGGTGAACAGGCTGTTCACGAGCGGGCGGCCAAACTCGCTCGCAGCGGCAAATTCGGCGTCGAGGTGGAGGGGTTGAGGATTCATCGTCATCGTTGAAAACGTCACGTTGTCCGCCTCCGTCACGGTTCTCGTCACCGCGTGCGCAACCACGTCACCCACGTTCATCTCCTCGAACCATCGTCCTGACGGCCGCTGGGTGGATGCTGAGTCGCTCATCTTCTCTCCTCTATACCGGCCAGACACCATGGTGGCGCCGCCCGGTTCGACGCGTCCAATTCGACGCCGCCACTACTCGTTCGATGAGCTCAGCGCGCAGAAACTGTGGCGGGACCACTGCGTCAATGTGCAAGTCCGACCCCAGTCGCAGCAGTCCGAGCGACGACGTGTATTCCTCACGCCGCTTGGCGACAAATTCGGCGCGCTCGGTCTCGTCGGCTATCTCATTGATGTGGTTGAAGTGGACCGCATTGACGGCGGCGTCGGCGCCCATCGCGGCAATATGCGCGGTAGGTAGCGCCAGGGTCGCTCTGGGCTGGAACCCTGGCGACGCCATGGCGTAGTAGCCCGCGGCGTAGGCGCGACGCAGTACGATGCAGAACTTCGGAACCTCGGCAGAGGACATGGCGCTCACCATTTTTGCGCCGTGACGAATGATTCCCTGACGTTCGACGTCTGCACCGATCATGAATCCCGGGACGTCGACGAGATAGAGCAGCGGGATATTGAAGGCGTCGCACCACATGATGAAGCGAGCCGCCTTGTCGGCGGAGTCCACGAAGATCGCTCCACTGCGCACGGCGGGCTGATTCGCGACGAGGCCGACGACCTTGCCGTCGAGTCGTGCAAAGCCGACGACGATCTCGGGCGCATACTTCTCCTTGACTTCGAAGAACGAGCCCGCATCAACGAGTCCATCGATCACCGCGTGCACGTCGTAGCTCTCGCGCTCGTCGTCGGGAATGAGTCCCTCGACGAGCGTCGTCGCGGGCCCCTCTGGCTCGATGTGCTCTGGTGCACTTCGAAAGTCTGACGGCAGATAGGAAAAGCAGCGGCGCAGGGATTCGATGGCCGTTTGCTCATCGGGACACAGCTCGTCCCCCGAGCCCGACACCGTCGTGTGCATGAGCGCTCCGCCCATCTCTTCATTGCTGGTCATCTCACCGTTCACCACCTGGGCAATACGTGGCGAGGCGAGCGACATCGAGGCGTTCTTGTCGACCATTGCCACCCAGTCGCAGAATGACGGCATATAGGCACCGCCCGCGGCAGATGGCCCGAACAGGCAGCAAAGCTGCGGAACACGACCCGAAAGACCAACCTGAAGATCGAAGATGCGAGCCGCACCACGTCGACCGGGAAAGAAGTCCAGCTGGTCGGTGAGACGCCCACCGGCCGAGTCCACCAGATAGATCACGGGCAAGAGGTCGAGATCAGCGCGCTCGAGGATACGGATCTGCTTCTCGACCGTCGCCGCCCCCCACGAACCTGCCTTCACCGTTGGGTCGTGGGCGATGATCGCGACACTTCGACCGTCGATCTTTCCGGTACCCGTGATCACCCCGTCGGTGGGTAGCCCTTCATCCAGAGCCCGCGCGAGGAGGCCGTCCTCGACGAACGACCGCTCGTCGAGAAGTAGACCGAGGCGATCGCGAACCGGGAGTTTTGTTCCGAGTCGACTCCGGTCACCACCCTGCAGTGCTTTCGTAATTGCCGCGGATGCGTCAAAGGTCATCAGAGGCCCATTCGGCGAGCGAGAATCTCCATCTGAATCTCGTCCGTGCCTCCGCCGATCCTGAGGACGCGAGCGTCACGGAAATGCATCGCCACGGGCGTCTCGTCCATGAATCCATAACCGCCAAAGATCTGCACGGCCGCGTCCGCAACCTCGTTCGCAACGCGCGCACCGTGGAGCTTGGCCATAGCGACGGCCTCGGCAGCTCCGGGATGACCGCTGTCCAGCCTCGAGGCGGCGTGAAAGGTGAGGAGTCGTGCGGAGGTGATCGCCGTTGACATCTCGCTCAGTCGATGGCGTACACCTTGATAGGTGCCAATCGTGTTGCCGAAGGCTTGTCGCTCCTTTGCCCAGGAAACCGCCTCGTCGAGCACTTCCTGTGCGAGCCCTACGCCCATGGCAGCGAGCGCGATCCTCTCGGCTTGAAAGGCTTCCATGATCTGATGAAAGCCGCGCCCGATGTCGCCCACCACGTGGTCGTCGGGAACAAAGCAGTTGTCGAAGAGCAGCTCGCGCGTATCCGATGATCGCCAGCCCACCTTGATAAGCGGCCACGACACGGTCAGGCCCTCTGCGGGCATCTCGACGGCAAACATCGTGATGCCGCCGTGTCGTTCGTCGGGCGACGTACGAGCAGCGACCACGATCACGTCAGCGATGCCGCCGTTCGTAATGAACATCTTCGATCCGTTGAGGACGTAGCCGTTGTCAGTACGCGTGGCGGTCGTCTTCATACCGGCGACGTCTGATCCGCCACCCGGCTCCGTGACCGCGATCGCAGCGACCTTCTCGCCCGCCAGCACGGGCCGGAGATAGCGCTCACACAGCTCGGGCGAAGCGAACAGCGACAGATGAGGGGCGGCCATATAGGCGCTCACGAGCACGGTGATCGCCAGTCCACTCGACGCTCGTGTCAGCTCTTCCGCGAGGATGGCGAGCGCGACGTTCGTCCCTCCGGTACCGCCATATTCTTCGGGATGCTTGAGACCGAGCAGGCCAGCCTCCGCGAACTCCTTCCAGAGATCTATCGGGAACGCCTTTGCCCGTTCCGCCTCGTCTCGGCGCGGCATCAGCACCCGCTCGACGAATGCGCGACAGCTTTCTTGGAACGCGAGATGCTCGTCATCGAGCTCAAACAGCGCAGCGCTCACGCCGTCTCCCCAGCAGAGACCAGTGCGTCTCGGTCGAACGAGGCGAGTGACGGTTCGATCGTCGCGGACTCCACGCGAGCCGTAGAGTCGCTCGGCAACAGCACGGTGGCGGTCGCGCGACAGGTCACTTGGCCCAACTGGTTCGTGCCCTCCATCGTGAGGTGGGCCATTGACCCTTCGGACGTCTCCGCGATCTCGGTGACCGTGCCACTCAGCCACTGCGTGTCGCCCAAGTAGTTGAACTTTCGAGCCGAACCTTCAAAGCTCGTCATGAGCGCGCCGTCGCCCATCCAGTTCGTCACGAGATTCGACATCCAGGTCATCCGCATCATGCCGTAGTCGTACGCAGCGGGGTGTCCGAGTTCGTTCGCCCACGCATCTTCCCAGTGACAGCGCTGCACCACGTCCGGAACGCCCTGGGGATTCAAGGTGTAAAAGCCGCGCACTTGCTGCCGATTGGCGTAGGCGAGCCGTAGCGCACCCACGCCGTATTGACCACCGAGGCCGGTGCCGACGTGATGAGCCATCACGTCGGTCACGGTCAGCGGACCGCGAACAATGGTCTCGAGCTCCTCACCAACGCTGACATCACCCGATGTCCTCGTTTGCGATCCACGTCGCGATTCACGTTCGTAGGCGGCGTCAATCTCGGCGATCGCTGCCTCGTCGTAAGACGCGAGCTCTCGTCGACGGTTGGCGTCAGGCGAGGCGTCGCGCTCGGTGTAGAAAAATTCGCGCTCGTTGACGACGAGGGGGGTCTCGGGCGCTGCGTCATCGCTGTAGACAACTCGCCAACAGACGACCGCGCCGCGGTGACCTCCGGCAAAGGCGCTCGGATCTGTGAGCTCAGCCTTGACGAGCGCGCGACGCTTGGTCAGGCGGGTCCCGAGACGTACCGGACCGGCGAAGTGCCAGCGCTCTGCTCGAAGATATTGACCCACTCCACGCAAGGGATCGCCACCCGACATGGCTTCTCGTTCCTGATCGCTCCAGGTGACGGGCTCGGGTACTCCCGAGGAGATTGCAAACATCGGTGGCGCAATGTTCTCGCCCCACACCGACGACGCGGCGTATGCGGGATCGCACCAGAGGGGATTGTCGTCACCGAAGCCGTGCGCGTAGTGACGAATGGTGTCGATCGTCGCAAACTCATTGAAGGGTTGACGCCGACTGCGTTCGGGCACGCCAATGCGCTGTCGCAATCGTTCGATTGCTTCGTCGGTCACCAGAGTGGTGTGTGCAGCCACGTCGGTCACATTCCGACGTGGCGCGCGAGCAGTTCGCGGTGATAGGAGGGAGGCCCGAGCAGCAGCTCCGAGGACTTCGCCCGCTTGAAATACAAGTGCGCGTCGTGCTCCCACGTGAAGCCAATGCCGCCGTGAATCTGGATGTTCTGTGCCGCGCAGCGAAGATAGGACTCCGTGCAATAGGCCTTAGCGAGACTTGACGCCACGGGTAGCTCGTCGCTGTCGGCGGCAGCCGCCCAACGCGCGTAGTACGAAGCGGACTTCGCCGTCTCAACGGCAACCAACATGTCCGCGCACTTGTGCTTGATCGCCTGATAGCTGCCGATAGGCCGACCGTACTGGATGCGATTCTTCGCGTACTCAACGCTGAGTTCGAGCACCTTTTCGGCTCCCCCCACCGCTTCGGCAGCGAGAGCAGTGGCCGCGAGCTCGAACGCGCGGGTCAGCGGTTCGAGCGCGCCGCCTTCCGTACCGATAAGACGGGCGGGTGTCTCGACGAAGTCCAGCTGCGCTTGCTTACGGGTCATGTCGAGCGTCGAGAGAGGCGTAACCGTGAGTCCGGGCGCTCCCTGCTCAACGGCAAAGAGGCTCAGCCCCGCATCGCTCTCTGCCACCACCAAAATCAAGCTGGCCGTCGCGCCGTCGAGAACGAAGGACTTCGTCCCCCTGAGCATCCACTGATCTCCCTGCGCACTCGCACGAGTCGCGCCCCCTTCGAGCTCCCAACCCTTTGCGCCCTCACTGTGCGCGAGCGTCGCGATCGTTTCACCCGAGGCGATACCGGGCAGATACCGCTCGAGCGCTGACTCGTCGTTGACGGCGAGCAGCGCGGACGTGGCGAGTGCGACCGTAGAGAAGAAGGGGGCGCACATGACGGCACGCCCCATCTCTTCAAACACGATGGCGAGCTCTTCAAAGCCAAAGCCGCTACCGCCGAACTTCTCGGGCACGACGAGGCCTTGGAGGCCAAGTTGGTTGGCCATCTGACGCCACACGTCGTGGTCGTAGCCTTCTGCCGTCTCCATCAGTCGACGCACCTCGCTGGTGGGCGATTTGTCCTCCATGAAACGCCGAACGTTTCGCCGCAGCTCGTCGCGCTCTTCGCTAAACGTGATCTCCACCGTTACTCCTTCTCATGCACGATTGTCATCCGAGCGCGAATCCGCACCGAACACAGCACCTATTCACTTCTCTATACCTGTTCGCTACTAACGCGAACGGGTGGCTCAAACAGCGGCGGATGGCCGAGCGCAATTGCTCCGCCACCTTCCGGCCGCCACGGCACGCCCAAAATGCGACGACGCCCCCATTCCGGGTGGTTGACCTCGACGAAGTAACCGCGCGCCTCGAGATGATCGTCCTCAATGAGACCGGCCGTCGTCGCCAGCTGCTCAACCAGCACGCCGGGACCGTTGAGCCGCTCAACGAGCGAGGCCGATGTCGCTCGGGCGGTGGCCTCACCAACGGCCTCGTCGAGCGCTTGAGCCCCGTTGCGTCGCGCGCTTGAGGCGGCGAACTTCGCGAGTGCCTCGCGATCAATCGAAAGCGCCGCGCCAAACGCCGCGAACGCGCCATCTCCGTCTACGGAGATGGCCACCCACCCGTCAGCACTTTGGTACACCCCGTTCGGAGCGAACGGCGACACGCGATTGGCTCGATCAACGGTCTCATCGCTGTGGGTATCGATCGACGCTGCAGCGAGGAACTCATTAAAACGTGCGTCAATCAGCTCGGCCATAGCGAAATCGATCACCCGTCCGCGGTTGCCCTGGGGCCCCACCGTCCACGCGGCCACGATGGTCGCCAGGGCGTAGCCACTCAAGAGATCGGCCCACGCGAGATCAATCTCGGCGGGCGTGCCTTGGTCATTTCTGGTCAGGTACCCGAGCCCGCACGACGTTTGGAGGTTGTAGGCGTAGGCGCGGTAGTGCGCGTGCGGCCCCTCGTTGCCGAACCCTGAAGAGCTGACGGCCAGTTGCGCCGGGCGGCGACCTTCAAAGGCCGCCGACGCGCCAAAGCGCGCAATCCGACGTGCGCCAACGTTTTCAATGATGACGTCCGCATCGTCGACGAGCTGCGCCAGTTCACTGGTGTCGCCTTCTAAGTCGACGACCAGACTCGTCTTCGAATGGTTCGCCATTGAAAAGTACGCGGCACGATTCACGCCGGGCTCGCCATCGATGTGCGGCCCGCGGCGGCGATACATATCCATGCGGTCAAGATCCTCGAGCTTCGTCACCGACGCACCGAGTGCGCCGAGCAGTGAACCCGCGAGCGGCACGGCCAACACGTGACTCGCTTCAACGACCCGAAGCCCGCGCAGGTGACGCCGGCGTTGTTCGCCTTCGCCGACAGCGGCCGGACCATCGGGGAAAGGACGCCCGACCGCTCGCACGACGACGTCTTCATCTAGGCGAATGTCGCGCAGCGATCCGCGGTGCGCCAGCTGCGGCGACTGAAGAATCTCCGACGGCGCGTACATCGCAGTAGCGGGAACGGCATGCTCCTGGAGAATCGCTTCCGCTTGTGCTTTCGTCAGATCCGCGGTCCACTTCGCGATGCCTTCATCGATCTCCCCAGGAAATTCGATGCGCGAATCGCTCTCGGCGAAGCGCTCGGTCCAAGAGGGCGAGCCCATGGCCCGCACGACGCCTTGCCATTGGTGATCCTCCATTGCGGAGATTCTGATGAGTCCATCGAGGCATCGATAGAAGCTCGCCGGCGCGCCGTATCGCTTCGCTCCCATGGCCGAGCTGCAGTTGAGCAGCTGGTGCGCGAGCGCCAACATCGGTCCCATGGCGATCGTCGCCTCCTGGGCCGAAAGGTCGAGATGCACTGCGTGACCGTCCTGAGCGAGATCGAAAGCCTGGCAGGCCGCGAGCGCGCCCGCTTGCGCTGCGCTCAGCAGCGCTTGGTTGCCCGCGAGCTTCAGCGGATGACCCGTCTCAGGATCTCTCACGGAACTCAGCAGGCTCGAGGCGGCGCTCAACGTGAGTTCTGTGGCGTAGTCATTGGCACGCGGTCCCGACAGTCCAAACGCCGAGATCGTCAGCCAGGCACCGGAGTTGATGGCGTCAACCCATGCAACGTACTGCTCGACGTTACGCAGCGATTCGATGCCGTACGGTTGGCCCGCCACGCGATCGACGACGACGAGGTCGTATGCGTCACCCTCTGTCACCAGTAAAGAGAACTCTTCGAGCGTCTCGGGCGCGCCGACTGAGTGCTTATCGCGATCGAGCAGTCGCGACAAGATGCTGCTCGTGGTGCCGTCAGCGACCGTCACCGATGGCTGCGCCCGGCGCAGCGACGTCGTGGGGTCGACCACGTTCACCACCGTCGCGCCAAGACTCGCCAACGTGGCGGCCGCTGCGGCACCGGCGAGACCGTCGCCGAGCTCAAGGACTCGAAGTCCTCGCAGGAATGCGCTGTTCGACACCACGTCGTTGCTCACGGCGCCTCGGCGACGGGGATGTCAATGGGATCGAAGCTCGGGAGGTCAACTCGTCGATGCGAATCAGTTGGAAGTATGACCACGGCGCTCCCGAGGCACGTCACGTCGCCGCGCTGATTGGTGCCGGTGATCTCGATGGTGGCGCTCGATGTCGTTTCGTCGAGCGCGGTCACGACACCGGTGAAGAAGTGGGCGTCGCCCATGTAGTTGAACTTTCGGATCGACGCGGAGAGCTTCCAGAGCCACGCGTTGTCGCCCATCCAGTTCGTAATGAGATGCACCATCCAGTTGGTGCGCATTGCCCCGTAGTCGTACGCCGCGGGTTGGCCGAGGTGTTGAGCCCACTCGTCCTCCCAGTGACAGCGCTGTGCACTGTCCCAGTAGCCGAGATCGTTCTTGATGTAGAACTTGGGAATTCGGCGACGTGCCTTGTAGGCGATCTTCGACGCACCTCCGCCGTAGCCGCCCCAGCCAATGGCCACGTGATAGCTGATGACATCAGCCACGCAGAGGGGGCCCTTCACGATGGGTCCAACCGTGTCGCCAACGTGGACGTCGCTGAAGAGCCGCGGCACATTGCCGCGTACCTCTTCTGCCTCGTAACACGCGTCAATTCGTTCGAGGTCCTCGTCGGTGTAGACGGTGCGCTCAAGGTTCCGATACTTGCCCGACTCGGCCGAGTGTTCGCGATCCGCGTGCCAGAAGTCGAGAAAACGCAGCGCGTAAGGTGTCGCCGCCTCGTCGCGCCACGAGACCTGGTGCGAGACCAGGGCTCCCACGCCTCCGCCGAAGCTGCTCGGCTTCAATTCCGCCCCGTGCAGCGTCTGCTCGCGGTGGAGCAGCGCTCCCGCGCGCACTGGCTTCAGAAAGAGCCAACGCTCACCACACATGTACTGGCCGATACCCGCCAGCGGGTCGCCGCCGCTCATCGCCTGCTTTTGCTCATCGCTCAACGTCGGTCGATATTGCACCCCCGCCGAGATCGGGTACATGGGAGGGGCGATGATGTCGCCCCAAAGGGTGCTCTCGGCGTAGCGAGGATCGCAAAACAACGGATTGTCGTCGCCGTACCCTTGGGCGTAGTGACGAAACGAGTCGCCCGCGCACTCTTCATTGTGCGAGCGCTGGTTGTGAAATGTTGGTATGCCAATGCGCTCGCGCACCAGCTCAACGGTTTCCTCGTTGATCTCGCGGGGACGTCGTCGAGTCTCTTCTTTGGCTGCTGTTTCCTTCGCCGTCGTCATGATCGGGGAACGTCCTTCCACGCGAGAACTTTGGAGAGATCCTGCTCTTTGGGTAGACCGAGGATGCGCTCGCCGATGATGTTTCGCTGGATCTCCGACGTCCCACCCGCGATCGTCTTCGAGCGGACGCGCAGGTAGGACCACGCGGTGTTCTTCAGCCAGCGGTCTTCCTCCGGCCACGCCTGCCCGTAGAGACCCTCGAGGTCGGAGGCGAGATCGTGCAAGCGCTGTGTGTGCTCGCTGTGGAAGAGCTTCATGATCGAGCCTTCTGACCCAGGTCCTTGGCCGGCGCGGCGTCGGGCCGACGCGCGCTGGTTGGTGATCTGGACGATCTTGTCCTCGATGTATGCCTGGGCCAAACGCTGGCGCAACACGTCGTCGGCAATTGGTGCGTGACGTCGGATCAGCGAATCGACTGATCGGCCGGTCACGGTGCCGGGCAGCGCCGAGCCGCCGCCCGATCCCGCCTGACGTTCGTTCATCAAGATCGAGACGACGACGCGCCAGCCGTCATCAACTTCGCTCAATCGCCATTCGTCACCGACTTCGGCGTCGTTGAAGAAGACTTCATTGAACTCGGCGTCGCCGGTGATGTGGTGCAATGGTCGAACTTCGACTCCGGGCTGCTTGACCGGCATCACGAACACGGTGATGCCGTCGTGCTTGGGCACGTCGGGGTTCGTTCTGGTGAGCAGCATGCCCCAGGTGGCGATGTGCGCATAGCTCGTCCAGACCTTCTGCCCATTCACGTGCCAGAGATCGCCATCGCGCGTCGCGCGGGTCGACAGACCCGCGAGGTCAGAACCCGAACCAGGCTCAGAGAACATCTGACACCAGATCTCCTGGTGTCGGGCGATGGGTCGAAGCAGCCGTTCCTTCTGAGCGGTCGTTCCCCAACGCAGGATCGCCGGACCGGCCAAGTTGATGCCGATCGGGTTCGTGAAGCGCGGCACCTTGAACTCACTCAACTTCCGTGAAATCGCGGCCGCTACGGGTCCCGGCGCGTCGAGCCCGCCGTACTCGCGTGGCCAGCCCGGCGTAACGTAGCCCGCGTCGGCGAGACGAATCCACCAATCATCGAGATCGAGCTGAGGACGAGCTTTCGCCAGCGCGTCGGAGTCGCCCGCGTCAATGGCGGCCACCCACTCGGCGGGAAGATTCTCGCGCAAGAACGCGTCAAGCGTAGTTCGCGCGTCGGCAACTTGTTCGTTCAGGTCACGTTCGGAAACATCAGTCATGATCGCTCCATTGAATCGTCCGACACCATCACCCGTTCGCGATCTTGTCTGGACATGTTGTCGGTAGTGTAGCCCGCGGCGTCGGCCGCGTCATTTGTCTTACGCATTCGATTTCGCCTCGAGTCGCTGACGTAATTCGCCCACGTACGAGGCGAATTCAGCGCGAGCGAGCAGCGACGCCTGCAGCTCGAGTCCGAGCGCGAGCGCCTCTTCAAATCCGCTGTGCTCGGCGCCGCGAACGAGAGACTTCATCGCGCGCACCGCCATCGAGTCGCGCGCAACAATCCCGTTCGTGAGCTCAGTCACCGCGTCATCGAGACCATCGATCGCTACCGCTCGATGGATCACACCGAGACCGAGGGCCTCACGGGCGCCGAGCCGGCGCGACGAGATGAGTAGGTCGAGCGCACGCTGGGATCCCAGACGTTGTGTCAAGTGAAAGGCTCCCGCAAGCGCCGAGGTCGCACCGATCTTGATCCACGACTCCTCGAGCCAGGCATCCTCGCTGGCGACGACGAAGTCACACGCCAGCACCAGGTCACAACCAGCGCCCGCGGCAGCGCCCTGGAGGCGAGCAATCACGGGGACGGGGCATTCGACGATCGAGCGAATCATCGCCTGAAAGTTGGCGTAGATGGAGCTCGCGATCTCCTCTTTGGATGCCGTCAACAGCTCGTCGAGAAACGAGACGTCCGCGCCCGAGCAGAACACGCGGCCAGACGACTCAAGCACGACGCAGCGCGCGTCGACCCCAGCACTCGTGACGGCGTCACCGATCGCCCGCGCTACCTCGGGGGTGAGTGAGTTTCCGCTTCCCGCTCGATCAATGAGTACATGCGCCACACCATCGTTGCCACAGGGCGTATAGACGACGTCGCTCACGCCCACTTCGGCGGCCTCTTTTCCGAGAAGGCGACAGGACCTTCCATGGCGTCGGGGTGGTCCCGGTGCGCCCGAAGCAGCTCCCAGCCGTACTGCATGGCGTCCGCCATCGGCCGCTCCAGCACTCCGCGAATGGCGCGTTTGGAGGCCTCTGCCGCGGCTGGCGAACCTGCGGCCATCGCCTGGGCCAGCTCCACCGCACGTTCGACGAGTCGCTCGGGGGCAACGATTTCATCAATGAGTGAAATTCGCAGCGCCTCTTCGACGTCAATGCGCCCGGCGCGTCCGAGCAGCGCCAGACGCAGGGCGTTACCGAGACCAATGCGCGGTACGAGCGTGATGGGCTCAATCGCACTGACCTGACCGACGCTCACATGGGTATCAACAAACCAGGCGTTGGTCGACCCAATCACGACGTCGGCGTCGGCAACGAAGTGCAGACCCGCTGCGGCACACACGCCATTGACGGCGACGACCGTCGGCAGCCAGACTCCGCAGTTCAGTGGAGTGATCTTCATCGCATCGTGCACGTTGTCCGAGGACTCGCGGTGTTCACCGCGCGCCACCAGTTCGCGCAGGTCCATGCCCGTGCAGAACGCCCGCTCACCGGTCGCCGTGATGACAATCGCTCGAACCGAGGAGTCACTCTTCGCTTCGGCCCACGCCTCTTCGAGGTCGTGGTGCAGTTGCATACCGAGCGCGTTCATCTTGTCGGCCCGGTCGATGGTCGCGATGAGTACGTTGCCGTCCCTCTCGAGACGAAGGTCGTGTTCCACGTTCTCCCCTATCCCCTCGGCATGCCGAGTAGTCGCTGCGCCACGATCGAACGCTGAATCTGCTGGGTACCGCCGTAAATGCTCGACGCTCGTGCGCGCAAGTACTGATACACCGTCTCGTCGTCCAGACCGAGCGAGGGCGCGGCACCGGCCATGTCCCAGGCGAGGGCGCCGAGCTCCTGCTCCACGCGCGTCATGAGCAATTTGTCGATCGACGTATCAGCGCCGGGGGCGACGCCCTTTGCACGAAGGGACAGACTCTTCAGCACGTGAAGGCGACAGGCGGCCACGCTGACGTAGGCCTGCGCGACCCGATTCGCGAACTCGCTGCGACGCTCTTCGGGCAGCTCGGAGAGGAGTCGTTCGAACTCATTGAGCTGATGCTGGAAGTGGGCGATGAATCCGATGTCGGCAGGGCCACGCTCGTGGGCGAGGATGATTGTCGCGAGTGGCCAGCCGTCGCCCTCTTCGCCGATTCGATTCTCAATCGGCACTTCGAGGTTGTCAAAGAAGACCTCGTTGAATTCCGCGGTCCCCCAGGTCTGTTGCAACGGATGCACCGTGATGCCGGGGCGGTTCATTTCAAAGACGAGACACGAGATCCCCTTGTGTTTGGGCAGTTCGGGGTTCGTGCGACAGAGGAGGAGACACCAGTCGGCCCATTGAGCGCGACTGGTCCACACCTTTTGGCCGTTGACCACGTAGACGTCATCTCGACGTTCGGCGCGAGTGCGCAGCGACGCGAGGTCCGAACCGGCGCCGGGCTCGGAAAAGCCCTGGCACCACTGCACCTCACCTCGCAACATCGGCGGAAGGTATGTGCGCTTCTGCTCGTCCGAGCCGTAGTGCAAGATTGCGCGACCGAGATAGCCCACTGAGGGCACGTGGGCGCCGGAGGCGCCGACTTCCTCGTTCACGATGGCGTCGTAGAGAGGGGTTAAGCCACGCCCCCCGTACTCCACCGGCCAGCTCAAACCGAGCCATCCGCCTTGGTAGAGCTGACGGTGCCATTCCAGGCTCGCCCGATTGCCGTCGGCGCCGTGGTCGCGATCACCTTCTTTGCTCGGACGGTTCTCCGCCAGCCACGCGCGCAGCTCGCTTCGAAAGGTCGCCTCGTCCGGTCCGTCGAAAAAATTCATGCCCTGCTCCTCGAACGTAGTTGCGCAATCTCGTTGATCTGTCGCGGGGCATCCCCGAACAGCAGTGCGTCGGACAGAGCGCGCTTCAGAAAGACGTGCGCCGGGCAGTCCCAGGTAAATCCCATGCCGCCGTGCACCTGCACCACCGCTTCGGTGACCGCTCGACCTTCTCGCGAGGCGAACGCTTTCGCCGAACGTGCGGCGAGCAACGCGTCGGCGGTATCGCACTCGTCGACCGCCCAGGCCGCGTACTCCGCCATCGAACGCGCTCCTTCGAGCGAGACCAGTTGATCGGCGCAGATATGTTGCACGGCTTGAAAGGTCGCGATCGCGACGCCGAACTGCTCACGCGATTTCGCGTACTCGACCGCGGTCGCAATACCGGCGTCCATGACGCCGACGAGATCCCATGCCACCAAGGTGAGACAACGAGCGATGGTTCGCTCGTAGGTGTCGGCGTCGATGACACCACCGAGATCACCCACGTCAACGACGGTCTCGCAGTTCACTCGATGCGATCTGCGTGTGAGATCAAGGCCGGGCAGCGGCTCACCGAGGGCAACCGAACGGAGCGTCACTCCTGCATCACTCGAATCGAACACCAACGCCGCCTGCGCACCGGCGCTGTCGAACGCGACGGCGTTCTTCGATGCGCCTTCGCGCCATATTGAGGAAAGATCGTCGGTGAGTCCCAGCGCGACACGTAGCTCACCACTCGCCAACCGCGACAAGGTCTCCTGCGAGGCGCCCGCCGCGAGCAACAGCTCGCTCGCGAGCGCGGCGCTGCCGAGAAAGGGAACGGCGACCGAGTGAAAGGCCAGTGCTTCGACGACGAGCGACTGATCCAACGTGGATCCGTCACCTCCGCCTACTTCGTCGGGAAGGCGTATGCCGAGCAATCCCATGTCCGCGAGCGATCGCCAGGCCTTGGTATCGTCAAAGTCCGCGTATTCAGCGACGGAGCCGCACGCGAGGTCAGATCCCAGTCGCCGAGCGGTCTCACGGAGCAGCTCCTCAGATTCGCTCAAGGTGGCGTCCATGAAGACATTCTCCTTCTCGATCGAGTTCGTCCCCCGTGGAGCCTCCGACCGTTCTTGGGACCAACTTATCCGTACAAGATGGCGAGGGCAAGTTCCGGGTCGGACTTGTCTCGAGTTGAGGAGGATCGCGCGTCGGTAGCGCGAACTCACTCGGTGTTCAAGAACTCCAACGCGGCCGCGAGAAAGTCTGGGCTCCGCATCGTCGCGAGGTGATCGGCGTCGGGGATGGTCACGGTGCGCGCGTGGGCCAGATGCCGGGTCATCTCCGTGACGGGGTGCACCATCGTGTCCGCACCACCCACCACCACGAGCACCGGACACTGCACGTTTCGTAGTTCTTCGACAGTGATGCGGTGGCGCTTGGGTCGCCGCAAAAACGCGGCGAGGGCAGCGGGATCATTGTTCGATCGTTGCGCACCTCGAACGAAGGCTGCTGCCATCGTGCTCTCGGGGGCGAGGTCGGCGTCGCCCATCTCGATTGCTCCAGCCAGATGCTCGGGCGAGCGATAGCTAAAGATATTGGAGCCAATTCCCCCCACCACGAGGCGATCGAACGTGCCGGGGTGCAACGCCTCTGCCGAGAGAGCGAGCCGCGCGCCGAGGCTGAACCCGATGCCGTCAACCGGGCCCAACGAGACGGCCCATTGATGCACCTCGTCCTCCATGACGCCATAGCCATTGGGATCGGAGGTCTTCATGGCGTCACCGTGGCCGGGCAGGTCCGGCGCCTCCACACGACGACCACTCGCCTCGAACTGCTCAATCCAACCAAATCGAGACCACGACTGCGCGCTCGACGAGGCAAACCCGTGGACCATGAGCACAGCCCGATCTTTCATGAGGCCACCATGACGTGACGCGCCACCAGTTCGTCAACCGTGTCGAACCCAATGCCCCAGTCGTGTAGCGCCTCACGCCCTCCTTCACCTGGGCGTCTCGGGATGTCGGGCGTTGCCGCGGGCGTGAGCGAGAAACGAGGGGCGGGAGCGGGTTGAGTCACGCCCGACACGTCGACAAACGACGAGCGCGCCACGGCGTGCTCATGGAGTGCCGTCTCCGCCAGCGAGAGCACGGGCGTGAGACAGGCGTCGCGACCCTCCGATCGCGAAAGCCACTCGCTCCTCGACCGCGAACGGAAGACTTCCTCAAAACGACGCTTCATGTCGGGCCATCCTTTGCGGTCCATCTGTTCGGGCAGTTCGGCGTGGTCCAGCCCCATAACGTCGAGCAGTTCCGCGTAGAACTGGGGTTCGAGCGCTCCGACCGCGATCATCTCGCTGTCCGCACATTCATAGACGTCGTAGAACGGTGCGCCCGTGTCGAGCAGGTTGCTGCCGCGCTCATCCGACCACAGCCCGTCGGCGCGCAGGCCATAGAAAAGCGAGGTCAGCAGCGACGAGCCGTCGACCATCGCGGCGTCGACCACCTGACCGCGTCCACTCACCGACGACGCACGCAGCCCCGCAAGAATTCCGACGGCGAGCAGCATTCCACCGCCGCCGAAATCACCGACCAGGTTGACCGGAGGCACGGGCCGCTCTCCGCTCCGTCCCGTCAAGCCGAGCGAACCCGACAATCCGACGTAATTGATGTCATGACCGGCCCGCTGGGAAAGCGGTCCATCTTGGCCCCAACCGGTCATTCGTCCATAGACAAGGCGGGGGTTCACGTCGAGACACAGCTCGGGGCCTAGTCCCAGTCGCTCCATAACCCCTGGGCGAAAGCCTTCGACGAGGGCATCCGCCCGTCGCACTAGTTGAAGGGTGAGCTCGATGCCTTCGGCTGACTTCAGATCGACGCGTACGACGTCCTTGCCGCGTTGCATGACGTCGTGGTGGGGATCTTGCGCAAACACTGCAGGTGGCGCGGTAATTCGCTCAAGACGCAAGACGGTCGCACCGAGATCGGCGAGCAGCATGGTGGCAAACGGGGACGGTCCAATGCCCGCGAATTCCAGTATTCGTACGCCTTCAAGAGGACCGCTCATGCGATCGATTCCTCGCTGTGTGGATTTGGCACCACACTAGTTGTCCGGATAGGTTGGGGCGGCCTACAATGCTCGACGATGCGACCAGCGGACGTGCGCCAACCAGAAGAGGACTGTCATGAATCGTGATTTCGCGCACTCGATGCTGATCGACTCGTGAGCGGCTCCATCCGAGGTCCGTTGAGCCCCACTCGCGTGGTGGATTTCACCGAGAATATGGCGGGTCCGTTCGGCACGATGATTCTCGCCGACCAGGGTGCCGACGTCATCAAGATCGAATCACCGTCTGGCGACATGCTCCGTCGACAAGGCTCGGGGAGCGCGGACATGTCGGCGTATTTCGCCAACCTCAACCGCTCAAAGCGTTCGCTCGCGCTCAACCTGCATGTGCCCGAAAGTCGCGAAGTGCTCAACCTGCTCCTCGATTCCGCGGACGTGGTGACCCAGAGTTTTCGCCCGTCTGCCGCCAAACGACTCGGCATCGACGCCGAGAGCGTCACCCGAAATCGACCCCGCCTCATCCACGCCTCCATCGTCGGATTCGGCGCCAGCGGACCCTTCGCCGAACGTCCGGTGTACGACCACGTCATTCAGGCCATCTCGGGCATGGCCGATCTCCAGCGCGAAAACGCCGAGGACTCCCCGCACATGATCCGACACGGTCTCATCGACAAGTCGACCGGGTACGTCTTTGCCCAGAGCATCTGCGCGGCGCTCATCGAACGCTTTCGCTCAGACTCCGGCAACGTGCTTGCGATCAATATGTTGGACGTCGCCATTTCGTTCCTTTGGCCCGACGCCATGATGGATCGCTCGGCGCTCAAGCCCGAGTTGAGAAAGCCAGCGGTCGCACTGACGTTCCGCTTGACGCGAACGAACGACGGGTACGTCTCACTCGTCGTTGTGAAACAAGCGCACTGGGACGGTCTCGTCGCCGCGCTCAATTTGGACGCGGACGTGCAGAATTTTCAAGCCTCCGCCGCCGGCACCTCACTTCCCGGCAACGTGCTTCGAGCGGCGCGCGCAGCCATCGAAGGCCTCTCCACAGAACAAGTCGTGCAGCGCCTCTCAAGGTTCGACGTACCGTGTGCGCCAGTTCTCACGCTCGACGAGATGGTCGAGCATCCCCAGGTGGTCGAGAACGGAACGCTGATGGAGTACGACCATCCCATTATCGGTCCCATCCGCCAGCCCCGGCCAACACCGCGATTCGCATCAGCCGCGGATGCGGAGCTTCGCCCCGCGCCGGGTCTTGGTGACGACTCGCGCGACGTCTTGCGTGAACTCGGTGTCAAGACCCTTGCCATCGACCAGCTCGTCGCCTCCGGCGCCGTGATTGAACCAACGTCGTGAGCGACGCCGTACACCTCAATGTGATCGACTCCTTTCGGCTCGACGGCAGAGTTGCCGTGATCACGGGAGCAGCTTCGGGGCTCGGCGCGGGCTTCGCGCTCGCGCTCGCCGGTGCGGGCGCGCGAGTGGTGCTCGGTGGCAGACGGCTCGAGCGGCTGAACGAGGTGAAAGAGCGCATCGTCGACGCAGGCGGTGACGCCGTCGCCATCCAAACGGACGTGACTGAACCGGTCAGCTGCTCGAATCTCGTAGGTGCAGCAATGAGTCACTACGGGCGCGTCGATGTGCTCGTCAACTCTGCGGGCGTCGGCGCCGCGGTGCCCGCAAGCCGCGAGACCCCCGACGAGTTTCGTCGCGTCATCGACACCAATCTCATGGGCTCATACTGGATGGCTCAAGCCAGCGCCAAGCACATGACGCCGGGATCCAGCATCATCAACGTGAGCAGCGTGCTGGCCCTCACCTCGGCCGGACTCCCCCAGGCGGCCTACGCCTCGAGCAAAGCCGCACTTTTGGGTCTCACCATCGACCTCGCCCAGCAGTGGGGCGCTCGTAAGGGAATACGTGTCAACGCGCTCGCTCCGGGCTACTTTCCGAGTGAGATGACCGACGTCATGGACGTGGACCAGTTGGGTGGCATCGTCGAGCGAAGAGTTCCCTTGGGCCGACTCGGTCGAGTCGAAGAGTGTGCGGCCGCCGTCGTCTTCCTCGCGAGCGATGCGGCCTCGTTCATCACCGGCATCTGCCTGCCAGTCGACGGCGGCTTTCTTACCTCTTGAGCCGACTCTCGATCAGTCGCGCCGAAAACCCTCAAGGATGTGGCGCGCAGCGTTCGTGCCGAGCGATTCGTTTTGGTAAAGGCTGAAACGATCAACGACGTCACCGAAACGCTCCGTCACGCGGGTTGCGACATCATCGTGCGACGCTACGACGCTGAACGCGTCGAGCACGTCGTCATCAACTAACTCGGCCATCGCGTCCCACTCGCCCGCTCGCGAGAGCTCGTTGAGCTTCGGCTGTAAGTCTTGCCACCCGTGCAGCTCGAGCACGCCGCGATACGCCGGCGTCGAGCCATAAAAGGCGATCTGTTTACGAACCTCGCCACTGGCCGCGTGCCGTTCCGCGTCCGTGTCACCCGCAACGACCATGCCCGAAAAGGCGACCTGGAAGGTCGAACGATCCCGCCCGATCTTGGCGAGACCGCGATCTAGTGCGGGGAGCGTCACCTCGCGCAAGTAGCGCTCGGTCGTAAACGGGTGTACGAGAAGACCGTCGCCCACCTCGCCCGCAACTTCTGTCATCAGTTCGCCCACTGCGGCGAGAAAGATCTTGGGCGGACCGTACTCGTGAGGCGCCGGGCTGAAAAAAGGCGTCATGAGCGTGTGTCGATAAAACTCTCCACGAAAGAAGAGCTTCTCGCCCTCATTCCAGGTGGCCCAGATGGCGCGCATCGCGAGGATGTACTCGCGCATTCGAGCCGCCGGGTGTGACCACGGCATCGAGTAACGCTTCTCGATATGCGGCTTGATCTGAGATCCCAGTCCGAGCAGTAGGCGACCCTCCGAAAGAATCTGCACGTCGTTTGCCATCGTGGCCGTGATCATCGGACTGCGTCCGAAGGCAACGACGATGCCAGTACCAAGTTCGAGTCGCGTGGTCGCGGGCGCAGCGCTCGCAAGGACGAGCAGCGGGTCGTGTCCCACTTCGGGCGCCCACGCCCCATCAAAGCCGGCGTCTTCGAGTTCGCGAGCGTGGGTGCCCATGGAGCGCGGGTCGAAGTTCAGCCAACCGTCGATCAACATGCGCGAAGTCTAACGATGAGCCACTGGCGACGGACTAGACATCGTCCTCTCTGAGCAGCTCGTCGAGCTCGTTCTCGGAGAAGCCGAGCTCAAGAAGTATCTCCACCGTTTGTTCGCCGACGAGTGGAGCAGAGCGGCGCAGTGCGGTCGGTGTCGAAGAGAACTTCATCGGCGACTCGATGTGACGGTACGGACCAATGAGCGGGTGGGACTCGTCACGCAGCACACCACGATGAAGCTTCGGGTCATTGACGATTTCATTGATGGTGGGCACGGGCGACGCAGGAATGTTGAGGCGTGCACAGAGATCCAACCACTCGGCCGTCGTTCGTTCGATGACGATATCGGCGAGATCCTGAAAGACGCGATCGGCGTCTCGTAATCGAGCACCGTGTCCGGCAAACCACGGACGTTCCAAGATGTCCTCCCGGCCGACCGCTTCGAAGAGCACCTTCCAGTGTTCGTCGGTGTAGGGCATGATCGCCACGTAGCCGTCTGAGGTCTGATGCGGCCCTCGGCGTCGCGACATGATCCGGCTGTAACCCGCGCGCGATCCCGGGATCGTGGCAGCAGCCAAGTGCTCGACCAAGTTGAACGACAGCACTGCGTCGAACATCGGGATCTCCACCTTCTGCGCCTCGCCTGTACGCTCGCGATGGACCAGCGCCGCAAGGAGCGCGTTGGAGATCATGACGCCGGTGACCTTGTCGCCAATGAGCGCCGGAAGGAAGGCCGTCGCGCCGAGGACCTCGTGATTGAGCGACGGCAATCCGGTGAGGGCCTGAATGATGTCGTCATAGACGGGCGCGTTCTCCTCATCGGTCCCCGACTCGAAACCGTGCGATTCGCAATAGATGAGCCGCGGCATGGACTCGCGGAGATCCTCGTAGCGAAGTCCGAGACGCTCAAGGGGTGCGGGGCGAAGGTTGGTGATGAACACGTCCGCGGTGCGCAACAGCGCTCGGAGCACCCTTGCGCCGGCGACGGACTTGAGGTCAAGGGAGATGGACCGCTTGTTGCGATGGAGATTAAGAGCCACGCCCGAGAGGCCCTGTATTTTGCCGCCGCCCATCAATCGGCTGCTATCGAGTGGGCCATGCTCCACCTTGATGACGTCGGCACCGAGATCGCCCAGGATCTGGCCGGCGTAGGGCGCCATGATGACCGTCGCGAGCTCCACCACCCGCAGGCCGTCGAGCGGTCCTGTTGGTGTTTGCGCTGACGTCACAAAGAAAGACCTTAGGAAGAGAGCGAGGGACCCTTGGTCGCCTCGGCAGACGACCACGAGCGTTGCTCCGAAGCGAGTCCCGACAGCAGCATTCGTTGGGCGCTCGCGACCACGACGTCGACTGGCGGCGTGCGCGTGGGTTTCCACGAAAATGAGATCGCGTGCAGTGCGCCGAGCAACATGTTCTGCGCGATTCTGAGATCGAGGTCCTCGCGAATGAGACCTTGCTCGCTCGCGTCCGCGAAGAGTCGCGACCACAACATGACGTACGCCTTCTCGGCGGGGCGACAGCGCTCCAACACTGATGTGGGAACATCACCTCTCATACGATGGGACGCCGCGCGTGTGTAGTCCGAGTTCCTCACCGTCAGTCGCAAGTGCGCATCGATCGCGAGCGCGAGTCGATCGAGCGCGTCGTCGCCGCGGTGTTGACTGAGTACTCGCTCGAGCGTCACTCGCGCGTTCAGAAAGCCTGAGATGAACACTTCTCCGGCCAGCTCTTCCTTGCTGGAGAAGTGGTAATAGATTGCCGGCGCCTGCACGCCCGCAACGTCGCCCACGTCAGACAGACGCATGCCGTTGAATCCCTTTTCGGACAATACCTTTGCTGCCGCGTCGAGTAGGCGAACCCGGGTCGCCGCCGCTTTTCCCCCAATTTCCCCCGTTTGTTCGACGTGCTTGTGATTAGTTATCGGAGCCTTTACGGTGGCTTTCGACTTCGCCATCACCGCCACCTTTCGTTAACTCACGATTTAGCCCACGAATACGAGGACTGCGCGGGGCAGTGCTCACGGAGTTCGAGGGCGCCCTCGCCATATCTATTGCAACTGTATCGGTTCAATGCCGACGCGGTCTCTTGAACATGATCACCGTTTTGTCCGGTGAAGCACTTCACAAACGAACGCGGTTGGGTGCACGACATAGTGCGTCGAAATATTCTCTGCACTCACGACGCGTCGCACTGCGCATGTGCGTGATCAACTACCGAAGTTCCAACCCTCACCGCTCTCGTATCGATGAATGATGTTCTTCGCCATGAGAATCTTGTGCACCTCGTCAGGGCCGTCGGCGAGACGAAGAATGCGCGCGGTCAAATACATTTGGGCAAGCGGCAGGTCGTTCGACACGCCCGCTCCACCCCACACCTGAATTGCGCGATCGACCACCCGGTGATATGCGGCGGGCACGAATACCTTGATCGACGATATGGCCGTACGCACATCGGGGTCGCCATTGGCAACCTTTTCCGCCGCGTTGATCGTCATGAGTCGAGCCGACTGTATATCCATGAAGCTCTCGGCGATGAACCCCTGAATGAATTGCTTCTCTTTCAACAGACCGCCGTGGACCTCGCGCGACAGCGAGCGTTCCATCATGAGGTCGAAGGCTCGCCACATCTGGCCGATCGAGTTCATGCAGTGATACACCCGTCCCGCGCCCAATCGATCTTGAGCGGCCTGGTGTCCCTGACCGACAAGTCCGAGCGTGTTCTCGATCGGCACTCGAACATTCTCGTATCGGATTTCGCAATGGTCGGACGTCGAGCGACCGAAGATGCCGATGCCACGGATGATATTCACACCGGGCGTCGCCGAGGGCACGATGATCTGCGTCATATGACCGCTTGCGCCGAGCTCACCCGTCGGATCATTGGCGCGACACATCACGATGAAGAAGTCGGCCTCGATACCGTTCGAGGTGAACCACTTGTGTCCATTGATGACCCAGTCGTCACCGTCGCGCACCGCCTCGGTGGTTATCGAGCGCGGGTCCGAGCCCGCGTGCTCCGGCTCGGTCATCGAAAAGCCCGACTCCATGTCACCGGCGATGAGCGGAAG
Source organism: Acidimicrobiales bacterium (assembly GCA_035552255.1). Taxonomy (GTDB): domain Bacteria; phylum Actinomycetota; class Acidimicrobiia; order Acidimicrobiales; family RAAP-2; genus RAAP-2. Next base: position 42,155 of record DASZLS010000036.1, on the reverse strand, counting down.
CAGCCACTTCTCTTTCTGCTCGTCCGTTCCGTATTTGAGAAGGATGCTCGCGTTGCCAGAGTTGGGTGCGGCGATCCCAAACAGCGCAGACGCGCCCACGGCGTAGGCAAGTATCTCGTACATGTAGGCAAGCGAAAGGAAATCAAGCCCCGCTCCCCCATATTCCTTTGGCAAATGGGGGGCCCAGAGCCCCGCGGTCACAACCTTCGCCTTGATGGCGTCGCGGACCTCGAGGCTTTCGCGTCGACGGGTTTCGCGCTCCTGGTCGGTGGTGCCCGCTACCCGCGAACCGCGCCACAGCACCTCTTCCTGCGGCAGTATCTCGGCGTTGATGAAATCTGCCGTGCGCCGACGAATGTCATTGACTTCGGCGCTCACGCCGTTAATCGGTGTCACGTTGATAGGCATGGGTTGCTCCTCGCGTACTGCGGTCATCCACGATTATGGCCGAGTCCTCTTTCCGGCCCTCGAGACAATCCCTCTTACTTGCTCAATGCGCTGAACGTGGCGACGACGTTGCCGACCTCTACCCGAACGCGCCCGCGCCGCGCAGTGCCGCGAGACGGTCCTCATCGACGCCCCAGCTAGAGAGTCCCTCGCGAGTGCCCGAGCCCGCCGGACGCGGCGGTTGACGAATCGCCCCGGGTGTCTTTGAGAACCGTGGCGCGGGCTGCGGCTGCAACATGCCGTCAATAAAAAACACGTTGCGTTGCGTGTTGAAGGGATGGTGCGCTGCTTCTGTGGGTGACAGCACAGGGGTCACGCACGCGTCGATGTGGATGAAGCGTTCGGTCCACTCATCTCGCGTCTTGGCGCGAAAGAGCGACGCGAACCGCTCCTTCATCGCCGGCCATCGAGTGCGGTCCCACTGTTTTTTGGGGTCCTCCTCGGTCAGGCCCAGTCCCTCGAGGAGCGCGCGATAGAACTGGGTCTCAATAGCGCCCACGGCGACGAACTTATCGTCACTCGTGTCGTAGACCTCATAAAAGGGCGCGCCGGTGTCGAGCAGGTTCACGCCACGATCGTCAATCCACGTTCCAAGACCCATCAGCGAATAGGTCATGGCCATCAGCGACGCGGAGCCGTCCACCATGGCTGCATCAACAACTTGTCCTTCGCCGGTTCGCAACGCAGACATGTAGGCCGCCAACACCCCGAAAGCGAGAAAGACGCCCCCGCCCCCAAAGTCACCCACGAGGTTGAGCGGTGGCACCGGTCGCTCGCCCACGCGCCCGATCGGCCAGAGCGCACCGGAGACGGAGATGTAGTTGATGTCGTGTCCCGCACGAGCTGAAAGCGGTCCTTCTTGGCCGTACCCCGTGATTCGGCCGTAGACGATCTTTGGGTTGCGAGCGAAGACATCGTCGGGCCCGAGTCCGAGCCGCTCGGTGACCCCGGGCCGAAACCCCTCAATAAGCACGTCAGCCTGTTCGCACAAGTCAAGCACCAGCATTCGTGCCGCATCATTCTTGAGATCCAGGGCGACCGAGTGGCGTGAGCGGTTGAGCACATCCCACGACGCCTCACTCGCGGCATCGGGGTCACCCCGCTCCAAGCGGAGTACGTCGGCGCCAAGATCGGCGAGCAACATGCACGCGTAGGGCCCGGGACCAATGCCCGCGAGTTCAAGTACCTTGAGCCCCTCAAGTGGTCCGGTCATCCGGTCAGTGTAGGTTTCCGACGGCTGCTCGCCGTGCGACGATGAGACTGGCTCAGTTGTGCGGAAGCGGTTCGCGCATCGCGACGTGGCAGGACACCAGATGTCCGTCGACCTTCTCGGTCAACAGTGGAGCAACTTCGCGACAGTACGGCTCGACGAGCGGACAACGTGGTGCGTAGGGGCAACCGACGGTGACCGCGGGCAGTTGGACATGCTCCTGGTCCCTTGACGTCACGGTACGCGCTCGTTCGCGCTCGGGATCGGGTACGGGGATGGCCTCTGCGAGCGCGACGGTGTACGGGTGCAGCGGGGCGTCGAAGACCTGGGCGTAGGAGCCCATCTCGACGACTCGGCCGAGGTACATCACGGCAATTCGATTGCTGATGTGTCGAACCATCGAGAGGTCGTGGCTCACGAAGACGTAGGAGAGTTGGAGGTCGTCTTGAATCCGCACGAGCAGATTGATGATCTCGGCGCGCACGGAGACGTCGAGCGCCGAGGTCGGCTCGTCGAGCACCAGCACTTCAGGTTCTACGGCGAGCGCGCGAGCAATAGCGACGCGCTGCGCCTGACCACCCGAGAGCTCGTGGGGATACCTTGCCGCAAAGCGGCCCGTCAGGCCCACCATCGCGAGTAGCTCCGCGGTTCGCCCCGCTTCATTGCCTTGATGAAGTCGGTGCACGTGCAGGACTTCTTTGAGGGCGCGCTCCACGGTGAGTCGCGGGTCGAGGGACGAGAACGGATCCTGAAAGACCAGCTGGATCTTGCGAGCGAGGGCACGATTGTCGCCACGCTCGCGCATGTGCATGGTCTGTCCGTCGATCTTGAGCGATCCCGTCGTGGGCGCCTCGAGACCGACAAGTAGCCGTGCGAGCGTTGACTTGCCCGATCCGCTTTCGCCCACGATGCCGAACGTTTCCCCACGGCCGAGTACGAGTGACACATCTACGAGGGCGTGCACCGGCGAACGGCCGCGGCGCCCGTAGGTCTTCGAGAGATTCTGCGCGTCGAGCACCACGTCTACCATTCGGACGGATCCCTCCAACACGCGGCCAGGCTGCCTTCGCCGCGTTCGATCAACGGCGGCTCCTCTTCGGAGCACTTGGCGATCGCGTACGGACAGCGGAAACGAAACGGGCAACCCGCAGTCAGCTGCGTCGGGTCGGGAGGCGTGCCACCGATTTGGTGCAGTGGCGATCGGTGCGCAGTGCCGAGTCCGGGCAGTGACTCGAGCAAGGCCTTCGTGTAGGGATGTGTGGGTCGCGCGAAGAGATGATCGGTCGACGCCATCTCGACGATCCGTCCGGCGTACATCACGACCACGCGATCGACCAGACTCGCAACGACGCCAAGGTCGTGGGTCACCCAGAGGACCGCCATGCCGGTGTCCGCCTGCAGTGACGTCACCAGCTCCAAGATCTGGCGCTGGATCGTCACGTCGAGGGCCGTCGTGGGCTCGTCGGCGATGAGCACGCGCGGCGACGTCGACAGCGCCATGGCGATCATCACTCGTTGGATCATTCCTCCCGAGAGTTGATGCGGGTACGACATCCGGACTCGTTCGGGATCGTCCAAGCCCACTTGCACCAGCACTTGACGAGTGCGCTCGCGGGCCGCTTCGCGGGACGTGCCGTGCGCGCGCAGGGTCTCTTCGATTTGGCGCCCGACGTGCATGAGTGGATTCAGCGAGCTCATCGGGTCTTGATACACCATGGCGATGTCGCCTCCGCGAACTTCGCGCATTCGACGGTCGTCAACGGTGGCGAGATCCTCGCCGTCGAGCAGCACTTCCCCGCTCAGCACGCTGAGCGGCGGGCTCGCGAGGAGTCGCAGCACCGCAAGCATTGTGAGCGTCTTGCCCGATCCGCTCTCGCCAACGATGCCCACCTTCTCTCCCGCGTCGACGTCGAGGTTGACGCCGCGCACGATCTCATCGGCACCGTGCTTTCGCCGGATGCCGATGTGCAGATCGCGAATGGAGAGCAGCGAACTCACGTCGCAACCGCCTCCACGAAGGTCACGAGCGTCGGCGCATCGCTGGCGGGCAGGCTCGCCATTGCCTGTCGCCCAGGGATGATGGCACCTAACACGGATTCGTGGCGCGCTCCGGTGGCCGACGGAACGGTACTGGCAAGTCCGTGGACGCTCAAGAACCCAATGATTGCGAAGAGGCACGCCTCCTTCGCGTCTTCGGGCACGCCGAAGTCGTCAATCAAAGAGAGTGCGACGTTCGGGAGTCGGCGCCGAAGTCCGGCCATGACGATCGGGTTCCTGGTGCCGCCACCCGCCGCGAACAACTCGGTCACGCCGTAGGCCTCGACGGCTCGGGCAACTGTCTCGACGGTCAATTCCGCGAGCGTGGCGAGCAGATCGTCGGTCGCGATCGTCCTGCTGCCGATGTGCTCTCGGAGATACGTCTCGTGAAAGTACTCTTTGCCGGTCGACTTGGGTGCAGGAACGTCGTAGTAGGGATCGCCCAGCAGATCCTCCAAGAGAGCGGCATCAACGGTGCCGCGAGCTGCGCGCTCACCATCGCGATCGAAGGTCTCTTCACCGTTCGTGAGCCACGTCACGGCGGCATCCATCAGCGCGTTGGCAGAGCCAATGTCGAACGCGATCGGCTCGCTGGTCGGGCCGACGATCGTGACGTTGGATATCCCTCCGAGGTTCAACGAACCACGAACGTTGGGTGGATTCTTTCCGAGCAACAACACGTCCAGGAGACTCGCGAGTGGCGCTCCATGACCGCCCGCAGCGACATCTCGGCTGCGCACGTCCTCGACAATCGTGGCGCCGGTGCGTTCCGCGATCCAGGCACCTTGACCGATCTGCAAGGTGCCGAGCGCGTGGGCGCCGTCCACCCAATGAAATACGGTCTGCCCGTGGGAACAGATCACGTCGGTCGCACCGTCGAAGTAGGTGTCGCCGAGTTCGGCAGCAACCTCTGCGAAGCTCTGGCCGATGAGGGTGTCAAGTCGGCAGACCTCGTCGATGGTGGTCGCGTGTGGCGGAAGGATGTCAGCGATCCGAGTGCGCAGCGACGCTTCGTAGGGCACCGAGACGTGACCGAGGAGACTCGCGCGTACAACTCCGCCGCTCAGGCTCAGGTTCATTGCCACCGCTTCGACGGCGTCGAACGACGTTCCCGAGATCATGCCGATTACCTTCATGTCAACGCGTCCTTGTCCGTGGGTCTGAGGCGTCGCGAAGTCCGTCGCCGAGGAAATTGAAGCCGATGACTGCGATGACGATCACGAGCGAAGGCCCGGCCAGCGCCCACCAAGCGATGCTCGCAATGCTGCTCGCATTACTCACCATCTCGCCGAGCGACTGGGTCGGAGGCGGCGGACCGAGTCCGAGGAAGCTGAGGCTCGCTTCGGCGAGGATGGCCCAAGCGAGCGCGAGACTCGTCTGCACCGCGATGACACCGGTGACGTTAGGCAGAATATGGCGAAAGAGCAGTCGAGCTCTCGAATAGCCGAGCACTCGCCCCGCCCGCACGAAGTCCGATTCGCGCAGCGCGAGGACCGGACTGCGCACCACTCGAACGTAGATGGGTACCCAACCGACGCCGATGGCAATGGCGCTGTCGATGATGCTCGGGCCGAGAGCGGTGACGATCGCCAGCGCAAAGAGCACCGTCGGGATTGCGAACATCATGTCAGTTGCTCGCATGATCGTCGCAGATGTCCACTTGCCGAAGAATCCTGCGACGATGCCGCCGAGGCTGCCGATCGCACCGGCAATGACCACCGCCAGGAACGCGATCTCCAGCGAGACGCCGAGTCCCTGCAGGGCACCCGAAAAGACGTCACGACCGAACTGGTCGGTACCCATCAAGTGCGCAAACGAGACGCCCTTCAAAACCGTCTGAGGATTCTGCGCATCAGGCGCGTACGGCGTGAAGTTGGCGAGCCCGCAGATGCCGCCAATCAGCACGAGACCGACAATGATCATCCCGATCCGACCATTGCGGCTGCGCCAGACGGCGCGCACCCATCCCCCGTGACGCACCACGATCTCGCCCGTGTCGATCGACGGCGTCGGCAATGGCAGCCCGGTCGTGTCGAGGCTCATCGCTTCCTCGTTCGCGGGTCGATGAGGGTGTAAAAGACGTCCACCAACATGTTGACGATGACGAAGCCCGCAGCGAAGATCAGCACGACACTCTGGACCACGGGAAAGTCGCGGTCGTTGATCGAGGTGATGAGCAGTCGACCTAATCCCGGAAGGATGAAGATCTGCTCGATGATGACGGTGCCGCCAAGCAGGTAGCCGAGCTGAATGCCCGACATTGTCGTGACGGCGGTCAACGCATTGAAGAACAGGTGTCGCCAGACGAACGCCTGTCGCGAAACACCCTTCCCCAGCGCGGTACGCGCGAAGTTGAGTCCGCTGATCTCGAGCACCGCGGCGCGCGTCGTACGAAGAATGGCGGCGGCAATGCCGAGGCTCAGGACGAGTGCCGGAAAGATGATCTGTTGGAAGTTGAGCCACGGATTCGTGAAGACACCCACGAACGGGAGCGATGAGGGGAAGTAGTGAAAGTGCGACGACATGAACACGACGAGCACGGTGCCAAGAATGAAGCTCGGGATCGCGAGACCGACGACGGAGATTCCTTGACCAATATCGTCTTGCCAGCGTCCCGGGTGCAGGGCACTCCACATGCCAAAGCCGATGCCGATGATGACACCGATCAGCATGGCGAAGAACGCGAGTTCCAAGGTCACCGGCAGCGCGGTGCCGATCAGAGTACTGACGGGCTCACGCGAGACGAGCGAGACGCCAAGGTTGCCGGTGAGGAGCGAATGCAACCACGACCAGTACTGCTGCAGTAGAGGTTGACCCACCCCGTAGTAGTGGTTGAGCGCCGCAATCTGCGCCTTCGTGAGAAGACCTTCGCTGACGCCGAGTGACTCGGTGACCGCATTGCCCGGGAGGAGACGCAGGACAACGAAGATGATGACCGACACACCGAACAGCGTGACGATGGTGCTGAGAGTCCGCCGCACAACGGCCAAGATGATGGACATTGTGCGGCGGACTCTCTACCTACTGCTTAGGAAACGCTGGTGTTGGCCAAGCTCGCAAGCTGCGTGGAGTTGACCGGCGACAGAGTGAATCCCTTGACAGTGGGCGCAAGCGCCGCAAAGTCGTAGGAGTCAAACAGCCAGATCCACACGGCGTTGTTCGTCAAGTTGTTGGACAACGCCTTCCAGTCCTTCACTTGTCCCGCTGTCGTTGAGTTCTCATCACCGGCGAGGAGCAGGCTCTTGAGCGACGACGAGCTGTAGCCCGCAGGGATCGGGTAGTTCGCATCGGCTCCAAAGTAGCGGTTGTACATCACGTAGGGATCCGGGTCAGCGCCGTTCTCGGCAAAGGCCGCCTGGAACTTACCCTTCAGCCAGTCCTGGATGTATGCCGCTGAAGCGAGGTTCTGGATGTTCATCTTGATCCCGACCTTCGCCAGCTCGGACTGCATGGCAATCGCCTGCGCCGCGCTCGTCGAGTCGAGGTCCGTTGACGTGATCGCCGTGAACGTGAAGCCCTTTGGCTTGCCCGCCAACTTCAGGTACTTCTTCGCCTGCTTCAGATTCTGGGTCGGGCAGATTGCCGACACCGGGGTCGTCGCGTACGGTCCAAGGGGCACGGGTCCGACGACCTTGCCCTGTCCGAAGACCGCATCTTGAACGATCTGCTTGCGGTTCGTGGCGCACGCAATCGCGCGACGCGCGTTCACGTTGGCAAGCACACCCTTCTTGTCCTGCAGCTGGAGTGCGCGGTACGAGAGGGTCATGACCTTTTGGATCCCGTATGACTTCGGCAACGTGTTCACCACCGTCGGCTGGGACAGCAGACCCATCTGAATGGTGCCTGCCTGCAACGCGGAGGAAATTGACTGCTCAGTCGGGATCGTCTCGATCTCTACGGTCGCGAGTGACGGCTTGCCGCCCCAGTAGGTGGGGTTGGCCGTCATCGTGAAGGAGGTGTTCGCCACCCAGTTCGAATACTCGAACGGACCAGTGCCGTCGGGCTTCGTTGCGATGGTGCCCGCAGTGATCGCGGACGCCGGCATGATGGCCATGTTGACAGTAGAAAGTCCCTCAAGCACCGAAACATCGGGGTGACTCATGGTCAATACCACGCTGTTGGCACCGCTCGCTGCGATATTGGTGACCGAACCGATGAACGACGCTGAGGCGTCGTTGGTCGCAGGCAAGATTGCGCGCTGGAGCGACGCGACGACGTCCGCCGAGTTCATCGTCGAACCGTCGTCGAACTTGACGTTCTGTCGCAACTGCAGCGTCAAGGTCCTGTTGCCGTTCGAGAAGGCCCAACTCGTCGCGAGGTCCGGCTCGATCTGCAGCTTCGCGTTCTCCTGCACGAGGGTCTGATAGATCAGACCGAGTGCCGAGAAGTCCAGGAAGTTCGTCACAACGTCCGGGTCGATCTTTTGCACGCTGTTCACCGAACCGATGACAAACGTGGAGCCCGCGGCCGACGCGCCAGATGAACTGACGGCGGTCGAGAAGAGCCCGACGCTACTAATGGCGATGAGCGCCGAAGCAGCCCCCCGCAGCCCAATAAATCTCTTCATCATTCCCCTTTTGTTTAGATGCCTAGAAGTTCCTGCTTGGTTGCGACACTACAGTTGGCATTTGGTCCAGTCAAGTCAGCAGTTGTCATATTGAGGTATGTTCGTAGAAGACGCGAATTGCCGACAAACAGGCTTTTTGGGACAGAAAACGAGAAGAGTTGACCGGACCAATCCGACTTGCTAAGTTTCGAAAAATCCACCAAACCAGGTGCGATGAACGCGGTAGGGGACGTCGTGAGCAATAGACCATCAACGATCGACGCCTCAGTCACGGCGCCGAAATACCAGAGCGTCCACGACGCACTGCTCCTCACGATCGAAGGGCTCCCCGCAGGAACGGCAATGCCCACCGAGCGCGAACTGTGCCTCACCTACGGCGTCTCGCGCGCGACCGTACGCCAGGCGCTCGGTCAACTGGAACTTGAGCAGCGCATCTTTCGCCGCCAAGGTAAGGGCACCTTCGTAGCCCGCCCGAAGATCGAGCAGCGTCTCGAACTCATGAGCCATACCGAGGGCATGCGCGAGCGCGGCATTGTGCCCAGCTCAAAGCTGATTGACGTGCGCCGCATCCCGGCGGGACTTGACGTCGGCGCGCAGCTCGGACTCTCGCCCAAGGCAGAGGTGCTGCGTATCGAGCGCCTTCGACTCGCCGACGGTGATCCAATCGCCATCGAAGTCCTGTACTTGAACGCCGACCGATTCGACGGCATCACGGCCGCGCTCAGCGACAACGGATCGCTGTACCAGCTGCTGTCCTCCAACTACGGTGTCGAACTCGCGTCGGCCGAGGAGACAATCGAAGCCGTCGTGGCCGAGGGTCGCGACGCCGCACTCTTGAAGTGCCAGCCCGGGATGCCCCTGTTGATGCTGTCGCGACGCACGCTCGACACAAGTGACCAGCCCACCGAGTTCGTACGCTCGCTGTACCGAGGGGATCGCTACCGCTTTCAGACTGGGCTGCAGCGCCCCCAACAGTGGAACGGTGGAATGACCTCCGCTCACAGCGCGCTCACCATTCGCCCGGCGCGCCCGAGCGATGCGGAAGCGATGGCGGATGTCTTCATCGACGCCTGGCAGGGGGCCTATCGCGGCATCGTTGATGACACCGTCATTGACGCGTTGCAACACGGCGATATCGCGAGCTGGATGCGCAACCTCGTTGCAAACACCGCGGCGCGCACCTTCGTCGCAGAAGAGACGCCCGGGAATGTCCTCGGATTCACGCGCTTTGGCGACGATGCGGAGGACGCGTCGAACGGACACATCTTCGCTCTGTACGTCGCGACGGGAGCGAGTGGAAAAGGGGTAGGGCGTCAGCTTCTCGAGCGCGCGATCGGCGAACTGGACCCGAATTCGACCCGTGCCGTCACGTTGTGGGTCTTTGAAATGAACGAGCGCGCCCGACGGCTTTATGAAGCTACGGGCTTCGCGCCCGATGGCGGCGCGCGTGTCGAAGATCTCTACCGCGCCCCCGAAATTAGAATGAAGCGGTTGCCCGAGATCACAGAGATGACGGGAACCGGGCCTTCCGCGTCCTTCTCGTCATGAGAGCGCCGTCCCCGTCGCTACACGTTGAGCTGACCCAAAGCTCGTCTCGTCTCTCAACGGCGACACGCGACGAACTCGCCGGCCGTCTCTTCGAAATGACGGAGACCTCGTTTCCCGCCGGCTTCAACCTCGCCGTGGTGGAGAAGACCGGGACAGTCTTCCGTGCGTGGGGCGGATTCTCAAACCTCGTCGAACCGGTAATCGAAACCGCGAGCAACACGATTTACGATCTCGCCTCGCTGACGAAAGTGGTGTCGACCACGACGCTCGCCCTCTGGCTCGAAGAGCAACGACGCTGGCGTCTCGAGGACCATGTTGCGAAGTGGCTCCCTGGATTTCCGCGCGAGGATCTCACGATCTTTCAATTGCTCACGCATACGTCAGGACTCATCCCGCACCGACCCTTCTTCCACTTGGGCCAGCGTCCTGCCGAAGTGCGTCGCGCCGTGTACGAAGAGGTGACCCACGGAACCGCACCTGGTCACGTTCTCTACAGCGATCTCAACTTCATGCTGCTCGGTTGGGCGATCGCCAACTGCTCCGAACGTCCGCTCGACCAACTATTTCGAGCAGTCGTGGCCGAGCCCCTCGGAATGCGCGAGTCGCGTTTTCGCCCGAACCGTCGTGAGCTGACCCGTATTGCCGCGACCGAGCGCAACGGGGACCAGCGCCTGCAGAAGGGGCTCGTCTGGGGTGAAGTGCACGACGGCAACGCGTGGTCGCTGCGGGGCGTCGCCGGACATGCGGGACTCTTTGCGCCTACCGACGACCTCGTTCGGTTCGTCCAGGCACTGCTGAATCCGAAACGCCACCCCGTCCTCAGCCAATCGTCCATCAACCGAATGTCCCGAGTGCAGGCGGGCGAACTGCCTGATGTTCGAGGACTCGGATGGCGACTCGAGCCGGTTGCCTGGGGCGAGTGGCCCGTTGGCACGTTCTGGCACACCGGGTTCACCGGCACCTCGCTACTCATTTCGCCTTCAGCCAACCTTGGAGTTGTACTCATGATGAATGCCGTTCATCCCATCCGCCAACTCGAACGACAAGAAGCGATTCGCGTCTCGATCCATCGCGTCCTCGCAGAAGCGATCGCCTGATGGAGACGAACGACACTGAATTCCTAGAGCAACTTGGTACCGAGCAAGTCCGTCACGAGCTCTCCGACCTTGACCAGCTCTCGATCGACGAACTCGTCGACGTGATGTGCGCCGACGTGCGACAGCTGCCGCACGCCCTCGTGTCGGCACAGCAGCAGATCGTCGACGCCGTCACCGATGTCGTCGAACGACTCGAGCGTGGCGGACGACTCATCTACGTAGGCGCGGGGACCGCGGGGCGACTCGGCATGCTGGACGCCGCCGAAGCCGGACCGACGTTTAACGTCGCCGAGGGCCAGGTGGTCGGAGTGCTCGCGGGTGGCACCAGTGCATTCGAGGTACCCGTTGAGAACGCCGAGGACGACTTTCGCGGTGGACAAGAGGCCGTGCGCGCCCTCAACATCGACGAGCGCGACTGCGTTGTAGGGATCTCGGCGAGCGGGCGCACCCCCTACGTGCTCGGAGCTATAGAGGGGGCCATTGCCGCAGGCGCGCTCACCGTCGGCATTGCCTGCAATCGCGGAACGCCGCTGGCCAAAAACGTCGATCGACCCATCGAAGTCGTCGTCGGCCCCGAGCTGATCGCCGGTTCGACGCGCATGAACTCTGGCACCGTGCAAAAGATCGTGCTGAATGTGATCTCTACCGCGTCCATGGTGAGGCTTGGCAAGACCTACGGCAATCTGATGGTGGACCTTCGTCCAACGAACGAGAAGCTGCGCGATCGCTCGGCTCGGATCGTCGCACGCATCACGGACGTTTCGATCGACGACGCCGGCCGCGCCTTGGAAGAGAGTGGATGGAAGACAAAGGTCGCCGCCACGATGATCGTCGGTCACGTCGACGCGAGCGCGGCGCGGGAACGACTCGCTCTCTACGAAGGTCGGCTGCGTCCGACACTCGACTCCTATCGCGCTAAGCCAAACACCACGTCGTCAACCAGCTCGGGGCCTTCTGGTTGGACTCGACTCGGAGTCGCGCGCGCCTTTGTCGACGGAGCGCTCGTCACGGGTGACGTTGCGGTGAGCGACGGCTCGATCGTTGCGGTGGGGCTCTCCCATCCCGGTACGGGCACGGCGATCGCCGGTCTGATTGACGCCCAGGTAAACGGCTATGCCGGTGTAGACCTGCTCAACGCCAGCGTTGACGAGATCCTGGAGATGGGCGAAGCCCTGCTTCGCGACGGCGTCATTGCGTATCAGCCGACGCTCATCACGAGCGACTTTGACGACACTCGCCGAGCAACGCAGCGTCTGAAGACAGCACGCGACAGCGGCGCGCCCGGTGCGCGGATACTTGGCGTCCACCTCGAAGGCCCATTCCTCTCTCGCCAACGCTCCGGCACTCATCCCGTCGAGCATCTTCGCGAACCCGATCTCGCTGTTCTCGACCAGCTGCTCGCCCTCGACAACGTGAGCATGATGACTATCGCCCCCGAGCTGCCAGGCGCGCTCGCGCTCATTGAGCGTTGTGTAGCGCGCGGCATCATCGTTTCGCTGGGCCATAGTGCCGCCAACGCCGACGAGGCCGCCCTGGGCTTTGCTGCAGGCGCACGCGCAGTGACGCACCTTTTCAATTCGATGGAGCCCCTCAGCGCTCGCTCCCCCGGCCTCGCGGGCGCGGCGCTCGCCCGAAAGGACGTCACCGTCCAGTTCATCGGCGACGGCGTGCACGTCGCCGATGACATGATTACCGTCACCTTCGCCGCCGCCACTGATCGCTGCATCGTCGTGAGTGACGCGATCGCTGCAGCAGCCTGTGACGCCTCCACAGTTCAATTAGGCGATGTCGCCGTGCACGTACGCGATGGCGTCGCACGCCGCGATGACGGAACGATTGCGGGCAGCGTCGGCACGCTGCGCGACAGTTTGGCGCGAATTGCGCGCCTCGGCGTCGGAAAAAGCACTGCGCTCGCGGCGACGGTGTCACGTCCGGCTCGGCTGCTCGGTATCGCTGACTCGGTGTCGCTCGCTCCGGGCACCGACGCCCACTTTTTTGTGCTCAACGATAAGTTCGAATTCGCTCGACGGGTGACGCCGAACGAGATCATCGATCTCTAGGTTCCTTGGAATCCAAGGTCAGCGTGTCAGCGTGATCTTCTGCAATCCGGGCGGTTGATCGATCGGGCGATGGTTCAATTCACCGAGACGAAGTGCAAACACCTGACCGATCACGATGTTAAGAAACGGCGTAATCCAGTTGGGTGAGGATACGGGCAACGTGAGTTCGACGTTCGCCTTCGTCGGCGCCCGCTCTGGCGAGCGCGACACGAGTGTCGTCATACCGGAGGATGTCGCGCGAACAACGAGGTCCGCAGCCGTCTCATCGTCGATCTCGTCGGTGAGAATCAGCCATAGCGTTGAGCCACTGCCGTCAGCGCCAATCGGGCCGTGAAGCAGGTCGGGCGCCGCGTAGGTCTCGGCGCGAAGACCGGCTACTTCTCGAATCTTGAGCGCGCACTCCTCGGCCGCCGACAACCCGAGGCCTCGGCCCACCACGGTGAGCCCCTCGAGTGACAGCTGAGGCACCACCTTCTCCACGTTTTCGAGCGCCCAGGCGCTCGTCGAAGCGATCATGGCCGGCAGTTCGCTGGCTTGTGGAAGGTCATCTTGTTCGCCAGCGAGCGCCTGCACAAACTGAGCAACCGCCTGCAAGGACGCGAGCATCGTTTTCGTTGCGGCCAACGAGACTTCCTTACCGACGAGCAAAGGAATGACGACATCGGCCTGCTCTGCGAGGGGTGAGTCGACATCGTTGGTGATGGCTACGGTCGGACGACCTTGCACGCGCGCGGCGGCGAGCACCGACACGATGTCGGGCGAGCGACCGGACTGTGAGATGCCTACGACCATGGCTCCCGCCAAGTTGACATGACGCGGGTCCGTAAAGAGAGAAGGGGTGGCGAGGGCCGTCAGCAGTCCGAGCTCTTGACCTGCCAGGTACTGCAGATAGGTAGCGACGCAGTCTGACGAGCCACGAGCCGCAACGAGGAGGTGCGTAACGGAGGGATTCCACAGCGCAGCGGCGCTCGCCGCTGCCGTTCGGCCTTCAGATGCCCGCTCTTCCAATAGCTCGCTTTGAGAAAGAATCTCACGTTCAAATATGGTGTCCACTGCAAGATCCTCTTCGTTGCGCACAGTTGCGACGTCGCACCGATTTTAATTTCGCCGTTGTATTTCCATCCGAAATCTCTGCTTTTCTCCTCAACATGACAACTCGCGGTCAGGCATGTCGCGCGGGGTGATGGCGCCGGACCGAGGACCTTTGGTATTGGGGCGTCACCAGGTCCGCAACGTCATTGGTTGAGAATCGAGCATCGCGTCGACGAACCGGGGCTCGCCACCTCGGACTGGACCACCGTCGTGAACGTGTTGCCGCGAGAAAAACTTTCTCAGCTCGGAAGGTCGCGAACGTCAAAGAGACGATACGGATTGAGGAGTCCGTTGGGGTCGAAGACCTGCTTAATGCGTCGTTCGAGATCAAGCACCATGGGTTCGGTCAACGCCAAGTAATCGTTGCGCTTGTCGAGGCCGATTCCGTGCTCACCAGAAATCTGGCCACCCAGTCCCACTCCGTAGACGAAGAGCTCGTGCATCAACGCCGCGCGCTCGTCATCCTTCTCGAGGTAGATAGAGAGGTGCACGTTGCCATCGCCCACGTGCCCGCAGCCCGTGATCGTCGTCTCGAACCGCGCACCGATGCGCGCCACCTCTTCGAGGAACGCGGGCACCGTGGAACGAGGGACCACGATGTCGACGATCTCGCGAGCACCCGCGTCCTTCGTTACCCAGAACATCCGTTCACGCGCCTCGATGAGCCTCGCGGCGGCGCCCTCGGGCAGCACGTATACGTCGAGTGCTCCTTCACCGACCAGCATTTCACCAAGAGCGATGATGTCCGCGTCCAGTTGTTCTGGCGTGCGGGTCTCGAGGATGACGATCAGATAGGCCGCCGCCTTGGCCGCGATTGACTGTTCGACGCCGAGCTCAAGGGAGCCAGCCGTAGTCACCGCCGACATGGTTCGCACGTCCAGATATTCGAGGAGCGACGGCTGCACACCCGACGCGACGATGTTCGGGACGACGCGAGCAATCGCATCGAGCGTCTCAAAGGGCACAAGCACTGTTGCCGAGTTCTCGAGCTTGGGGGACAGCTTGAGGGTGATCTCGGTGACCAGCGCGAGCGTGCCTTCCGAGCCGATGACGAGTTGGGTGAGGTCGTAGCCCGACGACGATTTGACCACCGGTCCACCGGTGCGCACGACCGTGCCGTCGATGAGGACCAGCTCGAGTCCGAGCACGTGCTGGCGCGTCACTCCGTGACGCACAGCGCGCATGCCCCCCGCGTTCGTGTTGACGTTGCCTCCAATGGAGCCCGAGAGCTCCCCTGGATAGACCGGATACTGCAGACCGGTGGGCACGAGGATCTCGGCCAGCTCTCTCAGGGTGATGCCCGGCTGCACCACCACCACGTGGTCGTTCGTGTCAAGCCGGAGGACCTGATTCATCCTGTCGAAGCTGACCACGATGCCACCGGGCACGGGCGTCGCCGCACCTGAGAGTCCGGTGCCTGAACCGCGGGCGGTGATCGGGAGACCATGAGTGCTCGCGAGCTTGGCGATGGCCACGACCTGCTCCGTCGAGGCTGGACGAACCACCGCGAAAGGCTCGGCGTGGCGAATGTGAAGTGACTCGTCATGGAGGTCGTCGGGATTGTGATTCGGCGAGAAAGTCACCGCGTCCGTGCCCACGATCGCTACGAGCTCGTCGTTCAATTCGAGAGTAATCATCGTGCTCAACGCTAACTGCTCAACTCGATATGGCCCCACACCGAGAAGAATCAGGCAGAAGCACCCACGGTTGTGTTGGCCCATCCCCGTCGCCTCGCGAATGATGGAGGGAACGCGACGCGTCCGATTTGTTGTGCCGTAGCGCCGCCGCCAATGATACGTTCGCGAAAGATCAATAAAGGGAGGCAACCGCGAACGCAGGGGGTACCGGGGAGACAAGTCAAGAAGCGCTCGAGTTCATGGCGGATGCCGTCGTGACACTGGATCTGGCTGGAAAAATCTCCTCGTGGAACGCCGCGGCGCAGAAGTTGCTTGGCTACAAGGCGGAGAACATGGTCGGCGGTTCGATGGCGCCAGTCATTCCCGAAGAGTTTCGCGCGCGGCACGTAGCCGGTTTCCACACGGCGATGGACTCGGGGACGCTCCAGCACGGAGGCCGAGCCGGGCACGTGAGGGCCACGACCGCCGACGGGCGTGTCATCGACCTGGCGATGACACTCGGACTGCTGAAACACCCCGATGACACCTCGCTCGGCGCCGTGGCCGTGCCTCTCGTTGACGTCGAGTCGTTTGCGTAGTCGGTATCGAAACTGATCGGTCAGCTCGAGATCGCGGGAAACTGCGGTATCCCCAATGATGGCAGGCGCGCACTGGATTGCTGCCGTGCACCCCCACGCTCGTTCAGATGCTCAGCTTCGTCGGGGTGATGATCAGCGGCACGGAGAACTGCGCGGCGAACATGTCGGGTGTGTCGAACATCGCACCGATGCGCTCCGAGTACTTGGCGAGATAGGCGGTCTGATGGTCGGCGGGCACCACGTCCGGCGCACGGCTCGCCAGGCCTTCAATACGCACGACGCTGCGTCCGAGGTCGGAAACGTCCAGCACGAAGCTCACCTTGGGATTCGCGCTGATGTTACGCAGCTTGGCTGAGGTGGGCTGGCTATAGACGAGGAGTGTCTCGTCCTCTCGAAAGAGAAACCAGACGGGAAGCGTGATCGGCTGCCCATCGGGTCGTACCGTGCTCAACCACGCAATGATGTTGTGGCGCAGTCTGCCTTCGACCCGCTCGCGGTCATCGGCGGACAGGTGTGAGGTGAGCATCAAGAGTTTCCTTCGCAGTGATTTCGCCGTCACGTTATCAGCAGCCAAAGTCTGCGGTAATCTCTGATCCCCGAGACGGGAGTTCGTGATGGCGCGAGTTCTTATAACTGGATCAACGGATGGTCTCGGTCTGCGGACCGGTCAATCGCTTATCGCTGAGGGCCACGACGTCACGCTGCACGCACGGAACGAAGATCGCGCCGCCGACGTACGCCGACTTCTGCCACACGCCGCACACATGGTGATCGGGGATGCGGCGAGCTTGACTGGCATGAAATCGGTCGCCGAGCAAGCCAACGCAATGGGACGCTACGACGCCGTTATTCACAATGTCGGCGTTGGCTACCGCGAGCCGCGACGTGACTCAGAAGACGGATTCAGTCGCCTCTTCGCCGTCAACGTGCTGGCGCCGTACGTGCTGACTGCGCTGATCACGCCACCGGATCGGCTCGTGTATCTCAGCTCGGGCATGCACGAGAGCGGAGACCCCGACCTCTCCGACGTGCAGTGGGCGCGACGAAAATGGAACGGGACTCAGGCCTATTCGGACTCGAAGCTTTTTGACGTGGTGCTCGCGTTCGCGGTCGCTCGGCGCTGGCCCTCGGTGCTGTCCAACGCCGTCAATCCGGGATGGGTCGCCACGAAGATGGGCGGCGCGAACGCTCCCGATGATTTCTCAGAGGGAGTCGACACGCAAGCGTGGCTCGCGGTCAGCGACGATCCTTCAGCCATGGTGTCGGGCGAATACTTCTTTCACCGCCGATCGCAAGCGGCCAACATTCACACGCGAGACACGAAGCTCCAAGATGAATTGCTCAATGAGTGCGCCCGACTGAGCAAAGTGATCCTCCATTGAGCGAATGGACCGATGCTGCGTCGTTCGCAACTGCGGGCGGAACACTCGTACTCGCCATCGCCACGTTTGCGTCCGTGCGCGTGAGCAATCGCGCGGCCCGGACCACGGAGCGATCGTTGCTCGCCGGTTTTATGCCGCTGCTCGTTCCCTCTCGCATGCACGATCCCACCGAAAAGATTCGCTTTCTCGACGATCACTGGATTCAAATCGGCGGCGGCCACGCCGCCGCCGAAGTCAGCAACAACGTGGTCTACCTTGCGATCGCCCTGCGCAACGTGGGTCAAGGCCTCGCGTTGCTCGATCGGTGGAACGTCGATCCCTCGGGCGTGGCCACAGACGACCCCTCGCACCCTGATGCGTTCTATCGGCTGACCCGTGATCTCTACGTCGCGCCAGGCGACGTCGGATACTGGCAAGGCACCTTTCGTGACGAGACCGATCCCGTATTCGTTGCCGTCGCGGCTGCCATCCTTGAGCGACGCACGCTCACGATCGACCTCCTGTACGGCGATTTTGAAGGCGGCCAACGAACGGTCAGCCGCTTCCTCTTAACGCCGCGAGACGACGCTCAGTGGTTGAGCACCGTCTCGCGACATTGGCGGATCGACCGACCGAATCCCCGCTCCGCGTGACGCATCACTCGGGATTGGATTGTTGACCGATCCGATACGACGGAATCTCTTCGATCTCGAATCGGGGACTCGTGTCCTCCCACGACGTCACACCATCGCTCGCGGGCGCGTGGTGGCTCCGCTTGGTGCCGATGAGCACGCCCGCGACGACGGCCGCCATAGCGACGAGCAGCGCACTGACTTCGAACGCCGTTGTGTAGCCGTGGACATCGGCGGACCTCGTCACCGATGTCGACACCACGCGAGTGAGCAAGAACGCTGCGGTCGAGGACGCGGCGACCGTGTTCAAGAACGCGGTCCCGAGGGCGCCGCCGACTTGCTGCGTCGTGTTTACGAGCGCGCTGGCGACACCTGCGTTGTCCTCGTCGACGCCAAACAGCGACGTCGAGTTCATAGGCACGAAGGCAAGACCCATGCCGATGCTGACAAGTATCTCCGGTCCCAAGACGTGCGAGAGATATGAGCTATCGACGCCGAGACGAGTGAACCAGAGCAGACCCGCGGTCGCGAACGAGAGTCCCACGACCATCAATGCCTTTGGGCCGGTGCGCGGCAGTAAGCGACTCGCGAGCGTGGCCCCCATAATGATGCCGCCCGAGAACGGCAAGAAGGCGAACCCGGTGCGCAGGGCGCTGTAGCCCAAGATGCCCTGGAGGAAGTAGGTCAGAAAGAGGAAGGTGCCGAGCATCGAGAAGCCCACGAGGAGCGACGCAAGAAACGCACCACCGCGATTCCGCTCAAGTACGACCTTGAGTGGGAGCAACGGGTGGGCGACGCGCATCTCGATGATCACGAATGCGACGAGCAGGACAATCGCACCGGTGAGGAGCGACACCGTGAGCGCGGATCCCCAGCCGTGTAATGCGACCATGGTGAAGCCGTAGACCAAGAGAAACAGTCCCGCCGTGGAGGTGAGCGCTCCGGGAAGGTCGTAACCGTGGCGCACTTCGACTCGACTCTCACGAATGACGCGACTCGCCATGAACGCCGCGATCAGCGCAATGGGCGTGTTGATGAGAAGCGTCCACCGCCAGGAGGCGTATTGGGTCAACACTCCCCCGAGCACGAGACCAATCGCGGCACCACTGCCAGCGATTGCGCCATAGACGCCAAAGGCGCGTGCACGCTCGTGCGCCTCTGTAAAGGTGACGGTCAAAAGCGACAGCGCCGCGGGCGCCATGACGGCGGCAAAGCCACCTTGCAGTGCGCGCGCGCCGAAGAGCATGGCCGAGTTCTGGGCGAGACCGGCGAGGGCCGACGCGACGCCGAACCCGAGTAGCCCGATGATGAAGACGCGACGACGACCGAGATAGTCGGCGACCCTGCCTCCCAGCAGCAACAAGCTTCCAAAGACGAGCGTGTACGCACTCATCACCCACTGCCGGTTGGCGACAGAGATGTGCAAGGCGTGCTGAGCCGAGGGCAACGCCACAATGACCACGGACGCGTCAAGGACGATCATGAGCTGGGCAATGCCAATCACGGCGAGGGCCCAGTATCGCTTCGGGTCGAGTGTGCTTCTTTCGGACTCTGCAACTGCGCTGAGTTGGTTCGTGGTCACCAGACTCTCCTTCTCTGCCGGGGGGCAATTGATCTCAACAGCGAATTTCCGCTGAATTTCCGCTAAACTTGAAGTAGTTCAGACTTATTCGGAACATCAGTTCCGCTTAGGATTGATAATAGTAACGTTGGTTCCGTTTGTCAAGCGTCACTCGGAGGTGATTTTCATGGTCGAAGTTCGAACAGGCTCAACTGGCTCTTTGGATGCCGTCGCGCCTCACGAACTAGCTGCGAAGCCGATGCGTGCAGACGCTCAGCGAAATCACGAGAGGATCCTCCAGGCTGCGGAGGAGATTTTTGCGCTCGACGGCGTGATGGTCCCAATTGACATCGTGGCCGAAAGAGCCGGGGTGGGCATTGGCACTCTGTACCGTCATTTCCCCACCAAAGAATCTCTCTACGAGGCCATTGTTCTCACTCGGCTCAATGAGCTGTTGCGTGTCGCCGATGACGCCATTGATGACGCCGAGGCAGAGCCCGGGGCCGCTCTCGACGCATTTCTTCGAGAATTTGCTCGTCAAGCTTCGGAAAAGCAGGATCTCTTCGAGGCGCTGGGCCAAGCCGGCGTCGACATCAAGTCACGCTTCGCCGAACGAGTCGACGAGCTCATGTCCCGCATTGACACCCTTCGTCAACGTGCCGTCGAATCGGGAGCCATACGAAGTGATGTCGAGACAAGCGACATCCTCAATCTCATTATGGGCACGTGCCACGCGGCGGGACATTCCCGTGCGGACGAGCAAGGGTTGCAGCGGCTCGTCAGCATCGTCATTGCGGGAATTCAGCCCACTTCCCCGATGTGATCTCGGTGCGAGAGCGCCGGACACTGCGTCGCACGTGCGCTCGGGCGATTCGCTCCTCGTCTCGAGGCAGTGGCACGTGCACGGGTGTGTTTGAACTCCGCCTGAATCGGCGTCCTTGACCTACCCCCGCCAGCCGACGCCGCGCGCGGCGCGAAGTGAAAGACTCGTCCTACGTCAGTGTCGACCGAAAGGAATTCTGTGAGCTCGTCCCTCCTCGTGAGCGTGCCGGACGAGCTCGTACGGGACTCGCTGCGTGACGTGCCCGACGGCGTGGAATTCGTCCTGTGGGACATGTCGGGCCCCGCTCCGATGAATGACATTGACATCGTTATCCCTCCGTATCTGCGTCCGGTCTCCGTACTGGAGCGACTAAAGGACGTGCGCGTGCGTCTCGTCCAAAGCCAGCTCGTTGGCTACGACGGTGTCGAGGAGGTTCTGCCTTCAGGTCTCGTGTATGCCAATGCGGCGTCCGTGCACGAAACGTCAACCGCTGAACTCACGCTGGCGCTCATCCTCGCCGCCCAACGCGGCATTCCCGACTTCGTACGTGCATCGAACGAGGGACACTGGTCGCCGGCATGGCATCCGAGTCTCGCGGATCGACGTGTTCTCCTCATTGGCTACGGCGGAGTGGGTAAAGCCATTGAGGCGCGCCTTCTTCCTTTCGAGATTCAACTCACCCGTGTCGCGAGCCGCGAGCGCATTGACGAGCGCGGCGTGATCTACGACACTGATTCATTGCCCCGACTGCTGCCAGAAGCGGAGATCGTGATCGTGGTCGTTCCTCTGACGCCCGCGACCACGCATCTCGTTGACGACGCGTTTCTCTCATCAATGGCGGACGGCAGCCTGTTGGTCAACGTCGCGCGTGGCAAAGTAGCTGATACTGACGCGCTCATCGCGCACGCGAAGAACGGCCGGTTGCGTCTCGCCCTCGACGTCACCGATCCCGAGCCACTGCCCGACGGACACCCGTTGTTCGCGATGTCGAACGTACTGATCTCGCCCCACGTCGGTGGGGCTTCCTCAGCCATGCGCCCTCGCGCCGCTCGCCTCATTGAAGAACAGATCACCAGAATGATGCGAGGCGAGTCGCCCATCAACGTCATCTTTCCTCGGACCGAAATTCCCTCATGAGCCGCTCTTCGTATCTGCAGTACGCCGTCCCGAAGTCACCACTAGAAAGGAATTGAGATGTCAACCGACCGATCAACGTTAAGCCCCTTGGAGCGCGAAAAGGCGTCCGTCTTCCACTCGTGGTCCGCGCAAGGCTCCATCAATCCCCTCATGATCAAGAGTGCCGAGGGCGTCTATGTGACCGATGCGGACGACAACGTGTACCTCGACTTCTCTTCTCAGCTCGTCAACACCAACGTGGGTCATCAGCATCCTGCGGTCGTGCGGGGCATTCAGGAACAGGCGGGCATCCTGTGCACCATCGCGCCCCAGCACGGCTACGAGTCGAGATACCGCGCCGCGGAGCTGATCTTGGATCACTCCTTCGACGGCGCGGCAAAAGTCTTCTTCACGAACGGCGGCACCGAGGCGGTCGAGCATGCGGTGCGCATGGCGCGTCTCCACACCGGGCGACAGAAAGTGCTCTCGACGTACCGCAGCTACCACGGCGGCACGTCCACGTCCATCAACTTGACCGGCGACCCGCGGCGCTGGCCGAACGACAACGGCACCTCCGGCGCGGTGCACTTCTTTGGTCCGTTTCTCTATCGTTCCGTCTATCACGCGACCACCGAAGAGCAAGAGCGCGACCGCGCCCTCGAAAGCCTCGAGAACATCATTCAGTTCGAGGGTCCCACGGCCTTCGCCGCGATCATCCTTGAGACGATTCCCGGCACCGCCGGCATCATGGTCCCGCCGCCCGGATACCTCGCGGGCGTGCGCGAGATCTGCGATCGCTACGGCATTGTCTACATCGCCGACGAGGTGATGTGCGGTTTCGGCCGTACCGGTTCTTGGTTCGCCTACCAAGACCAGGGCATCAAGCCCGACCTCGTCGCCTTCGCCAAAGGCGTCAACTCCGGGTACGTGCCGCTGGGCGGGGTCGTCATCAACGAGGCGATCTCGGCATCGTTCAATGATCGCGTCTACCCCGGTGGATTGACGTACTCGGGCCATCCCCTCGCCTGCGCCTCGGCGGTCGCCTGCATCGAAGCGATGGAGAGCGAGAAGATCGTGGAGAACGCTCGGCGCATCGGCGACGAAGTGCTCCGCCCGGGCCTCGAAGAGCTTGCGAAGAAGCACAAGATCATTGGAGACGTACGCGGCATGGGCGTGTTCTTCGCCCTCGATCTGGTCTCGGACCGTGCGACGAAAGAGCCGCTCGCCCCCTATGGCGGCAGCTCCCCGGCGATCAACGAGATCATGGCGGCGAGTCGCGGCGAAGGTCTCTTGATCTTCAATAACTATCACCGCCTCCACGTCGTGCCACCCTGCACGGTCACTGACGGGGAGGCCCGCGACGGCTTATCGCGCCTCGATCGGGCGCTCGAGGTCGCTGCGAAGTACTACGTCGGAGCCTAAGAGGCGTCACCATCGCAAAGGTTCGTCACCTAGACGCGGCTGTACCCACCGTCGATGGGAATATTGGCACCAGTGAGGAAGGGCGCGGCACCGCTGCAGAGAAATGCGGCGCTGTCAGCGACTTCCTCAACGGTGCCAAAGCGTCCGATCGGGTGACGCGAGAGCAGCACCTTCTCAAAGGCGCGACCGTCGTTCATGCCCTCCATCACGCCCTCGTGCAGTGCGGTGCGGACCACCCCGGGCATGAGGGTGTTCGAGATGATGCCACGCGACCCGTATTCGACGGCGATGTGATCCGAGAGCATGTTGAGCGCTGCTTTGGAGATGTCGTAGGCGCAGTCGCCTGCCCAGACCGTCGTGGCGCACACCGAGCTGATGTGCAGCATCGATCCGCCGCCTGCGGCGAGCAAATGCGGAATCGAGAACTTGGAAATGAGAAACGGCCCGCGAGCGTTCACGGCCATGATCTCGTCGAACTCCTCGATAGGCCAATCGGCTATGTCGTGCCATTCGTTCGCGTCAATTCCGGCGTTGTTGACGACGGTGTCGAGCCCGCCGAAGGCTTCCGCCGCGAGCTCGACGATGCGCTGGGCGTCCTGGGCGTCCGCGACGTCGCCAACGACGGGTACGCACCGGCCACCGGATGACTCGATCTGCTCACAGGTCGCGCGCACGCGCTCGACGTTGCGGCCGCCTACAGCGACCGCGGCTCCCTCTCGCGCGAACTTGATCGCGATCGCTTCCCCGATACCGCTTGACGCTCCGGTGACCAGTGCGCGCTTACCTTCAAGTGATCCCATCACGCCTCCTCTAGGCCTGCGACAGTTCGCTGCGCTGGCTGCCCAGACCTTCGATGGTCAGTTCGACGACGTCGCCTGCTTTCAGGTAGGGCACGTCGTCGTGACCCAGTGAGACGCCCGCCGGCGTGCCGGTGTTGACCAAGTCACCCGGCTCAAGCACCATGAACTGACTGAGGTACCACACGAGGTAGTCGACCGGGAAGATCATGTCGGCGGTCGTGCCGTCCTGGTGAACCACGCCGTTCACGCTGAGCGTGAGGCGAAGGTTCTGTGGATCCGTGACCTCGTCGGCGGTCACGAGCCACGGCCCGAGCGGGTTGAAGGTTTCGGCGCACTTGCCCTTATCCCACTGTCCCCCGCGCTCGATCTGGAACTCTCGCTCCGAGACGTCGTGTGAGACGACGTAGCCCGCAATGACCCCTCGAGCCGCCTCGGGGCTCTCCAAATACCTGGCCCGTTGCCCAATGACGACGCCGAGCTCGACTTCCCAGTCCGTCTTGACCGAGCCTCGCGGGATGAGAATCACGTCGCGCGGTCCCACCATGCAGTTGGGAGCCTTCATGAAGATGATCGGCTCGCTCGGTATCGGGCTCTTCGTCTCTTCGGCGTGGTCGCGATAGTTGAGCCCGATGCAGACGATCTTTTCGGGCTTGGCGATCGGCGCCCCGATTCGCGCAGAGCTGTCCACTTCCTCAAGCGAACCGCTCGCTAGGAGTTCACGCACACGGGCGGGTCGGTCGCTGGACCAAAAGTCCGCGTCGAAATCACCCAGCTCCACGGGAAGTCCCAGCACCCGGCCATCGGGCGCCATCACCGCCGCGCGTTCACGGCCCTGCCCTCCCACTCGTAGATACCTCATCGGATTCCTTTCACTTGATTCGTTCTGGACGTCATCTCAGCGCGAGCTCGCTCGCCACGCTGACGCGAAGTCGCCAACGCCGCTCTTCCTCCGGCGCGAGCACCCACGACTGATGATGCGAGGATGCCTCTTCGAGCGAATCATCGCCCGCGTTCGTTGGCTCGATCACGGCAACGAGGTGCCGTGAGAGCGACGCGTGATCGAGCCAGAGCCCGATCCACGGCGCGTCGGTGGATGGCCAACTCCAGTTGAGCGTGGAGCCGTCGGAGTCGATGAGCGTCGCGCCGACCTGCCCGGCGCACGCGCGCGCGAAGAACTTTCGTCCCGTCGAGGGTGCGATCGACTCCGCGACCACAAGACCATCCACCGGCCAGTCGAAGGGCACTCGCTCCCCCGTCGCGGTCACCTCGATGAACTCGCCGACACCGTAGACGACAAGGCGCGTGTTCGGACGAAGCGCGATGAAAGGATGGGCCGCCCACAGCAGCTCAAGTGTCCGCGAACCCGTTGCCACGACGCGATAGTCAATAACCAGCACCGCTCCTTCGAGCGTCACCGTCCGCTCGAAGCAGAACCCGAGGTCGCGCGATGCTCGCATCGTGACCGACGCGGGCGACTCGGCCACGACGTCCCAGGATCCTCGCCACAGGTCTCCGTGGTCGGCCAGCTCAATGTCGGTACCGGGAAGACGGCACGCCGTAATCGTGGGCAGCATCTCGTCCCAGCCGCAGAGGTCGCCTTCGTCGTAGATCGTCGATTCGTCTGCGGGACCGCTCAGCTCACGGTCGGCCGACACCAGCCACTCGCGACCCCGTGCGTGATCAAACAGACTTGTGATCTTCCCGCCTCGTTCAGCCAGGATCGACACGGAGAGCGCCGCAGACGTGAGCACGGTGGTCGCGGACGTGGAGTGAACGCTCACCTCTATATGGCGTTCTGGCTCTCGGGATCAAAGAAGTGCATCCGCTCGGCGAAGACCTTGAACACCACGTCTCCTCCGACCTGCAGCATCGCGCGCGGCTCAACGCGCGCCACGCCTTCGCCCACGATGTCGATCGCGGCGAGATCCAATCCCTCGCCGACGGTGGCGCTTTTCGCGTCGCCGCCGATACGCGTGGCGTCGATGGAGAAATGCACGAGCAGCTCCGAACCGAGCGCTTCGATCTCTTCCACCTTCGCCTTCATGACCGCACCGTCGGTGGTGTCACCGGTCGCCACGGGAAGGTCCTCCGCGCGAAAGCCGACGATGACCTTTCGACCGCGGTAGCCAGCAAGGTCGGGACAGGCCTCATGCACGGCGCGTCCGAGGGCCAGTGCCTGTGAGCCGACTCGGAGTATCTCGCCGTCGTCGCTCAAGGTCGCTTCGAAGAGGTTCATGGCGGGCGAGCCAATGAAAGCAGCAACGAAGAGGTTCTTCGGCTTGGCGTAGAGCACCTGTGGCTTGTCGCACTGCTGAAGCACGCCGAGGCGCATTACCGCCACTCGATCGCCCATCGTCATCGCCTCGGTCTGATCGTGGGTGACGTAAAGCGTCGCCACGCCGATGCGACGCTGAATACGTCGCACCTCGGTACGCATCTGCACGCGAAGCTTGGCGTCGAGGTTGGACAGCGGCTCGTCCATCAAGAAGACCTTCGGTTCGCGCACGATCGCGCGACCCATCGCCACTCGCTGACGCTGACCGCCCGACAGCAGACCGGGCTTTTGGGACAGCAGATCAGTGAGGCCGAGTATCTCGGCTGCAGCGGCCACCTTCTGCTTGATCACGTCCTTTGGAATCTTGCGCAAGCTGAGCCCGAATGCGATGTTCTGCTCCACGGACATATGCGGATAAAGCGCGTAGTTCTGAAAGACCATCGCGACGTCGCGCTCCTTTGAGGTGAGATGGTTCGCGACCTCGTCACCAATGCGAAGCGTGCCTGAAGAGATCTCCTCGAGACCAGCCACCATTCGCAAGGCCGTCGTCTTGCCGCACCCTGAGGGACCGACCATCACCATGAACTCGCCCTCGGCGACTTCAAAGTCCAGCTCATCGACGGCTTGAAAGCCGTTGGGGTAGATCTTGGAGACCTTCTCTATTGATATTGACGCCATGATGTTCCTTCTCTCAGCATCTGGATGACTCGTCGACCCGGCGTGCTCGTCATACGGTGCGACGTTCCACTTCGTCCTCGTCAAGATCGATGGCGAGGCCGGGCCCCTCGGGGAGTCGGAGGACGCCGTCATCGGGAACGAAGGGTGAGCGCAGCAGGGTGCCCGAGCGCTTGGACGTGGTCACGGGATATTCGATGAGTCGCTCGCCCGGTAACGATGCGACGAACTGCATCGTCGCGGCGAGTAAGACGTCCGTCGAGAAGCAGTGAGGGATGACGACGGCACTAGCGGAGTACTCACGGCACATGGCAGCGATGTCGCGCGCGATCGTGAAGCCTCCGCAGCGCCCGAGGTCGGGTTGAAGGATGCTGACCCCCGCTTCGATGAGCTGGCGGAATGGTGGCGTGTTGGAGTGCGCTTCGCCGCAGGCGATCCGCAGACCGACTGAGCTCGTCAACAAAGAATACGAGCGAAGGTCGTCCGCTTCGAACGGTTCTTCGAACCAGAACAGATTGAGCGATTCCGTGCGCTGGCAGAACTCACGCGCGCTGCGAAGGGTGTAGTTCATGCCGCCATCGATCATGAGCTTGCGATCGGGTCCGAGTACGCTCCTCGCCGCCGCCACCAGCTCGACGTCGCGCCCCACGTCTCGTCCGAGGGGCCCCCATCCCAGCTTCAACGCTCGAAAGCCTTCATCGACCACGCGTTGAGCAATCGCCGTCACGTCGTCGGGGCTCTCGGGCATGACCTCACTCGCGTAGATCTCAATCTCGCGGGACTCTTCTCCGCCGAGCAGCTGGGTCACCGAAAGACCCGAGACCTTACCGAGCAGGTCCCAGAGCGCCATGTCGAGGGCGCTCATGGCGTGCAGCGCCGCGCCATCACGCCCGTAGTGGTAGCTCGCGAGGAACATCTCGTCCCACAGAGGACGAACGCGCAAGGGATCCTGGCCAATCAGCACGTCGCGGAGGCCTCGCGCAATGGAGTGTGACGACGGCGTGGTTACGATCTCGCGAGCCACGTACGGCGAGGTGTCGCCTTCGCCGACACCCACGAGACCCTCGTCGGTGTGCACGCGCACGAGGAAGGCGTCTTGCGTGCCGTCGGCGCGCGAGGTGTCTATTTCTCCAGCCCGCAGGACCAGTGCCTCGATCTCGGTGATCTTCACGACATAACCTCCCCTAGGAATTCACGAACGATTTCGCGAGCTTCGTCGACCGACGCCTCGAGGCGCGCAAGTGGCAAGCGCTGTGCGACCGCAGTGATGCTGATTGCACCATCGGGCACCAGCTTCGAGGTCAAAAACAGCGGAATTGCGAGACAGTTGATGCCGGGCTCGTTCTCTTCACGGTCGAGGGCGTATCTGATCTCCCTGATCCGCGTGAGCTCCTGGTGCAGCTTCTCCGCCGTGGTGATGGTGTGATCGGTGTGCTGGACGAGCGGCGGCTCGTGGGTCTTGACGAATTCCCTCACTGCGAGCTCGTCAGTCACGGCGTACGCCAGCAGGGCTTTTCCGACGCCGGTGCAGTAGGCGGGATTGCGGCCGCCGATCACCGACGTCATCTGATAACGCGAGGCGGCGGGCTGCACCTTCGCCAGATAGACCACTTCGGCGCCATCCAAGATGGCGTAGTGACTCGTTTCGCCGAAGTGCTCCGCGAGCGCGGAGAGCATCGGGCGAATACGACCCACCTCGTCTAGTTCTTCGTAGTACGAGAACGCGAGCCGCAAGAGCCCGTATCCCAGGCGGTACCGACTATCGCGATCCTGTTCGATGAGGTCCGCGCGACGCAAGATGGCGAGCGCTCGATGCACGCTCGATCGGGGCGAGTTGAGCGCCCGAGCGAGCTCATTGAGGCCAATGCCCTCCGGATAGGAACCAAGTACATTCAGCGTGGCGAGCACCCGCTCGGCACCGCTCAGACCTTTGGCTTCGCCGGTAGCGCCAATGTCTTTGAGCTCGTTGGCCCTCATTTCGCCTCCGGGGTCCAGAGCGTCACTTTACCCAGGAGGGTCTGAAAGAGGAACAGTGTTCCAGTAACTGAAACGTGGTTCGTTTTTGATGTGGTGGTCGTGGTCATGGAAGTGTCGCCCTAAAACGTCGCGGTGAGTCCACCGTCGATGCGTATGACTTGCGCGGTTACGTAGGTGTTGTCCGATGACGAGAGCCACGCCACGAGTCCGGCAATGTCGTCGGGAGTTCCGGCGCGCCCGAGCGGTAACTTTCCCGCATCGATATAGATGCGGCGAAACGCGTCGGTGGTCGACTCGAGCACACCGTCCACCATGGCCATCGCGGTGTCGACAAAACCTGGAGCGACCGCATTGCAGAGCACGCCGCGATCGGCATACTCCAGGGCTAAGGTGCGCGTGGCCTGGTTGAGACCACCCTTGGCCACGTCATAGGCGAGTCCTCCGCGCTCGCCGAACTCTCCGTGGATGCTCGTGACATTCACGATGCGACCGTATTGTCGGCTCGCCATCATCTCCGCGGCGGCTGCTGCCATCACAATGGGCGCGTCGAGGTTGACGGCGAGGACCCGTCGATAGGTCTCCAGGGAAAACGACGCCGGATCGATCCGTTCGTAGATGCCCGCCACGTTGACGAGTGCGCTCAGCGGGCCATACTTCTCTTCGATCACCTGGAGGCGCGGAGCGATCGTGTCGAGCGCAGAGAGATCAAGGGTCTCCATAGCAAAGGGCGCGTCGGCCCGCTCAACTCGGTCAATGCCAATGACGGTTCGTCCATCGAAGTGCAAACGTTGCGCCACTGCCCGACCAATTCCATTCGCTGCGCCCGTGACAACGACGGTGCCGCTCAAGATCGGTGTCACTATCGCACCGCGCCCGAGAGCATGCCGCGAATGAACACGCGTGCCGTCACCAAGTAGAGGATCAGCGTGGGCAGCGCACCCAGCAAGAGGCCCGCCATGAGCACGGGAATGTCGGACGTGAACTTTCCACTGAGCTGGGCCAAGGTCGGTGTCACCATTTCGGTGTTGGGCGCGTGCAGCAGCACCAAACTGATGAAGAGGTCGTTCCAGATATTGAGGAAGGTCAAGATGCCTACGGTGATGATGGCGGGCTTGCCAATGGGCAGAATCACACGCCAGTAGACCTTGAACCAGCTCGCACCATCAACGCGCGCCGCTTCAACGACCGAGTTCGGAATAGAGCGGAAGTTCGAGCGAAGCAGGTACGTCCCGTAGGGAATGTTGATCGCGGTGTAGATGAGGATCGCCGGAGCGAAGTTGTTGGCGAGACCCGTTCGAGCAACTTCCACGTAGAGCGGCAGCAGCACAACAATGCCCGGCATGAACATGATCATCAACATCACCCAAAAGAGCACGTTGCCGGCCTTTATAGGCACCTTGGTAAAGACAAAGGCGGCGAGCGACGAGGCGAAGGTCGCCAGCAATACCGCAGGCACGACCACGATGAACGAGTGCAGAATGCTCTGGAGAAACGGAATCTGTGCGAAGAGGGCGTGGTAGCTGCTGAGGGACCAGTGCGTCGGCAGACCGAATGGGTTGACCTCGTAGGCCTGGGACGATCGCATCGAGTTGAGCGCCATGAACAGCAGCGGATACACCGTCGAGATACCGACCAGCGTGAGCGCCGCGAAGACTAGACCGCGAGAGATACGTGACTGCATGACTAGGACCCCTGCTGTACTTCGCGGTTAGGAAAGAGCTTCACCTGGGCGATCGTGAGGGTGAGGACGATCAGGAACAGCAGGAGTGCGAGTGCGGCACCGTAGCCGAATTGGCCGTTCTCGAAGGTCGTGATGTACGTGTAGTAGTCGACGGTCGTCGTCGAGAAGCCCGGACCACCTGCGGTGATCACGAAGACGAAGGCGAAGAGTGACGTGAAGGTGTAGATCACGTTGATCACGCTGAGGAACTGCAGTGACCCCGAGATCATCGGAATCGTGATGGAGCGAAGCCGGCGCCACCAGGAAGCGCCGTCGATGGCAGCCGCGTCATAGAGCGCCGTGTCGACCGTTGACATCGCAGAGAGAATCACGACCATGCCAAACCCGAATGACGCCCAGACGAGCGCAAGGATGACGACCCAGCGTGCTGCCCACGGGTTCGCAAGCCACGAGAAGTTGCCGAGTCCGATGGGGCGAAGGATCTGGTCCACTACCCCGCCGGGCAGGAAGAAGGTGCTGAAGAGCACGCCAATGATGACCGGGGAGAGCACCATCGGAATGAAGAAGAGAAACCGAAAGACCTTCCAGCCCAGCACCTTCTCGTAGACGAGCACGGCGGTCACGAGCGATGCGGCGAGGATGAGCGGCACGGAGATCAAAAAGATCACCGAGTTGACGAGCACCGACGCGATGATCGGATTGTGGAAGATCAACTCGAAGTTCTTGAACCCGATGAAGTCACTCGTGACCCCGTCCCAGTTCGTAAAGCTGTGGTAGATCGTTTCGCCGATCGGCAGCACCATGAGCCCGAGCACCAACAGCGCTGCGGGCACGAGCGCAACGTAGGAAAAGACGTTTCGCCGCTTCCTTGCCCTGCGTGGCAAGCCCGACGGCTGGCCGCTCGACTCGATGTCGGACGTCAACGCGGTCTCTCGATCCGATCGATGCCAGTCGGGGGGGCGACTGGCATCGAGGTCGACAGCGAGTGGATCATCCTCCGGTCGCGGCAGTGGCCAGGTAGCTCTTCATCTGGGACTGCATGCTGGAGGCGGCGCTCTGAGGACTCAGTGAACCCGAGAAGACACCGTTGTTCGTCTGGTACCAGTACGAGTCGATGCTCCCCGGCATGATGTTGTCAAATGCTTCATCGAGCGCGTAGTGGTCCTTCGAGATAAACGTGTTCAGTTCCGACAAGAGCGGCTGGGCGGCTGTGAATGACGCGGACGGTGTAAAGCCCACGTTGTTCGGTAGCTGACCGAGCTCATTCACCGATGCCAACTGCACCGCGGTGGTCGTCAAGAATTTGATGAGCTTCACGTCATCAGCGACGTGCGTCGAGTTCTTGAAGATGACGTACGAGTTGTTCGGGCCGCCCGACATCGACTTCGGGTCCTTCGAACCCGTGAGCGCGGGGACCGGGAAGAGGCCGACGTTCGAGTGGAGGCCGGCGGTGATCTGCGTGTCGTAGTACTGACCGGTGATCGTCATCGCGGCTTGACCCGCGGCGAAATTTGCAATGCCCGTCGTGTAGGTGAGCGTCACGGCGTTCGAATTGGTCAACCCGTCGGCGTAGAGGCCGTGCCACGCCGTGTAGGGCTTGATCAACTCGCTCGTATTGAGTGAAGACTTACCGGTGTACATGTTCAAGACGCCCTGGTTGCCGTCAATCATGGACATCAGCGCGTCCATCGTCCAGGCGCCGAAGTACCCTTCCTTCTCTCCAAACTCAAAGGGTGTGATCCCTTTCGTCTTCAGCTTCTTCGCGTCGGCTACGAGCGCCGTCCATGTTGTCGGCGTAGACGTGATGCCCGCCTTCGCGAAGTCCTTCTTGTTGTAATAGACGGTGTAGTAGTAGCCCTTGCCGTAGGGCACCGCGTAGACCGTGCCCTTGGCCGCGTAGTTCTTCGTGACGAACTGCCAGCCGGTGAGCGAGTTGATATACGACTGACCGAGGGGCTTGTTGAGCGGGTCCAAGAACTTGGCGTTCTGGAGCACCTGACCGCCGACGTAGAGCTGACCGATGTCCGGGGTCGTGCCGGCGAGCTCCGACGATTGAAGCAACGTGTCAAAAGCCGTCGACGATGCCATCGGTTCCTGGACGATCTTCACGTCAATGTTGGGGTTGGCCTTCATGAAGAGATCGACGCCCTTGGTGAGGAACGACTTCGACGGTGGCACGCCGACTGATCCGGCCGCCAGCGGATCGTTCCAAATGGTGATCGAGACCTTCGAACTCGCACCCGCGCCGGTGGCGACCACGCCCACGCCAGCCATCGTGGCGAGCGCCAGGCCCGCTGCGGCAATCTGGTAGCGACGAGAAGACCGTCGTCCTTCACTCTTGACACGAACCATAATGCCCCCCCTGAATTGTTCCAATAATTGGAACTGAGTTCCAATAAGTCTCAGGCAGACTATGTGACCTCATGGACGTTGTCAAGTACGGCCCCGCGATCCGATCCGACTCGACAACCGCGTAGACCGACGGAAAGAGAGTCCTCGGTCAGCGCTTCAGGGCAGCGTCGAAATACTTGATGCGGCGGTGAAACTGCTCATGTGCGCTTGTGATTAATCGAATACACTCGCAGCACGAGCCAGCGTTGTCTCCCACGCCTTCGGGCGGGAGGTCTTCCTGGCGCGTACTTTTCGGCCAGGGGGGCTTATGGAAGGCATCGAGAGCAATATCTACGCGGGCAACATGCCGTCAAGGGAGGGTGAGACGACCCTTGAGATGCATGGAATGGCTCCAATTCCGCTGCACAATCGCTACGGGCGCCTGCACCGTATCTTCACGGTGTGGTTCACGCCAAATCTCGTTCCCGCCGGATTCTTCATCGGCACGCTCGGCACGGTCAGCTACATCGGCGTCGGATTCTGGCTCGGCGTCGCCTGCATCGTGCTCGGAACACTGCTTGGAGGACTGCTCGTCGCAGTGCTCGGGACGTGGGGTCCGCTCACCGGCGTCGGTCAGATTCCGCTGGCTCGACTGACCTTCGGTCGGACTGTCCTCGTACCAGGCGCGCTGCAGTGGCTGTCCACGATCGCGTGGGATGCCATCAATGCCATCTTCGGTGCCGAGGCAATTCACATACTGATTCATGTTCCCTTCTGGCTCGGGCTGCTCATCGTCCTTGTCATGCAGGGCATCCTCGGCCTTTTCGGTTACGAGGTCATGCATCTGTTTCAAAAGTGGATGTCAATCGTGCTCGGACTCATGTTCATCGCCGTCACCGTGAAGCTCGCCAGCATCGGAAACTGGCACTCGCCCGCGACCGCACATGGCGCGTCGCTGGTCGGCGGGTTCATCCTCATGACGACGATCTCGGCGAGTTTCGTCATCTCCTGGGGCGCCTACGCGTCGGACTACAGCCGCTACATGAAGCCCGACACCTCGCGCACGAAGATCTTCTGGTTGTCGCTCGCGGGCGTCTCGCTCTCGTCGATCTGGGTGGAGATCCTTGGTCTTGCGGCTGCAGCTCTCGCGGTGAATGACACATCGGGTGGCATTCAGCATCTCCTCGGCGGCGGTTTCCTCGGTGGAATGGCTCTCGTCGCGATCTGGATTGGCACCGTCTCGGTCAACGCGATGAATGACTATTCGGGCTCACTCGCTCTTCAAGCGGCGGGCGCTCGCATCAAGCGGCCGTACGTGGCGATCATCGTGACCGCCGTGGCGTTCGTCCTGACGCTCTGGCTGAACACCGGCGACTTGGCGACCAAGTTCGAGAACGTCTTGCTCTTTGCGACCTACTGGGTGCCGCCGTTCGCCGCGATTCAGATTGTCGACTGGTGGCGCCACCGCGCCGTCATGGACGTCTCGCACATCGTCGAGTTCAATTCGCTCCACACCCGTTGGGACGCGATCATCGCCATGGCCGTGGGATTCCTCGCCTCGGTGCCTTTCATGGACACGTCGATCTACATCGGCTGGGCGTCATCTCACTGGCTGAGCTACGGCGACATCGCATTCTTCGTCGGATTCATCGTGGGCGGAGTCGTCTATTTCGCGCTGCGCTACACCGCGACGAAGTCACGCTACGAAGTCGAGCCGCAACTTCCAACACCGAAAGTCGACGCAGTCGAGGTTTAGCGTGGGCGATCCCCGAGAGATCATTGGACAGGTCAACGGACTCGAAGTACCGCGCTACGCGGGGATGAGCACCTTCGCGCGACTGCCCCGACGAGAAGACGTAACCGACTTTGACGTCGCCATCGTCGGCGTGCCGTTCGACTCTGGAGTCACCTACCGCCCGGGTGCTCGGTTCGGTCCCGCGCACATCCGCCAGTCCTCGAGGCTCCTGCGTCCCTACAACCCGTCGCTCGGTGTCGAGCCCTTTCGCCAGCAACAGGTGGTCGACGCGGGCGACATTGCCTGCAATCCCTTCGACCTCCTCGAGGCGATCGCCCAGATCGAAGAGGGAGCGCTCGAGCTCATGGGCGACGGCAAGAGTCTGGTGACGATGGGCGGCGACCACACCATCTCCCTCCCGCTGCTGCGCGCCATGAAGAAGGTGCACGGTCCGGTTGCCCTGGTGCACTTTGACGCGCACCTCGACACCTGGCCCACGTACTTCGGAGCGCCCTACACGCACGGCACGCCGTTTCGTCGAGCGGCGGAAGAAGGACTCTTCGTGCCCGGCAAAAGCGCCCACGTCGGCATTCGCGGGTCACTGTACGGCACGAGCGACCTGAGCGAGGACGCGGATCTTGGTTTTCAGATGTTCAACTGCCTCGATGTCGATCGACTGGGCGTACCCGCCATCATCGAGCGGCTGCGCGAGCAAGTTGGCGATCTCCCGACCTACCTTTCCATAGACATTGACGTGCTCGATCCGGCCTTCGCGCCGGGCACGGGCACGCCGGAATCGGCGGGACTCAACAGCCGAGAGCTCATGGCCTTCGTGCGGGGATTCGCCGGCGCGCACCTCGTTGGAGGGGACGTGGTCGAGGTCTCGCCGGCCTACGACCACGCGGAGATCACGGGCATTGCGGCGGCCAATCTCATCTACGAGTACGTAAGTCTGCTCGAGATATCACGCGCGCGATGACCTCGTTTTGCACTACGTGGCCGGAGGGCTACACCGCCGCCGCTGCGTTCTGCTTTGACCTCGACGCGGAATCGGCGGTGCTGTCTGGTTCGCCCGAAGCGGCCTCGCGCATGAGCGTGATGACCCACCAGTCCTACGGACCAGTGACCGGTGTCCCGAGATTGCTCGACATGCTCGACCGGCACAACGTCCCCGCAACATTCTTCGTGCCCGGCTACTCGGCTCGTCGGTATCCCGACGTCGTTCGCTCGATCCTCGCGCGAGGACATGAAGTAGCTCACCACGGCTACCTCCACGAGCCATTAACCGGCGTCGACGAGGCGACCGAGATCGGCTACCTCGAACGCGGGCTCGAAGCTCTCTTCGAGGTCACGGGCGAGCGGCCACTCGGGTATCGAGCACCCATGTGGGAGCTCAACTACCGCTCCGCTCGATTGCTCCGCGAGCGAGGGTTTCTCTATGACTCGAGCCTGATGGACGCCGACCATCCCTACGAGCTCGCGACCGAAACCGGCGACGACCACATCGTCGAGATCCCAATACATTGGGCGCTCGACGACTGGGAGCAGTACTGCTACGTACCGGACCTCTTTGGAGCGGGCGTCATCGAGAGTCCGGCGAAGGCCCGTGAGATATGGTCACTCGAGCTGGCGGCGACCGCGAGTGCGGGTGGCTGCTTCGTCTTAACCGCTCACCCCTTCTTGAGCGGACGTCCATCACGGACGCTCGCGCTCGAGAGCATCGTGGAACAAGCGCTCTCAATCCCGGGGGTCTGGGTTGCGACGATGGCCGACATCGCTCGTCACACGCGTGCACAGGGCCTCGAGGCCCGTCGCATTACCGAACCCACGTTGTAGCTCAATGTCAGACGTGCGACAACGTGCCTCATGTGGGCTGAACGCGGGACGCGCTCAATCGGGTGTGACAAGATCGTCCGGATCGAGCGAGGTTAACGATGATTGATCTTCTGATACGTGGCGTGCGGCTCATAGGTAGCGAGAACCCTGGGCTACTCGACATCTACTGCGACCACGGCGTCATCGTGAAGGTTGCGCCCAGCACCGACGACGAGATCGACGCGCGCCGAGTAATCCTCGCGCACGGGAGTCTGATTGGCCCGCCCTACGTCGAACCGCACGTCCACCTCGACACGGCGCTCACCGCTGGCGAGCCGCGCTGGAACGAGAGCGGCACGCTGTGGGAAGGAATCGCGTGCTGGAGCGAGCGCAAGGAGCTGCTTACGAGAGAAGACGTCATCCAACGCGCAGAAGAGGTGCTGCGTTGGCAGGTGGCCAATGGCGTGCTCTTCGTTCGTAGTCACGTCGACGTGACCGATCCCTCCTTCATCGCGCTCGACGCACTCGTCGAGCTGCGCGAGCGGGTGCGCGACATCATCGAGCTGCAGCTCGTGGCCTTTCCCCAAGAGGGGATCGAATCCTTCCCGAATGGTGAGGAGCTGATGGAAGAGGCGGTTCGACGCGGCGTCGACGTGATCGGCGCCATCCCCCACTTCGAAGACACCCGCGAAGACGGAGTGCGATCCATTGAGTTCGCAGTCGCCCTCGCCGACCGTCACGGACTTCTCGTTGATGCGCACTGCGACGAGATTGACGACGAGCAGTCACGCTTCGTCGAGGTCCTCGCGACGCAAGCGTCGCGCACCGGCATGCGCGAGAAGGTGACCGCCAGTCACACCACGGCGATGGGCTCCTACGGTCCCGCGTACAGCTACAAGCTGCAGCGGATCGTGTCGCGTTCGGGGATCAACCTAGTGAGCAATCCACTGATCAGCCTCCATCTCCAAGGACGCTTCGACGGCTATCCGAAGCGGCGCGGTCTCACGCAAGTAAAAGAGATGCTGAACGCGGGCGTGAATGTCGCCTTCGGTCACGACGACATCATGGATCCCTGGTATCCGCTCGGTACAGCGAACCCGGTGCAGATCGCGCTCGTCGGCGCGCACGCGACGCAGCTGACATCGCCGGACGAGATCGCCGAGTGTTACCGCATGGTGACGGATCGAGCGGCTGCCGTGCTCGGAGTGAGCGAACGCTACGGCGTCGCCGAAGGCAAGCCCGCGAACGTGATCGTGATCCCCGCGCTCAACTCGTTTGATGTGGTGCGGCGTCAGGTACGACCGACACACGTGATCTCACGAGGGCGCGTGGTTGCCGAAGCTCCGGCGAGCGCGATGACGCTCCACTGGCCGAACGAAGAGCCGTCCTTGATCGATGGCACGCGGACAAAGGATCTTGCAAACGCAACGTGGTTGCCGCGCTGAGCGACGAAGGTGAACACTTTCTCGATCGCGAGTCGAGACAGTGCCGGGTAAGAGCAGCCAACGTGTGGAAATATGGTGCGTGCCCAGCGAGCGCGTTACCTTCCAAGGCTTCGAGGGCGTACACCTCGTTGGCGACGCCCGTGGCGACCCGAGCGACTGGCCAGTGCTCTTTCTTCACGGTGGTGGACAGACGCGCCACGCATGGGGAAAGACGGCCGAGCTGGTTGCGGACCAAGGCTGGCGCGCCATCTCGATTGACCTTCGCGGACACGGTGAGAGCGACTGGGCTACGAACGGTGATTACTCCTTCACCGCCTTCTGTGCCGACTGCGTCGCGGTGGTTGACCAATTGGAGCATCCGCCCGTGCTGGTGGGCGCATCACTCGGCGGCATGGCCGCGATGCTCGCCGAAGGAACAAGCGATCGCGAGGTATCGAGTGGCCTCGTGCTTGTGGATATCGCTCCAAAGACCAGCCCTGAAGGAATCTTGAAGATCCACAACTTCATGAAGTCAGGTGTGGCGGGGTTTGAGACCCTCGACGACGCGGCTGCAGCAATTGCCGCCTACACGCCCCAGCGACGGCGCGAAGTGAATCCTGACGGACTCAAGAAGGTGCTCCGCGAACGAGACGGGCGTTGGTACTGGCACTGGGATCCCAAAATGATCGAACGTGAACGGACGGAGGTTGTCGCCCAACGTTTCGCCGGACTGCTCGAAGTTGCGATGGGCAATATCTTTGTCCCGACGATGTTGGTGCGCGGGGCCTTGAGCGACGTCGTCACACAAGAGGGTGTCGATCACTTGGTCGCGCGCATACCCGACCTCGCCGTCGTTGAAGTGCCCGGCGCCGCGCACATGATCGCCGGCGATCAGAACGATGCGTTCTCCAGTGCCGTGATCGACTTCCTCGACAGTCGGGTGCGCCCCGTCGTTGAAGGTTTGTAGTTCGAGCGTTGGGGAGCGTCATCAGGCCGTTCGGCCGGTGACCACAATCGTTCCGCGACCGGTAATTTGACTCCGGCACCACGACTGGCGAGGTGCGGTGGGGAGCGCCATGGCACGAGACCGACGCGACGTCTTTGGCGAAGCGGTAGATCAGTACGCGAACGCTCGACCCGGGTATCCCGAACAGCTGGTCGATGATGTCCTTGCGTACGGCGATCCCGCAAGCGACGTGCTCGAAGTAGGGGCTGGCACGGGCAAGGCAACGGTTGCTTTTGCAGCGCGAGGCGTGTCGTTGACGTGTCTCGAACCAGACCCTCGAATGGCAGCTCGACTCGAAGCCGAGTGCGCCTCGTTTTCGAACGTCTCGATCGTGGTGACAAGGCTCGAGCAGTGGGTTCCTCCGTTGAAGTTCGACGTGCTCATCGCTGCCCAATCCTGGCACTGGGTCGACCGGGCCCGTCGTTGGGACCTCGCGCATAACGCCGTGCGTACTGACGGGACCATTGCGTTGTTCTGGAATAAGTACATCGTCGCGAACGATGACTTGCGCGCCGAGCTCGAGCAGATCGATGAGCGCTACGACGTCGACAACGGTTCGTCGCCCAACGGGGTAACGACCGCAACATATCCCGAAGAGATCGTCCTCGAAGAAGGCTGGCCCGCGTACGACCTCGCGAGTGACGCTCGATTCGAAGATCTGGTGAGTCGCCGCTATCGCCGCACGCAGATGTTTTCGACTGCGACCTACCTGGACTTGCTCGCTTCTACCTCGGCGTATCGCATCATCGACGGCGACGCTCGCGAGGCGCTCATGGTGGAGGTCGCGAGTGTGATCGAGCAGCACGGCGGCGAGACGGAGCTCAATCTCATCACTGACCTCTTCCTCGGGCGCGCCACTTGATTCGCGGCAGCGTCAGTCGTCTTTCAACCAGCGGTCGAAGAAGGCGATGATGCGCGTTCGCGCGTCATGTGCCGCCGCTTCTTCGTAACCCTGCCCCATGAGCCGCCCTAGGACGGCGATGAGGAGCGCCGGTGCGCCGTCGTGCTCGTTGAGGAAGCCGTGTCCGGCATCGGGGTACTCCTTCACGTCGTGAGGGATGTTGTTGAGCGTCAACGATTGCTCGAGACGTTCGGCCTTACCCTTCAGGGTTCGGTCTTTCGCTCCATAGCTTCCGACGATGGGGCACGCCCCCGCGAGCACGGCATCGGCGTCGTTTGGCACATCGCCATAGTTGACGCTTGAGACGTCGTAATGGCCCGAAGGGGCGAGTAGGAGAGAGAAGCCGCCGCCAAGGCAGTAGCCGACAATCCCGACACGACCACTGCACTCTTCGTTGGCGAGCAACGTCGTGCGCGCGGCGTCAATATTGTCAAACGTTTTGCCCCGGCGAGCTCGGAAGTCGAGGAAGATCGAACGCAGACAGGACAGCTTCGAGCCTTGCGAGTACAGGTCGGGCCCGAAGGCGAGATACCCGGACGCCGCCAGCCATTCGCACTGCCGACGCAAATCGCTGTTCAGCCCAAAGACATCGTGGATCACAATGACGCCTGGCCAGGGCCCCTCACCTGCTGGTCGGGCCAGATAGCCCCGAAGATTTCCGTGCGGAGAAGAAAACGAGATCTCTGCCATGCCCTGCTCCTTGCCGTACCGTCGGCGTGCGTCGCCCAACTTCTCAGCCACACTGTCACAACAGCGATAAGCGCCGATAGGGTATTTGTATGCCGAAAGCAACCTTATCGAGCGGGGTCTCCGAGCCGTCCTCCGAGGATCTCGCGCGCGTCGCCGAAAGCCTTTCGACGCTGTCGCGCGCTTTCACACTGGCCCGTCCTCACGAGCATCTGCTGAAAGAGGCCGGCGTTCGCCTCGATCGGGCCGGATCGGCCCTCCTTTTCAAGCTCCACCGACACCGGAGCGAACCGCTTCGCGTGAGTGACCTCGCTGATCTGCTGGGCATCGACACCCCCTCGGTGACGCGAAAGCTACAACAGCTCGAGCGACTCGGGTACGTCGCCAGCGTGCCCGACCCCGAAGATAAGCGTGCGAAGCGCATCAGCCTCACCCGCAGCGGCGAAAAGACTATCGACCGAATGCTCGCGGCGATCAACAACCGCCTCGCGCGTCTCTTTACCGACTGGACGGGCGAAGAGTTGACACCGTTTGTTGCTTCGCTCGAACGATTTGCCAAATCCCTGACCACCGAAATGGAGAATGACCGTGACTGACGACTTAGTGAACGCCGTCGACGCCCCGGAGGAACACGAATTCACGAAGGAGGAGCACCGCAGGATCCTGGTCATTCTGTTCGCGCTCATGCTCGGAATGTTCCTCGCGGCGCTGGACCAGACGATCGTTGCGACCGCATTGCCCACCATCGCGGGCGACCTTCACGGCCTCAACCACCTCGCCTGGGTCGTCACCGCTTATCTGATCACCTCTACGATCACGCTCCCGCTGTGGGGCAAGTTCGGCGACCTCTACGGCCGTAAGAAGTTCTTTCAAATCGCCATCGTTGTGTTTCTTGTCGGCTCGATGCTCTCGGGGCTCTCACAGAACATGCTCGAGCTCATCTTGTTCAGAGCGCTACAGGGAGCAGGAGCGGGCGGGCTCATGGTCGGCTCGCAGTCCATCATCGGCGACGTCATTCCCCCGCGCCAACGTGGTCGCTACATGGGCTACTTCGGGGCCGTCTTTGGTCTCTCGAGCATCCTCGGACCCCTCGCCGGAGGGTTCTTCACCCAGCACGTCTCGTGGCGCTGGATCTTCTACATCAACGTACCTATCGGCGCCGCGGCCCTCGTCGCGATTGCGCTCGTGCTGCACGTTCCCGTGCGCAAGGTGCACCACAAGATCGACTGGTGGGGCACAGCGCTGCTCTCGGCGGGCGTTGTCGGATTGATCCTGATTACGACATGGGGCGGGACCACCTACGCGTGGGGCTCTGGCATCATCGTCGGTCTCGCCATTGCGAGCGTGGTGCTGCTCGCGATCTTCGTCGTGGTCCAGTCGAAGGTCGCAGAGCCGATCATTCCCCTCACCCTCTTTCGGAATCGAACCTTCAACGTGGCTGCTGCGGTGGGCTTCGTCATTGGTTTCGCCATGTTTGGCTCGATCGTGTACCTACCGCTGTACCTCCAGATCGTCCACGGCGCGTCTCCGACGCTGTCCGGTCTCGAGCTGCTTCCAATGGTGGCCGGCATGCTCATCACGTTCGTCGTGAGCGGCCAGCTCGTCTCTCGCACCGGGCGCTACAGGATATTTCCGATCCTCGGACTCGGTATCGCCACGG
>DASZLS010000035.1:0-4528 GCA_035552255.1 Acidimicrobiales bacterium | reverse complement strand
TCATCATCCGAGTTGGGGCGCGGTCCACCTGCGTTATCAATTGCAGCGAGAGGGCGTTACGCCACTGCCCTCGGAGTCCTCGGTCTATCGAGCACTCGTGCGCGCAGGGCTCATTGAAGAGAAGGCCCGACGCAAGAAGCTCCC
Source organism: Acidimicrobiales bacterium (assembly GCA_035552255.1). Taxonomy (GTDB): domain Bacteria; phylum Actinomycetota; class Acidimicrobiia; order Acidimicrobiales; family RAAP-2; genus RAAP-2. The sequence continues at coordinate 4,384 of DASZLS010000035.1, read as the reverse complement.
GACCTACAAGCGTTGGGAGCGGGGACGACCGATGGAGCTGTGGCAGATGGACGTCGTCGGCGGGGTGCTCTTAGAGGACGGCACCGAGTGCAAGATCCTGACTGGCATTGACGATCACAGTCGATTCATGGTGTGCGCCGGCATCATGACCAGAGCCATCAGTCGCCAGGTTTGTGGGCATTTCGCAGCCGCGCTCGAGAAATACGGCGCGCCCGAGGAGATTCTCACGGACAACGGCAAGGTCTTCACCAATCGATTCGGACTCACTCCCACCGAAGTGCTCTTCGATCGGCTCTGTCGCGACAACGGGATCAACCACCTCCTCACGGCCCCGTTCTCACCCACGACGACGGGCAAGATTGAGCGCTTTCATCGCACACTGCGTCACGAGTTCTTGACCGCACGAGTGTTTCCTTCCGTTGACGCCGCGCAACGCGAGCTCGATGCGTGGATCGTGAGCTACAACACCGAGCGACCACATCAGAGTCTGAAGATGGCGACGCCGGCCGGCCGCTTCCACGAACGTCGCGACGACATTCCCGCTCCCGCGCTCGATCTCAAGGCCCTCGACGATCGCAGCGGCGACGACTGGGTGTCTCGCACGATCTCCATCAATGGCATCATCTCCATTTCCAACCAGGTCTTCAGCTGCGGCAAGCAGCGCGGCGGCCATCTGGTCGACGTTCATGTCCTCGACACCCTCTTGCAGGTCTGGGACGGGAACGAACTTATAAAGACCGTCGAGAGAACAACGAAAGGAGAAGTGCGGAAGAAAAGGGCGGAACCGCACCGCCAACGAATCAAGTGAAAGAATGTGTCAAGGATGTCCTGAAGCTATTTAGGCAAGAACGTATCGACGTCTTACACGCCAGCCAACTAACGGCACCACTCCTCGAGGAACGCGGCGAGGATGACGGGCTGATCGCCTTGAATCGAGTGTCCCGCCCCTTCGACGTGGAAGATGGTGGCGCCCGGCAGGCGCGCCAGCACTTCGGCTTCGTCCTCGTCGTCAACGACCGAACCTTTGGCCATGCCGCGCACCAACGCGACGGGCATCGTCAGTGAGCCCAGCTGATCCCATAGGTCACCGGTCTCGGGAGCGGCGAGCGTTGAAGGCGCGTGCTGCTGGTGGCGCCAGACCCAAGTCCCATCGGGACGCTGGAGCGCATTGTGCAAGATCCCTCGGCGCAGCGACGAGACCGACCTCGTCGGATTGTGCTCGACCGTGCGTGCGAGCAGCTCGTCGAAGTTCTCAAAGGTCTTGGGGCCGTTCACAAAATCGGTGATGTGGCGAGCCTTGTTTGTGTTGACGCCCGGCGTGACGTCGATGAGCACGAGCGAACGCACGAGGTCGGGACGTCGGGCGGCCACCAGGATCGAGCAGAGACCTCCGAGGGACATGCCCACGAGCGGCAGCGGTGCCGTCGTGATCTGCTCGATCGCGCGTATGAGGTCGTCCGCGTGACTGGACAGTGCCGAGGGCGCGTACGGGGACGGGTCCGAGTGACCGTGACCCGGAAGGTCGAGTGCAATCAGCGGGCGATCGAGCGCGAGCGCGACGGTGTCGAAGGTGTGCGCATTCTGCGCACCGCCGTGGACGAGCACCATTTGGGGATCGCCCGAGCCCCAGCGGAGTCCACTGACCTGACGAAGTCCGTCGACCGCGACGAAGAAGCGCTGCACGTTGGGAATCTCGACGTTGAGGTCCCACTCCTCAATGTTTTCATGGAAAAGTGAAAATTCGTCGTAAGAATCGCTGACCACGCACCCCAGAGTATTGGATGGCTGGTAGAGATAGAAGCGTGAGTCGTCCTACGTGCGTTGTCGTGCTCGCCGCGGGCGAGGGTACGCGGATGCGCTCGACGCGTCCCAAGCCACTGCATCACCTCTGCGGGCGTGCAATGGTTCGCTATGTGCTGGACGCGTCCGTCCAAGAGAACGTTCGCGCGACCATCGTCGTCGTGGGACGTCAAGCAACCTGGATCGAAAAGGAGCTGAGCGAGGGCGTTGGTTCCGGTCGGGCGTTGACCTTCGTGGAGCAACATGATCAGCTCGGCACGGGGCACGCTGTCTCGGTCGCGCTCGGTGCGATCGACGATGCCATTGGCGACACGGACGGCGACGTGCTGATCGTGCCCGCCGACACGCCGCTCCTGCGCCCCTCCAGCGTGTCCCGGCTGTTGGAGCGCCATCGCGAGCGCCAAGCTGCGCTCACGGTGCTGAGCGCGCGTCTCGACGATCCGACCGGTTACGGCCGGCTGATCCATGCGAAAGATGGCACGCTCGAGCGGATTGTCGAAGAGCGCGACGCCTCCGATAAGGAGCGCCAGATCGATGTCGTCAACACCTCGATCATGGTGGTTCGTCAAAGCCTGCTCGGACCAGCGCTGCGGCGGATCGATCGCTACAACGCCCAGCATGAGTACTACTTGACGGACCTCGTTGCGGTACTGCACGACATGGGACACCTCACCGCGTCGTGGATGCTGGAGAATGCCGATGAGGCGATGGGCATCAACGATCGTCGCCAGTTGGCCCACGCGGAGAAGGTGCTGCGCACGCGGATCAACGACCAGTGGATGACGCGTGGCGTGACGATGTGGAATCCCGAGGCGACGTACATTGACGCCGATGTCGACCTTTCGCCCGAAGTATCGCTCCTGCCGGGCACGATTTTGAAGGGACGTTGTGTCATTGCTCGCGGAGCCCAGATCGGGCCGAACGCATCACTCGATGATGTGGAAGTCGCAGAAAACGCCATCGTCGGCGCTATCGAGGCGGCACATGTTCGAATTGGCGCCGACGCGCGCGTAGCAAGCTTCGTCGTGCTGAGTCCCGGCACGGACGTCGCCGCGGGCGAAATCGTCACCACGGAGCGTCCGCGCCCACACTGAGGACTCGAATTCCCAGGTACGCTGGCGCGGTGGAGTCCCTCGCCAAGCGTCGTCTGGTTCTCGTCACGGGCCGTTGTCACCCCGCACTTGCCCAAGATGTCGCCGACAAGCTCGGCGTCGAGCTCACCGAGGCCAATCTGCGAGAGTTTGCCGACGGAGAGATTCACTGTCGAATCGACGAGTCGATCCGTGGCGCGCACGTGTTCATCATGCAGACGCACTCGTCACCCGTCAACGATTCGGTCATGGAACAGCTCATCATGATCGATGCAGCGAAGCGCGCATCGGCCAAAAGCATCACCGCGGTGGTGCCCAACTACGGGTACGCGCGCCAGGATCGAAAGACGGCGGGGCGAGAGCCGATTACCGCCAAGCTCATCGCGGACATGCTCCAAACGGCCGGAGCCACTCGCGTGCTCTCGGTTGACTTTCACTCCGGTCAGATCCAGGGTTTCTTCGACATACCGGTGGATCATCTAGTGGCGGCCCCCGTCCTCGAGGGGTATCTCAAGGCACACGCGAACCCTCACGAGCTTGTGGTGGTTGCGCCAGACGCCGGCCGCGTGAAGGTTGCAGAACGCTACGCCCAGCATCTCGGCTGCGACCTCGCGCTCGTCCATAAAACGCGACCCCGAGGGGCGATGAACGTCGCAGAAGCTCGCCACATTGTCGGTGACGTCAACGGGCGCCACTGCGTGCTAATCGACGACATGATTGACACTGCGGGCACGATTGTCGCGGCGTGCGATCTCCTGAAGGCGCACGGAGCCGATGACATCTGGGTGATGGCGACGCACGCCGTGTTCTCGCCGCCCGCCGTCGATCGTCTGTTCAACGCTCCGCTCAGTCGGGTGATCGTGACGGACACGCTGCCACTTGGCCCAGAGAAGCACTTCGAGAAGCTCGAAGTGCTCTCGATCGCGCCGATACTTGCGAACGCGATCGCCGCCATCTTTGACGACACGTCCGTGTCAGACATCTTTGGTGGCGAGAACCTCCTCTAAAGCAGGCGCGATGGCGCCCGTGTGGTTGACTTGCGCAATCAGTCGCGGAGATCTAGAAATGCCGTAAGGCGAGGGGAGAGCGATGAATTTCTTTGGACGATCGGGAGCCTCATTCAACGGACCGAACGGTCACATCCGTATGTTCGGGTCCGGACCATTCGGCGGGAACGGACCACTTGCCACCTTCGTCATCCTCGTCCTGTTCGTCATTGTCATTGCCGCGCTGGCATTACTCGTGACGCTCTTCATACGTCGAAGCCGATTTGCTCAGCGGTTCGCGGGCGCGCAGGGCATAGGACTGACCGAGCGGTGGCGTCCTTCGCCTGCGGCCGATGCGTTGCACATCCTCAGCGAACGCTTTGCGCGCGGAGAGATCGACGCTGATGATTATCGTGAGCGGCGCGACCTGTTGAATGGCCAGTCCTAGCGCGGATCATCTCCTGGCGTGACCAATCCGGACTCGTAGGCGAAGACCACGGCTTGGGC
>DASZLS010000034.1:0-11320 GCA_035552255.1 Acidimicrobiales bacterium | reverse complement strand
TCGGATAGGGATCCTGCAGCAATAGCGCGTACGACGTCACTCGACCTTGGAAACGAATGATCGCGACAATCGCCTGATGCATTGGTGTCGGCAGCTTGCCTCGAATCAGGAGGGTCACCCACGAAACGAAGCTCAGCCTTTGAACTGAACTCGAAGAATGGATTGCGACCGGTGAAGATCATGTAGAACCACGCGAAGAATGTCAAGATGAATGCCGCGTAGATCATGAATACAGCAAAAACGAGCTGTGGGATGGCCACAAATAGTCGCAGCAGCACGCCCCACCTGCGTTGCCGCTCTGGAGGCGCGGCGGCGAACTGGAAGACGGGCTTGGCGGGAGTACTCATCGCTGAAGCGTAACTGGGCAACACCCACGCTTCGGGTGAGAACGTGATTCCAAAGACGGCGTTCGAGCGCGTGTTCCCGCTCTGGAACTCACTTACGCCCGAGCGAGACCTTCCCGACCGATATGCAAGACGTCCGCAAAGAGTCCGTAGGCCGTATCCGCAAGTCGCGGGTCGCTGCAGCTGATGGTCACCGGTCGCAAGAGCTTGGATTCAAACTGAACGCCTAAGGAAGTGCCCGTGAGAGGAAAGAAGACGCTCTCGGGACCGATCTCCATAACTTCCACCGCCGCTCGAACGGATTCATCGGAGGAGCTGCGATGAAGCCTCGCGAGACTCACCAATCGACCCCCGCGCGCGCGCGCATCGATTGCCTGCTCAGCGAGGTCCTCGCCCACCGGCGTGCGCTCAACCTCTTCGACCGAAAGTGGTGAATCCCAGATTGCCGCCGACAGTGCACAGAGTTTGATGGCCGCGTCCCATCCGTCCAGATCGTATTTTGGATCGTCTTCAAGAATTCCGAGCGCTTCCGCCTCGTTCATTGCTTCGCACAAGCTGCGACCTTCACCGAGCGCCTCGAGCGCAATGCCACTGGTCGAATTTAAAAGACCTGTCACTGCGGTGACCGACGCGCCGGGAAGCGTTCGCTCGACCAAACTGAACACCGGCAGTCCATCGGCAACCGCCGATTCGTATCGGTAGTGCAGGCCCTCGCGAGCGGCCAACGCCCTCAATTCCCGCAGGCCGTGAGCCACCGGACCCTTGTTGGCGCTTGCCACGCTTCGACCCGCAGTGAGGGCCGCACGGATGATCGCTATTCCGACTGCCCCCGTGAACGGTTCCAGTGGCGTGGTCTCGACGACGATATCGGCGGGACAGTTGGCCACAAAGTCAGTCGCGGCTTCGGCTGCTCCCTGTTGAGACCCACCGTTCGCCTGCGCCAAAGCGTGCACCAGATCAACGCCTGAGGCGTCGGTGACGGAGCCGAAGCGGCTCGTGCAAATACCGGTGACGACGAGATCGAAACCAGTCTCGGTTTCTACGCGATCATGCTCTCGAAGTATCAGCTCCGCGAAGGCTCGCCCAACCTTGCCAAAACCTACGAGTGAGAGACGAAGCGTCTGCGACGGCATCCCTGCTACGCCGTGGCGAGCAGGAGACCAAGCTGCTCCAGGCAGCGTTCGATTTCCTCGCGGGTGTTGTAGTGCATCAAACCAATGCGCAGCAGTCCGTCTTCCAGATCGAGACCCAGGTGTTCGACGATGCCCTTCGCGTAGAAGTTGCCGTTCCAGGTATAGATGCCCTTGTCACCAAGAGCACGGGCAACATCTATCGTGCGCTTTCCGTCGAGAATGAGACCGAATGTGGCGTCTCGTACGTTGGGGTCTGCCTCCTGCACGCCGGCGAGACGGACGTTCGGGAGCTCGCGGAGCCCGCGAATCAAGTGATCGGACAAGTCCGTCTCTCGGCTCTCTATGGCGCGATAGCCGGAATCAAGACGAGACGCCAGGTCATCACCCTCGCCCAACGACGCCAAGTAGTCAACCGCCGCGACGAAGCCCGCAATGTTCTCGTGGAGCTGCGTGCCCGTTTCGAATCGGTGACCGGGAGGTTCGTTGCCGGCGGGGCGCACTCGTTCTGCAGGAAGTGACTCCGCGAGGTCCCGACGCATCCAGGACATTCCGAGATGCGGGCCAAAGAACTTATAGGGCGAACACAGCAGCACGTCGCATTCGAGCGCCTTGACGTCGATGCGGCGGTGGGGGGCGTAGGCAACCGCATCTGCCCACACGAGGGCTCCGGCTTCGTGAGCGAGGCGCGAGATCTCGAGGGCGGGCGTCACCGTTCCAACGGCGTTCGAGGTGAGACAGAAGGCAACCACTTTTGTCTTGTCGCTCAGCTTTGCCTTCAGGTCCTCCAGATCGATGTTGAGATCTTCGGTCACGGTCACGGTACGCACTACGAGGCCGCGATCTTCCGCAAGCAAGAGCCACGGCGAGACGTTGGCGTCGTGATCGAGCACCGTAGTGATGATCTCATCGCCCGGCTTCAACGTTCTTCCAAAGGCCCGGGTCAGGTTGAAGTTGAGCGACGTCATGTTGGCGCCAAAGCTGATACCGTCCGACGAACCGCCCACGAACGTTCCGCCGTAGGAGCGGGCTTTTGCGATGATCTCGTCGGTCTTGATCGTCGTCTCGTACTCCCCTTCGATATTCGCGTTGGAATTCGCCAGGTAGTCTGACACCGCGTCGATGACCGACTGAGGGACTTGGCTGCCGCCGGGTCCATCAAAGAACACTGCGGGCTCACCACCGACGGAGAGCCGCTGCAGCGCTGGAAATTGCGCTCGTACCACGTCCACATCAATTCCCTGCACGCGCATTCGCTGCTTCCCCCGTCTAATGGTCTTGTGGCGAGTCACATGTCGCCACACTTCATCATGCCAGACTCGTCCTCGACCTCATATCGACAACGTGTCGACTCTCTCTAGTTGTTGGCGATTCGGTTTTCGCGCGAGTGTTAACTTCGAGCCGGTGGCCAAGGCTTCATTGGGCGTGCGCGCCCAATAGCCGGTTTCGCCTCAGGCAGTAACTCCCTCACCTCAACAACGAAAGAAGTAGGCCGGATATGTCTGTGGCAGAAATCACCCGTGATGAGGCACTCGAGCGCGCGAAGCTCGTGAGCGCCATCTCCTACGACGTAAGCGTGGACCTGACCCGAGGCGGCGAGGTGTTTGGCTCCACGTCAGTCATCACGTTCACGTGCGCCACACCAGGCGCCTCAACACACCTGGACTTGATCGCGCAGAGCGTGCATGAGATCGTCGTAAACGGCACCGCAATAGACCCCGTGACCGGATGGGCGAATGGTCGAATCGCGTTGACTGGACTCTTGGAGCACAACGAAGTACGGATCGTGGCCGACTGCTCCTACGCCAACGACGGCACGGCGATGCACCGCTCCGTCGACGCCGCGGATGGAAAGGTCTACGTCTACACCGCGTTGGAGCCCGCCGACTCGCGACGGGTCTACGCGAACTTCGAGCAGCCTGACTTGAAGACCGTCTACACCTTGCACATCATCGCGCCCGCGCACTGGACCGCGTTCTCGAACCAGCCGACGCCCGAGCCTGAGCCGGTCCGCGATGGTGTCGCGGCGTGGCACTTCGCGCCCACCCCGCCGATCTCGACCTACCTCACCACGGTCGTCGCTGGTGAGTACGAAGTCGTTCGCGATTCACACACCACCGCAACAGGCCGCGTCATTCCGCTCGCCTTGGGATGCCGAGCATCATTCGCTGCGTACTTGGACACCGAAGAGCTGTTCGACCTCACGAAGCGCGGCTTGGATTTCTTTACCGAGCTGTTCGGGACCGACTACCCATTCGCCAAGTACGACCAGGTGTTCGTGGCAGAGTTCGACAGTGCCGTCGAGAACGTGGGCTGCGTAGTGATCACTGAAGAGCTGCTGTTCCGCTCGAGGGTCACCAACCAGATGTACGCAAAGCGCACCGACACCCTCCTGCACGAGATGGCGCATATGTGGTTCGGCGACCTCGTGACGATGCAGTGGTGGGACGACCTGTGGCTCAACGAGTCATTCGCGACATTCTGCGCCGCCTTAGCCAGTGCGGAGGCGACACGTTTCACCGACGCCTGGTCAACGTTCTCCTACTCGCACAAGACGTGGGGATACGAGCAAGACCAGCTGCCATCAACGCACCCGATCGCGGCAGATGTGCCGACGCTCACCGCGGCGGAAGCCAACTTCGACGGAATCAGCTATGCAAAGGGCGCCTCGGTGCTGAAGCAGCTCGTGGGCTACGTCGGCCGGGACAACTTCTTCGCCGCGATCAAGGGCTACCTCGAGCGCCACGCCTGGGAGAACGCCACGCTGGCCGACCTCCAGCTGGCGTTGGAGCAACAGTCGGGCAAGAGCTTGTCGTCGTGGTCGAAGGCCTGGCTCGAGACCGCCGGTCCGAATACGCTTCGCTGCCGGTTCGAGGTCGACGAGCGAGGAGCGTTCACGACGTTCTCCGTGCTCCAGGAAGCACCCGAGGGTTACCCCACGTTGCGACCGCACCGCGTGTCGCTGGGCCTGTACAACCGAGTGGACGGCGTGCTCAGCCGCACTCATCGTGTCGAGGTGAGCATCGACGACGCACGAGTTGACGTCGCAGAGCTCATCGGCGCGGCGCAGCCGGACCTCATTCTTCTCAACGATGACGACTTCGGCTTCGTGATCATCCGGTTCGATCCCCGGTCGCTCGAGACCGTGACTCGTTCTATTGGGGACATCGCGGACCCGCTCGCGCGAGCAGTGTGCTGGGTCGCGGCCATCGACATGGCGGGGCAAGCAGAGATGTCGCTGTCGAAGTTCGTGGCAACGGTGTCGAGCGGTCTGGAAGCCGAACCGTCCGTCGCCGTCGTGCAGTCGATGTACGCCTCGACCGCCGAGCTGATCGCGCAGTTGGGCGACCCCCGGTGGGTGCCAGAAGCCAAAGAGCAACTGGCCTCGGTCGCCGCGCGATTGCTCGATGCGGCTGAGCCTGGCAGTGATCACCAGCTGGCCTGGGCGCAGCTGCTTGGATGGACCGCCGCGTCGAACGAACAGCTCGACCGGATCGCCAGTCTGCTGAACGCGAGCGCCGAGGTTCCTGGTCTAACCATCGATGCGGAGCTTCGCTGGACGCTCCTCGCTCGCCTGGCGACGACCGGCCGAGTGAGCGATGCAGAGATCGATGCGGAGCTGGCGCGCGACCCTACCGACGCAGGCGAGCGCCGTGCTGCCACCTGCCGGGCTTCCCTGCCGGACGCAGCGCACAAGGCAGCCGCCTGGACGCTCCTCACCGAGACAGACCTGCTGGGCGTCCAGGGCGTCATCGAAGTCGCTGCTGGCTTCACGCAACCCGAGCACGCAGACCTGCTGGCGCCGTACGCGCGGCGCTACTTCGACACCCTCGAGCACATCTGGTCGACCTACGGCGACCACTTCAGCGTGGTGCTCAGCAAAGTGCTCTTCCCCTCTACGGCGGATCCGGTACAGCTGATCGAGCAGATCAATACTTTCCTCGAAGCGGATCAGCGGGAGCCCGGACTGGCGCGCGTCCTGATCGAATTCCGCGACGTCGCGGAGCGAGCACTTCGGTCGCGCGCGCTGCCAGCCTGAAACCCGTATCAATGGCGTGCGCAGCCTTTTACGTCGAAATCCCGATGGTAGGGTGAGTTTCGACGGGGGTGCGGCGCAGTACGCAATGGCTCTTCGTCCCGCAACACCAACCATGTCAGCACGCGCCTTCGCTTACGCGGAAGTACCCTTCAGGAGTTGAGTTTTGTGTCAGCAGCGCCCGTTCTTGAAGTAAGCGATGCGACCGTACCCGTCCTTGAGGTACGCGGACTTGAGATGCACTTCCCGCTCAAGCGCTCGGGCCTCTCCGTCGTGCGAGGACAGGCGACTGAGTCGGTCCGGGCAGTCGATGGCGTCAACTTCACGATCGCGCGCGGCGAAGCGGTCGGCTTGGTTGGAGAATCCGGATGCGGAAAATCCACGTTGGGTAGATGCATCGTCGGCCTCTACAAGAGCACGGCCGGCGAGGTACTTCTGAACGGTGTGCCGGCGGAGGCCAGCAAGCGGCAGCGCAACTCCAACCCACGAGTTGCCCAGATCATCTTTCAAGATCCGTACTCTTCCCTCAATCCGCGCATGACCGTACAGCAAACGCTGATGGAAGCCCTTCACGTTCATCACACTGTCGAGCGCCCAGACGCCGGACGGCGATGCTCCGAGCTCTTAGATCTCGTTCGACTCAGCTCGCGAGTCGCCGACGCCTATCCGAGACAGCTCTCGGGCGGTCAGCGCCAGCGCGTCAGCATCGCTCGCGCCCTTGCGGTCGAGCCCGAGCTGCTGGTCGCCGATGAGCCAGTCTCGGCGCTCGATGTGTCGGTCCAAGCCACCGTGCTCAATCTTCTGGCCGACCTGCGCAAAGACCTTGGCCTCACGCTCTTGCTCATTGCCCACAACATGGCCGTCGTGCGCCACGTCTGTGACCGAACAATGGTCATGTACCTGGGACGCATCATCGAAACCGGTCCCACGGAACGCCTCATCGCCGATCCCCAGCACCCCTACACGCGAGCGCTCCTGACGGCAATCCCCCGGCTGGAACCAGGACATCGCTCCGAAGCGCCGGCGTTGCTCGGAGATCCGCCAAGTCCCATTCGACTACCAACCGGGTGTCGCTTCAATCCCCGGTGCGCTCACGCCACAGATCTCTGCACGAAGACCGAACCAACGCTCATCTTCGGCGCCGGCGAGGACGCCGATCGCGCGGCGGCCTGCCACTATGCGTGGACCGGTTCGTTCGAAACGCCGAACGTCAGCGAGCCCTCGAACCAATAATCGGATCCGCGAGCGCCGCCGCCGTGCAGCTGTCGGGATGAATGCACGACGTCGCGTGGTCGCCGTCAAACGCCAGCGGGAACTCGCCGACGGCGCAGTCTTCTTGGGCGAATTCGCAGCGAGTGCGAAAGCGACATCCGACAGGCGGGTCCACCAGGCTGGGCGGGATACCCGGAATGGACTCCAGCGCAGCTTTCACGTTGTCGAAGTCGGGCACGGCTCGAAGGAGGCCGAGTGTGTAGGGGTGCGTGGGGCTCGCCAGCACCGACGCGACCGAACCCGTCTCGACGACTTCGGCTGCGTACATCACGGCGACGCGCTGGCAGATCTGAGAGACCACGGCGAGGTCGTGCGACACGAAGATCAAGCTGATCCCGGTTGACTCTTGCAATTCGATCAACAGCTTCAAGATCTGATCTTGAATGGTGACGTCAAGCGCGGTCGTGGGCTCGTCACACAGAATGAGCTTCGGCTCGCAGGAGAGCGCAATGGCGATCATGACGCGCTGACGCATCCCACCCGAGAGCTCGCTCGGATAGGCACGAAAACGTCTCGGCGCATCCGGGATGCCCACCTGTTGCATCAGCTCCAACGCTCGTTGACGTCCGGCTTTCTTCGTGAGCCCGAGATGAGAAATCGGTCCTTCAGCGATCTGCGCGCCCACTTGCATCACGGGATTGAGCGCGGTCATCGGCTCTTGGAAGATCATGCCGATGGAGCGCCCGCGCACGTCACGCAGCTCTTGAGGGCTGAGCGTGAGTAGATCGGTTCCTTGGAACACGATCTGGCCGCCCGTAACCTTTCCGCCACGAGGGAGCAAGCCGAGCAGCGTGCGCAGCATCATGCTCTTGCCGCAGCCGGATTCACCGACGATGCCCAAGGTCTCACCTTGACCCAGGTCGAACGAGACGTTGGCGACCGGATGCACGATCTCTCGTCGCGTCGTGAGCTCGACTTGAAGGTTCTTCACCGACAGCAAAAGGTCCGTCACGCTATTTCACCCGCAACAGGTCCGCGATGCCGTCGCCCAAGAGGGACAGGCCGATACCGACGATCACGACGGCGATGCCGGGGAACGTCGCCAGCTCCCAGTGGGTGGTGATGAACTGCTGACCGTCCGACATCAGCGAGCCCCACTCTGGGGTCGGTGGCGGAACTCCGAGTCCCAAGAAGCCCAGAGTGACGATCGTGAGGATTGTAAAGACCACGTCGGACATCGAGTACACGATGGCCTGGGTGATGCAGTTGGGGATGAGGTGACGAATCATGATGCGCGTGTGCTTGTAGCCAAGCGCTGCTGCAGCGAGCACAAACTCGTGGCGTTTCATGGAGACGATCTCTCGTCGGATGATCCACGTGTAGGACACCCAGTCAGTCGCGATGATCGCGATGTAGAGGCTCTTCGTACCGGGACCGAGAATGAACACCAGCGCAATCACCAGCACGAAGAACGGGAACGCCAGGATCACATCGACCACGCGCATCACCAGAGCGTCCACCCAGCCGCCGAAGTAGCCGGCGAGGCAGCCAATGGCCGTGCCCAGCACAAACGAAGCCAAGACGGCCAAGAACGCGATCTCGAGATCGACGCGTCCTCCATAGAGCAGACGGCTCCACTCGTCGCGCCCGAGCTCGTCCGTGCCGAGAAGGTGGTGCAGCGAAGGCCCGAGCAAGGCCTGGGATGGATTGAGCGCCGTCGGCGAGTAGCTCGTGATGAGCGGCGCCGCCAGCACGACGCCGATGACGACAAACAAGATGATGGATCCCGCAACGAGATTCGGAGAGATCCGCCGCGAGCCACGTCCGCGCGCCAGATCGTCCGACGTGAGCGGAATCGGTAGTGAGGTCAACCCGGCCATCTCTATTCGAACCTCACTCTCGGGTCAAGGATCGAGTGGAGGATGTCGGTGCCCAGGTTGGTGAGAATGACCGCCAACGCCAACAGGAACGTAATGCCCTGGACGACCGGAAAGTCGCGGCGAAAGATCGAGTTGACCATTAACGCTCCTACCCCTGGCAGCGCAAACACTGACTCAACTACGAGCGTCCCACTGATTAGAAAAGCGATCTGCAGTCCGAGAATATTGAGACTTGACGCAAGTGAGTTTCGAATCGCGTGACGAATGAGCACCCGGTATTCGCGGATGCCCTTGGATCGAGCCGTGGTCACAAAATCCGCGTCGAAGGAGTCGATAAGACTCGATCGCAGACTGCGGATCAACAGTGGAGCAATACCCAAGGAAAGGGTGAGACTCGGTAAGAACATCGAATAGAGATGACCAACGAATCCTGGATGGAGGCCGGCCACCGGGAAGACATGGGATTTGAGACCGAGCAGCAAGATCAACATGATGGCAATCCACGCGGACGGCATACCCATTCCGATAAGCGGGATCGCCCGCACGGCCTGGTCTGCTGCGCGATTGCGATGGGTTGCGGCGAGCACGGCCAGTGGCACCGCAATCACGACGGAGAGAACGACCGCGTACACGATCAGCTCCAGCGTCACCAAGGAGGCGCGCAGGATCAGCCCCGTCGCCGACGTGCTGTAGAAGAGCGAGGTACCGAAGTTTCCCCGCACGACGCGTGACAGAAAGAGCCAGTACTGCTCGTACAGCGGCTTGTTCAGTCCCCACTCTCGATGCAGCAAGGCGACCGCCTTCGGGGTTGCTCTGATGCCCAGCATGGTCACCGCGGGGTCGCCGGGAATGAGGTGGATCATGAAAAAGGTCACCAGCGTGACGCCGAAAGCAGTGGGCAGCATGAGCATGAGACGCCTTCTGATGTACATGCCACGTGTCACTGCATACTCCTACGTCTTCCCTTTGTCCCCGCTACGACCGCCTAGCTGTGCGTAGCGGTCACTGACTGAGCCAGACGCTCTCCAGGTGGTACGCGCCCGTCGGAGGGAGGTCGAAACCCTTCACGGTGGTCTGCTCCGCGTACGGGAAGGGGCTGTAGTAGAGCATCACGAAGGGACACGCCTCGGCCGTCATGGTTTGGATCTGGTTGTAGATCTTGGTCCGTGCCGCAGGAGAGATGGTGTTCTCCGATTGGTGCACGAGCTTCAAGAGTTCGGGGTTGCTGTACCAGGTGTAGGCGTCAAAGATCCCGCCGTAGCCTTCGCCAACTGCGGCGGGCACGTTCTCGTCCGGGTCACTGATGTCGAGGGTACCAATGGCGGGCGACATGTCGTAGTTGCCCGTAGAGACCAGCGACGCGAGGGTACTCGGGTCGTAGGACTGAATATTGACGTCGATGCCAATGACTTTGAGGTTCGCCTGCACAATCTGGGCGATGGTGCCATTGAGTGAGTCACCCGCGGCGACGGCGAACGTCGTCTTGAAGCCTTTCGGGTACTTCGACAACGCGAGCTCTTTCTTGGCCTTCTTCACGTCGTACCAGAGCTTGGGCGTATCCGGGTTGTAGTAGGCCCAGGACGGCGAGAAGAACGACGCTGCCGGTGTCCCGTGCCCAAAGAGCACGTCCTTGATGATGGACACGCGGTCGACCGCGTACGAGATAGCCCGACGAACGTGGAGATCCTGGAATTGCGGCTTCTTCTCACTCATCACAATCGACGACACGGCAGTCGATTTGAAGAGATTGACTTTGATGCTCGGGTTGCCCTTCAGTCCCGCCACCGATGAGTACGGCGGAGCCTCCATGATGTCGACCTCGCCGCCCTTCAGCTGAATGAGCCTCGTGTTGTCGTCGGGGATCGTCAAGAACGTGACGGAGTTGAGGTACGGCTGTCCGGCTTTCCAGTAATGCGGATTGGCCTTCAGCACCATCTGCTGACCCTTGGTCCAGGACTCCATGACGAAAGGGCCGGTCCCAATCGGCTTCGCAAAGAAGGCCGCGTCCGTCGCCCCTCGCAGCTCGTTGGGCAAAATCGCGTTGGAGTACATGGACATGTCGCCCGCGAGCGGACCCCACGGGTGCGAGGTGTGGAGCACGACCGTTGAGGCGTTCGGCGTGTCGATGGCGTTGACTGCCGAAAGAATGTAGGCGTTCGGACCCTTCAGCGCCCGCTCGAGCGTGTAGCGAACGTCAGTGGAGTCGAGGGGACGGCCGTCGGAGAATTTGACACCGGGACGAAGGTGGAAGGTCCAGGTGAGCTGATCCTTCGACAGCTCGTAGCCGGTAGCGAGCCACGGAACTTCCGAGTGTCCATCCTGTGTCACGTCGTAAAGGCAGTCGTACAGGCACAGGACCGTCCAGATTGACTCGGTATCGATCGCCGCGCTGGGGTCGATGGTTTGAGGATCCGCAGTCCTCGCGAAGGTCAAGTCGCCGCCTTTTTTTGGGGTCGCGGCGCCCGCCAACGAAGTCCAGCCGGGCAGTTGCGAACCGAGCGCCGAAACGCCACCAATGGCGGCTCCCCCGGCAGCGATCGTCTTTAGAAACTCCCGCCGCGATACCGAATAGCGACGTCGAACGCCTTCTGTGTTCCCCCCATCGGTCATAAACCGAACCCCTTTCGCAATGCCAAACAGTGCGCATTATTGACTTGTGTGCATCGTACTTTCTTTGAGATCAGGGTAATGCATTACATTCGGTGAGAATACTCAGGT
>DASZLS010000033.1:0-7795 GCA_035552255.1 Acidimicrobiales bacterium | reverse complement strand
GGTGCCTACGACGTGCTCGGCGATGAGGTAAAGCGCAAGGAGTACGACGAGGTGCGCCGACTCGGCCCCGCCGCGAGCGGGCTCGGGGGATCGGGCGGTTTCAACTTTCAAACGGGCGACTTCAGCGACCTCGGCGACATCTTTGGTGGGCTCTTCGGCGGCGGTTCGCGTCGCCAACGCGCCCAGCGGGGCGCCGACCTCGAGACGGCGCTGCACCTCGGATTCCGTGACGCCGTAAAGGGTGTCACCACCACGGTGAGTCTTCCAACCAACGAGGCGTGCCACACCTGCAAAGGAACCGGCGGCGCTCCGAGCAGCCAGTTCGTCACCTGCGAGCGATGCAAGGGACGTGGCGTCATCAATGACGATCAAGGACCCTTTGCGATGTCGAGCGTCTGTCCCGTCTGTCAGGGACGCGGTGGTCACTTCGCGACACCGTGTCCTACCTGTCACGGCACCGGGCGCGAACCGTCGGCCCGACGCGTGAACGTTCGCATTCCGCCGGGCGTCGTCGATGGTCAGCGCATTCGGCTCAAGGGAAAGGGAAGCGCCGGTGCGAACGGTGGATCGCCGGGCGACCTCTTCGTCGACGTGCACGTCGAGCCGGATGCCCATTTCGACCGTCGTGGCCGCAACATCACGACGACCGTGCATGTGCCCCTCACCCAAGTGATGCTGGGCACGAACGTCGAGGTGCCCACGCTCGACGAGCCCGTGACGCTCAAGATTCCGGCCGGTACTCAGCCGGGCACGACGATGCGCGTGAAGGGTCGCGGCGTGCCCGCGAGTGGCAAGAACGCCGCCGGCGATCTGCTCGTCACCATCAACGTCACCGTGCCAAAGAAACTCACCAAGCAGCAGCGAGGACTCGTTGAGCAGCTCGCCAATGCTCTCAACGAAGTGGAGACCGTCAGTGACTGAACGCCAACCTCTCCATGCCGTCTACGTGATCTCGGTCTTCGCCGAGCTCGCAGGCGTACACCCTCAGACGTTGCGCAACTACGAGCGCAACGGCCTGCTGCGCCCGATGCGCACGAGCGGCGGATCGCGACGGTTTTCCGACGAGGATCTCGCGGCACTCCGGCGCATTCAGGACCTCACGAACGAAGGGGTGAATCTCGAAGGCGTGAAACGAATCATGGCGCTCGAGACAGAACTCCAAGCGTTGAAGGACGAGCTCAGCTCGCTCTCTGACGAGGCCCGAGCCACACTCGAACGCACGCACCGTCAGTACCGTCGCGATCTGGTGCCAGTGTCCAACTCTCTCTCCCTTGTGATCGACGCGAAACGGAGGTCTCGCTGATGGCCCTTGATCCCCAACGCTGGACCGTGAAGACCCGCGAAGCATTCCAGGCGGCGACAACGCAAGCCGCCGCCGCGGGCAATCCCTACGTCACGCCTGCCCACCTGTTGCTGGCGCTCCTCAATCAAGCCGACGGCATCGCGCGACCGCTCGTCGTTGCGGCGGGGCTCGATCCCATCTCGATCAGCGCGGCGCTCAACGAGAAGGTGGCCCGTGAACCTCGATCCGTCGGGGGTACGCAGCCCGGACTCTCGGCTGAGACTCGCAAGGGCCTAGAAGATGCGGACGAGCTGCGCCAAGACATGGGCGACGAGTATCTGTCGGTTGACCACGTATTGGTCGCCTTTTCGAGCGAACTCGGCACCACGCGAGAGGCGCTGCTGTCGGCACTTCGCGACATCCGTGGCTCCGCACGCATCACTTCGGAAAATCCCGAAGAGATGTTCCAGTCCCTCGACAAATACGGACGTGACCTCACCGCCCTCGCGCGAGCGGGCAAGCTCGACCCGGTGATCGGTCGCGACGACGAGATTCGACGCGTCATCCAAGTGCTCTCGCGGCGCACCAAGAACAATCCGGTCTTGATTGGCGAGCCCGGCGTCGGTAAGACGGCCATCGTCGAGGGTCTGGCGCTGCGCATCGTCGAAGGCGACGTGCCCGAATCGCTGCGTGATCGGCGACTCATTGCCCTCGACCTCGCCTCGATGGTGGCGGGGGCGAAGTATCGCGGGGAGTTTGAAGAGCGGCTGCAGGCGGTGCTCAAGGAGATCGAAGACGCCGAGGGTGACGTCATCACCTTCGTCGACGAGCTGCACACGATCGTGGGCGCTGGTGCCAGCGAGGGCGCGATGGACGCGAGCAACATGATCAAGCCGCTTCTCGCGCGAGGGGAGCTGCGACTCATCGGCGCAACGACGCTCGATGAATACCGCAAGTACATCGAGAAGGACGCGGCGCTCGAGCGACGCTTTCAACAGGTCTTCGTCGGCGAGCCCTCGGTGCCCGACACGGTTGCCATCTTGCGAGGACTGAAAGAGCGCTACGAAGTCCACCACGGCGTGCGGATCCAAGACGCGGCGCTCGTCGCCGCGGCAACGCTGTCCCAGCGCTACGTGCCGAACCGCTTTCTCCCCGACAAGGCCATCGACCTGATGGATGAAGCAGCGTCACGTCTTCGCATTGAGATCGACTCGATGCCGACCGAGCTCGATGTCGTCATTCGCCGCCTGCGTCAGCTCGATATCGAACGCATGGCGCTTGAGAACGAAACCGATCCGGCGTCGATGGAGCGGCTCGCGTCACTTGAGCTCGAGTACGCGGCGCTGAAGGAGGAGTCCGACGAGCTGGCCGCGAGATGGCAGGCCGAAAAGCAAGCCATCTCGAAGATTCAGGTCGCCAAGCAAGAGTTCGAGGATCGTCGGGCCGAAGCAGAGCGACTCGAGCGCGCGGGCGATCTCGCGGGCGCGTCGGCCCTGCGCTACGGGACCCTGCCAGAGCTCGAGCGCACCATCGAGCGGGCAACGAACGAGCTCGACGAGCTGCAGAAGAACGGCGCGTTTCTAAAAGAAGAGGTTGACGCCGAAGACATCGCCGAGGTGGTTAGCAAGTGGACGGGAATCCCCGTCTCCAAGCTCATCGAGGGCGAGGTCGACAAGTTGGTGCGGATGGAAGAGCTGCTGCACAGCCGCGTGGTGGGGCAGGACGAAGCGGTGACGGCAGTCGCTAACGCCATCCGTCGCTCACGTTCGGGCCTGTCTGACCCGAACCGCCCCATCGGCTCCTTCCTCTTCCTTGGCCCGACGGGCGTTGGCAAGACCGAGCTCGCGCGAGCACTGGCTGAGTTCCTCTTTGACGACGACCGCGCCATGGTTCGCCTCGACATGAGCGAGTACATGGAGAAGTTCGCGGTCTCGCGTCTCATCGGTGCACCCCCGGGATACGTTGGCTACGAGGAGGGCGGACAGCTCACTGAAGCGATTCGACGGCGCCCGTACGCGGTCGTGCTCCTCGACGAAATCGAAAAGGCCCATCCCGACGTCTACAACCTGCTGCTGCAGGTCCTTGACGATGGACGCCTCACCGACGGTCAGGGACGCACGGTCGACTTCACCAACGTGGTCTTCATTATGACGAGCAACCTGCCTGGTGACCCCCTCGAGTTCTTCCGGCCCGAGTTCATCAATCGCATCGATGACATCATTCGTTTTCGGCCACTCACCGAGGACGACCTCGCGATCATTGTCGGCATCCAGCTTCGTCGACTGCGCCAACGACTGGCCGAGCGTCGATTGGTGCTTGACGTGACGCCTGCGGCGGCGCACGCTCTGGCGGCGGAAGGCTTTGACCCGGCCTACGGCGCGAGGCCCTTGAAGCGGGTGATTCAGCGCCGGCTCGAGGACCCGCTCGCGCTCGCAGTGCTCCAGGGCACCTACAAGGAAGGCGACACGATCACGGTGGACGTCGTCGACGGCAAGATCGCCTTTCGCTAAGCAGTCCGCTCGACGGAGCGCCATTTTCCCTACGGTAGGCTTTTCGTGCAACGAGGCCATCTCGAGGGAGTCCAGTGCCCGCAACCGTCGTAGTCGGAACCCAGTGGGGTGACGAAGGCAAAGGAAAATTGACCGACCTGCTGGCGCGCGACATGGATCTCGTCGTTCGCTACCAAGGTGGACACAACGCGGGACACCGCATCGTTGTCGACGGCCAGGAGTTCGCGCTTCAGCTCGTGCCGTCGGGCATTCTCTATCCCGGCGTGACCCCCGTCATTGGCAACGGCGTCGTCGTTGATCCCGCCGTGCTGCTTGCCGAACTCGACACGCTCATCGATCGCGGCGTTGACGTCTCGCGCCTCGTCGTCTCGGGCAATGCGCACCTCATCATGCCCTACCACCAAGAGCTCGACCGGCTGACTGAGCGCTTCCTCGGTCGAAACGCGCTCGGGACGACCAAACGGGGCATTGGCCCTGCGTACGCCGACAAATCTGCCCGGGTGGGGCTGCGAGTGCAGGACCTTCTCGACCCGAAGATCTTCCGCGAGAAGCTCGACGTCGTCCTGCACGAGAAGAATCTGATCCTCACCAAGATCTATAACCGGCCCGCCATTAGCGCAGGCGACATTGCGGAGCGGTATCTGGACGAGCTCGCGCCCCGACTCGCGCCGATGATCGTCGACGCCGTGAACCTCGTTCATGACGCGCTAGCCGACGGGAAGCGCGTCTTGCTGGAAGGCGCTCAAGCGACATTCCTCGACCTCGATCACGGCACCTACCCCTTCGTTACCTCTTCCAACCCGGTCGCGGGTGGCGCGTGCGTTGGTTCGGGGCTCGGTCCGCGAGACATCACTACCATCGTTGGCATTGCCAAGGCCTACATCACTCGTGTCGGCGCCGGACCCTTTCCGACCGAGCTCGATGGTGAGACGTCTGAGTATCTGGTCACACGAGGTCACGAGTTTGGGACGAATACCGGACGCCGCCGACGGGTGGGCTGGTTCGACGTCGTCATGGCGCGCCAGGCGGTCCGGCTGAACTCGCTCAGCGAGATCGCCCTCACCAAACTTGACGTGCTCGACGAGTTCGACGAGATCAAGGTGTGCGTTGCCTACGAACATGATGGCGTTCGCTATGAGCACATGCCCTTTCACCAGTCGGTCCTTCACGAGGTCACGCCGATTTACGAAACCGTTCCGGGCTGGCAGAGCGATCTCACGTCGGTGAGCCACGTTGACGAGATGCCACCCGCCGCGCTCGCCTACGTGCGCTTCCTCGAACAGTGCATTGGCGTGCCGATCGCCGTCGTTGGCGTTGGACCCGAGCGCGAGCAGTTCGTGCGCACGGCGTGAGCCGCTGCGTCATTGTCGGTTCCGGTGCGCGGGAGCACGCGTTGGCGTGGGCGATCGCGAAAAGTGCTGACGTGGTCGTGACGCCCGGAAACGCGGGCATTGCTGCCCACGGCATCGCGTGTGTCATCACCCCGGCGACCGAGCTCGATGCGGATCTCTTTGTTGTCGGACCGGAGGCACCACTCGTCGCGGGACTCGCCGACGTGCTACGAGCCCAAGGAAAGACCGTCGTGGGACCGGGTGCTGCGGGTGCCCTGCTCGAAGGCTCGAAGGCGTTCATGAAGGAGTTCTTCGCCTCGGCGGGTATCCCTACCGCGGCGTATGGATCCTTTCGCGACGAGGCGTCCGCGTTTTCATTTCTTTCGACAATGAAGCCGCCGTACGTCATCAAGACCGACGGTCTCGCCGCGGGCAAGGGTGTCTTGGTCACGGAGGATCTCGAGGAGGCTCGCCGTGACGTCGCTACGAAGTTGAGTGGTGCCGCCTTCGGCGAAGCCGGCACCACGGTCGTCATTGAAGAGGGACTGATCGGTGAGGAGTGCTCGTTCCACGTGCTCTGCGACGGGACAGAGACGGTTGGTCTGGCTCCCTCACAGGACTTCAAGCGCGTAGGCAATTACGACCAAGGGGCGAACACGGGGGGCATGGGCGCGTACGCACCGATGACGAACATGAGTGATGAACAGATATCTGACATCATGCGCGACATCATCGAGCCGACCACGCGCGAGCTCGTCCGCCGGGGCATCGACTTTCGAGGCGTCCTCTATGCCGGCGTCATGCTCACGCCAGAAGGTCCCAAGTTGCTCGAATACAACGTGCGCTTCGGCGATCCTGAGACTGAAGTCCTCGTGCCCCTGTACGGGGACCAGCTCTTTGACGTGTTAATGCGTGTTGGCGAAGGGCGCCTCGAAGGCGCCACGTTTAGGCCGTCCGGCGCCGCGGTCACGGTCGTCGTTGCGAGCGAGGGCTATCCGCAACATCCGCGCATCGGTGACGTCATCGACGGGCTGGGACCAGACGGTCAGCTCGCTGACGGAGATGGCTACGTCGTCGTCTTTCATGCGGGTACCTCGCGCGATGCGGAGGGCAACTTCGTGACGAATGGCGGTCGCGTGCTGGCTGTGACCGGGCTGGGCGACAATCTTGTTGACGCTCGTCGCCGCGCCTACGAGGGCGCGACACTCATAACCTTTAGGGGAAGCGTGCGTCGAAGTGACATTGCGCTCGCCGCCACCGAAGGAGACCAGTGATCCCGAGATACGCCCCGAAGGATGTCGCCGCGCTCTTCAGCGATGAGCATCGCTTCGACACCATGCTGGAAGTTGAGCTGCTGGCCGCCGAAGCGCTCGCCGAGCTGGAGATCATCCCGATCGTCGAGGTAAAAGCACTTCGCGAGCGTCGCCCGGTCGTTGATGCAGACTTCGTTGCGGCGGTGAACGCGCGCGAAGAAGTCACCAATCACGACACGGCTGCCTTCGTCGACATTGTCCAAGAGCGCATTGGCATGCCCGAGGGGGCGTGGGTGCACTACGGTCTCACCTCGTCCGACGTGGTGGACACGGCGCTGTGCTATTCACTAGCGCTCGCCATGGACATCGTTATTGACGACACCATCAAGCTGCGCGACGCACTCACGAAGCGCGCGCTCGAGACCGTGGACACGCCCATCGTCGGACGTACGCATGGCATGCACGCAGAGCCCACGACCTACGGCGCGAAGTTTGCGCTCTTCGCGTTGCAGGTCAACCGCGACCTCGAGCGCGCCGAAAAGGCGCGACGCGGTATCGCGGTTGGCAAGTTGAGCGGGGCCGTGGGGACGTTCTCCAATATCGATCCGGCTGTCGAAGAGTACGTCTGTCGCAACCTCGGGCTCGAAGCGGTGCCCGCGACCCAAGTCATCGCTCGCGACCGTCACGCTGAGGTGCTCTACTCGTGCGCCGCGATCGGCACGTCGATCG
This sequence comes from Acidimicrobiales bacterium, assembly GCA_035552255.1. GTDB lineage: Bacteria > Actinomycetota > Acidimicrobiia > Acidimicrobiales > RAAP-2 > RAAP-2. Next base: position 690 of record DASZLS010000033.1, on the reverse strand, counting down.
AGCAGTTCGCGCTCGAAGTTCGCCACTTGGCACGCAGCGAAGTGGGGGAGATGGAAGAGCCCTTCGCTCCCGGCCAAAAGGGCTCGTCGGCGATGCCCCACAAACGAAACCCGGTCATCGCCGAACGTCTGGTCGGACTCTCGCGCGTGTTGCGCGGGTATCTCATCGCGGGCCTCGAGAACGTGGCGCTCTGGCACGAGCGCGACATCTCACACTCGAGCGTCGAGCGCGTGGTACTCCCCGATGCGTTGCAGCTCACCGTCTATATGTTGAGAAAGGCGACCTGGCTCGCCGATGGGGCAGTCATCCACGCCGAGCGAGCGCTCGACAATCTCACCGACGGTTCACTCGGACTGGTGTTCTCCCAGTCCGTGTTACTCGCGTTGATCGAATCGGGATTGAGCCGCGACGACGCGTACCGAATAGTGCAGCGTGCGTCTCGACGCGCGATCGAGGAGCGACGAAACTTCCGTGACATCGTTGAGAGTGATGACGAGGTGACCTTGAGCGAAGACGCCATCGCCCGGGCCTTTGATCTCGATCGAATGCTCGCACATCGCCGTCGGGTCTTGGAGGCACTCACGTGGCGGAACTGAGCGATCTGACGCTCGCGCACCTCTACTCGGGCAAGGTTCGTGATCTCTACGACGTCGACGACGAGTTGATGCTCATGGTCGCCTCGGACCGACT
>DASZLS010000032.1:0-3435 GCA_035552255.1 Acidimicrobiales bacterium | reverse complement strand
TTTCAAGATCTCCGCCTTGCTCCGCCACTCGTCGCAGGGGCGCGCGCGATGAGGGTCGTCGCAGTTGCCGGGCGTTACCTTGACCCGGGCGAGGCTGGCGCCGAATACGTCGAGCATCTGCGTCGCGCGGACCTGAGCGTGGGGACGTACTCGCTTCGCGCCGGAGCCACCGATTTGCAAAGCCCCCACGCCGAGGACGAGGTGTACGTAGTCACCATCGGACGAGGACAGTTCTCCTCAGGAGGCCAAACCGTTGAAGTCGGACCTGGTTCAGTTATCTTCGTGCCCGCACACCAGCCGCACTTCTTTCATGACGTCGCAAACGACCTAGCGGCTCTGGTGTTTTTCGGACCAGCATATGGATCTCGAGACTCGGGTGGCGCCGTTGAAGATGAATCAAGCAAAGGCTAGCTTTTGTCCTTGTCCCAGCAGCGCCCATTCGACTCGCCACTCGAAGGCGAGTTCCCGATTTGCGGAATCGCTCTGCGGAACCGCTCTATGGAGAGTCGATTTGATGGAGCGTCTTTGAGCAATCAATCCCACGATTCGATCGTTGACTAGGTAATCGGTGATCTTCGGATTCATCTTTCCATCCCTCCCTTGACTGATTCCAGGGTTCCGGTGATCCTTGATGAATCGTCGCAAGTCGCTGTGAAGTGAGCGCGCGTGCGGGACGGTGACGAGCGCTGCGACGCGATTTCAGGTGACGAAGGGCATGACGATCGTGACGAAGGACGTGGCCGACTCCAAGGTCTCAGGGTCCGAGGGGGAGTGTGCGATGGAGTATCCACGACCCATCCCCGAGCGAAAACGAATACATCAGCGCGATCAAGGTGTGGGACGCGATAGCGCCCCGCCTCGGCTCGCACGCGATGGCTCTGCAGCGCTCTCGGGCGTTAGTTGCTCGCCTCGCCGTAGTTAAAGGTCGTGACGCAGCCACCGTCGACGGTAACAATCGATCCTGTCATGAACGATGCGGCGTCGGATGCGAGGAACAGCGCGACCTCGCCTACCTCAGCGGGCTGGCCCTGGCGCCGCAGAGGCTGCATGCCCGCCGCCTTCTCGCGGACGGCCGTCGCCGCTTCGAACTCCTCCTTCGTGAGCTGAGGTCCTCGGCGCCCGAGATGGGTGTCGATATATCCCGGGCAGACTGCGTTGACCCGAATTCCGTCCGGACCGTAGTCCACGGCGAGCTGGCGGGTCAGGTTGATGATTGCGCCCTTAGAGGCGCAGTACGCGGCCGCCTTCGGGGCGCCGATCAAACCATAGGTTGAGGCGGTGTTGACGATCCGCCCGTCGCGCTGAGCAAGGAAGTGCGGAATGGCGTACTTGGAGCACAGAAACGTACCGCGCACGTTAACGCTGATCACGAGATCGAAGTCTTCCGGCTCGACCTCGTGCAGCCGGAGCTGGCCGCCGGTGATTCCGGCATTGTTCGCCAGGATGTCGAGGCCACCGAAGCGCCCGACGGCAACCGCGATCAAGTCCTCAGCCTGCTGGGCGTCGGATACATCTGCGGCCACGAAGAACGCTTCGCCACCACCGTCGGTGATCTCTCTGACGGTGCGCTCGCCGTCGCCGGCGAGCACGTCGGAGACGACGACATTGGCGCCGGCGCCCGCGAATGCCAGCGCGATCGCCCGGCCGATTCCGTTCCCCGCTCCGGTGACAATCGCCGTCTTGTGATCAATCCTTGTCATCTGCTCCAACTCTCTTTTGGGTCTGCTCTCGACGAGTTCTCGATTCAAATCATATTGTCGAGCAGCGAGCGCCTCGGTGGCCTGCAGCGCCCCGGCGTGCGCCGGAGCGCTGCAGGCGAAGTCCGCTTAGCTAATGGCGATGCCTTCTGACGCCAAGGGGATGTTAAACGCGGTCTCGATGGGGGTGAGAGTTCCCCCGACACCGATGGCAAAGGCGTCGATCGTTCCGGCACCGCCGCTTTCGACATAGAAGAATTTCCCGTCGGGTGAAACTACCGAGTCCGTCGTGCCTGCATGGGCCGTAGCAGCACTGGCGTTAGCGAGCTGTGGCACGCCGAGTGCATTCTCATCGAACGAACTGACGGTGCCACTTCCAGCGTTAGATCCGAAGAAATAACCGTTGGCTCCGGAGACCCAGCAGAGCGCTGACGCGCCGTCGCTCACCGTTCCAATGCTCGTGAGCGAGCCATTGGCGTTGACCGTATAGGTGCTGAGTGAGCTGTTCGATGCTTCCGTCGCCACGAGGTGACCAGCAGCGTCGAACGTGAACGCGAACGGCAGCGCGTTCAGCGCAGGCGTCACGGTCGGCGTCGAGCCGAGCGCACCATTACCTGCGACGGAAAAGACGTCGTACGCGTTGGTCGACAGCTTGGTCGTAACGACAAGGTGCTTGCCGTCGGGGGTGTAGCCGACTTCACCGGCGCTGTGATGAAAGTCTGGCGGCGTGGTGTTCACGAGCCCTAACGAGCGAACCTGACCCGGAAGCGGGACGAGATGACCATTAACCAACACGTACTCGGCAATCGATCCCGCGCCGCCGGCGTTGGCCACCGCGACGTAGCGTCCGCTCGACGCAATCGAGTCGGGAAAGAGCCCTTGACTCGAGATCTGCTGTACTTGAGTGAGCTCGGTTCCGTTGACCGCAAAGACGGTAACGGTGTCGCTGCCCGCGTTGACTGCGAGTAGTTCGTTTCCATTGTTCACAAGCGTGAGTCCGCCTTGGCTGGCGAGCGGGTCCGCAGTGGCGCTCGTCGCGGTGGCACCATTGCCACCGGTCCGGTAACTGCCCGCGAAGGAGAACGTGCCGTCGCTCGCGCGCTGGTAACTCAACACGCTGTTGCCATTCGTGGCGTCGGTCTCAACGAACAGTGCGTGTTGCGGTGATGGCGGGCGAAACGGCGAGGCGTTCGCGACGCCGCCAAGACCGACGAGTCCAAGACCAAGGGCGAGTGCCATTGCCCCGCTCGCTCGAAGTGGTGTCTGTAGTTTCATTGCATTCTCCTGAGTTGGGCGAAGTTGCCAGTGAACAGTCCGACGACTCCCAATTTCGTTACAGAGGTTTTTCGGCTTGGCAACTTTGCCGGTATGGTGGCGAAATGGACGACGCAGAGTTGCTCGAGCGACTACTGAAGGGCGACCAAACGGCGTTCTCCGAAATTGTTACGCGCTACCACGAATCGTTGGTGCGGGTCGCGCGCTACTACGTGAGCTCCCAGGCGAGCGCAGAAGACGTCGCCCAGGATACGTGGATGGCGGTCGTGCGAGGAGTGGAGCGTTTCGAAGGGCGGTCGTCATTCAAAACATGGCTATTTCACATTCTCGTGAACCGCGCGCGTACAACCGGCGTGAAGGAGCATCGTGTCATTCCCACCGATCCGATGACCTCGGACCGATCCGTGAGCGCGAGCCGCTTCGACGGGGGCGGGGCTTGGCGTGATCCGCCGACGCCGTTCAC